>DASYDV010000028.1:0-36250 GCA_036499375.1 Candidatus Udaeobacter sp.
GCAGTGGTCTTTGCTGGTTGCGTTATGCGAATCCCAACGATTCTAGTGTTGGCTCGTCAACTGCAGAAGTAGCGGCGAGTCCGTGATCTTGCTGATACTGCGCGACCGCAGCCTGGGTGGCGGCGTCGAGGATACCGTTTATCGACCCATTGTAGTAACCTTGCGCTTGTAACGCGGCTTGCATGTTGGCGATCACCTGATCTGGCGGCAGATCACTGTAGGCATAGATCGGTCCGTCGTACGGGTAGTAGCTACCGCCGGAGTCGTAGCCCCACGCCGGATACCAGTAACGAGCGTTCCGGATATACCATCCACCGGAGATCAGAATGACGCGGTGGTGATGATGTCTCCACCAATCCATGTCGTGCCACTCGTGGTGATAATTGCGGAAGACCGTGTATTTTTGGCCGGTCCAGGCTTCGCTCCCCTGGATATGACCAGTCCCTTGAAACTTAACACTCGCTATGGCCGGATCGGGCTTGCTTGGCAGATCAAAGTGCTGTGGACGAAACGGAGTCACATTTCCCTGGGCTGGAGGCGGCGCGAGCTTCGTCGCACGATCGGTAATTATCGCTCCACGTTTTTTTGCATCTTCAATTTCGGCTTCGCGAGCCGCAGCCGCGCTAGCGCCGATATGCTCAGAGACTGGAGCACCGCCAGGCGGTGCTTGAATTCCTGCTGGTTGCCCATTTTCAATTTGTCGTCCAATAGTTGCTTGCTCTTGGGGCGTTAGCGGCCTTGTGAAGTCCTGTCCAATGAGACCGGATTTCGTCCGAAAGTTGTAATGGTAAACACTGTTTTCGGAATCATAGCTCCCGAAGGCACCTTTAGTTTTTTCTCGTTGGCCATTTTCAACTTGCCGGGCGATAGCCGATTGCTCGTCCGGCGTTAGTGGCCTTGTGAAGTCGCGTCCAATGAGACCGGATTTCGTGCGGAAATTATAATGGTAAACTGGAGTAGGTGGCACAGGAGCAGCGGGCTTAGCAGCAGCGACACCAGATGCAGTGGTTTTGGTATCGCGTTCCAGGCCAGGCGGTCCGGTCCGGTTGCCATCTTTGGGGGGATGTCCAACCGTACCAGTACGCTGAATGGGTTGTGGGTGCTGGACATGAGCATTGCTCGTAGCCGGATGTTCAGCGTGTGTGGCGACATGCTGGGAACTCTTCACGGGGACGTGTTGCGGGCTCTTGGTTGGGACGCGCTGAGACGTGTTCGCGTGGGTTGTCGCTTTGTCTTGCTGTTTGCCACCGCGCACCGTGCACACAAGTGCCAGCATACAAATCAAAACAAAAAACGTTCTCATGTTTCAAGTACTTCGCACAGATTGTCAGCGATGATTTCCCAATATTTCAGGCGTCAAATCGCGGCCAGTGCAGCATCTACATCTGGGAAAATCTGAAATATTTGATCAAGCTGCGAAGTCTCGAAAATCGAGCGCATGGTTTCGTCCAGACCAGCCAGGAAAAACTTGCCACCAAAGCCTTTAATCTTTTGCATGGCTGCAATCAGCGCTGCCAAGCCCGCACTATCGATGTAAGTCGCGCTGGAAAGATCTATCACGATCCGTTCCAGTTTTCTCTCAGTTATTACGTTAAGGGACTCTGTGACAGCGGGCAAAACGTGCAGATCGATTTCGCGTTTAAGCGGCAAGAGTTTCGGATGCTGTTGACTAATTATCGCAGCGACGCAGACCGCCGCCGCTCTGGGGGGTGCTTTCATTTCTCGCCTCGTTCTACGGGGACTGCGGCACGAAGTTCCCGGAAAACGGCGATTTAGCCTGCTTTAAGTAGCGTTTACGGTGAAGCAGCAACGTGATCAAGACACACGAGCACGCGGGCGATTTCAAAGAATGGTAACGCCTTCGTCAGAGCTTTTAACTTCGACCCAGGTCCGAGTGACGTACGGCCAATCTGACGTTGTCTCGCGGCGCTCTACATAAACCTCGACGGTGATCAGCCCTGCCTTAATATAATTATCTGCTGTGATTTTGAACACATATTGTCGCTTCTGATCGGCCAAACAGTTGCCCTTAAACATCCCGCCTTGCCCGTAAGGGCTAACCTCAAATCGGCCGCCCTGCTCGACAAAAGACCTGCCAAAATCAAACACTTGGTCTTCTGAAAAACTTCTTGCCTTCGGTGAATACTCTCTTGGCGCCGACGCCATTAGCCGCCTTCCGTATTGCGTCTAAATCTGCATTTGGCTCGGCAGAGTGAACGCTCGGCGTCTGAAAGCGTTCCTGAACATCCTTCGGCAATTCAGCGAAATATACTTTTGCAATTCCTGACCTGTATTTGATCACAATTCCGTCAGGCTCGACACGGCTGACCGTGGCGTTTTTGTATTTTTTTCCGTTGATCGTTTTGAAGTCGTCAGCCAACGTGATTGACGCCTAGAGCGATGCTAAAATTGCCAGGGCAGTTTGCCAGTATTTCACGCGCCCCGATTCTGCATCTTTTGTTCTCCACACACCAACAGCAAAATGATATCAACCGTCACGATTGCTAGGATTCACCTCGCTGTGACACCGCGATGCTGACTTCGTCAATACTCTCGCCCTCAGACTGCACGGTGCAGGCGTTAGCCGATTTTGAGAAGTTTGTTATTGAAGGCGGCGCAGTCGATCCACAAGGCTTAACGCAGCGCATCCGCAACGCTTCTCGTCTGTTGTGTCTTCGGGAGTCAAATGGGCAACTGGTCGGAGTAGGTGCGTTGAAACACCCCCGGCCGGACTATCGTAATAAGGTGTTCGCGAAAGCGCGCGCAACCGTCCCATCAGACGGATACCGTGTTGAGTTGGGCTGGATAGTCGTCGCTAAATCTCACCAAGGGCGAGGACTATCGAGTCGCATCATCACTGAGTTAATCGTTTTAGTGCAAAATGAGAATGTTTTTGCGACGACCCGGGTAGATGAGCGAGCCATGCGTTTTGCGTCTGACTATGGATTCGAACTCAACGGGAAGCCCTACCCGAGCGGTCGCGGCTACGATCTTGTTCTCTATCTTCGTAACGCGGCGCAACATGAAACGTAGCCCAAGTGCCAACCGCGTTTCTTGAGATTACGGGCGATTAGATTCGAACTGCCAACACGTATGGTCCCGCTCTCATCGGCAATACCAGGATTTGAGTCGAAGTTCCGCGCTCGTGCTTGAGCTTCAACGATGCAACGGTTCAACGATTCAGCGGCCTGCTATTTGTAAGCGCTTGAGCTTCGCTCTGAGTTTTGTAGCTTCAGATCCCAACGCCGGCGTGGCGGAATTGGCAGACGCGCTGGACTCAAAATCCAGTGATCGCAAGATCGTGTGGGTTCGAGCCCCTCCGCCGGCAGTCTTTTTATCTGAGCATTGGGCGTTGAGCGTTGAGTGTTGGCCGTTGAACTGAAAGCGCGAATGCGTTTGGTGTGCCGAAAAAAAATCGAGAGATGCCTCCCACCTTCGCTCGAGCTACGCCGCGGCAGGCGATTTCACTCGGCACGACAATTTTCGCCAATACCCGTATGCGTTCGGGCTCTCGGTCGGTAATCTGCCGAAACAAGCGCCTTACATGTCCACATCTTGCGGTGCCGCATCTTTGCCCGGCTGAGGTTTAGCCAGAACTGTCTCAGCGATATCCTTTAACTTAAGCACTGCCTGGTGGGAAAAGAGTCCCACCAAGGCAGCGAGTGCGGCAAAGCCGAATGGGCTTGTTTGCTTGAATCCGGCTTGCGGTGAAAAAAATCCGCCGCGGATCACAAGGTAGAACACGACAGCAAGCGCGGTGCCCGCAAATGGTTGCATCAAGTATTTGGCTATCCAACTGCGGACCAACTCTCTGCTGCCAATGTACCAATATAGCGACCGGATCTCGTGACTAGCGTCCCCAGAGTTCCAGCGAGGCTCACGATCAACAGAAGGCGTACCTCATCATAGATCTTAAAGGTCCATATAAAGACTCTTATGGGAGATGGGACGTTTTCGTCAGATGGACCAGCGGGGATCGGTGTAGGCCACAGAACTACCAATCCGTACAGACATAATGCAACCATCAGCACCATAAACACTGAAAGTGCGAACATTCCGATTGGTCCGACGCATTTTGCACCAGCGTCGGTGTGCCGGTTGGGCGACTCGGATACAATCTGCGGGGCTGACATCTTCAAGAATAAGTTCGCTGCGTACCGACAGGCCTATCAATTTCTTGTGATGAAGGCAACGCCAAATTTAAGGGTCAACGGCACGTCGACGGGTCACTACTAAGTGCCTGTGACTCGTAGCGGGTTTACTGTCACGGCGTTCCGCGTTCATCTGGGAAAAAGCGCTTCCAGACCGATTCGTACGATCCCGCAGCTTTCCGCGGTTTGTACTTGCTTCGAATATTCTCGAGCATACGGAGCGAGCCGTCGTCACTGGCATCGAGGGCACTGACTGCGGCCGCCAGCTCCCAGAGCCAGGTCGGCGGGGACGTATTCTCCAAGCTTGGAAGAGACGTTGGCTGAGGTTCATTCAACATGGTGACATCCGAGACACGCAGAGTATCTGCGTTCAGCGTCCCGCCGGAAAGGGTTAAGACACGCCTGCCGCTCCGGCTAAATTGCGGGATGGCAATTGATCCGCGAACGACAATCGGCTCCGCGGTGGCGCCGATATTGGCGGAGGGGGCGGTCTCGGCGCGGGCGATCTGGACGCGTCCATAGAGCGCCGTCGCAATGAGCCGCTGACTAGGGTTTCCAGGACCCAGCACTCGTCGGATGAACTGGTCCCGGAATGTCGGCGACTCAAAGGCGATCCGCTCCCCGCTCGCCATGTTCAGCGTTCGCAATCCTGTCCAACTCGAAAGCGCGAGTTCGTGTTCACCGGGTCCGAAGTTTACCGCAATAATCGGGAAACCGTTGGGCGCATGGAATAGGTCCTTGCCCTCCACGCCTTCAGAAACCGGCTGGTAATCGACCGCACTGAGCAGCGCCACCACGCCATTGGATGAGCCGATCGCCAGCCTTTCGCCATCGGGACTCACCCCGGCAGCAACGACTTTCCGGCGACTCAATTCCGCGGAGGTATCAGTCAACTCTGCGACTCCTTCGGAAGTCACGTGGAAGAGATGGGATTCAGGTGGCTGATCGCTGCGTGCGTTGATGAGCAACAGATCCTGTGCGCGCTCGTTCCAAGTCAGAGTCGTGCGCGAGGAGGACATAAGTGAGAGATCGCGCTCAGGACCTGCGGTATAGCGTCTCGCTTCTGTAGACCAACGCCAAACCCTCACCTTAACCTTCTCGCGGCCGGCAGGCGGTGGTGGCGCCGTGCTCTGGGCTTGTTCATCAGCGGAACCGTAGGCGTTTTGGGAGGAGACCACTGTCGGCAGCAAAACAAAGAGCCAGCGGGCGTCCGAGCTAAAGACGGCCGTTGTAGCACGCGACTCGCCGAAGAGCTGCTGGATAGTCTCTAGCTGGGAATTCCCTTCTCTCGACCGGAGTAAGTTGCCATCACCCGAGAGAGCAAAAACCTCGTCCTCCGTGTCGTTACTGAAGGTGGCGGCTAATATGGCATCCTTCTCGTAAGTCAGGTCCAAGCTCAAGGGCGGACACCAGACTTTTTCCATCAGAAGTTTCGCCGCCCGCGGTGCGGCGATTGTATCGTTTGGGTTATAACGAAGCGCAATCGCTAGGTTGCGCAGTGCCGTGACATCTTTTGTTGGACTGTTCCTACCAACTGCTTCTGCCTTTTCTCTGTAAGCCTTGCCGGATCTCTCCAGTTCCCGAACTCGTTCCTTCTGGAGGTGGTAGAGAGCTCCGCCAACCATCAGAATGATCATGCCCAAAACGAAGACTATAACGCCGAAAATTCGGTCCCGCTTCCGCTTCTCGAGAAGGAGCTTTACGCGTTCGCTCTCGGCCTTACGCAGCCGTTCCTGCTCCTCGGCGCGCTGTCGTGCTTCCTCCAACTCCTCGGCCCGGCGCCGTTTGGTTTCCTCCAGTTCGTTCCTGCTGCGCCTAACAAGCTGACGCGCGTCGGGACTTGCGCCAAGAATCTTAGCCGCGGGCGAGTTCAAATATTCCTCTGCTTCACGAACGTCCAATTCATCCAAAAGTTCATCCGACTCGCGCTTGGCGTATTCCTCTAATTTGGCGCGAATCCGCTCCGCCTCCTGGTATCGTGCGAGCCAGACTTCGTTTGATTTTTGTATCGGCTCGATGAAGCGATCGTGGGTCAGCTCATGAGTTATTGTGCCGGAGCGGTCTTCGCGTCGGATGACATGCGCCTCCTCCAGTTCTTTTAACGCCAGGCCCGGTATTCTCCAGGTAGCTCCCGGTGCTCCACGAAACGCAAGTCCGCGGGTTCCGGTGGGGGTTATCAGAGCTGTTCCGAACCAGCGCCGCAATTCGCCCTCACCAATCCTGCCTTCACTGGCGGCGGCGGCTTTCTCAACCGATCGATCATAATACAGCGCCAACGCATTGTTCACGTCACCGAAGCGTTCGATGTATTCAGCTGTGATCAGGCGCGGTGAATTGCTGCTGACATTCGGTCCATTCTTCCATTCCGCGGGCAGATTTTCCCAGAGCGATTGGCAGACCACTTGAAGTTGAACCGGTTCGACGAACTCGCCGTGGATTTCACGGAATTTGTCGCCTTCTGCTACGCGAATTTCCAAAAGTTCGCCCATCAATTTGTCGGCTGCTGCCGGGTCGAACGAAATAGTCCACTTCTGAAAAGGTTTCACCACCGCGTTACGGGCCGAGTTGCCGCGCAACCGCTCCAGGTGCATGCGCGGACGCAATTTCTCCGGCAACAGTTCGGCGAATGGCTCCAGCTGCGCGATGTACTCCTCGCGCATGACAAAGACAATCTTCATCGTTGGCAGATCGTGCAAAGCCTGCACAACCTGATCAAAAAACGGCCCTCGTTCCTGCCACCGGTGCGCGTTGGTGGTAAAAAATTCTTCGAACTGATCGAAGATCACGATCAAGGATGGCGAACCTTCCTCCCCAGCTTCCGTAGATGTCGCAACGAACCTGAAAAACTCGCTCAGCGTGGTCTTCGCATGATCTTTGATTGTTTGGTCGCTCGGCAGTGTTGCTGCCCAGTACTGAAGGGCGTGATACACGAAAATGTTGTGCACGCTCTCGGGTGGGACGTCAGTTGGCAGTAAGCCATGGACACGTGCGGGCCGCAGAATCTGGTACTGCTGCTCCTCCAAACGATTGATGACACCTGCTCTCAACAAGGAGCTCTTGCCGGCTCCCGATTGCGCATATACCAGGACGGCCCGGTGCGCGATGATCAATGAAAGAAGCTCTTCGGTCTCTCGGGTGCGGCCGAAAAAGCGATCGCTATCCTCTTTCTCAAAAGGCCGCGGGCCGACGAAGGGCGAATCACTCATCCCCGGCTGAAAGCTTCCCACCGCACTCGCAGTTCCTCACAAAACTCCTGACAAGTGCCCCAGTAGACTTTTACCTGTGCTGTACCGAAATAGGAATCGAGGTACTTCACGGCCTTGGCGGCTTTCTCCGCCTGGGCTCCCGGTGAATCCAAAGGCTCCAGCTGCACCGCGATGTGCGTGTTGCCGCTGTCGCGCAGCTTGTTCGCGAACAGGCGGAAGAGCACCAGGAAATCCCAATCCGACAAAGTGTAGCCGAGGAAGAGCAGCGCGCCTCCCAGCGCGCGATCCACTCGATGCGCGAGTGATTTGTAGTCTCGCGAAATATTGATCAGAAACTCAAAATAATCGTCCTCGGTCACAACCGCCGATTCCGCCCATGGCGTGCAACCGTGAAAGTGATAGACAAGCGGATTCGCCACTGAATAGGCAAACTCCGGATCAAAACTCGGCGCCTTCTCCGGGATGTGACGGTTCCAACGGCAGATCGCAAGGCGCGCATCTCGTTGCTTGTATTGCGTCAATGCGCGGTACATCCAATCATCAAAATTACTTGTGAGATACACCGGGAAGGGAAGATCGGCCAAAACGCGATGCGGTTCGTTAGGCAACGCTGAAAAGTTCGGCGCAGGAAGGTTTTTATAATGTTCGGCGAATGCCTCCTTGGGGGCCATGATATCATCTGTGGCCGCAACGTATTTCGCCACTCGTTCAAGCTTGTTTTGGTCTTCCAGCGGGTAAGCGTAATCCGCCGCAAACTTGAGTGCGATCTGTTCCTTCGATGGATATTTTAGCTCCGCCCATTTTTCAGGATCCGCACCAGAGGGAGGCGCTGTGCACGCACCGGAGCCAATTACCGGTGTGCACTTGTCGTCCCTGATCCGTTTTAATAACCGCTCCCAAGTCTTGTCATCCAAGTCGCGGCTTTTCGACGGAAGAACGTCCTTTGATTCGGCAGCAACGGATTCAGCGCTCATTTTTTGGCTAGTTCAAAAGTCGCCCAACGTTCTTCCAACTGCGATGAAAACTCGCGGGCCGTACCCCAGAAAATTTTCATGTCCAACGCGCCATAAAGTTTTTCAAAATAAGTCTGATGTGCCGCGCGGTTCGGATCGGTTTCTTCCGGAGGCTTCAGGACCACTATGCTATTGAATTGTTGCCGGGCACGCAAAGTCTGAAAGAGAACACGAAAATTCCAGTCTCCCAAACGATAGCCAATGAAGAGAAAGCTCGTGGCGGCAAAAGCCTGCTGCACGACTTCCGGGAGAAGATCTGGTTTAGCGGCTATGTTCGCGAGGAACGTTAAATAATCGTCTTCCGTCAGTACAAGCGATTCAGAAACGTCGAGCGCGCCATGGAGATGAAAGACGAGCGGATTGGCAGGTGTCGGTTTATAGCCCGACTCGTTTTCGAAAATCGACGTAACGTGCTGCAAGATGTCCTGCCAGCGGCAAATCTCGCGACGTGCGTCTTTCAATTTCCATTTAAAAGCGCGAAGCATGAAATCGTCATAGTTCGTCGTTATGACAATCGGCAGCGGAAGACCGGCTAGCACACCGTGTGGTTCGCTAGCCTCCCCAAACTTTGGCGGTTGGGAATACTTTGGAGGACCCGCATCGCGCATCATGTCCACGACATCTTCTTTTGGCGCGTTCGGGTCGGATTGTACGGCCGCATACTGCGCAACACGCACAAGATCTCGATCCGGAAATGGATAGCCGTAGCGCTGCGCAAGCTCTTCCGCGACATCGGCCCCAAGCGGAAGCGCGCCATAGCAGGCGCCTGCTCCCAAAAAAGGGGTGCACTTCCCCGATTGAATCCTGCGCAGGAGCCGATTCCAGTCCGCTTCTTGAAGTTCGCTCGTCACATCAGACAGACTAACGGAGTCGGTACAGATGATTAGGGATTTCGGCGTGGTGTGTCAATACCGCGTGACCTGCGGATAAATGCGGGTAAACAGATCACGGCAGTGGTAGCACAAATATCACAGCGCCCCCCGGAAGCAATAGGACTCGTTAGGCAATACAAAAGACTACTCAGCGACCGAATTACACGCGGTTACTCGATATCACACATTTGCCGTTCGGACGCGGCGGCGGTTGTATGTTTGCAACATTTAGCTTGTGTGCACAAAAGAGAACCACAATGTTCATTTGTGAGCGGGAAGAACGGCCACCAGGGTGCAAGCGAACCGCGTGAGTTTGTAACTACGCGATGGAGCCTGATCCTTTCCGCCGCTAACCCGGGCAGTGAACAGCAAGGAGCTCGCGATGCGCTCGCTGAGCTTTGCCGGACTTATTGGCGCCCGATTTTTTCATTTGTCCGCGGACGCGGTTATTCAATCGAGGACGCGCAGGACCTCACCCAGGATTTTTTTGTGACAATTCTGAAGAACGACTGGCTGCAGCACGCCGATCGAAATCGCGGCCGGTTCCGTTCCCTCCTGCTGAGGTCGCTCCAAAATTTTCTCATTAACGCCGCGGAGAAAACTCATGCTCACAAACGCGGCGGCGGCGTGGAATTTGTTTCCTGGGACGATTGGATGGCGGAAGCGCCATCGGAATTTTCGATTGCGATCCGAGGGCTCGACTCCTTGCCGCCGGAGCGCATCTTCGACCTTACTTGGGCGACGGCGGTTGTGGAACACGCGTTTCAACGGTTGCGGGAAGAATGCGAGAGCAGAGGCAAGCTCTGGCTTTACCAGGCACTAAGCTCCCATCTTACAGACGAACGCGATCAAGTGTCGTATGCTAAGCTGTCTGCGGAACTCGGAATGGCAGAAACCACCGTGAAAAAACAGCTGCACAACATGCGTCAGCGTTACCGCAGTCTGCTGCGCGATGAAGTCTCCCAAACTGTCGAGGATCCTTCCGACGTGGATGACGAGATCCGTTACCTGTGCGCGTCGCTTGCTACAGGAAGCGAGTAATTGCGATGACAGATTCAGATCCACGCTCTGATTCGCTTCCGATCGCCACCAAAGAGCTCGCAAAATGCCAGAAGTGCGGAGCAACCATGCGACTCGATACCGGAGTCTGCGTGAGCTGCCTGCTGCGCGATGGACTGGAAACTGGTGGCCAGGTATCGAAGGCGGTTTATGAAACCGTACTCGACGAGTTGGACACGCGCGACAAGCCGTGGCAGTTGGGAAATTACGAAATTCTCGAGCAGATCGGTTGCGGCGGCATGGGCGTGATTTATCGCGCCAGGCAACGACATTCCCGGCGCATCGTCGCGGTAAAGCGCGTCCTTAGTTATCGCGCTGATTCACACGGAGCGCTCGAGCGATTCCGCCGAGAGGCTCAGGCGGTGGCCAGTCTGGATCACCCGAACATCCTTCCGATTTATGAAGTGAGCGAAAGCGAAGATGGCCTGCCGTTTTTTAGCATGAAATTCGCGGAGAAGGGAAGCTTTCACGAGAACGCGCCCTTTCTTCGCGAAGAACCGCGCAAATGTGTGCAGCTCATGGCAAAGGTCGCACGCGCTGTCGACTACGCCCACAGCCGTGGAGTTCTCCACCGCGATCTAAAACCGGGAAACATTCTGCTCGACGATCGTGGCGAACCGCTGGTAAGCGACTTCGGTTTGGCAAAATTGCTGGATGGAAACAACGATCTTACGCGTTCACTGACCACCTTCGGAACCGCAGGGTTTATTGCTCCCGAACAGGCCGATGGTGCAGCTGCCCACTTTACCCCAACTGCCGACGTTTACAGTCTCGGCGCAGTTCTGTTCAACGTGCTTGCAGGACGTCCGCCATTCCTGGGTTCCAATCCGGTTTCCGTGATTCGCAAAGCATCTGAAACGCAGGCACCCAAACTACGCTCGCTTGCGCCATCGCTCGATCGGGATTTGGAGACGATTTGTGCACGCTGTCTCGAACGTGATCCGAAAGCGCGGTATCAGTCCGCCGGGGACCTCGCAGCCGATCTGGAACGCTGGCTCGGCGGCCGTCCAATCGTCGCCCGCCCGGTTTCACCCCCAGCGCGGATCTGGCGTTGGTCACAGCGTAATCCCAAGCTGGTTGGAGCAGCGACTGCCGGTCTCCTTTTAGGCGCGGCTGCAGTTTGGTTATTTCGCGGCGAACTCTTCCGACCGTCGCAGTTTAATCCCCCAGACAAAAGTATTGCGGTTCTACCATTTACCGATTCTACCGAGACGAAAGATCAGGGATATTTGTGTGACGGCATAAGCGAGGAGATTCTCCATACGTTGGCGCAGGCTGACGGTTTGCGCGTGGTCGGCCGAAGTTCGTCATTCTCATTGAAAGGAGAGAACACAAAGGAGGTTGGAGAAAAACTCAACGTTGGAAATGTGCTTGAAGGGAGTTTGCAGCGCCAAGGTAACCGTGTTCGTGTGACAGCCGAACTGATTGACGCGCGAAACGGTTTTCGCGTTTGGACGGAAACTTATGACCGCGAGTTGGGCGGCGCGTTTGCACTCCAAGACCAAATCGCCCGCTCTATCGTCGACGCGCTCAAGATCAAGCTCGCCGTTCGGCCGTCCGCCCACGAACAACCCGGGAATGGCGTATACGACCTTTATCTACAGCGAATTTTCACGGATGTAACTCGTCCGACAGGAATAAGCAGTATCGGCATTAGCGTGCCCGCTCAAAATCCATTCGCAGTTCCGGATTACACAACTGCCGCCGATTCCGACCCGCGCCGCGCGGACACTCGAGTGAGCGCTGCGCCTCCTCCAGAGACGGGGTCCAGTACGAGTGTGGATAATCGCGCATTGGAAGGCGGCCCGCCAACGAACAAAATTACCGCGGACGTGAGTGCTGCGCCTCCAGAGACGGGGTCCAGTACGAATGTGGATAATCGCGCATTGGAAGACGGCTCGCCACCGAACAAAATTACCGCGGACGTGAGCGCTGCGCCTCCGGGGACGGGATCCACAACCAATGTGCGTTATCGCGCATCGGAAGCCGGCCTGCGAGCGAACAAGATTTCAGCGGACGGACCAGCGTCCATTCAGGGGTTTGTCAAAGATGCAAAAGGCGAACCGATTAAAGGCGCAGGCGTTCGGATCGAATCCCGAGACGGCAAACAGGTGTTCAGCACAGTTAAGACCGATCCAAAGGGCCGCTATATTTCAGAGGGACTTCAACCGGGCGTTTACCGGGTAAAATTACTTGTGAATGGCGCGGTCAGGGCCTCGAACATGAACACGCAGACCAAGGCGAATCAACTGACTCAGCTGAATTTCGAATTCAAGCCAGCGTCCCAAGCAGGTAACATGGCAAAAGGCGGCAAGCACATGGTATGGGCGCCAGGTCGTACCGGGACCCATCTCGGGGGTAATTGGGTCGAAGCCGACGACAAGGGGAATGAGCATTCCGGTTCCAACGTTCAGACATACTCCGTTCGTCGTTGGTAATTTTGCAAACGACTACGACGAAGCGACGACCAACATCAAACGTCGTAATTGGGACGTCGCTTTGAGAAAATATTTCTAAAACCGTCGCGCCTCACAGGGCCGCAGGTACAGGAGCCTTTGGAACTGCCAAAGCAAAATATTTGGGAACCTTGCTCGCTTTTTTCTGTATGAACTTATTGAACCATCACGCAGAAAAGAAAAATATGAAACAAACACAAACGAAATCGGAATTTCCGCTCTGTAAATCGCGAGCCATCAGGAGCATAGCCGAAAAAATGAGGGGTCGCTTTGCCACCACTTCCCGCGACAGTTGCTCCCATCACCTCCCGCGTGTACTCTCGGCTGATATGCTTACAAAGTTACTAAGGATGGGAATAATCGGGCTGATGCTGTGTGCTGCGAACGCTTGGGGCGGACCGGCAAGCATTCAGGGGGTCGTGACGGACGCGAAGGGACAAGCGATTAAAAACGCGGATGTTCGGATCGAGTCGCGAGATGGTAAGCAACTCTTTAATACGGTAAAAACCGACGCGAAAGGTCGCTACATTTCACAAGGTCTGCAACCGGGCGTTTACAGGGTTTCGCTGGTAGTAAATGGCGCGGTGAAAGCGTCCATCATGAATACGAAAACCAAGGCGGATCAGGCAACGCAACTGAATTTTGACCTGAAACCGGTGCCAGCGAAGCAAGTAGCAGCAGTGGAAAAAAAGGGAAAGCACATGGTCTGGATGCCGGCGAGTACCGGCAGCCATATCGGTGGCCACTGGGTTGAGGTTCCCGACGGCGCCTCCGAGCCGGGGGCTTTGAACGTGAAAAGGGCCAACGCGCAACAACTAGAACGAGAGGCTCACAGTAGGGACTCGGCAGGATCGGGAAATTGAGTTCCGCGTTCCTCGCGAACAACTGTCCTGGCAGGAATCGTGCGCCGTTTTCAATATAGACGCAGGGGCAGTTGATGCCGTGCCGCGTCCTTATTGAAACAGTTCTATTCGCAGGTGCCTTAGCCTTTTCGGTAACGCTCTCAGCACAGACTTCCTCTATCGAGGGAATTGTCGCGGGCACATCTCAGGCATTGTCGGCTGACGGCCAAACGCTACAGCGATGCCCGCAACGGAACCGCAGGTTTCATTCTGGCGCTCGCGCCGCTGAGAACAGCGCTTTCACCGGCTCGCGTGACAGAACGATGATCGTAAACACCCCAAGAATTGTTCCGAACGGAACAAAGAGACATTCGATGCAAGCCATAACGAGTGCGAACGCGTAACCTTTCCGGCGAGAAAGACATCGGCCGGCGATCAGAATGCAGATCGCTATCGCAATCCCGAATAAAAACAAAAACGAACCAACACCGACAAAAATCCAGCCAAGAAATTCCGGCGGCAACTCTTCGCCTGGCTTTGACGTGCCATGTCGCGCGGCGAAGATGAAAATCCCGCCGATCGTTGTGTAAAGCAGCGGGAACAAGGAAAACAGCGCAGCCAAGCCCGCGACGATGTAATGAAAAATCGCAAGCAGTCGCAGATGCTCAGAGTCCTGGTTCATTTCACGTGGAAATACGCAACTACCGCACGACAAAACAATGGACAATAGGACCGCGGCGGACCGGAGACCGCCGCTCCATGGGCTTGGAGTCCGTCAGTCAGTGGTCTGGTAGTCACGATGTAATGTAGCCTTCTTCACCGTGCTGATTAATATCAAGCCCTTGTCGCTCAATTTCCGGCGCGATGCGCAGACCGATCGCTCCCCTGACGAGCGCGGCGATGATCGCGGTTCCTACAACTGCTAGCACAATCGTGATCACGATGGCCTTCAACTGTTCGATCCACAATGTGTGTCCAACAATTCGGGCGAGACCGTTTTTGGTCGCGGGATTAAGGGACTCGGCACCGGTTAATGAAAGATTTGGATTCACACTCGCAGTGGCAAAGATACCGGTGAGAAATGCGCCGAGCGTTCCACCCACGGCGTGAATGCCGAACGTATCAAGCGCGTCGTCATACCCGAGCCACGACTTCAATTGCGTGCAGGCAAAAAACGGGACGATCCCGGCAGCGATCCCGATAATCACCGCGCCGGTCGGAGCGACGTATCCACAAGCAGGCGTGATTACGACCAGTCCGGCTACGGCACCTGAACAAAAGCCGAGCACGCTTGGTTTTCCGCGAAGTGCGTATTCCAGCATAGCCCACGTGAACGAGGCGACCGCTGTCGCGAGCGTAGTGGTCGTGAACGCGTTCGCCGCGATTCCATCAGGCGCAAGCGCGCTGCCCGCGTTAAACCCGTACCAACCCACCCAGAGCAGACCCGTTCCCACCATACAAAGCACCATGCTATGCGGCGCCATGATTTCTTTTCTGAACCCGAGGCGACGCCCCAGAAGAATGCACAACACCAGTGCCGACCAGCCGGAAGTCATGTGAACGACCGTTCCGCCGGCAAAATCGATTGCAGTAATTTTTGCCGTGGGATTCCACACGCCATTCATCCAACCGTCGATTCCCCAAACCATGTGCGCGAGCGGAAAATAAACCGCGAACATCCAGACCCCGACGAAAACGAGCACAGCCGCAAATTTCATCCGCTCAGCCACGGCGCCGATGATTAGAGCGGGCGTGATGATGGCGAACATCAGTTGGTACATTGCGAAAACGTTCTGCGAGACCCAATAGGAATAGTCGGAATTCGGCCGTGCATCGACGCCATGCAAGAAAGCAAACTTGAGTCCCCCGAAAAAGGCGACCCCCGTGAGAACACCAGCGAATAACCTGCTGCCCACCAGAGGATCGTAACCAGCCCGGCAATGCCGAGGCATTGCGCCAAAACCGAAAGAACATTCTTCGCGCGGACCAGACCACCGTAAAAAAGAGCGAGGCCTGGTAGCGTCATGAAAAGCACCAGCGCAGCACATATCATCATCCATGCGTTGTAAGCGGGCCCCGACCCAGCAATGTTCGAAGCGATTCCCGAGCTATCGCTGCCTCGAGCCGAATTGTTTACGTACGCTTCAAGATCGGCGATGCGTTGCTCAAGCGATGGCGAAGTCGAAGGTGACGATGTTTGACCAAACAGCGGAGATGCAAACGCTATGATCCAGATGAGCAACAACACCCGTGCCATTACGCGCGTCTGTTATAAGGACACGGATTCTCGGCGGCAAGAAAAAATGGCGAGTCGGATGTCAGGCTGCCAGCCTGACTCGGCGGGCAGGCTGCCAGCCTGCACCAGCGCCCGTTTCGCCAGGCTCGCAGCCTGGCGGCCGAGTCAGCCAAGCTGGCCGACATCCAAAAAAGAAAACTCCGCCGAGCGGGTGGCTAGGCCAGGTTAAGATGCTCGGCTGAGTTCCTCCTCTGCCCGTCAAAATGACATCGAACCCGGAAGAACCTCGTAAGGGGACGATTTGAAGGAGACTTGCTGCGACGATGCTTCAGGAACCTCTTCGCCATCATCCTCATCGTCGTCCGCATCGTCGGCATCGGCGCCATCCTCATTACGGCTGTCGTAACGCGGCACGCCTGCTCGCAACTCGCTTTGCTTTAACTTGTCGTATCGTTCCCGCACATCGGGAGGCATCTTATCGAGGTCTTCCTTCGTTTCGACAGGCCCGCTAAACAGCAATTTGCCCTGTGGATCTTTAGCCGTCAGCAATTTTTTTCCGTCCACGTTTTGCAATTTCAGCTCGCCGCCGCCATCGGAGAAAACAATCTGCGCTTGGCCTAGATCGATTCTGCTGGCTTTCATCGCGCCGTTCTCTTCAAAGAAAATGCGAAGTTCCTCCGCGGCACGACGGGCATCGTCTCGCGCGCGCCTGGCCGCATCGTGAGCTTGCGTCACCGCCTCGCGGATGACGCCGTGTCGCGCATCGCCAAGTTGCTCTTTGAGTTGTTCTTTTAAATCCTGCATTTCGTCGCCCAGATCGCCGGTCTCATCGAAATCCCAATGCCAATCGTGGTTCCCTCCAGGAAAGAGATTATGCCGTTGCGGCACCTCTTTCTTGGCAAGTTTGGCAGTGAGCTTTTGCTCCTGTCCTTTGCGCAGGACGGTGAGCGTCACCTCCGTGCCTTCGGGGAATGTTTGCAGCAGCTTTCTTAACTGACTCGGCTCGATGAGAATCTGGTCGTTCAGCATCTTCAAAATGTCGTTCTGTTGAACGCCAGCGACAGCGGCCGGGCTGTTCGCCTCTACGTAATCGACCACTAAACCCAGGCCCTTCGCCATGCCGAGCTGTTCGCTCAGTACAGTTGGAACCTGCGATGTCTCGATACCAAGATACGTAATCGGCATCTTCGGCCCTTTATCGCGATGACCTGGCATTCCCGGCGGATGCGGTGGTCGAGGCGGTGGCGGTTGTTGCGGGCCAAGGGGTGGTTGTTGCGGGCCAGGCGGTGTTTGTGCGAGTGCGGCCAGCGGGAGCAACGCCACGGCTGCGATTGTTAATACGGATTTTATTTTCATGGTTTGTTTTGTTAAATCATTGACCCGAAACCGGGATGAGAACGATTTCCTCGCTCGGATACGAAACGCGAAGCGATGCACCCGTTTTCGGATTACGCCAGCGCCAGGTTCGTTGGGTCCGATAGCGGACACGTCGCACTGGCCGCTCCGAGCCGTCAGCAAAATGCAGTCCCTCGTCGCGTGCGTTGTAAATGACATTGGTCCCACCGGCAGAAACGAATCTGCTGGACGACATCGATTGCGTCTTCCCAGGCGAGACTGGCCGTTCATGGGTCGCAGTCGAAGTTTGCGCCATGGTCTCTTGTCGATCATTCCGGCGGTCCATCGTGACTACAGCGAATAAAATCAAAACCGCGGCAGCGGCGAGGCCGAAGCCTAACGACCACCATCTGCTGGACGTTTGTGTGAACCGCCGCCGTTTCCTACCAACCTCCGGCACCGATTCGCTGCGACTTTCCAGAGCCTGCTCGACGCGCTCAACAAGAACCGGCGACGGCGGCGCTGGCCGCAGCTTTTTAAGTTCATTTTCAAGCTCGAAAAAGTCGTTCATTGTGGTTGCAAAGCTTTCTTCAAGTTGCTTAACGCGTACCGATATCGCGACGCCGCGGTGTTTTGAGAAATCCCCAGGGTCCCGGCAATTTCGCTGAACGTAAGATCATTCCAGATCTTCAAGACCAGCACCTCCCGTTGATCTCGCGGCAAACAATCCACGGCCGCGGCGAGCGCCAATTGCGTGTCATCTTGCAATTCGAAACTCGGCTCAATCGCAGGCTCTGACTCGGCAAAAAAAGCCGCCTCGCGTCGCGCGCGGCGCGTGTCGCGACGAATAAAATCGAATGCGATCGAACGAACCGCCGCGTAGAGGAGCGCGCGATTGGCAACGTTGTGATTGCGTCGCCAGAATTTGACGAATGCTTCCTGCACAATGTCTTCCGCATCCGCCGCTGATTGCACCCATTGACGGGCGAACAGAAGCAATCCGGGCGCAACTTCAGAAAAGCAGTTCCTCCAATTATCATAGCTGGCGGTAGGCTCCATGACCTTTTCACGGTCTTTATTTTCAAGACGCCGCCAAGTGTAGATTTTGTCTATAAGCGCGAAGGAAAATGCTAGGGCGGCCTCGCAGAGCCCGCCGCGATGCGCCCGGCGGTCGCGATCTACCGCAATTTATTGGTCGGAATCGCGCGCAGGATCAAATCTCCGAGCCAATCTGGATGCGCCACTCCCTGGCGATACGCTCGCAGCGATTCTACCGAAGAATTCACGCGAAGATTGCTGTACGAGCCGTCGGCGTTTTGCCAGCGCTCGTGCCAGTAAAGCGCCGCTTTGATCCGGGGGTATCGCGTGCGGAAAAGCTCCAGGCCTTGTTTGATCCACGCCGGTTTGTGCATGGCGCCGGGCTTCGCGTTCGCAAGCGGAAACTCACCCGTCGCCCACTCCGCAATCATTATTGGCTTATGGGGATCGAGACGGCTCATTTCCTCATATGGCCAGTCAACAAGCGAAGGAATATCCGGATTCGGCTCGTCCTTGTATTGCTGTCCGTAAACGCTGAGCCCAAGCCAATCGACGTAATCGGACCCGGGATAATAGGCGGGCGCGCAGTTCCACGTTTCGTACGGATAGGGATAATTATTGGTGTGAAACATCCACTTGATGTTCGACGCGCCGCGTGCACGGACGCGATCCACAACATAACGATAAGCCCTACGAAATGTTTCCGGACCTTTCCAATTGTTGTGCTCCGGTTCCCATTGACCGCCGCCGTAGTAAGCCCCCGACCACGGAAACCAGGTGCCGTTCATTTCCACGCCGAACACAACGATCATTGGATGACCAAAATCTCGGGCTGCGTCCGCCCATTTGTCGATGTATGCATCCCATTTGCCTGCAAGAATTTCAGTTAAACTGAATTTGTCCGGCCCGTGATCTTCCTCGTAGGGCTTGTCCCAGGGCGACCAGAAAACCAGCGGCAACGAGCCGTGCCGCCAAATAACGTTGAGATTGGCTACGGGAAAATTTTGTTCTCCCCAGTAGCTCGACGAAACGACGATGGCCTGATGTTTCCCCACCATTTCTTCGAAATCTTCGATCGTTTCGAGCGTCACGTCGTCCTCCGCGTCGCCAAAATCCATGAACGCGCCGGTGTAAGCGCCGTGATCCGGAATCGCGACCTCGACCGGGCCGTTCGGATCGATGCGTGCCGCAGTCGATGGCTTGCCACATCCAACGAGAAGCAGCGCAATACCAACCGCGCCGGAAAAACAAATCGCCTTCAATACAGGTTCACTCCGTCGAGTCCAAAATGTGGCGCAGCGGCAAGCAAGGCTCGATCGCCGCTGTAAACCTCCGCGAAATGATTTTCCGATGCGCAAGCCAGGTGAAGGGCGTCGCTTGAACGCAGAAAGACGTCCGGCGGCAGCTTTTCAAACACATTGCATGCACGCTTCACGATGTTTTGACCGAGAGGCAACCAGCTCCACACGCCCAACGCTTCATCGTGTTCGAATTGTCGCCATACGTCTCGAGCGATGGGAAGCGAAAGGGTCCTGTCACCGATTCGCCGGTGGATGCCAGACCAGACTTCAGTCCGCGCGTGCGCTGCACTGCTACAGCCGACGCTCCCCTGAACTAACGACATCACCTCAGAAGTCCCAACTTCCCGGAGATAACACTTCAGGATATAACTCGCGTCGAGGTAGATCATCGGCCGTCGCGGTCGCGGGAAATGTAGTCTGTGGAATCGCCTTTAACGCTTGGCATTTTGCGAATGTCGCGTTTCGGGAAAGGCTTACCGACCAGGTCGGCTGCCTGGGCGCTTTTGAGTACTGCTACAGCCCTGCCACGATCGGTGATAAGAATCTTTTCGTGCGCCGAAGCACGGACGAGTTTGCCCGTATTCATATGCAATTCGCGGATCGTGGCTATCTTCATGTGTCCAATGTGTCACATCCTCGCCTGCGGGCAAATCAGGCGTCATTCGCCTGGGAATTCTCCTTGACCTGACCGTTCCGAAGTATCAGAAGAGAAAGGAAAGCTCGGGGGGCAAAATGAACATGAAAATTCTCGCGTTCTTTATCTTGTCTTTCGCCTCAGCCGCTTTCGCGGAAGACTTCAAAACGGTTAATGGCAAAGAGTACAAGGACGCTACTGTCACGCGCGTCGAGCCGGATGGGATTGTCGTTAAGGCGACATCGGGGGTCACGAAGGTTTATTTCGCCGAACTCCCAAAAGAGATTCAGGAACGTTTTCATTATGACTCGGAAAAGGCCAGCGCATACGCCGCGGAGCAGGCTGCAAATTACGCGGCATATCAAAAGCAGCAGGAGGAAACCCGACATCAACGAGAGGACACCGACGCAAAGAACAGGGCGGTTTTAGCCCAGCAAGAAGCAGCCGCAAATCGCACTGAGGCCTTGCAAGCGCGGTACGCCGAGCTTCAGAAACAGGAAGACGAGTTACTTCTCCGGATCGGTCAGGCGAAGCAACCTGGCCCAGAATATCGGGGCGGTAAAAATAACAAAACGCTGCTGCATCACCCGAACCCACAAAAATCCCAGCTACCGGTTCTCCAGAGTCACCTGAGCGATGTTCGCCACGACAAAACCCAGGTTCGAAAGCAACTGGAAAAAGCGCAGCGGTAAGTAAGCGAAAAGCGATGCGATGCGGCATCGCACATCTGCGGCACCTAATCCATTTCGCTGGCAAGGTAGGATGGCGCGCTGCGGCGTCCAGACGGCGCAGCGCGCCGTTCCTACCATCCCGCGATCCGTCCTCGCATTGCTTTCGTTGTTACCGATACGCATTTACATACCAGGCTGTGAACAGCGTCTGGTTCTGCAGCGTCGCAATGTTTTCAGCGGGCCTCGTCGCAACATGGACAACAGGAGCGTTGGTTCGCGACAAACCGCTGATGGTCTCCGCCGTTGTGTCCGCCGACCATCCCGTAAACCGTTGCGTGCCAACGGAAGCATTGGGCGCGGGCGTCGACGGTCACGAGAAAGGCGAATGTGCTCAGATGTTCACGGACAAGAACATCACAGAAATGTTATCAGCCGGCCTCGGCCCGCTAACATATCGGTTGCGCACTGAGCTTGGTGACGAGGTGTGGCATTGGAATCCGCGCGGGACGTGGAGCGATCCGGTTCACAAATGCGGATACTGGACCTCGGACGATTCGCTCGGCGAACCGATCAACGTTTCCTATGGCTATCATTTGCCACGACGCGGAAACACCATCGATCAGGCAAACGATGACGGTTATTCGCGAATTGCAGATGGTGATAAAGAATCGTTTTGGAAAAGTAATCCGTATCTGGATTCACATTTCACTGGTGAATCGAACGACACCCACCCGCAATGGGTGATTGTCGATCTCGGGGAGCCCAAGCCGATCAACGCTATTCGCATTCGCTGGGCAACTCCGTACGCAAAGCAATACAAAGTTGAATACTGGCCGGGCGATGATCCGATGCACTTGCACCCGGATGATGATGACGACTGGCTGCCATTCGCACATGGAACCATCGAGAATGCACAAGGCCGCGATGAATTGATTCGACTCACTGCGCGCTGGCGTTCTGTTCAGTTCGTGCGAATCGTAATGAGCAACAGTTCGCACACGAGCGCGCAAGGCTTGGATGACATTCGCGACTCGTTAGGCTTCGCCATCCGAGAGATTGAGCTCGGGAATATCGACAAGCGCAATCGTTTTCATGATCACATCGGCCACGCTCCCGATCGGCATCGCCAAACAATCGTTTACGTCTCGTCCACTGATCCCTGGCATCGCGCCGAAGATCTTGATCCCAGCACGGAGCAACCCGGTCTGGATTTCATTTTGCGCAGCAGGCTCACGAACAACTTGCCCGTACTTGTGCCAGTTGGCGTGTTGTACGACACCCCGGACAACGCCGCTGCCGAAATAAATTATTTGCTCCGGCGAAATTATAGTCTGGAAGGAATCGAACTGGGAGAAGAACCCGATGGCCAATGGGCATCTCCAGAAGATTATGCCGCACTTTACGTCGGAGTGGCGCGTCGTGTCGCGCCGCTTACTGCAGCTCTCAAGCTGGGAGGGCCAAGCCTGCAAAGTTTTGAGGACCAACTGCTCACATGGGCCGATGCAGCGGGCAATCGTTCCTGGGTGAATCGGTTCCTCAAATGCATTCGAAGCGCAAACGTACCCTTCGATTTTTTTTCATTCGAGTTTTATCCGTTCGATAACATCTGCGCCGATGCAGCCCCGCAGTTGTTGGAAATTCCAAAACGTCTCGACGCGATGATGACGAGCTTGCGCGCCGACGGCGTGCCTTCGGACATACCGTGGTTAATGAGCGAATACGGCTATTCCGTTTTCGGCGGACGCCACGAAGTAGATATCGAAGGAGCAATCTTCAACGCCGATGCGGTTGGTGCGTTTCTGACATTAGGCGGCGCGAAGCCGTACCTGTACGGCTACGAGCCAAACTATCTCCAGGACGAGCTCAAGTGTTCCTGGGGCAATCTCATGATGCTTCAGTTAAAACCAAAAAACGACAAACTGAATCGCTTATCCGCTTATTACGCTGCTCAGTTGATCACCAAAGAATGGATGCAACCCGTAAATGAGCCGCACGAAATCTTTCCTGTCACCATAAACGAAACGAAAAAAGGCGCGCACGGAGTGACGCGCCCTACCGTAACTGCCTATGCCGTGCGACGACCGGACAAGCAGTGGGCCCTACTTGCAATCAACAAGGATCCCAAGCGCGCAGCGCAGCTCAAGGTGGAGTTTAATCTTCCCGACGCAAGACAGCCGCAAAGTTTTGTTGGCGAGGTTGAACTAGTCCAATTTTCACGAGCGCAATACGGTTGGCAGGCCGACGGTCCAAACGGACATCCGACGCGCAATCTTCCGCCCGCACACTTTACCCAAGATGCATCCGCGTCCTACGAACTTCCGCCGTATTCAGTTACTGTTGTGCGTGGAAAACTTTCCAATTAATCGGACGCCACCGCGCAATCATTAGAACGCGGTTTAAGCAGGCCAGAACCACAGGACCACGGCGGCACAAGTGAGGATCAAAGCGAAGGCCGCGCCGATGCGCAGAGTCAAAAGGCGGTGGCCAAGCAGGCCGACTGTCCCGAACTTGAACACGAAGTTTGACATAGCAGCGATCAGGATGGCGCGCCAGCCTGTGGATGGATCGGTGCGGCCACTTTCAACCAAACGGGCCGACGAAAGCGTAATCGCGTCCATGTCGGTGAGCCCGGAGACAATCGCTATGCTGTAAAAACCCGCTGAGCCGAAGTGCTCCTTCGCGGCGGCAACCGCGACCAGGACGACGGCGTAAATCGCGGCAAAAATGAACGCCGTTTTCAATTCGGCTGGATTTTTTTGCTGGGGCATCTCCGTACCGCGCGACGGTTGCCATAGAAACATGGCGGCGCCAATAATGATGGAGACAGCCAGGATGGCGGCGAGAGGCGGCGCCATTGAAGCGAAAGCGACTGGAGCTACGGCCGCCACTTCCACCAGTACGCGTCCCAGAGAAACGCATGATGCTGTTACGATGACAACCGCAGCCAAATTCGCGAGATTCGTATTTTCCACGGTCCGGCGGGCGTAGCTTACCGTTGTCGCCGTGCTGGAAATAAGGCCGCCGAGAACGCCGGCCAATAAAGTACCCCTCCGGGCGCCAAGGAACTTGTAAGCGATGTAACCAGTTAGGCTGATGCCAACGATAAGCACGACCATGAGCCATATTTGGAAAGGGTTCCAAACGCCGTATGGCCCTAAATCCTGGTGCGGCAGCACCGGCAGAATAACGAGCGATAGCAGATGAAATGCATAATCGCCCGCATGTCGCGCTCGCCGATGGCGCCGGCTAAGGCGTGCAACGGCTTCTTGAACTGCAAGAGCACGGCCACTGCTCCACCGACCACAACCGCCACAACCATGCTGCCACTCACCACGTAAGCGCCCAGTCCATACAGAAGCAGAGCTGCAACTTCGGTCGTCATCCCCGGATCGATGTCGCCCGATTTCATCTCGGCGAAGTTCGAGTAGAACACGATAGCCACGAGCGCGAGCAAACCAGCCGCGACCAGCCAGCCGCCGAAAGTCTTGCCGAGCAGCGCGCAAATCGTTCCGAAAAGGGCGATCAAGGGAAACGTGCGGATGCCACCGATCGTTGATTGCGAGCGTTCCCGCTGGAGGCCGAGCAGCAATCCGAGGCCGAACGAGACGGCCAGTTGCTGAAGAACGATCAGGTCCACGTCGATATCATATCGATCCTAGCGGCTGGGATCTCCGCATTTATCCAGAATTCCCGATGCAAGGTGCTGATGACCTTGCACTGTGAATTCAACGCAGACGCGGCCGGCATGTCATTTGCCGAACATTCCCGCAAACCACCCTTTTCGCTGGGACTTCAACGCTTTCTGGAACTCCTCCTTCACCAAATCGGGGTCTCTGGCATGAGCCAGAGCGTCCATGAGACTGATGCGCTCAGCCAGCAGCAACTCGATGAGACTATCGTCCACAGTATGCATGCCGTCCTTAGCGCCGATTTGAATCAGTCCCGGTATCTGCGAAAGCCGCCCCGCCCGGATACACGCCTCGATTCCCGAGTTGACTGTCAACAATTCCGAGGCCAACACCAAGCCTGACTGACCGCTTTGCGGCAGTAGATACTGGCACACCACTCCTAACAGCGACCACGCAAGTTGGGCACTGACGAACTGCTGCCCCTCTTTTGGAACGGCATCAATAATTCGCCCGACGGCGGTTGGCGCGTCGTTGGTGTGCATGGTTCCCATCACAAGGTGCCCCGTTTCGGCCGCCGTAATCGCAGTTTGGATCGTGTCCAAGTCCCGCAACTCCCCAACAAGAATTACGTCCGCGTCCTGTCTCAACGCGTTCTTTAGCCCTGCGGCGAAGCTGTGCACGTCGGAACCGACCTCGCGCTGGTTCACCAGGCTCCGCCCTTGCGAATGAACAAATTCGATTGGGTCCTCAATACTGACGATGTTGACGGAACGCCGTCTGGCTACCGTCTGAGCCATGCTCGCCAGAGTTGTGCTTTTGCCTTCACCGCTAGCGCCAGTCACTAGAACAAGGCCGGCGTTCGCGTCACACCACTTATCCACCACGGGAGAGTGTCCCAATAGGTTTAGATCGGGGATCTCGGCAGGGATCTGTCGGAAATTAGCCTCAATCGCACCTGACACGTAGCAGGCATTCCCGCGATACCGGCCGAGATCCTGAACCTGCAACGCAAAGTCAAGCTGCCATTCGTTTTCCAGCTTCGCGCGTTGTCCCTCCTTCAAAGCATCGATAACCAATCGCCTTGTATCTTCCGCAGACAGCACCGCTGCGTCTTCGGTGAGGGGCTTGATGACACCCGCGACGCGTATCATCGGTGCCGCCCCTGGTGTCAAATGAAGATCAGAAGCGCCCTGCTGGGCGGCAAGAACCAGAAAATCGATCACGTCATCTTTCTTCATAACTATTCAAATGGTGCCGAGAACCGCCTTAGCCGATTCCCCTCATGGCGCGACGCAACTCAGATTCATTGCTGACTGAAGCCAAGGCGGTCTGTTCCGTAATCATCTTGCCTTGGAGAGCCTTGAGCGTCGATTGCAAAAATGAAACGGCGGCAGGGTCCGATCCGCGGGCGATATACTGATCGATGTTCTGCAATTCTCGTCGAGCGATCCAGTCGCGCATGGCACCCGCGTTTTCGACGTGTTCCACCAGCAAATGCAAACCTCCGTCAGCAGATTGAACGAGCTTCTGGCACAGGACGCCAGACAGCTGATTTGCCAGGAGGTCCGTACCATGCTTCGCGTTTTCGGCCGGAAAAAGATTCAAATAGCGCTCCATCGTGTCCGCAACCTTCTCCGAATGCATGGTCGAAACAACGAGATGTCCGGTTTCCGAGGCCTGGAGCGCCGTCAAGGCCGTCTCGTAATCCCGGATCTCACCAAGAAAAATGACATCCGGCGCCTGACGAAGGGCACTCCGCAATCCGGCCGCAAAACTGGCGGTGTCACGTCCGACCTGTCGCTGGGTGAAATGAGAGCGATTGCTGGTGAACTGATACTCGACGGGATCCTCGATTGTCACTATATGTCGCACCAGATTGTCGTTCATCCATTGAAGGAGGGACGCGATGGTAGTTGATTTTCCTGAGCCGGTTGGTCCCGTCAGAAGAATCAGGCCGTGCTCGCGAGCGGCCCACCGGGTCAGGAGCCAATCGGGAGCCCCGAGCGCTTCCAAAGTAGGCACCTTCGTCTTGATCCGGCGCAGGACCGCACCGAGACGGCCCATGGTGCGGTGCAGGTTTACGCGGTAGCGCGTATGCGTGCACGAGATGAAGCCGCTGTCGCGATCCATGTCGCCGTCGCCTTGCGCGTTCCCGCCGCACGCCTGCCAGAATGCGGTCATCTGCGCGAGCGACATGGGTTCGTCACCGAACACGGTGATTTGTTCGTTGACCTTCAGCCGCGGTATCTCGTCCTCCTGAAGGAAGACGTCGCTCGCCTCCTGCTGCTCCGCGGCCTCGAGAATGCTGTCGATGTTTTGCTGCATGACTCTCGCAACTTCTAGCATGCGCGGAGCACGTGGCAAACATTGCTGGCTCATCCGGAAGCCGTGCAAGAGGTTTTGTCGCTCGTTTGCTGCGCAGTCGATAACGCGTTTGCCTCCGTTCTAAAGATTGAACGCGAGTTTGTGAGTGGGCTGATACAGCTGGATGTCATCCGCACCGGGGACGATGATCATGATGACGCGGCCGTACTCACGGTCCTCGATAGGACCTCGGAACTGTGCTCCTTTTGCACGCAACTCGGCGACCGTCGTCTCGATGTTGTCGCACATCAATGCGAGGGAGTGGTGACGCGGGTAATCGTAGGTTTTGCCTTCCCATTCACTATGCGTCGGGTGCACTCCGGTCTCGCCGGGCCCTGATTTGAAAATGAGCCAGTTGTCATCAAAATCCTCCGCGACGTACTTCCACCCGAGCACGTCACGCAGAAATGCCCGAGTTGCGTTGGCGTCGTCAGAATAAATCAACGTATGAATTGAATAGAGGGAAAAGCTGAGATCGAGAAAGCACCGGACCTCATCTCTCTCCACTTCGACATCAGCGGGCGCAACGTTGATCAAGGCAAAGCGAACCAGGAAGTGCAGGCCAAGGCGAAAAAACTCTTCGCCCTTCTCAAAGAAGCTAAGATAGAAGATCGCAACGTAGTGGCCCAGGACCTTCGATCCGAACCGGAATACGAGACCGACGATTCCGATCAAAGGAAACGTGGCAAATTGATAGGCTATGTCGTGACACGATCCTTCAAAGTAAACGTTCGGGATCTAACAAAATACGGCAAGCTCGGCGACCAAATCATGGCCCTTGATGGTGTAAGGCTCGGCTATATCAGTGGCGAAGTATCCGACAGGGATAAGGTTGGCGAGGAGCTCTGGCCCAAGGCCATCGCAAATGCGCGCGAACAAGCGGAAAAAACCCTCAAGCCAATGGGGATGAAAATTGATTCAGTCTTTGCTGTGTCATCAATCGATTTCGGAGAGATCAGGAAAGAGTTCCTTAGCGGCGGGGAGAGAGTTGTAGTCACAGGAATGAATATACCTGCTCCACCTGACCAACCTTCAGAGTACCGCCTCGAAATGATCGTGATCGAATCGACAGCGCACGTCATCTATTTGATCTCGCCTGCGAAGTAGCGCCGGGGTTCCGATGAAATGGCCCGTGGTCGAGACAATGTGAGGATGCGAACCCATATTCTCGCTTTCCTCCAACTCGACTGCTTTAAGCAGTCGAGTTGTCAATGTCGATATCTCAGGGCTGTGGTAGAAGGCGTTAGCGTTTGCGCCGAGCCGATTCACGCCAACTCTGTCGCGGCCGTTTTCTCGGTTTTCTCTTGCCCAACACACAGCGCTCGCTTTTGAAAACCAATTGCTGCAACGGTGCAAAGAGCACGTGATTGCGATTGGCGTGGTAGAAGACGTGGTATCCATTAGTTCGGCTCGTCACCAATCCAATCTTGATCAATATTGCTAGCTCCCGCTGCACAGTCCGTAGCGCCAACTCACTCCAACGCGCGATTTCGCGCACATACATCTCGCGTTGCTTGTGATGAAAGAGCGCGCGCAACACTTCGGCTCGCACGACTGGAAAAAGCAAATCTAAAGCATTTGCTTTCATGCTGTTTTCTAACTTGACTGCTTTAAGCAGTCAAGTCTGACACCAAACGTAATCTGAAGAGCGATCGAGACCGTTCGGGTTTGTTGTTGTACGTTGCGGCATTGTGCGAAATTTGCATGAGACAGACGCGGTGCGTCTCCGCGGCCCCTTCCTGCCGCCTAGATCGTCGCTTCGAGCAAGCAGAGAATATTCCCGGCTCGGATCTTTGAACCAGGCAACCCGCGGGCCCCACTCTCTCAACCGGGTTCAGCAGCGAATACAAAACGAGCGGCAAGAAACTCGAGATGGGACCACTCGAGTGCCAACTCACGTTTGCGGTTCGTCTCGGCGCGCACAATATGAGACATGCAAAGAATTACTCCAATGTTGTGGTTTGATAATCAGGCGGAAGAAGCGGCAAATTTCTACGTCTCGGTGTTCAAGAATTCGAAGGTGAAGCAGATCACGCATTACACGGGAGAAGAATTTTCTGAAAAAAAGGGCCAGGTGATGACGGTGTCGTTCGAGCTGAATGGCCAGGAGTTCACCGCCTTGAATGGCGGACCGCAGTTCAAGTTCACCGAAGCCGTCTCGTTCGTGATCAACTGCGAGACGCAGGAGGAGATCGATTATTACTGGGAGAAACTCACCGCTGGCGGCGGGAAAGAAGTGGAATGCGGATGGCTGGCCGACAAGTACGGGCTCTTTTGGCAGGTAGTGCCGGCAAAGTTTTTTGCCGAATGGGCGAAAAATCCCGCCGGCTTGCAGCGCGTGACGCATGAAGTGTGGCAGATGAAGAAGCTCGATCTCGCAAAGCTAGAGAAGGCATTTGCAGGAAAGTGACGAGCGATGTGTTGCGATTCATGTTCCTCTTATGCAAAACATTCCAAGCCTGCGCAGTTGCTACGACAAAGTCGGACGTCTGATCTATTTCGGGCGGATGCTGGATAAGATTCGCCTGCACGCCGCCGGTCAGCTCCCACCGGATTATGTGGAGAAACTCGGCGAACACCAGTTCACGCTCGACGGGCGCTGCTGCCGTTTCCTCGGCGTCCCCTATTCGGAGATAGAGAAACGCACGCTCGCCGGCGAGCGAGACGAAGCCGTTCTGAACTGGGCGCACGCCCACGGCGCCTCGCGCACCGACGAAGAGTGCAATGTCTGGAATCGCTTCATCGCCAAGCTCGGCTGGCGCGACGAACGCAGCCACGTCCTGCCGCAGCGCATCCAGGAGAGTGGCCTAACGGGTAAACCGATCGAGACCCTCATCGATCACATCGAATTCGACGAAGGCCGCGACCCCGTCGCCGAACGGGCTTGGGAGAAGATTTGAAGGGTCCGCCGCACCGGCTCGGTCTCCCAAACCGAGTCACCGGCTTCCCTAGGCTGATTCGCTGCGAGCCGGACTGGCGCTAGGCTCATAGCCTTCCGCCGTAAAGTTCGCGCCCGCGAACCGCAGCGGGTATCGTCGCCGACATGACAGCTTCCACCGTGGCCCAATATCTCGCCGCGCTCCCCGCGAATCGCAGCGCCGCGCTCAGCATCCGTTAACTTGCGCCCCACCCTGTTCCGCGGATTGACGGATGACATAAAAACGATGATAGCCAATCGCTGAAGCGCGCGGAAAAACAATCTCAGATCCCAAACTCAAAGGTGGATTCCTCGGGACAGAGCGGCGTGCTGGTTTTGCTCGGTGTGTTGTTCACGATCATTCTTGCCGGTCTCGACAACACGATCGTCAGCACGGTGATCCCGGTGGCATTGCCTGAGCTTGGCGGTGCGCATCTGTACGCGTGGACATTTGCGGCGTACATGCTCGCCGCAGCGGTATCGATGCCGATCTGGGGGCCGGGATCCGATCGATGGGGACGCCGGCGCACCTATCTGGTCGGCATTGTCGCGTTCACCGTAGGGAGCGGGCTTTGCGCGGTTGCGCGCACGATGATGGAGTTCATCGGCGCTCGCGCCATCCAGGGCATCGGAGCGGGAGCCATAGCGACTCTTCCGTTTGTTCTGCTCGGAGTTGTTTACCCGCCTAACAAGCGCGGTCGAGCGTTAGGCGCGGCCGCCAGCGCATGGGCGGTCGCGAGTGTGGCCGGACCACTCCTCGGAACACTGATTGTGACCCATATTTCATGGCGCTGGGCTTTTCTTATTAACGTTCCAATTGCCATTGTGGCTGCTTTCCTCGTCATCGCCGGAATGCGCGAGAGCATCGGACAGAGCACCGGCCGATTCGATTTTGCCGGTGCGCTCCTCGCCGGCGCCGGCGGCAGTTGCCTGATGTGGGCGTTTGTCGATCTCGGTGAGGGACAAATCGGACTGATGCAGGCCGCGCTCGTTGGCGCGGGAATCATTCTGCTCGCCATCTTTGTCTGGCACGAGGGACGAACGCCCCATCCGATTCTGCCGTTGAGTTTCTTTCATCATGCCGGCTACGCATCGTCGATTTCTTCATCATTCCTGGCCTTCTTCAGCGGCTTTGGTGTTAGCGCTTATCTGCCGCTCGAAACCAACGCAGTTTTTCATGACAATCGCGCGTTCGTAGGCCTGGTGGTTGGCGCGTTCACCATCGGGTGGAGCACGTTCTCCTTCGCTTCTGGGCGGTTAGTGCACCGAATAGGAGAACGGCTTCCGAGTGTGATTGGAAGCGTTGTCCATATTTTCGGACTTCTCTTGTTCATGGTCGCATTCGAACATGGACTCGGCTGGGTCATCGCCGCGGCGTTAGTCTCAGGCGCCGGAATGGGAATGCTATCGCCCGCCCTAACTGTAGTGGTGCAGAATAGCGTCCCGGTCGCTCGCATGGGTAGCGCGACCACCAGCCAGCAATTCATCCGGCAGATCGGTGCTGCGCTCGGTGTCAGCTCGTTTGTCCTGGCCGCGACCGTAGGCGGATTTCGCCTGGGCTTGCTGTTGATGATTGCAGTAAGCGCCGGAACATTTGCGTGTGTGCTCGCGCTGCCCGCGCACAGTCTTCACGATGCACACCAAACTGATGCCTGCACAGACTAACCGCGAATGAACGCTAATAGAGCGAATAAGGTGGATCGACCGCTCCGTCGGGCGATGCCGAGACATAACGCCGAAGGCGCACGAATGCCTTTCGCGGAGCGCCCTCAACCTGCCCGCCGTGTTCGGTTCTCGACTGGTGGCGAAGGGGTCCGACCTTTGTGACCCGCCGCTAGCCTAACTACAATCTTCGAACTTTGAACGCCTTGGCGAAGCTGCCGACTGTCGATAGTAAGCTCTGACCCCGGCTCAAATTCCCCCAACAAATCCCCAATCCTGACTAGCCAATCGCTGTTTGGGCAACACGCCCATATAGATACGACCCCAACTCCGACGCCCTATTTTGAAGCCTGAATCGCCTGTGCGGCTCTCGTTATCGTTTTTCGTGCAGAATCGTCAGACGCAGAGCTAGCAGCCGCTTCTAGCTCCGGAATGTAAGGTTTGGCCGAGGCTCCATATTTCGCGATAGCGCGAGCAAATAGCGCCTTCTCTTGTTCATCGCTGGCGGACGCAAAACGCGCACCGAAGCGAGGAAGCAGCTCTAACGGCGCAGCCTTGGAATCCTGTATGGCTTGCGCCAAAATGCGCGAGTCGTTGGTCGGACTATCAGCTACCCGGACCAGCAAAACCTTAGCCGAAGGCGTGGCCTTCCCGTCAATGGTCAACGCCTCAAGAATGGCATTTCTAAAAATCGAACCCGGGCGCTCCGCGTCATAACGACTGGCCAAGATGTTCTGCACGGCAGGCGACACGTCGAACGTTAAAGCGTAAGCGGCAAGGGCATTTTTCCTGGTTTCCTCGTCCGGATCATTAAGCGCTACGATGAGTGCAGGTTCGACTCGCGGATCGCTTCGGAGATCAGTCATGTTCGTCCCCAATTGATTGAATTTTGGGTGGGTTGACCAAGATATCATAGCGAGACCCGCAGCAGCTCGCGCGCGCACTTTCGCATCGCGATCAGCCAAAGCGGAACACAAAAGTGGCACGACATCGTTTCCTGCCGTCTTTGGATCCTCTTTTACTAGCTCCTCTAAAGCTTGGGTTCTAATCGCTGGATCGGAATTGGCCAACTTCTCTTTTAGAGTTGAGAGCTGCTCTCCAGTTAGTACGCCAAATGCGGTGCTCGCTAGCACTAACGATGTAGCGAATAATATGAGTGTTTTATTAATCATTCGATGCTCGGACGCTCATAGTTGCAGACCAGTTTGGAGTCAGATCAAACAATCGACAGTAATTGTCGTTTAGTAGAATGCGCGGGCTTTTCGCCGACAACTTCAGGCAGCCTTGGAAGGCTGAAATTCAAGGAGAGCCGACCGCCAAGGTCTACTTGACGCCGTTCTCCGGGTTCCAGGAGCCTTGCAGCTTCCGCACATAAAGGATCTGGCCGGTGTGATATGCGTTATGCGTGCTGATGTGCGAAATCGTCGATGCGGACATCGCGAGCTTCTCCTCCGGCATCTTCTCGACCTCAGCTTCGAGATTCTTCATGACGCGGTCGAGCCGTTGCACAATCTCGTCCCAATGCGCCGCGTCGAAATCGTTGAAGGTCTCGTCGTTGGTATTGGGTGCGGGTGGCTTTTCTCCGCGCAAACGGACGAGCGCGTTTTCATTCCAGAAAACAAGATGGTAAGCCAGCATGCCCACCGAGTGACTCGCGTTCGGGTCAACCTTGCCTTGCGCGCTTGGCGGCACCCACTTCGCCTGCTCCGCGGTGAGCCCGGCCACCGCCGCCTTGATCGGCGTGAACCACTCCGCTTTATCATGAGTGCTATGTAACTCCGAGAGCAGAAGCGATCGGAGTGTAGCCGGCGATCCGGCAGGCGTGGGTGTTTGCGCAGGCGAGATGACGACCGGTCCGGCGAAGAGTGCAATGATGCTGATGATTAGACATGAACGCATAACGCGGGATTCTACCCTTTTGCTCATCACATGTCACATGTCACATGTCGGTGGCGTCGGCGCCTTGGCGAAGACGGATCACTTCCGAATTTTCCCGGCTTCAGTTATTCTGAGCTTTCACTTGCTCGAAATGTCATGCCGATCGATTGGGTCGCGAGGTCCTTCGGGAGCGCAATCAAATTTTATTTGCTCGTGTCGGCGCAAAAGCCGGTGACTCATCACTAAAGAGTCCATCCTACCCAATATCGACTCGCGCCTATCTCGGTTAGGCAGACGATCTATGTCATCTATCTGATCTCGCGATGTAGTCCCCGGCGATCGGATCTAGACGTTCGGGCGCCGTCGTTAGTCGTGGACGTGGCGCTCGGCGAGCTCGGTTCAGCTTTTCGCTTTTCGCTTTTCGCTCTTTCTCCGAGACAAATGTCGCCAATGTTCTTCTCCTCCCCCAATTTCCCCTACTTTCTATCTCCTGTCACGTCCCGTGCCGGGGCTACGAGCAACATGCGCAAGAATTGAATGACCGCAGCCGTCAGGTGAACGAAGATCGCGGCGAAGAAGGGCCAGAAGTAGTTCCACACCGCAAAGTTAACGACCTGAAGCGCCACCGCTGTCGTAGCCATGACTACAACACCATAAAAGACAGACTTGCCAATCATCTGCATTTCGCTCAGCGGGAGACGTCGCTTCGGATCGTTGCGCATGAAAACAAAAAAAAGCACGTCGGTGACGAACGCGACGCCGCTGCACCAACGCCAGACCGATACCGGAACCGGGTCAATGCACAGGAGTAGCATGCCAAAGAGCGCAAGAATGAGGGGCGCAACCGAGTTAATCAGTAGCAGGGTGAGCCCTAAACGATCAAGCGGGGACCACTGGTGGACTGACTGCGGCCGGAATACGACCACAATCCCGCCGAATCCAGCCAGGGTGACCGCGACCTGCGCCGCTACTCCGAGAGCTTCACTCGGTTGCATCTCGCCCGATTAAGCGCGCAACCCAGCGCAGAATCAAGGCGACAAAATAGGTAAAGGGGGCGAAAGGGTCAGCCAACAAATTTGACAGATTAACACCGGCACCCTGAAACGCCGGCTTGACGAAAAATCCGAATCAAATCACTGAGCAACGTTAGCGCTCCGGATCTCCAAGCTGTGAGGATTTGTTGACTGGCGACGCCCTCGCAACCAACTCTCTCCAATCTGTCAAAATTTGTTGACTGACCCCTATTTTGTCCCCCCAGGAGGGCAACGTCTTAAGGATGCCATTCCGGCGGTCTGGCCAACCTAACCAGAGGTCACTGAACTTTTATTTCACCCTCCTGGATCAGCGGAGCCGTTTCGGAAATGGGAGTGTCTACTCCGCTCCAGTTATTCGAGAACCAGAGCCCGTTAGTATCATCGGTTATCTGTACGCTAAAGGTACTGTTGCGACCGTCGCCGGCCGCCGCATCCATCACGATCTGCAGCTGCACATCCTGCGCGACAACTCCCCCGCCTTTGCTCATGTCGCGGATGGTCGCGGTTGATACCCATTTCTCGAACGGAGGCTCGATAGTCAGGCTTTCGATCGAGTCCACGTCGATCTCGTAATTATGAAGGTCTTTCGGTGGTTTTGGCGGTTTGGGAGTTGGTGTGGGTTTCGGAGGTTTCGGGGGTTTCGCGGCTTTTCCTACCGGCGGCGAGATGACGTTAGGCAACGCTCCGGCTTGGAGGGTGATCTTTCCTTTGGCGTTAATCCCCTGCTTGTCATATTTGCCGTCCAAATCGAATTCCAGCTTTGTGCCCGGCGCCGGTATTAGGAGTCCGGCAGCGGCATATTTGCCATTGGCTGGATCAGATGCCGCGAGATATTCGGCGGTTTGCGCGCCGTGGGCCTTAATTGACCCCCCACCGTCATTGCCGTTAGTAATTGCGACGTTGGTGCTGGCGGTGTTCCAAGTGTAATACGATCCGCTAGTCGCGGATGCGGATAAAGTATAACTGCCGTTAACCGGAACGTTAGGCACGACGTAGGTGGCGGTCCCGGTGGCAGGCACCCCATTTACGCTCATGGTGGCGACCACGGAAGGATTTGAGGTCTTCGTAAACGATTTTCCGGCGGAAGTAGTCCCGGAAAATGTCAACGTCGGGGACGCCTTGGTGATATTACCTGCGAAAGGATCGTACGTGGCGCTCCCGACGCCAGTGGCGGTTGGATCTTGAAACGTGTAGACGACGGTGATGTTCTGCGTCTGCGCGCCCGAGTTGGTCGTGAAGTCCGTCAAGCCGCTATAGGTCAGAATTGCTGTCTCTGGCTTCACCAGTAGGCTGCTTGCGGCAGTCGAGATGGAATAATTTGGGTCGACCGTGGAGACCGGTGAAACCTTGACAGTGTAGGCGGAGGAAGAAGGCGCTTGTAAGATCCGCACAGTCTGAAGAGTTCCCGTGAGCGTATTGGTCGTTGGATCGACGGTGAGGGCGAGCGGTCCGTAGGTCTGCGACCCCACACTGACGTTCACGCAGGGTGCGGTCGTGCCTCCACACGTTGTCGGGCTAAGTGCCGAGGTCCCGGCAAGAGTCGGCGGGATCGAAACCATGAAGTTCACCGGGTCGCTGTATTTCTGACACGGACCGCTCGCTCCGCCACATACCGCCGGCGGAGGATTTGTGGACAGAGTGGTGCCCGCCGAATAATAGAGCGGAGTCACCATGACCGACGCGGAAAGCGGAGCCGGCCTGATTGTGAAGCTGGTCGTCGCGCTACCCTGGTAACTCTGCGCACCCGAAAGGGTATACGTCACTGAGTACGTTCCTGCGTTTGTCGCACTGAACGTATTGATGGTTCCGCCGGTCGTGGACAAAGAAGGACTTGTCGTCACCGTTGGTGATAGAGGGGCTCCAGTATAGGTCTGCGTGAGGTTGCTGAAGTTAAAGCTCACGTTAGCCTGGGTGATCACGAACGTTCCGGTAGTCGAGCCCTGATAGTTCGC
>DASYDV010000029.1:0-6293 GCA_036499375.1 Candidatus Udaeobacter sp.
CGGTGACGCGCTCGGCAAAAACCGACGCCGTGTGCGGCGCATTTTTTAGCAGACTCTCGATTTGCGTTGCGATCTGCTCGATCTTTCCCAAATCGGCGCCGAGCACTTTGATGCCGATTTGACTGCGGATACCGGTGGCCATCATCTCGATCCGCGTCTGGATGGGCATCCACCAGATGGCTGGCATGCCGGGGAAGGGGAGCTGTTTCGTAAGCTCCTGTTTGATCTTGTCGAAGGTCATTCCGGAACGCCATTGGCTCTCCGGCTTCAGCGTAATCACAGTCTCGACCATCGAGAGCGGGGCCGGATCGGTCGCGCTGCGCGAGCGACCCACCTTGCCGTAAACGTGTGCGACTTCCGGGAACTTGGCGATAATCGCATCCTGTTTCTGCAAAATGTTTTTCGCCTCGCTGATTGCGATGCCGGGCACCGCGGTGGGCATGTAAAGGAGCGAGCCTTCGTTGAGCGGCGGCATGAATTCAGAACCAATCCGCATGTGCGGAATCAGGGTAAGCACTAGCGCGACCGCGGCGATGAGCAGCGTTGTCCAGCGATGGCGCAAAACCAGCCTCACAAGCGGTTGATAAATCCAGATCAGGAATCGGCTGATGGGATTTTTCGACTCGCCCGGAATTTTTCCGCGAATGAACCAGACCATCAGGATCGGAGCGAGCGTTACCGAAAGAAGCGCGGCGAAAAACATCGCAAAGGTCTTGGTGTAAGCGAGCGGTTTGAAAAGCCGTCCGGATTGTGCCTGCAGCGAGAAGACGGGCAGGAACGAAACCGTGATGATGAGCAGCGAGAAGAAGAGCGGCCGGCCCACTTGCTGAGCGGCTTTGACGATCACGCGTGTCCGGCTCAGATCGACAACTTCGCGCTCTTCCGGCGTAAGCGCTGCCTCGCCTTCGCGCTCACGCCGGGCGCGCGCGTGTTCCCAACGCTCGAGCCACTTGTGGGCGTTCTCCACCATCACGATGGCGGCATCGACCATCGCGCCGATGGCAATGGCGATTCCGCCTAACGACATAATGTTGGACGACAATCCCAGCGCGTTCATCGGAATGAAGGCGAGCAGGATCGCGATCGGCAATGTCAGGATCGCGACGAGCGCGCTGCGGAAATGAAAGAGAAAGAGAAGACAAACCAGGCTAACGATCACGCTTTCTTCGACCAGCTTCTCGCGCAGCGTGCCAATCGCGCGTTTGATCAGATCAGAGCGATCGTAACCCGTCACGATCCGCACGCCGGGCGGGAGCGATGATTTGAAATCCTCGAGCTTCTTCTTCACGGCATCGATTGTCTTGAGCGCATTTTCGCCATAACGCATCACCACGATGCCCCCGACCGCTTCCCCTTTGCCGTCGAGATCGAGCAAGCCGCGGCGAATGTCGGGGCCGCGATGAACATTGGCGACATCGGCGACAGTGACTGGCACACCGTTTTCGCCAGTGCCGACGACGACCTTTTCGATATCGGCCAGGTTTTTGATGTAACCTTCGCCGCGCACCATGTATTCAGTCTCGCCGAGCTCGATCACGCGGCCGCCAACGTCGTTGTTCGATTCACGGATTGCTCCGATGACCTTGTTGATCGGGATGTGAAAGGCGAGAAGCTTGTTCGGATCAACTTCGACCTGATATTGATTGACGAATCCGCCTAACGAGGCGACTTCCGCGACTCCCGGCGTATTTTGCAGATAGTAGCGCAACGTCCAATCCTGGAACGAACGCAGCTCGGCCAGACTGTGTTTCCCCGTGTCGTCCACCAGCGCGTATTCATAAATCCAGCCGACTCCAGTGGCGTCGGGGCCGAGCACCGGATTTACGTTTTCCGGTAACTGATTGCGAACTTGATTGAGGTATTCCAAGACGCGCGAGCGCGCCCAATAGATGTCGGTGCCGTCTTCGAAAATGACGGTGACGAATGAAAGACCGAAGAAGCTTTGGCCACGGGCATATTTCACCTTTGGCGCGGCAGCAAGCGTGCTGACAATCGGGTAGGTGACCTGATCTTCGACGATGGTAGGAGCGCGGCCCGGCCATTCGGTGAAAACGATCACCTGCACGTCGGAAAGATCCGGGATGGCGTCGAGCGGGATATTGCGAAGCGCGAATACTCCTGCAGCGATGGCAAAGAGAACGGCAACAACAACCAGGAAACGATTGTTGGCGCACCAGGCGATGAGCCGTTCAGTTAAGGGGTTCCCCCGAGGACCTGAAGGTCCAATATCCGATGGAGGAGAGTTCAATGGTGATGACCCTCCGCCGGCATTGGCATTTGCATGCTCCCGCCCGCGGCAGCTTTGAGCTGGCTCTCGCTGTCGAGGAGGAAATTGCCGTCAACCACGACCTGTTCGTTGCCCTCAAGTCCCTTGATGACTACGATCCGATCACCGCTCTTTGCTCCCAGCCCGATTTCCTTCGGGGCAAAAACGCCTGGTTCCGCCTGCACAAAAACATATTGGCGATTTCCCGTATCAAAAATTGCACTCGCCGGAATCAAAAGCTGATCGCCAAGACCTGACTCAATCGTCACGTTGGCGTACATCCCGGGCTTGAGCAGTTCGTCCGGGTTGCGCAAAACCAGACGCACCTTCGCCGTGCGGGTTTTGTTTTGCAGATACGGATAAATGAACGAAATCTCGCCCTCGAAAGTTTTTCCGGGATACGCATCGACATTGATGCTCCCTTTCTGTCCAACTTTTATAAGCGACAGCTCGTATTCGTAAACTTCGGCATCGACCCAAACGTCAGACAGATCCGCGATCCGATAGAGCAACATTCCCGGATTGATCATCTGCGCGGGCAGAACATTTTTTTCTACGACTACGCCGGTGATGGGCGCGGTCAGCTCGAGTGTGTCCTTTGGCGTGCCGGATTCTTCCAGCGCTTTGATTTGCGGCGCGCTTATGTCCCAAAGTTCGAGCCGCTTTCGGGCGGATCGGAGCAGCGAACTTTCTGTCTTGTTGTTGTCGGAGGAGAACTTTCGCATTTGCGCGCTCAAACCTGTGGCTTTCCCGAAGCCGCGCTTTTTTTGATAGGCCAGCAAATATTCCTGCTGTGCGGAGTACAGGTCCGGACTGTAGAGCGCCATCAAAGGATCGCCCGCTTTCACCGGCTGACCCGGCTTATCAACGTAAAGCTTCTGGACCCATCCTTTAACCTTGCTGTTGAGATCGGCGACCTTTGTTTCGTCGTAGGTGATAATGCCGACGGCGCGCATCGCTCTCGCCGCTTCCGCGCGTTCCACAGGCGCGACCCGAATATTGATGAGCTGTTGCTGCACGTTGGTCAGTTGCACCGCCGCGCGACCAGGAATTCCCTTCTCTTTTATTTGTTTGACTGGTTGCAAATCCATTCCGCAAATCGGACACTTTCCGGGGCGATCCGAAATGACGTTCGGATGCATCGAGCATTGATAAAGTTGCTTGCCGCTTGTCGGGTTCGCGCTCGCGCCTGAATGATTGTGGACGTTGCTTTGACTCGAGCCGGTCTCTGGTTTTTTTGAGCAGGCTGTCAGGAAAGCCATCGCGAGAAGCGAAACGATCGCGACAATCAAGGAGATCGCTGATTTTGAACTCTTCATTTTTTCGCTTCGCCTCCTTTCCAATGGGCGATCTCGGATAAGTCCACGCCGACTGCGCGTTCGAGTTGCGCCATGGCCCGAGCGAGATCGGCTTCGGTCATTACTTCGCCAAGCCGCAACGCGAGCAGCGCTCGCTCACTGTCGAGCAAATCGATGAAATTCGCTTTAGCCGATTCGTATCCCGCGCGCGTGGCACCGAAACTCTGTTGCGCCTGCGGCACCAATGTTTGCCGGAAGAGCAGGAGTTGGTCGTGCGATAGTTGCGCGCGAAACCACGCTGATTGCACATCAGACTGCACGATATTCTGCACATCGGCGGCAGCGGCGCGGCTCTGATCAAGGTGCTTGGTCGCTTCCCGCTCCTCCGCGTTCAATTTTCCAAACCAGATCGGCACGTTCACGCTCACCGAGCCCATCACTGCATCATGTCCGTTATCGGGCGGGTTCGAAAAAATGCTCGGATTCACCTGCGTGTAATCGACGCCAAAGGTGAAGTCCGGCAGCCGATCCATCCGGGCGAGCGACAGGCCGGTTCGATCGCGATCAATCGCCACGCCCGCCTGCTGCAATTCCTGGCGATATTGCAACGCAATCGCCATCGCCCGTGATCGGTCGGGCAACGACGAAGTGGCCAATTCCGGCGCCACTTCGAGTCGTGTGTTTTGTGGTTCGCTTCGCAACGCATTGAGCCGCGCAAGCGCGACTGCGCGTTGCTGCGTGAGATCCAGCAGCCGTTTCTGAATGTCGGAGGTCGTTAGCTGCGCCCTGAGCACATCGGGTTGTTGCGCTTCGCCCGCTTCATAGCGGGCCTGACTGGTCTTCGTAATCGTATCGAGCAGCGACAACTCGGAGTTCAGAATCTCGCGAGAACGCTCGACCTGATAAAGATCGTAGTAGGCGGTTTTCGTTCTCAGAATCAACTCGCGAGCGAGCGTCTGATATTCCCACGCTGCAATCAGCGCTTCCTGGCGCGCCTTCTTTGAAGCCAGCGAAAGCTTGCCCGGGAACGGAATCTTTTGCGATGCGCTGACACGCTGATTCATCGCGCCGACCCGCGTCTCGACACTCTCGAAGAAATATCCGTAGGTCAGCATCGGATCGGGCAGCGATCCGGCAATCTTTGGGCGCTCGCGCGACGCCTCCCATTTTGAGCGGGCAGCCGCCAGCGCCGGATTCCGGCGCAACACTTCGCGCACGAGGCTTTCGAGCGGCTCAGCGTTAACTAATTTCGGTATGAATAAGCTGCAAAAAAATAAGAGATAAATTTTTTTCATAGGATTCGGGAATGCGGTTGAAGACATGTATCCACGCGCCTATCGCGTTTTTTGACGGCCAATACGGCCGTTGCTACAGGGCACACTGCGCCTGTCAGCGCTCCCGAATCAGATGAGCAAAGTGCAGAGCAACGCGAGCCGCGGCGGTGAGTTCGCCAGTCGCGCTATAGCCTCATGCCGGACCTTCGGAGACTCGGTTTCCCAACTCAAGAAGGACAGCGCGGCAAGAAAGCCGGTTGCCTTCAGTTGTTGGCCCGAATCAGCTTTGGCAAGCGGCTGTGACAACGGCGCCGTGTTCTTTGGCGAGGTCGCGCAACAGGGTTTGTTAGCGCAGCAACTTGGCTTGCATGCTTTCTGGCTGGCTGCAATTGAAACCGCACATGACCGCGCCGAAACCGGCATTGCCGCCACGGGCAGCATCATCGCAACGGCAAGCGAAATTGTAATTCCCCTTAGCATGCTGTTCTCTCATAGCATAAGAGGAGCATTGCGTCCACGGTAACGCCAGAGTTTTCAAACTTGCGACGAATTAGTTAGTAGCAATTATGCAGAGCAGCAAAAACAGCGACAACGAGAAAAATTATGAAAACTGAAAATCTGGAAACCATAGCAAGAAAACTGGTCGCGCCGGGGAAGGGGATCCTGGCCGCTGACGAAAGCTCGGGAACAATCGAGAAGCGATTAAAAAGCATCAACGTTCCTTCCACCGAGGAGAATCGGCGGATGTATCGTGAAATTTTATTTACCACCAATGGCGCGGGCGAATTCATCAGCGGCGTGATTCTCTTCGACGAAACGATTCGGCAAAAGACTCGCGATGGCCGGAGTTTTGTCGAAGTGCTTGAGCAGCAGGGGATCGTTCCCGGGATCAAGGTGGACAAAGGCGCAAAGGCGATGGCGAATTTTCCCGGAGAAAAAATCACGGAAGGACTTGATGGATTGCGCGAGCGGTTGGCCGATTACCGGAAACTCGGTGCGCGGTTTGCGAAGTGGCGTGCGGTAATCACGATTGGAGAAGGAATTCCAACCCGCACATGCATCGATTCGAACGCGGAGGCGTTAGCGCGTTACGCGGCGCTCTGCCAGGAAGGCGATCTCGTGCCAATCGTCGAACCGGAAGTGCTCATGGACGGTACGCACACGATTGAACGGCATTACGAGGTGACCGAGCAGACATTGCGCAGCGTCTTCAATTATCTGGCTGACCACCGCGTTGTGCTTGAAGGGATATTGTTGAAGCCGAACATGGTGCTTTCGGGGAAAGAATGTCCACAGCAAGCGTCGGTGCAGGAGGTCGCTGAAGCCACGGTGCGTTGCATGAAGCAGGTCGTGCCTGCAGCCGTGCCCGGTCTGGTGTTTCTCTCGGGTGGTCAGACCGATCAACAAGCCACCGAACATCTCAATGCCATGAATCGCATGCAGGATCTTCCGTGG
>DASYDV010000030.1:0-5016 GCA_036499375.1 Candidatus Udaeobacter sp.
GATCCTGGATCATCAGGTCCGGAAGAAATTTCAGCGCGACATCGCGCTCCAGTTCTTCATCGCGCGCCAGCCACACAATTCCCATTCCACCGCGTCCGAGAACCTTGGTCAACGTGTAGCGGCCAAAAACCTTTTGTCCGCCGCTAGAATCCGGTGCCGTCTGCAGAAGGCAGCCGGGGCAGTCTCCCTCAGGCGTCTCGGCTGGGATTTCGGTTCCGCACTTTTGGCAAACTCTGCTTACAGGCGTCATTTCGGGAGGCGGTCGCGCGCTCCGCTCTCTTAGTGGACAACATTCTATCAGAGCTTAAGCCAGATAAAACGTCAAAATCGATCAAGAGCGATTCGCCTTCGTATCGACCTTTTTAGTCATGGATGGCTCAGCCGACGCCTCAGAGAACCCGCCCCCTTGGAAAGAGCTTCCGTCTGCAGAAGAGCTTTGCGTCTCTGATCTGTATTGATAGGATGCTCCGCCGTGAACGCGCCGCCAAAAGAAGGTGCCTGGCTGGAAGCAGCCGATGGCAAATTCCATCCGATCCAAGGCAGTTGCTCGCTCGGACGAGCCGGCGCGAACACGATTGTCGTGGAGTCGCCGAAAGTGTCGCGCCGTCACGCGCTTATTCATCTACAAAACATTGGCGAACTTTGGCTGATCGATCTTGGTAGCCGTAACGGAACGTTTCTAAATAAACGGCGAATTCATCATCCCATTCGGCTAAGTGACCGAGACCAAATCACAATCGGCGATCAGGTCTTCAAGTTCCGCCAGTCACTCGCAATTTCAGAGCTGTACAAAACGAACGTGATGCAACAAACATTGCGGGAGATTGAAAAGATTCCGTGTTGGCTTCTCGTCGCGGACATTCGCGGCTTTACGCCTCTCAGCCACCAGATGCAAACCGAGGATTTGGACGTGCTTCTCGGAGCGTGGATTCTCAGCTGCAAGGAGATCATCGAGAACCAGCACGGAATAATTAACAAATACCTTGGCGATGGTTTTCTTGCTTATTGGCCCGAAGCCGCATCGAGTCCGGAGGATATTGTAGCGGTAATCTCCGCGCTCAAAGAATTGCAACGAAAAGAAAGACCGGAGTTTCGATTCGTTGTTCACTTCGGACCTGTCGCAATCGGTGGAGTCGCGTCGATGGGGGAAGAAAGTTTGATGGGAGGCGAAGTAAATTTGATCTTCCGATTGGAGAAACTCGCCAGTTCGTTAGGCGAACCGTGCGTGCTCAGCGAAGCGGCACATATAAAGCTGAGAGAACGGGTTCAGGTGCGTTCGCTCGGCGAATTCGAACTGAAAGGTTTTGACGAAAAATGCGCAATCTTTGCTCTTTAACTTGCACTCGAGTTTTCCACTGATAATGCGCTGCAGAAGCTAGGGTTGCGCAACCGCCTCCAGGAAACCGAAGTAATCGACGCATGGTCGAAAATCGTCGGCGACTTCATCGCCGCGCATTCCACCTCGGTGGCGTTGCGCGAGGGAATCCTCTACGTACGAATGCTGCAGCCATTGCACTACGAGTTAGAACAAATCTCCAAGCCCGAAATCCTCCGAAAACTGAAAACAACGCTTCGGCGGCAAAACCATCCGCGACGTCCGTTTCCGCGTCGGGTGATCTGAGCAGCAATGCTTCGAAACGCGTCTTTGTCGAACCACCCGTTTGGTTTTCGAACAAAATCAAAGAATTCTGCACGTTTTCGAGAACTTCGTTGCGCGAGTTTCGGATAGCTCTATGAGCACCCATGATCGTCGATGCAGATACCCAATATTCTTCTTTACAGCCGCTGGCCACCTTGCTAGAAGCACAGCTCGGTAGGGCCTCGCGAGCACGAGCGGATGGGAATCGCGGCAACCCGTTTTAGGAGGCCACTCATGATAAACAGATCGCTGCAACGCTCCGCGTCGTCCTTCCGATTCCTTCCGATAAGCACACGGCTGGAAACGTATTTCTGTATCGGCATCGTTTTGTTAACCGGGTGCACGGCCACTCAGGTGCGGTGGGACGCAACTAACATCCGGGAACAGGTCATGGTTTATTACAACGACCAAATCATGGACAATCTGATTAGAGCCAAAAATAAACTACCGTTCGTGCATGTCGATATAACGCTTCTGACTTCACAAGGATCGTCGCAAATAAGCGGCACAATCGGGGCCGGCGAGAACCGAACGTCAGAACACACCAGCCGAAGCGTGGCAGATGAGCTAGGCACTCTTACCAGAACTGTGATGCACCCATTTTGCGTACTCGGTAACACCGCAACAGAGCGAGACGCTTTCGATTGGATGGCACCTATGTAGAGGGTACCCTCAAGAAATGGGACCCTCATGACTACTATTATATAGCCAACAATAAACAGGACACAGAGGCTTATTATAAATTTTGCAGGAAATTGTTCACTAAAGCCCAAGCTGCCTCGTTGGAGAGAAAGCTTACGGAAATCCAAGCTGCGGCAGCGCTTAGGTAGAGAGACGATGATTTAACATCAGAACCAATTCAGACACTTTCGTCCGCCAATCGCGGCGGACAGAAACGCAAAAAATGAAAGGATAACATATCATGAAAAACCATAGGTTAATATTCATAGTAGTCGCTGCCGCCCTGTTAGGTGGCGCGTCAGTTTATGCCCAATCCACGCCCAGTCCGTCACCCTCTATCTCACCGGTAATGGGTAGGGATTGCACAAACCAAAGTCAGAATACTGAGCTTTACGGCTTCTGCGGCGGCAAGGATACAATGATTGAAAAGCTTGCCAAAATTCCCGTACAGCTTTCGGAGCGGCGAGTATTCGTTCAAATTACGCAAGGACGCTCCGGTGGAGAGGTCAAGCTGTACGAGCGGCAAGAGAACGGCAGCTTTACTGTCACCAAATGGGGCACACCACAGACCTTTGATCTCCTTGCCAAAATCGACAAGTCGGTCTTCTACAATAAAGGTTTAAAGTGTGTCGGTAAGGAAGTCACAGCGATTCTCCAAAAGCAACTCGGACCTGGAAAACCCTCCGATCCGCTCGCCGCGTCCGCCTCCCCAGAGCAGGCTTTTGCCGATTCAGTCAACAACGTCTCAGGCGATTTCGTTAGAACAACGGTCTGGATTCTTTGTTAGGCGGCCCATAATGTTTCGAACGGCACCGGGTCGTCTCGAACACACGCCAGTTGAAAGCTGGTCGAGGGCGGTTTGCAACGCAGGGCACAGAGCCCCGGTTTGTTCAAGTTACTGTGCCTGCGACGCTATTAGCTTGTTGAAGCGCGGATCGTTCCGCAGCGGATCGAACGTCGGATCGAGGCGTAGCAGCGCCGAAGTGAGCGGGACGTTTTGTGGGTTCAGAGAACTAGAGTACGGAATTGAAAGGAGTTTTTGTAAAGCAGCGATGGCAGGGTCCGCGTGGCCGAAGTGGGCTGCAATCCGGGCGGAAATCTCGATCACACCCGGCCCGGCTATCGCGTCTCTTTCGATCGGATTGGTGGCCATGGCGCGTTCGGCCAGGGCCGATGCAGCGGTCTCGTCACCGAGAACCATGTTGGTGAGTGCGAGATCTCTCATCAGGCCATAGTTTTCCGGCTGTTCTTTGAGAAATGATTCCTGTTCGCCACGGCTCTTTAGCCAGGATTGGTGAGCGGCTGCGTGGTCGCCACCTATTTCTTGCGCCCAGCCTAACCAAAATCGCAGTTCGCCACTGGAATAGCCCAGCACCGGGTTAGGCCTGGATAACAGTTCTTCCAGCCGAGGGATGATTTGCGCAGGCCGGCGTTCCAAAATGGCCTGGTAAACTTGCATTGCCAATGCCGGAGTGTCGGCGGCAGCAGGGCGCAGGGAAGCAAGCAGCGCCGCCGCCCGCGGCAGATCACCCTGAGCTTGGGCAATGGCGGCCTTAAACGCAAGCGTATCGACATCGTCAGGTGTGATTTCGAGGATCTGATCAGCGGTTTTCAATGCTTCAGGAAAGCGCCGAAGGCAGCCGTAGAACAGGGCGTGCTGACCGAGTAGGAAAGTATTGCGCGGATCGAGCCGCTCGGCTTGCTCAAAGTACAACTCGCTCTTGTCCCACTGACCTCGTCTTCTAGCGACAAAAGCCAACGCCGTAGGAATCTGGCTGCTGTTCGGCATCAACTGCCGTGCTTGCTCAAAGTAATGCACCGCTGTGTCGTAGTCCCTCAGGCAAGCGTAGTGGTAATGGCCTTTGGCCAATACGGCCTCCGCCAGATTTGGCTGAAGGGTGAACGCGGTTTCGGCTGCTTTCCACGCCTCTTCACGAAGGGCAATCGTCGGCTGAAGGTCGAGTGAGATGTATCCGAGCGAGTCAACGCTTGAAAGCGTCGCCCAGGCCAGCGCGAATTTCGGATCCAAGCGAACCGCTTCCCTAAGATATCTCTGTGCGTCCACGGTGTTGCCGGGGTTATCTAACGTTTTCAGATTAAAAGCCAGACCGCGAAGGTACGCATTGTACGCGTCAGGATTATCCGTCGGTTTAGCCTGGATTACTTGCTCTTCCTGGCCACTCAGGTGCACCCGCAGTTGGTCGGCGATGGCTTTGGCCACCTCGCTCTCGACGGAAAAGAGATCAGTTAGTTTGCGATCAAGCGTGTCGGCCCAAAGATGCGAATCAGTGGCTGCGTTGATCAACTGCACGTTCACACGCACCGTATCGCCGCTCTTCTGCACGCTGCCTTCCAGGATGTGGGTTACGCCAAGTTGCCTGGCGATCTCGGGCAGATTCTCCGGCGCACTTTTGTAATGCTGCGTGGATGTGCGCGAGATCACCTTGAGATCGCCGATCTTCGACAAGCGCGTCAGAATCTCGTCCTGGATCCCATCGGCAAAGTAGGCGTTTGCTTTATCCTCGCTCCGATTTTCAAAAGGTAAGACGGCGATGGATTTTTCAGGAATCGCAGGCGCATGTGACAGCAGTCGGGCTGGTCGATTGAGTGCTCCGAAATACACGCCAGCTAATACGAGAACGGAGACCGCCGCGATGCCAGCAAGAAGCAGCGGCTTCCGCTTTGAAGTCATGCTA
>DASYDV010000031.1:0-75266 GCA_036499375.1 Candidatus Udaeobacter sp.
GCTACCCTCGCGACTTTACCTTCTATCTCGCTGGTCCCATGAGCTCGATTGGGACGGGATTGGTTATTCCCGATCTGTGGCAACAGGAGGCAGTGCGCGCGTTGCAACAGGGAAAAGACGTGGTGGTGCAGGCACCGACAGGATCGGGCAAGACTTACATTTTCGAACTGCTTTATCCGAACCTGAAAACTCAGGCGGTGTTCACCGTCCCGACCCGCGCACTCGCTAACGATAAATTATCGGAATGGCGGGCGCGCGGCTGGGACGTCGGCATATCCACGGGTGACGTCGCGCTAAATCTCGACGCGAAGGTTGTGGTCGCGACGCTCGAGACACAGCGCGGGCGGTTTCTCCGCGGCGAGGGCCCGGCGCTCCTGGTTATGGATGAATTTCAAATGCTGGGCGATCCGATGCGGGGCGTGCATTACGAGCTCGCCGTCGCCCTCGCACCGAAAACAACACAGTTGCTCTTTTTGAGCGGTAGCGTGGCGAACCCGCGTGACGTGGTCGCGTGGTTGCATCGCATCGGACGTGACGCCGTTCTCATCGAACATAAGACGCGACCGGTGCCCCTGGAGGAAACTGATCTCGGAAATTTGCCGGATTCCCAATTTGTTCAGTCGCGTAGTCCGAGCCGGACTGGCGGATCTTTCTGGCCGCGCATGATTGGTCGCGCCATGCGCGCGGACCTCGCTCCGGTGTTGGTGTTCGCGCCGCGTCGCGCCGCTGCCGAACAGATCGCGCAAGCCATCGCCTCGGCCCTGCCGGTGCGCGACCCGCTGCGACTGACCCCGGTCCAGGAAGCAACCGCCGGGAAGAGCCTGACGAAACTCTTGCGGAATCGTGTGGCGTATCATCACAGCGGACTCAGTTACGCCGCGCGCGCCGGCGTGGTGGAATCGCTCGCCAAAGCGGGCCAACTCAACGTCGTCGTCGCGACGATGGGACTTGCCGCCGGGATCAATTTTTCGATGCGCTCGGTGATCGTGACCGATCGACGTTATTTCGCCGGCAATTTCGAGCGCCAGGTCGAAGCGGACGAGCTTCTCCAGATGTTCGGTCGCGCCGGCCGCCGTGGTCTCGATGAAGTCGGTCACGCGCTTTACACGAACGATTTGCCGCGGTTGAGCGACACCAAAGCGCGCCAGCTGAGACGCGCGGCCCAGGTGGATTGGCCCAGTCTGATCAGCGTGATGCATGCGGCCAAACAGCGCGGCGATCAACCGTTCGCAGCGGCGGTGGAACTGACCCACTCATTGTTCAGCGTGCAACGCGTGCCGCTGGGCGTCGAACACTCGCTCGAAAGCGGGCCGCGGCCGTGTGGACTTTGGGTGACCGATGAGCGCGCGCGGTTTTTCCGGCGGGCAATGATCGAGATGCTGAATTCTCGCGAAGAATGGGAAGCGAAACCGGCGGCAGAAAGTGTGACGCTCGGTCGCGCTTTTGTGCGCGAAAACGATCGGTGGCGGCGGGCGCTGACCGTGCCGCTTATGCTCGATGGGGTCGGCACCGGTAATCTCTGCCGGCTGCGCGAGCAAAACCGTTATGGACGCGAGCTGCCGGTCGCGACGGTGCTCGCCTCCGGAGAGGTGGCATTGGTGAAATGGCTGAAGAAAGCGACCGGCGAGAACCAGAACAACGCTCAACGCCCAACGTTCAACCCCGTAAAAGGGGATACGGGGCAGGCTGCTCAACGTCCAATGGCAGATTCGGCTGCGCGGCGCGGAACGTTTACCCATGAAGAATTTGAAACTAAGATCCGGCCGCAGCTCGACGATCTGGTGAAGCCGGGCACAATCGTCGACTGGAACATGCGGGGAAAACTGATCTCAATCCGGCTCGATTACGCCAATGTGCCGGTCAACGCTCACATCGATTCGGCTGGCAACGCGTTGATCGAGCCGCCGGAGCGCGAAAACCTGCCGGACGTTTGTCGAACGTGCGATCAGTTGGAGCACGATAAAACCGTCGCGATCGTGAACTCGCCTACTTACGCGTGGCGACACCTTGGACTGATTGAACCGGACGGCACACCGACCATGCGCGGAATGATCTTTTCATTTTTCCACGGCGGCGAAGGTTTAGCGGTAGCGGCCGCGCTCGAAGACGAAACCTATCCAATCGACGATCTGCTGTTCGATCTCGCAAATATTCGCGCCGGTCCGCGTTTTTCTGGAGAGGATGCGCCGATGGGCGGACGGCTCGGCATTTTGTGTCAACGAGTCTATCGCCGGGCCGATTATCCAGGTTACCTCACCATGGGCGTACCGGTGCAATACGGCGCCGGCGCATCCGAAGTGGTGCGTGAATTGGTGGCTGATCCGCGCTCCAGGCACAAGCTCACCAACGAACTGTTGCGGCACGGCGATATCGAACGCGCGCTGGTAGAGTGGCGCAGCATACTTCGCCACATCGTCATTGCGCCCGCCTATCTCTTGTCGCGATGGACGGAATTGAAAGCGGCGGCCAGGCAGCTGGTCGATAAAACGGCTTCGCCAACGTCTGCTGTCGATCTTGCGACGTTGGCTCCGTTGCAGCAGACGGCTTGCAGAAACTGACCTGCCTTTCCGGACCAACGGTCGGCGTCAAAAAGGCGACCGGACGACGCCACCGTCGACGCGCAGAGCAGCCCCGTTGGTAGCGGCGCTGAGTGGGCTGCAGACAAATATCACCATGGCGGCGACTTCATCGGGCGTGGCGAAGCGCTTCAGCAACGAAGTCGGACGCGCTTTTTCGAAGAATTCCTTTTCCACCTGCTGGCGAGTTTGGCCGCCTTGCGAGGCGAGCGACTCGACAAAATCGTTTACGCCTTCGGACGCGGTGGGTCCCGGCAATACCGCATTGCACGTCACGCCGGTGCCGGCGCACGTTTCGGCGATGCCGCGCGCCACCGCAATCTGCGCGGTTTTGGTCACGCCGTAGTGAATCATCTCCACCGGGATTTGCACGCCGGATTCGCTCGATATGAAAACAATTCGACCCCAATTCCGTTTCTTCATCGATGGGAGATAGGGCGCGGCATAGCCGCACGCCGCTCATCACGTTGACCTCGAAAAATCGGAACCAGTCTGCGTCGGAGATTTGCTCGAACGGCTTTGGTTCGAATATGCCGAGATTGTTCACCAGCACGTCGACATCAGGGAAACTTCGCACCACTTCTTCGCTGCCAGCTGCGCTGCCCAGATCGACCGCAATTCCTTCGAGTTTCGCGCCGGCATTGTGTGAACGAATCCGCTCGATCGCGGTATCGACCCGGTCCTTCGTCCGACCATTCACGATGACCCGCGCGCCTTCCCGCGCGAGTCCGTTTGCAATTGCGAAACCGATCCCGGCAGTCGAGCCGGAAACCAGCGCGAGCTTATCTTTCAGTTGTAAATCCATCCCTGACCATCGGGCGGGAGACAGTAAGTGTCGCCGAGAAAGGCGTCGGATTAGGCCGCTACGTGAGCAGCTTCAAAACCGCGGCGGCCTTTTTCGGAATAGATACAGTTTCGCCAACCACGAATTCTTGCAGCGCAGCCGCGATCCATGGCCGGGACGCTGTCGCTTCTTCGATCGTGAGCTTTGTCACGTTCTCTTTTGTTTTGAGGGTGTATCTGGCGATTTCGATTTCGATCGGCTCTGTTTCTCCGATAAGCTCGAGACGCACAAGGACGCGCTTTTTTTTCGTGTCGATAGAGAGCTGTGTCATCTGCCCAATACCCCGCAACCTGGTGTTGATGGCCAACCGTGCCGCCACCGCCAAAGTAACATCTTTCGATTTACGGAAAAAATTCTGCACAGTTGTAGCGGTGACCGGGCCACTCAGCTGTGCGCGTGCTTTTTTGACCGATGGTGGCCGCGATCATCGCCATGATCGTAATCCCTCCCTAAACAGATCGCGACGACTGAGTAGTTCGGACGCAAAACAACTTTTCCCGCCCGCAACGACCAACATCGGGCGATTACGTCCAGGCACGATGGATTATTCGTAATAAATAGAGGGTGTTCGACACGATGAAGCTGCCAGAAACCGTTGAAACCAAATTGCGCGATCCGGAGGCAATTGTCCTGCCACGAACCGCGCCGGTGCGAAAAGGCCGGATGATCATTCATTACCATTGCGATGGTAAACCGATCGGCGAGACAACCTTTACCTACACACCGGAAGCGTATGCCGATTGGTTCCGTTCCATGGCGGAGGCCGTCGGTCATGCCGCCACCCGTGAGAGGTAGGGCGCGACCGCCGGGGGCGCCGTGAGGGCTGAGAACTGGGGGCATAGGCCGTTGGCCTGTCGTGTTTGGCGGCTCGCCAAACACTCTTCAATGACTCGTCCATCATAACTTCCTTCGTCCCGCAGCAGCGGGACTACGGCGCGTCGAGAGCGGCTTACGATGCGAGCCCTCACCGAAGATGGACCATCAGCAAAGTTCGTTTCGGCGAGGCGCCGAAACCAGCACGCGAGCCGCGCGCGCTCCCCGGATCGTCGCCCTCACCACCCAAGAATGTCGTCGACCGCCACGATGCGGATCGCGTCCTACTTCTTTTTGCGATAACGCGCTGATTTCTCGCGAGCGACCGTAGACCGATCCGAATTAGCTTTTGCCGGATAGGCAAGCTTTTCTTTGGCGCCGCTCCTCGATTGCGGATCGACGATGGGGGCTTTACCAACATCGAAATAATCCAGCACGTCTTCCCCTCGATCGAATTTCTCTTCGAGATTATCGGCTGTCGTTTTCTTATCCTGCGATTTTGGCATAAGTCTCGATCTCTGCTGCCGTGGACTTCCTTACACTAATAATCCGAATCCGTGCTCCGCGATAGGTGATTATGGCAGACCAGTATTCGTCGCCAATTGTCCCAATGACCATGTATCGTTTCTCCAAGACATCTTGGGCATGGAAAAGTACGTGCCTTGATTTCCAGAGCGCCTGCGCTTCAACGAAATCGATTCCGTGTTTCGCCTTGTTGCTGTCGCTCTTCTGCGGATCGAACTCGAATTGCACAGCAGGTTTGGTAACGCATTTTCCTTATCGAAGCGATCATTTGTGATGGGCCTTCCGCGGCGCGACCAGTCCTAGTCGAGTGACGCGGTGGCGCAGTTGAAGGAACGGGCGTTCGACTGTGAGAAACAGAATCACGGCAGCGGCATACACAGCAATCTCCACTCCGACGAGAGCAGGCACGGACGCAAGCGCGATGTGGTGGTTTGTGCAGAATTGTTCGACGAAATGGATAGCGATTTTCTGAATCAGGTACGCGCTGTACGCGATGCTGGCGATGAACGCTGCGCCAGGAATTGCAACCCGATTGAGAAATAGTCGTGGGCTGAGGGCGCAGATCAGAAGCGCGGCCATACCGAGCGCGATGAGCGGGAATTGCCAGATACAGTCGGTGACGGTGAGATAATCGCCTTCGCCCAGATACAAAGCGTAAGCAATCAGCGCGAGTCCGGGAAGCCAGAGCCAAATCGCGCTATCCATCAATCGTTCCCACCATTGCGGTCGGAATTTTTCGATTGCCGCCAACGAAACACCCCACACCAGCGGGTCGAGCCGGGTCCATGTGGGGTAATAAATCCAGGCTTGGAAAACGCGGAACGAAACGCCGCCATTAACCGATGGATTCTGTGTAGCCAGAAAAGCGCGTAGGCCGATGCCGCCAACAACGAGCAGACAGGGAACGATGAACGCGGCGCGCGGACGGCAACAGAGAAAGAGCAACAGAAACGGCAGCGCCAGATAAAATTGGTCTTCGACGGCAAGAGACCATGCGTGCGAGAACGCGGTGCCGCCGTGGAGGGCAATGTTTTGGATCGAGAGGAGAAATTTCCAGAGCGGTTGGGACATGTCTGGATACTCGCGCCATGACGGCAACAAAAAGTAAACCGCTAGAACAACGAAATATGCCGGCATGATGCGCAACGCGCGCCGCGCAAAGAAACGGCCAAGACTAATTTTATTGCCGCGCGCCAGGGGCGCGAGTAATTGGCCGCCGATCAGGTAACCGCTGAGGACAAAGAAAAGATCGACACCGATCCAGCCAAAGCGATCGATTCGGGCGGGAAGTGTGAATCCGAAAAGCGCAGCGTGATAAATGACGACAATAATGATCGCAAGCGCACGGAGAAGATCGAGCCCGGGCTGGCGTTCACGACCTCTAAAGCGCGGATCGATTTCGAGCTCACGAGCGTGAGTCTTTGATCGCCGTGGCATTATTCTTTCCGAGTCGAGGACGCGGGGAGATCGGCGGGCCATCAAACATACTTCGCCGATTTTCGCGAAATCTTTCGATTAATTATTTTCGGCAATGTGGAAGCGGGGCGCCCTCGGCACGTCGAGCAGGCTTCGGTCGCGCCCTACCTCTGTCGCGTCGCGCTCCGGTTTCAATTTCTTCTGCACGAGGCGTTCACGCGCGAACAATATTCAAATCGTTTCGCAGCCGGCACGGCTGCCTCTACAGAAAACCACTGCGTTGATCATAAGCGGCTTACGATGCAGGCTGAAATCGCGATCCAGACCGCAATCAGCTAACAAAAAGTTCGTTTCGGTGAGGCGCTCCTTCGATTCGCTCCCTCCTTCGCCCGACTCCGATGCGGCAAACTGAAGAGGGTACACCAAGTCGCCGCGGCGACCGCTCCCCAGACCGCGAAGGAACCGGCGTCAACGCCGCCGGCTACAGCTAACTATTCACTCCATATCCGGATAGGGGCCTGTACCGTCTTCGGCGATGAAACGGTCGATCCGCGCGGTGACAACCGGCAGCGGTACGGAGCCGAGCTCGAGCACCGCATCGTGGAAAGCGCGGATGTTAAATTTCGCTCCCAGCGTTTTCTCCGCTTTTTCGCGGGCACGCACGATCGCCAGCTCGCCCATATAATAAGAGAGGGCTTGCCCGGGCCAGGCGATGTAACGGTCCACCTCGGTTTCGATCTCATGCTCCGGCAGCGCGGTGTAATCACGCATATACTTGAGCGCCTGTTCGCGCGTCCAACCTTTCGAATGGAGGCCGGTGTCGACCACCAGTCGCGCCGCGCGCCAGATCTGATAACCAAGCATCCCGAAGCGCTCGTATGGCGTTTCGTACATGCCCATTTCCTGGCCCAGCTTTTCACAATAAACCGCCCAACCTTCACCGTACGCGGAGATGTAGTCGAATCGCCGAAATTCCGGCTGGTTCTTGTGCTCGAGCGCGATCGGAATCTGGAATGCGTGTCCGGGCGCGGACTCGTGCAGGGTCAGCGCAGGCAAATTATAGAGCGGGCGATGCGGTAGATCGTAGGTGTTCAGGAGATAAATGCCCGGACCGCCACGGCCTGAAGTATAAAAAGGTGCGAGATCGGCCGGGACCGGTTTGATGGCGAAGCGCATCCGCGGCAGATAGCCAAAGTATTGCGACGATTTGCCGTCGAATACTTTCGCAATCCAGGCGGCCCGGTTGAGCAGCTCTTGCGGTGTTTTGGCGTAAAACTGCGGATCGTCACGGAGGAATTGCACGAACGCCGGAAACTCGCCCTTGAACCCGGATTCGTGCATCACGTCCACCATCTGCTGATGTAATTTGGCAACCTCCGACAGGCCGATCTGGTGAATTTGATCCGGCGAGAGATCGAGCGTGGTAAACTCGCGAATTTTCTGGCGATAGTACGTTTTCCCGTCCGGCAGCGCTTCGGCCGCAAGCGTCGTGCGGGTGTGCGGCACATATTCGTCCCGGAAGAATTTAAGCAGGTCCGCATAAGCCGGCTGCACAATCTCGCGAATCGCTTGTGCAGCTTCCGATTTGAGCTTGCTCTGATCGGACGGCTGAACTCCGACCATCGGTTCTCGGAACGGAGTGTAGAGCAGATTGTCTTCGGGTTTGCCCTCCGCAATGGTGGCGATGGATTTGTCGCGTCCCTGCAAAGTGAGGCGTGGCGGCGTGAAGCCCCGCGCAAGCCCCGCCCGCATGTTCACGATTTGTTCGCGGAAATAGCGCGGGATATCGCGCATCTGCGCGATCCAGTTTTTGTAATCCGTCAGCGTCTTGAAAGGTCGGCGCGCCGTGTACTCCAGATCGGTCCAGAAAGCGGAATCCGAGTTCGCCGGCATTTCGTAGTCACGGAATTTCTGATCGGCGACGAAATTCTCGATTTCCGGCCGATAAACATCGTAGTTGATCTGCTCCTCTGGCGAGAGTTGCGCGCGCGGAACATCATCGAGCTTGTGCCACACATCCTGCCAGTAACGTAGCCGCGTCTCCTGCGTCGCCGGATCTACTTTCGGCAGGCGATTGGCAACCGGTTTTGCGACTCCTTCGAGCCCTGGAAACTGCTCCAGCCGCCATTTCCATTCTTCCGTGTAGATAGCTCGCAGCCGCTCATCTGCGCTTTGCGCCTTGGCGAGACACGGGACGCACCAAAGCGCGGCAACACCAAACAAGACGACGCTTTTCGTACAACTCCTTGTTTTGCGCCGCGGACGAGGGCCAGGAATTTCGCTCATTTGTTAGCGCACAGATTTTGGAAGCGCGGATCCTGGCGCAGCGGATCCCAGAGCGGGTTAGTCCGAAGACCGCCGCAGGTTTCGCCATTGGGCACTTCGAGCAGATGGGGCAATGCAGCGATCGCAGAATCGATATCGCCGGTCTGCGCCTGGACGACTGCCAGCGCTGTCTCTGCGAAAGGTTTTGCTAAAGCGTCGCTGTCGTAATCAGAGATGGCCCGACGCGCCTGTTCCAATGCCTTTTCCTTTTCGCCAACGCCGGCATAAACCCAAGCGAGATAGCACGGCAGGCTTCGCGCATCGACAGGAACAGTCGAGTCAGGCGTTGGCTTCATCGCCGTTAGCGCACGCGTAAAAGTAGCGTGAGCTTCATTGTCTTTGCCGGCAAATTTCTGGCAAAGACCGAGTAGCGTCAGGGTGCGGGGATCGTTCGCAATTGTCGCAGACATATTCTGCTGAATCTGAGCGATCACTTCGTCGAAGCGCCTCTCTTCGTAGAGCTGGATGGCTCGGGTCATGGTAAGGCCCTCGTCCTTTGAATTGGCAGGAGCTTTTTCCAGAACCTCAGCGGCTTCCTTCAGCCGCCCCTCCGTTTGGAGTCCCGCTGCCTTCGCCGCGATTGCAGCCTCGTTTCCGGGCGATATCTCAAAGACCCGATCAAATACAGCTCGCGCCTCGTCGTAACGACGGAGACTTTGAAGTGAGTCGGCGACCGTTAAAAGGTACCCGATGTTGCGCGGATCCAGTTGTGCGGCCGCCTGATAATGCTTTTGCGCAACATCAAACTGGCCGAGTCGTCGTTCCAGATGACCCATCTGCTCAAGCACGAAGGCGCTGTTCGGTAAACGCCTCAGCGCTCCCTCGTAGGATTGGAGCGCGCCTTGGAAGTCGCGCAGAACGCGGTAGCGATAAACGCCCTGCGCAAGCCATGCTTCACCGAGCTCTGGCTGCAGCGACATTGCCCGGTTAGCGGCCTCCTTCACCGCGGCACCGCTGTTTGTCTCGAGATCTATGCCATTGAAATAGAGCTGACTGCGCGCGACGGCCAGACGGCCCCATGCCAGAGCGAATTGAGGATCCAGACGAACCGCTTCCGCATAAAGGTCAGCGACCCGTTTTGTTGTCTCGAGAGTTTCGGCGTTGTCGATTGCGATGGCGCGCAAGTAAGCGTCATACGCTGCCGCATTCTGGGTCGGCTTCTGCGCGACGGCCTTTTGCTCGGCGCCGGAGAGTTTGGCATTGAGTTGGTCGGCAATGGCGTTGGCCACCTCACCTTCCACTCCAAACACATCGTCGAGGGTGCGATTATAACTTTCCGCCCACAGATGCTCGGCCGTTGCGGCGCGAATCAACTGAACGTTCACGTGCACAGCATTGGCGACTCTCTGCACACTTCCCTCCAGAAAATTCGCCACACCTAACTGTTGGCCGATATCGCGCAAGTTCTCGGGCGTGCTCTTGTATTTCTCCGTCGAGGTGCGCGAGATGACCTTAAGCTCGGCAATCTTGGAGAGCCGGGTGAGGATCTCGTCCTGGATCCCGTCGGTAAAATAAGCATTCGATTTATCGTCGCTCAGGTTCTCAAACGGCAGAACGGCGATGCTTTTTTCCGAGATTGGCGACGCAGACGCACCGCGATCCGTTCTGTGACCAATTCGTGTGGTGAAAAGTTTGGCTGTGCCAAGAATAATCAACGCCACGATTGCCATCGCCACAATCGCGTAGCCGTAGGGATTTCGAGCGCCAGCAGTCGACGAAGTCGATCCAGGAATCGCGTTGGTCGCGCACTTTGCCGGTACACTGGGGTTGCCGATTTCATCGTTGTAGAGATTCACCACGTGCAGGCGTTCGCCATGTTTCCCTTCACATTCGCCGAGATCATGAAGGTACGGCTGCCACTGATCGTACTGCTCGAGGTCTTCGGCGGCGTGTTTCGACACCAGAATGTGACCGGCATCGCCGCAATCCATGACGCGCTGGGCGATGTTAATGCCGGCCCCGGCAACGTTCGCCTGCTCGTTCAAATCGGTGACTTCGTTGACCGGACCACTGTGGATTCCCATGCGGACCCGAATCTCGGGATGACTTTTTAGTGCCTTGGCAATTTCCTCGGCACAAAGAACCGGCGCCTCCGGGTTGTTGCGGAAGGCGAGTGCGCCGCCGTCCCCGGTCGGCAATCGCAGCAGCTTTCCTTCGGCTTCAGCTGTGCGGTATTGCTCGGTCCCGCGCACGATCTCGCGCAACTTCTCCATTTGAGCGCTCTGTTCGTTGGTGCGCAATTTGGAATAGCCAACGATGTCGATGAAAAGAACGTGGGCGATCGCCAGTCGGAGTTTCGATTTCTGTTCGTCCGCCATCGGGGCATGAATTTAGGCGATTCCGGTAAGGCTCTCTATAACTAATTTTCACGGAAGAGCGGACAACGCGATGGCAACGACTCTCAATTTTTGTGCTGCGTCGAATCGATTACAGGCTGGACAACGTCCTCTTCGGCGGAATGCAGGTGCTTCTCGCTGAGAAACGAACTGCGCAGGCGTCTTTGCACCGGTATCGCGATGTTCGCTTTGCCTCTGACGGGCGGGTTGATTAGCTGTGGCAAGTCGCGAAATTCCCAGACCTCTGAAACTCAAACCCTCGCTCGACTGGCTTCTTATCTTTGTTCCCCTCGCGGGCCTTCTGCGCTTCTGGCCCGGAAGCATCAGTCCGACTGCGCTCTTCGTTTGCTCCGCTCTGGGCATCATTCCGGTGGCGGGCTGGATCGGGCGCGCCACCGAAGCGCTCGCCGCTCGTGTTGGGGAAGGCCTGGGCGGATTGCTCAACGCCACTTTTGGAAACGCCGCGGAGCTGATCATCGCCGGCATCGCCCTTTCCAAAGGTCTCACCAACGTGGTGAAAGCCTCCATTACGGGATCGATCATCGGTAATGTGCTGCTGGTGCTCGGCCTCTCCATTTTGTTCGGCGGCACCAAATATAAAGAACAACGTTTCAATGCCACTGCAGCGCGCACTTTCGTCATCTCGCTCTCACTGGCCGCGATCGGGCTTATTATCCCGACGGTATTTCATGTCGCCGCCGCTGCCAGGCCTGGTGGCTGGAGCCGGCTGGTCGAGCAGAAGCTATCCCTGGCCATCGCCGTTGTCTTGTTTCTTACCTATTTCTGCGTGCTCGGTTTCTCGCTCCGGACGCACAAATATTTCTTCCAAGGCGCTAAGGAAGATGTCGAAGAAAGAGGCAGACAATGGTCGCGCGGCAAAGCAATTACCATCCTGCTTATCGCTACCGCCCTGGTCGCACTGCTCTCGGAGTTTCTCGTCGGCACGATCGAAAATGTCCGGGACTCCGTCGGCCTGACCGAAGTGTTTGTGGGTGTTATCGTGGTGGCGATTGTCGGTAACGCAGCGGAGCACTCGACTGCCATCCTCATGGCGATGAAAAACAAGATGGACTTGACTATTGGCATCGCGATCGGCTCCAGTCTGCAAATTGCACTTTTTGTCGCGCCCTTGCTGATTTTTCTCTCCTATCTTTTCGGGCGACCGATGGACTTGGAATTCACGATGCCGGAAGTTGTCGCGGTCGTGGCCTCGGTCTACATCCTGTTTCAGATCAGCGGAGACGGCGAGACGAACTGGATCGAAGGCATCCAACTTCTCTCAGTCTATGTGATTCTCGGAATTCTCTTTTTCTATCTGCCGGAGCCGCAACACGCCGCACGCTAGGCCTGGGCGCGATTTAACTTGCCAGCGCGGACCACCGTTAGTAGAGCTTTAGAAGTAGTTTTCAATCACCTCTGCCTAACGAAATAAGCAATTATGGCGCGTAAGTGTGATGCACCTGGATGCGGGTTCTATCTTCCGGATAGATATCCTTTGGACAAATGTCCATGGCACATGGCACCGGGAAAGGGACCGGTTAAGATCGCAGCGGCACTTGCAATTGCTGCTGCCGGTTTCGGCGGTGGTTTTGCTTATAAGAGATTTCGGAGGCATCTGGACGAGAAGAAGGCGCGCAAGGAACGCGAGGAATCGCGAAAAAGGCAAGCGTCCGTGTCGGAAGAACAAAAACCCACATCCGTTAGGCGCAAACGGAACGCAACTCGAAAGCGGCAGCGCGCGCGGAAAAAATCCGCAACGAAATCGAAACGAAAAGCGGCTGAAGCGGAAACCAGCTAGAACGCGTCCTGACTTGTTCAGGGAAGGCGGCGGCTTCAGCAAATCGCCACGGCGACGGATCAGATCGCCGCTGTTGGATTTAAGCTGGGCGAGGAAGATTTCAAAGTTCGTTTCGGCTAGCAGCTCCTTCGGCTTCTCTCAGGACAGGCTAACCAAGTCGCCGCGGGCGACTGCTCCTCAGAGAACGCGGCGCGCCCCGCCACGGCGCGCCCGGCGGTCGCGCCCTACCATCCGCAATTTGCATGCGGTATTTTTTGCGCGTGTATAGATGGAGATGCTTGAGCCGTCTGCCGACGAGATACGTGATTGGGGAAATTCCGTTACTCAATTCATGATCGATTATCTCGGCGGGCTCCGCGATCGCCCGGCATATCGTCACACCTCTTCACACGAGATTCGAAGTGGACTCGACTTGAAGCTTCCGGTCAAAGGAACCGATTTTGATTCGCTGCTGAAAGTACTTCGCGAAACGATCGTTCCTTTTAGCCGTCAGAACGCGCATCCCCGGATGTTTGGCTATGTTCAATCGCCCGGGACTCCGCTTGGAGCGTTCGCTGATCTGCTTGCTTCGACTTTGAACGCCAATCTCACGATCTGGCGTTCGGCGCCGGCGCCGGTGGAACTTGAGCGCTTGACGATCGATTGGATCCGTCAAATTCTGGGATTCCCTCCTGAAGCCGGCGGCCTTTTTGTCAGCGGTGGATCGATGGCCAATCTGGCCGCACTGGCCGCGGCGCGGCAGACGAAAGATTATTCGTTAGGCCGACTGCGCATGTATGCGTCGAGCGCGACACATTTCTCGATTATCAAGGCAGCAGCGCTTTTAGGAATTGGCCGGGAGAATGTGCAGCCCGTCGCAGTCGACGAACGCTTCAGAATGCGAGTGGACGATCTTGTCGCAAGAATCAATGCCGATCTGGAGGCCGGCTACGTTCCATTCTGCGTGGTTGGGAATGCCGGAACCGTGGATACCGGCGCAGTCGACCCCTTAGGCGAGATTCGAGAGGTTGCGAACCGGTTCCAGCTCTGGATGCATGTAGATGGAAGTTATGGTGCGTTCGCCATCCTCGCGCCGTCGGCGAAAGAATTGTTCGCGGGCATGGAGCACGCCGATTCGATCGCGCTGGATCCTCACAAATGGCTTTATCTCCCAGTGGACGTCGGCTGCGTGATCTACCGCGACCCCGAGATTGCCCGGGCCGCTTTTGCTCATGAGGCGGAATACACTCGCATGTTTGGTGAGAAGGAAGACGAAGCCTTTGTGTGCTGGGATTATGGACCGGAACTGTCGCGGCGTTTCCGTGCGCTCAAAGTGTGGATGTTGTTAAAAGGCGTGGGCTTGGATCGGTTGAGCGAGGCGATCGAAAGCAATCTTGCGTGTGCGCGCCATCTCGAGTCGATGGTGCAAGCCAGCGATGACTTTGAGATGGTCGCGCCGGTGGAGCTATCGATCTTTTGCTTTCGTCATGTGCCGGTGCAACTCAGGAACCAATCGCCAAAAGCGATCGATGCTTTCAATGAACGCCTGTTAATCGCTCTGCGACGAGACGGCAGTTCGTATCTATCCAATGCGACGCTCGGCGGCCGGTTCGCCCTGCGCGGTTGCGTGCTGAATTATCGGACGACTTTGCACGACATGGAGATCCTGCTCGATGATCTGCGACGCGTGGGAAAATCCTTATCGACTTCGGCCTGAGGCGTGCGGTCGGTGCAGCGCGCCGACCCTACCATTTGCTTTGGAGGAGCAGCGCCGGCGTGGCGTTCGATTCAAGAGTGTATGGCAAATTGGATTCCTCTTTTTATTCTCATGATCGGCCTTTCCCTCAACGCGTCGCTCCGCGGCGATGACAACGTGCGAGAAGTGCAAACAAAACTCAGCGACGAAGGATGTTATTTTGGCGAGATCGATGGCGCCTACAGCAATGATTTAAGCACAGCGCTGAGCCGTTATCAGATCCGCAACGGGTTACCCATCACGGGACAGCTCGATGTGGAGACGAGCAAGGCGCTCGGCGCGAAGCCGGCGGTTGGCCCAAGCACACCCGCTACCGAGCAGAGTTCCGAGACGTGGCGGCGATTGCGCAAGGGAGAGCGGCGAACATCAACAAAGGCGCGCAAGACGTCATCACCGACCGACGACGAAACGGCAGCAATCGCCACTGAAACGCGGCCGCAGTCAGCTCCCGCGGCTCCATCGCGAACCCCGGCCGAGACCACAGGACCGGCATTATCGGCGCCAGCTCCAATCACGGAAACGAGGGGATCGGCGTCAGCGCCGCCAGCTACAGCATTGGAGGCTGCTTCTCCCGCGCCAGAGTTCAGCACCGAGCGCCTGCGCGATTATGTGGCCGCGTACGTCCTGGCGGGACTCGATAAGAACGTCGGCGCCGAAACCGAATTTTTTGCAGATCGCGTCGACTACTACGACAGCGGCACGATGGAGCGCGAAAAGATCCGGGAAGATTTGAAGCGCTACGACGAGCAGTGGCCGGAGCGACACTTCTGGCTCGCCGGCAAGATCACAGTCGAGCCACAAACTGATCATCGGCTGCGGGTGACATTCCCGCTGGGATTCAAATTGCGCAACGCCAACAAACAGTCATCTGGCAAAGTGAACAAGACACTCATCCTTGAACCGGCCGGCGACGATTTTCAAATCGTCGCGGTAAACGAACACAAACCCAATTAGGCGGGTAAGAAAGCCAAACTAAGACGGACGGAAATCATCCGGCGAAGTCGTCGTAGCTGATTCGGCGTCACGATCTGGCGATGGTTCAGCCGCCGGTCCGGCGGATGCGGCAGCGACAGTGTTCTCAACTGGCCGGGCAGTCTCAGACTTAAGACGAGCCTCTGCGCGTGTTTTCGATGCGTCGCGCGATGCGGCGTCTGTTCGCCGCATCCAAATGCTGGGTCGCGTCGATTGCGTCGGATCGCTGTCACCCCAGCCGCGGGGGGCGGTTTCATCGGAGTTCTGCATCTCCGATTTACGACCGGCTTCTTGCGCGCGCGGTTCCCCTTCGATCAACGCGTTATCCGGAACCAAGATTAGCTCATTGCCTACGTGCAAATCGGCGTCGGCGCGGACGTAGCCCTGAATCCGAGAACGCTGCGGGTTCAAGATGTTGTCCAGTTTGCTGCGAACACCCTCGCCGACCGCAAACCCGATAATTGTCCCGTCCTCGCCGTTGATAAGCACATCATCGATCGAGCCAAGCAGCCGGCCGCTGCGCGTCAGCATTTTGCGACCGATCACGTCGGACATGCGCGGCAGATTGTCGAGATCTGCGGACGACTTCTCTTTCAGCCCGGCTCCATGCACGGTTACTGCGTCAGGCCCGATCGAATGCAGAGCGGAAGCGGGAATAGTGCGGCGTGTTCCGCCGGTTCCGACAATCGTTTCGCCATGCACCACCACAAAGCCCGCGACGCGCTCGCCGTCACGTTGCACGATGATTTCCTTAATTTTGCCGAGTCGTTCCGCGGCTTCCATGTCGATGACAGCGCGCCCGATTAATTGACTTCCCTTGATCATTTCGCCTCTCTTTCCCTAGAAAGGATTCGCAATTGGTATCGAATCTGCGTTCATCATTGTATCGGCCACTGCCACACGACAAGCATGGATCTAAAAACAGTGATGAGTGATGAGTGACAAGCGGCGGATCAGAGATCACAAGTATCAGTCAGTAGTCAGTGTCAGTCAGTCGATAACCGTTGCCGCAGGATTAAATCTGATCTTGGGATATCGCGGCTTCATCTTCTCCAGCACGCGCAGGACAACCTCGGCAATTGCGAGGTCGCGCGCCCATTTGTGATTGGCCGGAACCACGTACCACGGAGCGTAATCGGTCGCACAGCAATTGATGGCGTCCTCATACGCTTCCTGGTAATCGTCCCATAGCGCGCGTTCCTTGAGATCGGCCGGTGAAAATTTCCAGCGTTTCGTCGGCTTTTCGACTCGTGCCTGCAACCGTTTCTTTTGCTCGTCTTTAGAGATATGCAGCATGAACTTGACGATGGTGATGCCGTTCCCGCACAGGATTTTTTCGAACTCGTTGATTTGATCGTAGCGCGTCTTCCAAACTTTTTTGGGCACCAACTTGTGCACGCGCACCACGAGCACATCTTCATAGTGCGACCGGTTCCAGATGCCGATCATGCCTTTGGTGGGCGCTGCCTTGTGCGCACGCCAAAGAAAATCGTGCTCGAGTTCGACGCCCGCTGGCGTCTTAAATCTTGCGATTTCCAGGCCGGCCGGGTTCAAGCCGAAGCAGAGCGCTTTTAGCGAGCCGTCTTTTCCACCGGTATCAAGCGCTTGAAAAAGAATCAGTAAACTGCGCCGATGCTCGGCGAACAGTTTCTCCTGAAGCAGACTGATTTTCTCCCGCAGATCGGCAAAGCGCGTGCACGCTTTTTCTTTGTTGGTCACGGGGCCGGTGTCATCTGGATCGATCCTGGAGAGCCGAATCTTCTTGTCCGGACACACTTTGACCGCCGCCGATTTCATCGTTACCTCGCCACCAAATCGTGTTCGAGAAATTTTCGGATGGCAGGCGCGGGCATCGCTCCCGCCTGGCGCGCGACTTCGATCCCGTTTCTAAAGATCAACATAGTGGGAATCGCGGTGACGCGAAAACGTCGGGCCAGACTCGGCACTTCTTCGGTATTGACTTTAGTCACCAGGACCTGGCCGGCGGTTTCCCTTGCAACTTTGCGCAGTTCCGGCGCCACCATTTTGCACGGACCGCACCATGGCGCCCAAAAGTCGGCCAGCACCGGCAAAGCCGAATGACTGATCAGCGCGTCGAAAACAAGATCGCTGTGCACATCCACTGGTTCGCCGAGCGGTTGCAATTCGGTTTGGCACTGACCGCACCGAAAAACTTTGCCGAGCCCTTCGTACTTTAACCGGTTGCGCCGGCCGCATTTTGGGCAGGTAATCAAGATCCCGCGCTGATCGGTTTCAATATTGTTCATGAGACAAACAAACGCGCTCTGATTAAACGGACAAGCGGCAGTTGAAGCTCATTAGTAGTGACGAGTGACGAGTGACGGGCCACTAGTGACGACTCGAGAGACACGGAATCCGCGGTTTACCAAGGGATTACTTTTCGATTTCTCCGCGGCCTACGCTTGAGACACGGAGCGCGATTAGATTAAAAAGGAAACGAGTATGGAAACGGACGGATTACCCAAGGTGGACAAAGTCATCTTTGACGAAATCCAGATGCTGCTTGCTGAAAAACGAACTGCGCTCTCTACTCTGCGGACGGGTATTGCGGTGTTTGCTTTGCCTTTCTCCGTGCTGAGTGTGCTCATCGCGACATCGCGTTATTACAGCTTCGATAAGGTGATGCCTTTGCTGGCGCCGCTGCTGCTCCTGAACCTGGGTCTGGTGGTGCTCGCCTGCTGGCTGATCTTTCGTTCGATTCACCGCATTCACCATTACGAGCAGCGTATCCGAGAGCTCAGCAACAAATATCGGTCAATCGCGCAGTTCATAGAGTAGCGCCACGGATTTCCAGATCTCGAATGGTGAAATTGTAGGCCGTCTGTGTCAGACGCAGAACCAGAAGCATTTATCTCGGCACCAGTTAAAAGAAGCGACCGATCGCTCAGTCATCCGCGGTGTTTTAATGAGCAGCACGACGCACGCATTATGCAAAAAGATTCCGAAACAGCAGGCAGAAGCCAAGGCGGCGGAGTGGATCCGCAAAAAGAAGCCGCTTATTGGCGCGCACAACATCCCAAACAGTCGTACGCCAATGCGGATTCTTACGAGCAATTCGAGCACGCATACAAGACTGGCTACAACTCATTCTTCAAATATCGTGGGAAGAACCTCGTGGACGTCGAAGATTCCATCGCGCTCGATTACGAGAGGGCGAAACCCGAGTCAGCATTGCCGTGGGACACAGCGCGTCCCGCGGTAAACGCGGTCTGGGAAAGAATGGCTGGCGTTATCAGTCCGCGCGACCCCAGTCGCGGGGTGCGGGAATGGGTCTAGAAGCAATAAGCAAGAAGTCGCAACCTCCTGCCAAGCGGTTTCACGTGTAGAGTTTCACGTGTAGATAATCTCTGTCGTCGCCGCCGATTTCGATTTGCGCGACCTCGTGCGCCCGGAATAAGGTCGCCCGTGCGCGGACTCCGCTGCATTTGTTCTGTCTTGCCGATGACGATCGGCGTCGTGTTCTTTCTGCTCGAACTGGGCGGCTGCGGCAAGCATCGCCTGCCAGGCGGCTTGTCAAAATTGAAGCCGTGTCGATTACCAGGAATCGATGAGGAATTGTTTTGCGGGAAGCTGACGGTTTTTGAAAACCGGAAAACCCGCACTGGTCGAACAATTGACTTAAACATCGTTGTCCTGCCGGCGTTCAATGAAAAAACGAAAGCGGAGCCGTTGTTCGAGCTCGCCGGCGGACCTGGAATGGCTTCAACGGCCGGCGCGATGTTTTATGCGACGCAGGGAAAGGAATATCGGCGGCGGCATGACGTGGTGTTGGTGGACCAGCGCGGCACGGGAAACTCCAATCGGCTTTCCATTCAACAAGCGAAAACGCCCCAATCGGACCTGAAGGAGATGTATCCGGTCGACTACGTGATGCGGATGCGCGACGCGCTGCAACAACATGCCGACCTGACGAAATACACGACTTCGATCGCGATGGATGATCTTGACGATGTGCGAGCGTGGCTGGGTTATGACAGGATCAATCTCTTCGGCTGGTCATATGGAACGGAGGCAGCGCTGGTGTATATGCGGCGGCATCCGGAGCACATGTGCAGCGCGATCCTGCTGGGCGTCGCACTGACTGATTTAAAAATGCCGTTGCACCATTCCGAGTCCGCAGCACGCGCAATGGACCTGTTGTTGAGCGAATGCGAACGGGACGCGAGGTGTAATGCGGCCTTCCCGCAAGTTCGTGATGACTGGAAGAATGTGCTGGCCCAGTTGGAGAAGCAGCCGGCGCGTGTGGAATATTCTCCGCCCGGCAAAGCCGCGCCGACGACAGTCGAAATTCAACGGGGTGTGTTTGGGGAGAAGATCAGGAGCTGGATGTACGACCGCGACAAAGCCGCCCGAATCCCATTGATTGTTTACCATGCGGCAAACGGCGATTTCGCGCCGTTTCTCCAACAAGCAATTGCGCCGTCGATCCCTGATTTCGTGGCGGATGGAATGTATTTGTCGGTCACGTGCGCGGAAGACGTCCCATTTATTAATCCGAAGGAAGCGGCGACGCTGACTGCGGGTAATCCGTTCGGCGACTATCGCGTGTTTCAGCAAACGCGCGCCTGCGGGATGTGGCCGCGCGGCGAAATTCCAGCCGATTTTCTCCAGCCTGTTCGCTCAAACGCGCCAGTGCTGATTGTCTCAGGCAACATGGACCCGGTCACACCGCCAAAGTACGGCGAAGAGGTGGCCAGGCATTTGCCGAACAGCAGACATGTCATCATTCCAGAGGCCGGTCACGGTGTTGATGGTCTGACGGACCCTGGTTGTATCGATCGGATTGCGATCAAGTTTCTGGATAAAGGCGACGCCAAAAATCTCGATGTAAGCTGCGTGAAGAAAATGAAGCCGCCGCCGTTCGCGACGCAATAGTGCATTGCAACGCGATGGTGAGAGCAATTCGGCGAATTGTTGTTTTGTTAGACCAGCTTCGCGGATTAAACGCACGCAGCGTTCCTTTGCTAACTCGCGATGGTTTGGAACCGTCAGCCGGCGTCCCGCCGGATGCCGCAGAATAATATGACTCCCGGTTTGGTGATCGACCGCATAGCCAATTCTAACGAACGCCTTGACCGCATCTGGGCCAGAACAAACAGGCAAACGCCTCACACAGTGACTTCAACGACCGCTTCCGTGATGGGCTCGGAATTGGCTCACCATGCTTCTTCAAACTTTCGATGTAGCCCTGAATGGCGTCACGTATGTTCACCATTGCTTCGTCACGAGTCTTTCCTTGCGAGATGCACCCGGGCAAAGCCGGGCAGTCAGCGACAAACACGCCGTCTTCGTCTGGCTCAATCGTGACGCGAAATTTCATATTGCAAGTCTAACAATCGCCTGAGTTGTTCGCAACGCGACTCTTTTGCGGCTGAGAGCCGTCACTGCAGCGCGCTGACCAAATGGTGGCAGAACGCCTCGATATAGCGAGGCGGCTACAAAGACTGTGTGCGCCAGTGACGAAGGACACGGTGACGGGGCGTGGCCGTGATGTGATCCGCGGTCGTCGCGATTAGTTGTCGCCGACGCAAGTGCGCGAGCGCAATTTGCACTGCGCTCTTCGATAGGCCCGTTGCATCAGCGACCGCGCGGGTACTTGCAGTGATCGGTTTCCATTTCTTGCGTGCAGCCTGGCCGTATAGATGCAGATAAACCAGATACGCGGCCGGCTTTTGATCGTGACCGATCAGATCGCGCATCAGAACGTCGAGAACGTAGTCGTCGATGGGAACGGTCTGTTTGAAGCGAGGCACAACGGAAAAAGGATGAAGAAGGATGAAGTGAATTCTCCTGACGCTATACCGATAAACGGACAACACTTTCTCGCGCTGTATCGCGGTGAACTCTGGACGATATGAGCTCGGTCCAATTAGGTTCCGGGCATCATGATTAAACAAATCAAATTCGTTAGCATTCCGGTCGCCGATCAAAACCGTGCGCTCGATTTTTACACCGACAAGCTGGGGTTCACGATCATCACCGATCAACCCTTCGATGAGAAGCAGCGCTGGATTGAATTACGAATACCGAAAGCGGAGACGCGCGTGGTGTTGTTCACGCCCGAGGGCGACGAAAAACGAATCGGCTCGTTCATGAACATGTCGTACACGTGCGATGACATTGAAAAAACCTATGCCGAGCTGAAGAAGCGCGGCGTGGAGTTTGAAGGCCCGCCGCAAACACAACCCTGGGGCACTTACGCGATGTTCAAAGACAGCGAAGGCAATCGGTTCGTTGTCTCATCGGACTGAAAGAGCAGCGACGAGCAATAGCTCATCAGTGACACGTGATCGCCTTCGCTTCGGTCCTCCCGGCCGGAGCGCGACCTGGCGCAATGCCCGGGATTGCAGCAGCGGGCCGATGCCGCTACAAATGCGGCCGTGCGAGCGACCAGGTTCGAGTTCGAAAAACGCTTCTGGATCATATGCGCGATTTATTTCGCAGGATTTTCGCTGGCCGTTTTTGATCAGACACCTTTTATCGCCGCGCTGCGGCATTTGATTGCGCCCTCGGTCATGCCAGGAACCGCGGCTGCCGAGAGCTTTGCCCGAATCGTAATTCTACTTGGGTCCCTGCTCGTTTTCCTCGCAGCCGCGCTGCGCACCTGGGGCGCGGCCTATTTGCGAACTGAAGTCGTGCACGATACTGCGCAACACGCGGAAGCACTCGTAGCTGACGGACCTTTTCGTTACACGCGCAATCCGCTTTACCTGGCAAACCTGCCAATGGCGGCCGGGATCGGCGTCCTGGCAAGCCGTTCCGGATTTATTTTTTTGGTGCTGGCGAACTGGATTTTTGTTTATCGGCTGATTTTTCGCGAAGAAGAATCACTTCTGAAAAGTCAAGGCGCACCCTATCAGGCGTATTGCCGGGCAGTGCCGCGTTTCTGGCCGACCCTGAGGCCGCGCGTTCCGTCGGGGAATCTCCGCCCCGACTGGGGCCAGGCCTTCGCCGGAGAAAGCTTTGTCTGGATATTTGGGCTGGCCGTATTACTGGTCGCGATCACGTTGCGGCCATTGGCGGCACTGATCGCCTTTCCAATGGGCTTTCTAGCGCATTTTCTAATCACGCGATGGATCCAGAAACAGCGAGGCGCGTAGCGGGCGAATGCAAGTCGTTTCGCGTCCGGCGTCACAGCTTGCCGACCTGATTAAATGCAACAGTCACGCCATTGCCTGTCGTGACTCTCGCGTGAATACCCCGCAAGCTTCGCTATTTCTTGCCCGCGCGGGTGTAGTTGATTTCCATCGTCTTCTTTTCCTGGCCGCCATGGCTTTCGTACCACTCCAGGACCATACGGTTGTTGTCGGGGACCTTAATGACTTCGCGCACTGGTATTTTCATCCCGGGCATCATTTCGATTTCGCTTGTATAAGTGAATGTCTTGGTCGCGGGATCGTAGGAGCCCTCGGAGAACTGGATGCCGGTGCCCATATTGTCGATCCACGAGCTGACGAATTTCTTTTTTACGTTGTCGTAACCGTCGATGCCCATCCCTTTGAACTGCATATCCTTCATTTTGCCGGTTTCATCAGGCATTTGCATTTTACCTGTCACATCCATCACTACGTAGCGGCCGCCCATGAGGCTCTTGCGTGTGCCAGTCCCTTTGGATTCCTGCGGTTTGGCGTTCGGGTCCGGGTTCATCCACATCTTGATGGCGAAATTCCAATTGCCGTTCATGTCCGCGAGCAGCTTGTGATTTTCGTTGAGCTTCGACATCTCCATCATCTGCTTCATCATCTCCTGCGGATTCGGCTGTCCGGTCGCGCTTGCTGATTCGGTCGAAGTCGAACCTGTTGCAGTCGCCGGTGACGTCGCAGGGCTTTGCGCAAATGAAGAAGTCGCGAACAATGCCGCGAACACAATTGTGGGTAATGGTGTAATAGTTTTCATGGCTGGCATTCTGGCAGTAATCAGTGGCTAGTGACAAGTGTGATCAGAATTATTTGTTAAGAGTTTCGGCGAGCCGCCGAAACCAGCACGCGAGGGCGAGGGCGCCCCCCAGAGCATTCGCCTGATCACGACTTCCCGCCTAAGCTTCGAAAATGAAATCAGAAAGTCCGACGATTGAAATCTGTCCCGGGATCAAGCGCCGCACCGTTGCGCACGGCGAGACGATGTATCAGATGATGGCTACGCTCGCGGCCGGTAGTCAGATGCCGGCGCACTCGCATCCGCAGGAGCAGATCGTTCATATTCTCGAAGGCAAGATGCGGCTGATTGTCGAAGGCGTGCCGCATGAACTTTCAGCGGGCGATTCGTTCTATCTCGCGAGCAATGTTCCGCACGGGGTAGAGACACTCTCAGCGACGCGCGTGCTCGATACCTTTAGTCCGCCACGGAACGATTACCTGGCCATAGACGAAAAGGTTCGCCACGGCGTGTTGTAAGCGCTCAAGCAGGAATAATCAGTTTGCCGCGGCGGCCTTGGCAAGCGCTCGCTTGTCGCATTCGGCGCGCAAAGCTTTCATCTGGGCCCGCAGCACGACCATTCGCGGAGCCACCCCTTTGTATTTCTTTGTGACCCCTGTAACCGTTCGATTGACCGCGCCCTGGCCGACCAGACCCTGAAGCTTTTCATAAACGCGCAAACGTAGCATCTCTTCACCTCCACTGGCGAGGTTTCGCTCCCGTAGATTGACCAGGATGGTGTCGAACAACGGCTTGAATTCAAATGAGGCTTTGGAGGAAAGCACAGCCACTAGTTCTTCGGTAATGCTGTCGGGTGCGCGACGCGTGAAAAACATACCACCTCGCTTAGACATGGACGACTATAGTCGCGATCCGGAAAATAGCGAGCCGGCATGCGAAGGTCCTAACAAATTGCCAACCCGGCCGCTGACAGCGAATAGACGGCGCGCCCAGGGTCGCGCCCTACCGACAATGAAAATTTCACAGCGCTTCAACCTTTCGGTTCGTCTGCGATCCTGAGCACAACTTTTCCGCGCGTATGATGGGTCGCAGCTTGTTGCTGCGCCTTCACCGCATCACTCAGAGGCAGAATCTGCGTAACGACCGGCTTGATTTTTCCTGAATCGATCAGGCCCGCGATCTCAGTGAGATCTTCGGCATCCGGATGAACAGACATACCCGCGCCGCGGATTCCATGTTTCTGAAGCTCAACCGGATCCGGGCGTGCGACCAGCGACATCACGATGCCGCCTTTCTTCACAACGCCATAAGAACGCGCGAGTGTTTCTTTGCCCACTGGATCGAGCACGGCGTCCACGTCCTTGGCGACATCTTCAAAGTTTGTCTTTGTGTAGTCCACCGCTACGTCGGCGCCGAGCTGCTTGAGAAGGTCCTGGTTTGACGTCGAGGCGGTCGCAATGACACGCGCACCGCGCGCTTTGGCGATCTGCACCGCAAAACTGCCAACGCCACCGGACCCGCCGTGGATAAGAATTGTTTGCCCTGGCTGGAGTTTCGCGACATCTACCAACGCCTGCCACGCAGTCAGAGCGCCCATCGGCACAGCCGCGGTTTCCACAAAGTTGAGGGATTTTGGTTTCGCAGCCACTTCCCATTCTTTGACGGTGACATAATCTGCCCAACCTCCGCCGAAAGTTGGATAACCGTAAACTGCGTCACCCACCTTCAGCCTGGTGACGTTCGCACCCGTTTTTTCCACGACGCCAGAGATGTCGTAGCCCGGGATCAGCGGCAGATGTGTGCCGAATTCCTTCGCGTATTTTCCGCTGAGCGTGAGCGGATCGGCCGGATTGACGCTGCTGGCGATGACGCGCACGAGCGCTTCGTCCTGTTGCGGCTCTGGTCGCGGCACTTGCTCCATCTTCAGCACTTCCGGCGCGCCGTATTCGCGCGCGACGGCGGCCCGCATCATTGGTTTTTCGTCAGCGAAGCTTGCGGAGGCGAAGACAGCCGCAAGAGCTGTCAGCATGAATGAACAGAAGGTGAATCGAGCGATTTGCATAGCGTTACGTTCGTGCGCGATCGGCAACGCGAAAATGACCGACCAAGAGCAAGGTGACGGGAATCTCCGCAAGATTTTTCATAACTAACTCCGAGTTCTTTCGTCGATGAAGATTTGCCAGCGCTTGACACTCTCCAGTTTGAGAATGCCGCGCTCGAACCAGGGGTCGTTTTTCAATTTCTCGCGAACTTCATCTTCATCGTCGGCGTTAACGATCAGCATCGCACCGCCTTCATCGACTAATGGTCCGCCCATGAGGATAAAACCCTCGGCGACGAGTTGATCGATAAACATTGCGTGCTCGTCCCATAACGGTTGTTCCCGCGTGCCCTTCGACGGATCGCGATTTGGACCGGCTGAAGAAATTGTCACGAACCTGTTTTTCATCGCAGGATGCAATCTAGTTGCACAGATTAATGTTGTAGGGCGTTTGTGCCAAATGCCTGGCGTCTCGCAGAGACGCCCTACAATTTCTGATTTCTTGATTAACAGCGCCCCATTCGGAAGCTGATTGCGGCGACACAGACCCGGCGCACATTTACCCAGAATGACGGCAACCACAGCAGATCAAAATTCGGGACTAAGGAGAATCATTTTGGTGCTTCTCACGCTTGGCGCGATTTCCATGCTCTCGCTGATCATCGCCGGCGCGACGAGCTTGATTTTATTGGCCGAGAGAATTCACCCGATCGCCGGGTCGATTGCGTTCTGGGGCGTTTGTGTGGCGGCGGGATTTTTGGCGCTCTACTGCGCGATTGCATACGCGCGACTTCCCGCCGCGCTTGTGCCGCCAGAGGAAGATGTTGGCCCGCACTACGAGGCTTTTTTGAAGGGTCTTCGGATCCGGCTCGCTGCAAACCCTCGGACACGACATATGCCTGTGGCAACCCGCGAGCAGATCGAAAATGCAGTCGGACATCTCTCGACAGAGGCAGACGCAGTTGTCCGCCGGACAGCAAGCATAGTCTTTCTCAGCACCGCACTGATGCAAAATGGCCGGCTGGACGGTCTGATTGTTCTGTTCACTCAAATTCAAATGGTTGCGCACATCGCCCGCATCTACGTCCAGCGTCCATCACCTCGCGAACTAATTCGGCTGTATGCCAACGTTGCCGGAACAGCATTCGTTGCGAGCGGGCTCGAATCGCTTGACCTCGGCGAGATGGTCGCGCCGCTTGCCGTCTCTGTCGTGCCGGCGCTTAAAGGCGGAATTCCGGGACTGAGTGGCATCTCCGCACTTTTGGTGAAATGCGTTTCCAACGGTGCCGCAAACGCGTTTCTCACGCTGCGCGTTGGGGAAGTGGCTCGCGGCTATTGCGAACTGACTTCGCGCCGTTCGCCGGAAGCTATCCGGCGATCCGCTACAGCTGCCGCTGTCCAGCACCTTGGTCGAATCGTGCGCGAAAACGGCGCGCTGGTTGTGAGAAAGATTTGGGCGAGCACCGGGCGCGCGCTCATCGATAGCGGCGTATCGAAAGCCGAAGACATCGCAGGCGCAACGCGCGATCTTTTCGGTAAAATTTCGCCGTGGCGAATGAAAGAGGAAGAGCCGGTTGCGCGTCCGTAAATGCCTCGCGCATCTCCCCCTCGGCCCGCGAATTCCCCTCGGATTACGGGTGACCCGAGCCGCCAGCGGCATCTCAGTGTTCGATTACGGACGCGCCGTCGGGCTGAAAGTGGAACCGCAGCGTGGAATCACGACATGTCAGCCGCGCATTCCTGACACTTCTTCAAATCAAGTTTGCCGGAGGCAAGAACCGGGATCGCTTCGACCCGCTGCACATGTTTTGGGATCCACAAATTCGGCACACCTGCTTCCTGCAATTTTTTTCGCAATTCGGCAATGTCGAGATCAATAGCGCTGAGCAGCACCAGCGCTTCACCCTTGGCCTCGTCCTGTACGCCTATGACCGCAATCGGACGTTCGTCTCTCCCGGATAGTCCAAGTAGTTCAATGATTTTGTGTTCGATCGCTTCATGCGGCACCATTTCGCCGCCGATTTTTGAAAATCGCGAAAGCCGGCCTTCGATATAAAGAAAGCCGTCTTCGTCGAACCGGCCGATATCGCCTGTCTTCAACCAGCCGTCACACAGAACGTCTGCGGTTCGTTTCGGATCGTCCAAATAGCCTTCGAAAATGTTTACTCCGCGCAGCCAAAGCATTCCCGCCTCGAACAGCGTGAGTTTTCGACCGGTTTCCGGTTCGCGGATTTCCGCAGCGATACCCGGTGCCAGTCTGCCAACTGATCCCAAACGGCTGGAAGGCTGAATGTGTTCCCCAGGTTTTTTCGGCTCGGGATCAGGCAAATTGACGCTGACCACCGGAGCAGTCTCGGTAAGCCCGTAGCCTTCGAAGACTTTTTTGCGGAACCGCTCCTCAAAATGGCTTGCAAGGTCGAGCGGCAATTTTTCGGCGCCGGTGATGATTAGGCGCAAACTCTTGAGCTGTTCCGGCTCGGCTTTGCGCAAGTACAGACGCAGAAAGGTTGGTGTGGCCAAAAGGAACGTCAGCTTATATCGCTCGATCAACGCTGCGCATTTTGCCGGCTCCAATGGATTCGGATACGCAACGATGCGCACACCTTCGATGAGGGGATACCAAAGTGTGACGGTCGATCCAAATGTGTGAAAGAACGGCAGCGACGCGAGGATGGCATCGGCGCTTGTCGCGTCCAGCAGTTCCCTGAACTGGGAGACATTTCCCACCACGTTGCGATGGCTCATCACCGCTCCTTTGGGTTCGCCCGTGGTTCCGCTTGTAAAAAGCAAAACCGCTTCGGCGTGTCCGCCTTTCTTCGGGATTTCCAGAAGCCGCAAGAGCAAACGGGCCGGAAGCAATATCGACGCGATCCACCAGAGAATAATTTCGCGCTTCATAGGCGGCATCAATTCATCCAGCTTCAAAACACGTTCCGGCCACGGAAAATCTTTTACCCGTTGCATGAACGGCGTCGCTGAGATCGCGACGCGTAGATTCGCGCGCTTGCAAGAGGATTCGTTAGCGGCGCGGCCCATCGTGAAATTGAGGTCAACAGGAGTTTTGTTTGCCAGCATCACAGCCAGATTGGCCACCATCGATCCCTTGCTCGCAGGCAACACGATCGCGATTCGTTCGTCGGGAAATTCCTTGCGAAGCCGACGACTCAAGGCCGCCGCCGCGCCGAGCAATTTTGTCCGGCTCAGGCTGCTGTGATCCATTCCATCAATCACTGCCGTAGCGAAGGGGTTGCGCTTCAGGCCGCGCACACATTCTTCGGCAACGTGTCGATCCAATGACGGCCGGCGGCTGAAACAAAATTCGCCCAGCTTGAGCAATTCCTCGCGCACCGTCGCGACGTCGGCCGCCTTTGGCTCCAGCGCTTTGCCAAAGGCGACGCTGACCGGGTACGGAATTCGCTTCGGAAATTTTGTAAAAAATTTCCCGCCCTGAAACGAAAAGATCGATCCCCAGAGTTGATCGAGCCAAACCGGAACGACCTGCGCATTGCCGTGGCGCGCGATAACCTCAAAACCGCGCTGCAAACGCAACAGCGTGCCTCTTCGCTCCAACTCGCCTTCCGGGAACACGCACACGATTTCGCCTTCCGCGATTTTTTCTGCTGCGGCGCGGACGGCCTGGTGCGAGTGGCGAACGTTGATCGGGATGCAGCCGACGGCGCGGAGAATGGGATGCAAAATCGGCTTGCGATAATATTCCTCGTCGATCACGTAACGAATCGGCCGGGGACAGGCGAACTGCAGAACCAGGGCGTCCACCCAACTGATATGGTTGGGCACCAGAAGAAATCCGCCCTGAGGCAGGTTCTCCAGACCGAGCGCAGTAACGCGGTAAAAACTCCGCACCAGAGGTCGTCCAATAAAATAGAGCGCGCGTTCAGCGGCGGACATACTACCTAACCATCTTAGATGTCATTCTGACCGAAGCGAAGAATCCTGGAACGTGTTGACACTGATCTCCACAGAAATAAATCAAGACTGTTTCGTTTCGCTCAACTCGCCACAGGACGAATCCGTCGTGGCGGACACGACACGGCTATTTAACAGATGAGTTCTGGCCATGGTTTATGATTTACAATCGACGCACGGCAAACTGCAATCGGCAATTGTCAATGCAAACAGACACGCGCGCAGGTTCCGCGGCAAAAACAGCGCTGCTCCTTTTGCTTGGAATCAATCTTTTTAATTACATCGACAGGCAGGTTCTGGCCGCGCTCGAGCCTGATATTCGCGCAACTTTTTTCGCGCCTGGCGACGTGAATGCCATGACGAAGACCGGCCTCCTCGGAGACGCGTTTTTCGTAACTTATATGCTCAGCGCGCCGATCCTCGGCTTGCTCGCGGATCGATTCTCGCGCTGGATCATCGTCGGGTCGGCTGTCATCCTGTGGAGTCTGGCCAGTGGCGGCTCCGGTCTCGCAGCGACATTTGCCATCCTGTTTGCGACTCGCATTTGCGTTGGAATTGGCGAAGGCGGCTACGGTCCGGCGGCTCCGACTATCCTGGCCGATCTCTTCCCGATCGGCACGCGAGGCCGCATCATGGCGATCTTTTACGCAGCGATTCCGGTCGGCAGCGCGCTCGGGTATGTAATCGGCGGACTGGTCGGCGCTCATTTCGGCTGGCGCTGGGCATTTTATCTGGTTGCCCCCCCGGGTTTGTTGCTGGGTCTTCTGTGTTTCTGGCAACGGGACCCGCGCGTCAGCTCGCATCAGCTGCTGCAGAAGTCGCCACGACGAAGCCTGCGAGATTACGTGAGACTGTTCCGCACGCGCTCTTATCTCATCAACTGCGTGGCTCAAACATTGATGACTTTTGTAACGGGCGGTTTGGGTTTTTGGGTACCGGCGTATCTACGGTATCGGAACCAAAGTCCCGATGTCGGCATGACGATCTTTGGGGTGATCATGGTTATAGCGGGCCTGGTGGCGACGCTGCTGGGAGGTGTGATTGCCGACAGATTGCGCTCGCGTTTCGCTGGTTCCTACTTCTGGGTTTCAGGAATCGGGATGCTGATTGCGTGTCCGTTTTTTGTTGCGACGCTTTACACTCCGTTCCCCGCGGCTTGGATCCCGATGTTCTTCGCAATCTTTTTCCTGTTTCTGAACACAGGTCCCTCGAACACGGCTCTTGCCAATGTTTCATTGCCAGCCGTGCGTGCGACGGCGTTTGCCGTCAACATTCTTGTTGTCCACGCACTGGGCGATGTGCAGGCGTTCTGGCTATTGGGCTACATTGGCGGTCACGCGAACTTGCACGTAGCATTTCTGTTTGTATCCGGAATCATTTTGCTCTCCGGGCTGGCCTGGCTCATCGGTGCGAAATATCTTCCGGCGGACACTGCTGCGGTAGAAGCAGCCGGAACCGCCTGAACGTCCGTCAGTCTTGGAAGTCTCTTATGTCGATCTTGCGCTGTTTACCAATCCTCTTGCTAATTTCGCTGACAAGCAACGCTCGCGCAGATGGCGTTCCGGACGATTGTACGCAACTGATCCTCGGAATCGCGCCGACATGGAATTCGATGCGCGGCGAATTGCGTTTATTTGAGCGGCCACGCGGCGGCGACTGGAGGGTTGTCGCCGGGCCGTTTCCGGTGTTGTTCGGAAAAAACGGTGTGGCGTGGGGAACTGGACTGGCGGGGCAAAACGAGCCGGGGCTTCGCAAGAAAGAGCGCGATGGCCGTGCACCAGCGGGAGTTTTCGAAGTCGGCCAGGTGTTCGGATACGACGCACACCTGCCGCCCGGCGCAGATTATCCGTATCATCAAGTCACCGACGCAGACATTTGGAGCGACGATCCGCGTTCGCCGAATTACAACCGGCACATCCTGATCGATCCGAAGAATCCGCCGGACAATTATACTCACGAAAAAATGCGCTCCGGCGATTTTGCCTACCACTGGCTGATCGAGATTCGGCACAATTCCGATCCGCCTGTGCCCGGAGCGGGAAGCGCCATCTTTTTCCACATTCGGCGCGGCGTGAATAGACCGACCACCGGCTGCACCACCATGGCGAAGGACAATCTCGTGAAAATCATCACGTGGTTGCGAGCGAAGCGTCATCCTTGCTACGCATTATTGCCCGACGCCGAGTATGAAAAAAAATGGCGCGACTGGAATTTGCCGTCCCCCGATACGTTCCGCGGCCTCGCTTCAATGCCTCATTGAATCTCGCGAGAGCTTGGTTAGGTTGTCGTTAGCCAATTATGCCACGACGAAAACGTCCCAATCCTCAATCGGAAGAGAACATCCGCCGCATCGACACGAAAGCGCGCGCGAAGAAGCAGACGCATGGGTTTCAAGTGCACTTCCTCCGCGGCGATCGCGTAGTGACCAAGATGTTCAGCGATAATGTGTATGGCGGAAAACCAGCCGCGCGACGTGCTGCACGAAAATTCAAACAGTCGATGCTGCGTCGTTTGCCGCGGAGAAAGTTTCTGGGCGAATAAAGTTTTCGCGACCAGACTGCATTTGCCGCTGCCGGTAGGTTTTCCAGCATTCCAAAAATCCCGGGGCAAAATCCTCGGGTCTCGCGGATATCCAGCCATCGATCATCGCAGGCGGAAAAAATACGCCTGTTCTGATTTCAGACTTGTCTGGGGTCAGATCTCCGCAAGTCACGCCGCGATACACCCAGATAAACTCATGGTCGGTGCGCGGTGATGCCGTGAGCTTGGAAATTCTTTCGAGAGGAACCGCAACGCCCAATTCCTCTTTCAGTTCACGCCGCGCTGTTTCATCATAAGTTTCTCCCGCGGTTACATGGCCGGCAGCGCTTGAGTCCCATTTCAACGGATGTCGATCCTTCGAACGCGAGCGCTGCTGCAAATAAGCTTCCCCGGCCTGATTCAAAATGAGGATATGAACGGCACGATGGCGCAAGTTATTCCCATGCACTTCGGATCGACTGGCGTAGCACCTAATCCGGTCATTTTCATCGACAACTGGGAACTGCTCGTTACTCACCGAGCACACATCAGCCGTCGGAGACGGCGCAACGGCATCCGCCAGAGCGATCCATTGCAGCAGCGATAACTCCTCTGCTCGGGCGTTAGCGCCGATATTCAGATCGCGCGCGACCTGGTCCCAGTCGAGAGCATATTCTCGCAGTAATTTTCTGAGCTGTTTCCGTCGCTGGGAAAACCCGATGCGGATCAATTTCAAAAGCAGTTGATTGTCATGGTCCGGCAACTCCATCGGATCGCGCGGCACTAATCGCACGATTGCGGAATCCACTTCCGGCCGTGGAAAAAAAACCGTTGCCGGAACGCTCCGCAGGTATTTCACGCGATGATGCAACTGTACGCGCAATGTCAACGCGCCGTAATCATGCGTGCAGGGAGACGCGGAAAGCCGCCTCGCAACTTCCTTTTGTAACATCAACAACGACAGGCAGATCGGACTTGGATATTCAAGGAATTTCAACAACACCGGACTTGAAATGTTGAACGGCAGGTTGCCGATCAGTTTGACGTTCCGTTTCGCGAAAAGGGTTCGCGCATCAAACTTCAGCGCGTCAATGTTGAGGATTTCAAGTCGCTCATCATCGAAACGCTCACGCAAGAATTTTGCAAGACGCGCGTCCTTTTCGATCGCGAAAACGTGCGCGGGCTTCTTAAGAATGAACCGGGTCAACGCGCCCAAGCCAGGCCCGATCTCGACCACATAATCTTCCGAAGTGATTTGCGCCTGGTCGACAATCCAGCGGGCCATATTTTGGTCGTGCAGGAAATTTTGGCCGAGAGCTTTGGCCGGCGACACGCCGACTTCCCTAAGCGCCATGCGCATCTCCGAAAGCTTCATAGGACGCTCGCGTGCCATCGCCGGCCGCATGGGAAATTCAAATATCTGTTCACAAAATCGTGTGAACAAAATGCGCCGAAAGGGCCAACTTGTTCACAAGTTATTCACGCACGATCCGCCGGGAGGAACATGACCGGCGAGGCACGCGATCACGGATGCGGTCACGGATGCGGTATTCTCTCTACTCGACGCGCTGGCAACGCGCGACGCGATCGCTTTTTTCGGCTCTTCAGGTAAGTCTGGCGCGCCTCTTTTAAGGAAGCGCCCTCTAGAAAGTACGCCGTCGCCGCTCGACCAATCGCATATGTCCCCGCGCCCGCGACCATCCCGCAAACGATATTGCCCCAACCCGGAAAAAACTTCAGCATTGCGCGCGCGCCCTCGCGAAGAAGCATTCCCGCGCCAACACCAGCTCCGAGCGCGGCGATGAACTCCGTCGCAGCACGCAGACTTCGTTCCCGCCCGCTGATGTACATGATTCCAGAGACCATCAATACTTGGAGCGACGTGAGAATCGGCATGTCCGCGAGCGGAATCGGTTGCGCACCGATCGCCGCGCAAATGGCGGTCGTCGATTTTATCAGCATTTGTGCAACCTGAAGCTGAGCCTGCCGATCGCGCGAGATGCGGATCATTTCGATCTTCGCTTCGTTTGGTAACTCCGCGGCAAGTACCGACATCAAGCGCCGCGTTTCTGCCGATCCTGTTTCGGTGATCCTGACCACAGTGAGCAAACGATCGCGCACATCCGGTTGCTCATCGAGCGCCTCTTCCAGTTGCGTTCTCCGCGTTTCAGACCCCAGCGAAAGACCAATGATTTTCGTCCCGCTGGACGGGACATCGATTGACTTTTGCAAATCCAATTCGCCGTCGTCGAAAAACAAGGTCATGTCGGCCGGGTTGCGCTTGAGTTCTTCTTCGATTTGGGGCCCGACGGAATTATCGGCGCCTCGCGCGTCCAGAACCGAAATCATTCCATGACCCGGAATCGTCCAGTCAGTCCAACGATGCAGTGGTGTCACCGTCACATTCACCCGCTCACCGCCCTCTGGAGTAAAAAGCAGGTCGACGAGTTTTTGCAGGGGCGTTTTGCTCGATCCGATGAAAAGAAATCGCGGTCGCCGCTGCTGAAGGAACAATTGCTTTAGCGGCGTCAATTCACGCAGCACGGGTCGTCGAATCCTTTCGGGAAGTTTGCCTGCCAAACTTTCCAGTCGCTCGGCGATTTGAACGAGAGTGGTCTGATTCATTTGGGAATTGAAATCTGAATGACGAACGGCTTCGCTGCGATTATAAGCCTAGCATGAGTTTGAACATCGAAATACTTTCGAAAGCGGCGAACCAGGCGCGCGGTTTGTGCATGGACGCCGTGCAAGCCTCGCAGTCAGGGCATCTTGGGCTTCCACTCGGCTGCGCAGAAATCGGCGCCGTGCTTTTTGGGCATGCGCTAAGGTACAATCCGGACGAACCGCGCTGGATTAATCGCGATATCTTCGTCCTGTCGGCCGGGCACGGCAGCATGTTCCTTTACGCATGGCTGCACATGAGCGGCTACGATCTGCCGATGTCTGAAATCGAACGGTTTCGGCAGCTGCATTCAAAAACGCCGGGACATCCTGAGTTTGGCCATACACCCGGAGTGGAATGCACGACCGGGCCGCTCGGTCAAGGCGTCGGCAACGCAGTTGGCATGTCCGTGGCAACGAACATGGCCGCAGCGCGGTTCAACACCGATGAGCACAGAATTTTCGACCAGCACGTCGTCTGCTTGTGCGGTGACGGCGACATGCAGGAGGGCGTCGCATCCGAGGCGTGCGCGCTCGCCGGCGTTTGGGGCCTCGATAATCTGATTTTTATCTACGATTCCAATGCCGTGACGCTTGACGCCCCGGCAAAGCTAACGCAGTGCGAGGACACTGGCCAGCGGATGAAGGCGTACGGCTTTGATGTCCAGGAAATCGAAGGCCAGGACATGCGACAGTTTCTCGACGCCTTCGACGTGGCGAAGCGGCGCGACAACGGGAAACCGCAGTTCATCATCGCGCATACGCTAATCGGAAAAGGCATTCCCGAAGTGGCGGGCACATACAAGGCGCATGGCGAAGCCGGCGCAAAGTTTGTTGATGCTGCTCGCAAGGCGCTCGGCTTGCCAACTGAGCATTATTTCGTGTCGCAGGACGTGTCTGACTATTTCGCCGAACACAAAAAAACACTGCTCGCCGAGTACAATCGCTGGGAAAAAACTTACGACGCTTGGCGCGCGAAAAATTCTGAAAAAGCAAAGCTGCTCGATGATGGGCTCGCACGCAAAGTCCCGGGCGATCTCTTCGCGAAGATCCCGGAGTTTCCCGATGACGCAAAACTCGCGACGCGCAAAGCTGGCGGCGAAGTGCTGCAACCGATCGCACAGGCGATGCCATTGCTCATGAGTGGCAGCGCCGATCTATACGGATCGACAATGAATTACATCAAGGACGGGGGCGATTTTAATCGCGACAATTTCGGCGGCCGCAATGTTCGTTTCGGCATTCGCGAACACGGCATGTGCGCGATCCTGAATGGCATCTCGTATCACGGGTTGTTCCGTGCGTCGGGTGCCACGTTCACGGTGTTTACCGATTATTGCCGTGGCGCCATTCGGCTCAGCGCGCTTTCGAAACTGCCGAACCTTTACATTTTCACCCACGACTCCATCGGCGTCGGCGAAGACGGCCCCACCCATCAACCGGTAGAGACCGTCAGCTCGGTTCGTTTGATACCAAACATCGACGTGATTCGTCCCGCGGACCCGGAGGAAACCGCCGGCGCGTTTGTCGCGGCGATGCAACGAACAGACGGTCCTACTTTTCTCGCTCTCACGCGTCAGACTGTTCCGATGCTAAACGATATCAACGTAAAAACGCGTCGCGAAGGTGTCCTGCGCGGCGGTTATATCGCAAAAAAAGAAACCGATAAACTCGATCTCATCATTCTGTCATGTGGAAGCGAATTGCAGCACGCGCTTACGGCGGCAAAGGAACTTGGCGGCAGCGTCCGCGTCGTTTCCATGCCATGCTTCGAAAGATTCAATCGTCAGCCTCAAGAATATCGCGATGAGGTATTGCCTAACGAATGCCGCAAACGCGTCGCGATCGAAGCCGGTGTTCCCGAGATTTGGTATGAATACGTTGGTCTCGACGGCAAAGTCATCGGCTTGCACGAGTTCGGCCTCAGTGCGCCCGGACCCGAAGTAATGAAAGAGCGCGGCATCGACGCACAGCATGTGATCGATGCGGCAAAGAGCCTTGGGTAGCGCATGCGTCCCGCGTGCTGGTTTCGGCGTCGCGCCGAAACGAACTTTCTCTAACGGGAGACTTGGAATAAATCTAGCGCGGCATAACGGAAGTTCGGGATCGCGAGCACGCGCTCGCCAGCACGCGAGCCGCGCGCGGTCCCCAGAAGGCTCAGTCAAAACGCTTCTTCGGGCTCGCTCACATTGCGGGCGCGAGTTTCAAACCGGGTGAATTCCTTCAGGAATGTGAGCAGAATTTCGCCGACAGGACCGTTGCGCTGCTTGGCAATGATCAACTCGGCTTCGCCAGCCTTTTCTATGCGCGCTTCCTCGTCTTCCTCGTACAGCTCGGGCCTAACGAGTAACCCTACGAGGTCGGCATCCTGCTCGATGGATCCGGATTCGCGCAGATCGCTCAGACGCGGTTTGCCGCCGGAGCGCTGTTCTGGTTGCCGATTCAATTGTGCCACGACAATGACCGGGATTTTCAATTCTTTCGCCAAAGCTTTGAGACCTGCGGAAATTTCAGAGATTTCCAACTGCCGATTATCCTGTGCTCGACGCGAAGTGGATCGCAGCAGTTGCAAGTAATCGACGATCAAAAGCTGCACATCCTGCTGCGCCTTCAGCCGGCGCGCTTTTGCCCGCAACTCCAGAATGCTGAGGCTGGCGCTGTCATCGATGAAGATTTTTGCTTCGGCCAGTTTGGATGCCGCGGCAGTCAGGTTCGGAAAATCCCGCTCCGCCAGAAAACCATCGCGAACCTTCTGCAGATTAACTTTCGCCCGCGAGCAAAGCATTCGTTGCACAAGCTGCTGACTGCTCATCTCCAGGCTGAACACGCCGACGGGCCGTTGTTCGTTGATCGCCACGTATTCAGCGATGTTCATGGCGAGCGCGGTTTTGCCCATGCTCGGCCGCGCCGCGATGACGATCATTTCCGAAGAGTGCAAGCCACTGGTCATCCGATCAAACTCGACAAAACCGGTTCCAATTCCTGTGATCCCGCCTTTTCGCTCGTAGAGCTTCTCGATCGATTCGATCGCTTCCATGACCTGGTCTTTCATGGAGAGCATCTGGCCTTTGAACCGGTCCTCGCCGACGGCGAAGATTTTCTGTTCCACTTCATCGAGCAGATTATTCACTTCATCCTGCTCTTCGTACGCGCGTCGCACGCTCTCGGTGGAGGCGGAAATGATCTCGCGCAGAATGTATTTATCGCGAACGATCTCCAGGTAGTACTGCACGTTGGCCGCAGTCGGAACGAACGTGAAAAGATTAGTGACGAACGCTGCGCCACCGACGCTGTCGAGTAAGTGTCGATCGCGCAACACCTGTGTGAACGTGATCAGATCGATCGCCTGGCCCGCATTCCAAAGCTCGACAAGAACGTCGTAAATCGTCCGGTGCGCCGGCACATAAAAATATTCTTCGTTAATTTTTTCGACGCATTCGGCGATCGTTTCACGCGGAGAGATGAGCATTGAGCCGAGAACGCCCTGTTCCGCTTCCACGCTATGGGGCGGGGTTCGGTGAACATCCTGCGCAGAACCTGTGGGCGAAATGGGGATAACTTTTTCGCCACTTCGCGCGGCCGAACCTCGGCCAGCGCCATTTCCCGCTTTGCGAGGCTTCTCTCCTGTCCATGCGGACGATGGAGTCGCCATTTATTTCTCTTCTTGTTTTGGCTGTTCTTTTCTCTTGCCGAAAATTCGACGTTTCTTTTTGTCGGGTTCTTCCGGCGCAGTTGGGACGGCCTCGGCCTTTGTGTCCGCTGCGGATTTAACCTGAAAAACAAGCTGCGCCGTTACATCGTGATGCAACTTGATGGCGACCTCGTGCTCGCCGGTATCTTTGATCGGATGTTCAAGAACAATTTTGTGCCGATTAATCTCTGCGCCGACTTCGTTTTTCAACCGGTTCACAATGTCCTGCGCCGTAACTGATCCAAATGCCTTGCCGGTCTCCCCGGTCTCCAATGTAAAAATAAATCGCGCTTTGCCGATGCGACGCGCCAGTTCCTGAGACTCATTCAATTCGCGTGCTTCGCGCTCGGCCCGCTTCTGCTTGAGCGAATTCAACTTGCGCAACGCGGAAGGCGTGACTTCGTAAGCCATGCCGCGCGGCAAGAGGTAATTACGCGCATAACCCCGACGCACCTTGACCACGTCAGCTTCGGCGCCGAGTCCGGGAACACTTTCGGTCAAGATAAGTTCCGTTAGTGGCATATCGATAGATCGGTAAAAGCTCCGGGGGCGACGAGTATAAAACCGCGCAGCGCGCTGTCAATCGACGAATAGATTTTCGGCGAACTTTTCTTGTCGAACATACTCAACGCTGCTTCGCGCTTCACTGTTATCTCTCCGAAAGCGGCGCTGCAGCGCCGCACTCCAAAACGCAAGCGAGAAAACTACTCAGATCATTCCGAGCTTCATTCGGCCGGCTTCGCTGATCATGTTCTGGTTCCACGGCGGGTCCCACACAAGCTGCACGTCGGCTTCATCGATGCCGTCTATGCTAAGGATTTTGCTCTGCGCATCGTGCGCGATTGCCGGTCCCATGCCACAACCCGGCGCGGTCAAAGTCATTTTTACTTCCACGCGTGTCCCGCCGCCGTCCTTATTGATCAAGCGGCAATCGTACACCAGACCAAGATCGACAATGTTCACTGGAATCTCGGGATCGTAACATTGCCGAAGCTGGTTCCAGACGTCTTCCTCCGAGGTGTCACCGTCGTTGCGCACCGGTTTTTGCGTTTGCTGTGGCTGAGGCTTTTCCAAACCGAGAGCGTCAAGATCTTTCTCCGCCACGCGCCCAAGACCCTGGTAGGTTGCCACGGTGTAGCTTCCTCCGAGGCTTTGCGTGATAACGCCCTGAGTCCCCGCGGGAATTGTCGTCTTCTGGCCACTGGGAATCTGGATCGCCTCGCAATCACGCTTCAATGTGAATTCAGTGTTCTCGTACATGCCTTTACCCTTTACAGATTACTATGCCACACATGCGAAAAATGACGAAGCACGAATGCCGAATAACGCGGGAATGACCAAACCCAAAACAGCGCGCAAGCATTCGATTCCATCATTCGAGCTTCGACATTTGTTTCGGCATTCGTCATTCGGATTTCGTCATTCACTTAATACACATCCCGTTTGTAGCGCTTCTCGCTTTTCAGTTTCTCGACGTATTCGTTGGCCTGTTCGACGCTCTTGCCGCCGTGCTCTTGGACAATCTTGCGCAGCGTTGCATCCACGTCTTTGGCCATGCGACGCGCATCACCGCATACGAAAAACTGCGCGCCTTCGGTGTCGATCCATTTCCAGATCTCGGCCGCGTTTTCGGCCATCTTGTGTTGAACATAGACTTTTTGCGCTTGATCGCGCGACCACGCGCAATCGAGCCGCGTGAGAATCCCCTGCTTCATGAACCTGTCGAAATCCTCCTCATAAGCGAAGTCGCAGCTCACATGCTGCGCTCCAAAGAAGAGCCAGTTTTTCCCCTTCGCGCCTGTGACTTGGCGTTCCTGCAAATACGCTCGAAACGGCGCGACTCCGGTGCCGGGCCCCACCATAATAATCGGCGTATCTGGACCTTCCGGCAGATGAAAGTGTTTTGCGTTGCTGGGGAAAACCGGCACGGGCACGTGGTCGGCGCGCTCGGCGAGGAATGACGAGGCGACGCCTTTGCGCACGCGGCCGTTACTCTCGTAACGAACGACATCCACGATGAGGTGCACTTCGTTAGGAAATGCTTTTAGGCTGGAAGCCACTGAATAGAGTCGCGGCTGCAGCTTGGAGAGCAGCCCGACAAATTCTTCCGGCTTGAAGTGCACAGATGGGTGGTCGACGAGAAAGTCGATCACTTCCATGCCCCAGAGATAAGTCTGCAGATCCTGTTTGCGGTCTGGAGCCAGAAGATAAGTCAGCGTCGGCGCAGCGTCGGCGCGCCCAGCGATTGCCTTGAGAAATTTCGGCGTCGGTTGCGTGATGCTGTAATCGCGCAACAACGCGTCTCGCAGTGTTGTTGGCTCTCCTTTCAACCGAGGCACTTGTTCACCGCCGGTGGCGCCCAGAGCATGAATGATTTCATCCACCAAATCGGGATCGTTTGTTGGATATACACCGACCGAATCGCCTACCTCGAAGCTCAATCCCCAGCCGGTCAGATCGAGTTCGAAATGGCGTGTGTCCTTTTCCGATTCCGGCCCACTAAGCCGACGATTGACCTGCATTGTCGCCGGGAAAGGGTTCGTCCGCGAGTATGGGAGGGTAGCAATAGTTGCGCTAGCTTCAGTCATACCAGCAGCATTTAGCGGCGAATTGTATTTGCCGCAAATGTTCACCCGTCATTTCCGATCGCGAGCTTCGGGCAAACTCCTATGGCGCGTTGCGCAGCGCCTATTTCGCCAGGCATCTCAAATTGTTTGAGGAAATAAAGCACGCGGTCGCGTCGCGATCGTAGGTTCTCTATCTTCTGCTCCGCGACGGCCGGTCCGGCGCAATCGTGAAATCCACCTGTCGCTTGAAAACATCAACGCGCGCGACGAAGACCGATAGATGATCGCCGACTCTGAACCGCTTGCGTGATCGTCTGCCAATCAGCTGGCGCCGTGCGGGCTCAAAAAGATAAAAATCGTCGGTTAGCGACGAGACGTGAACAAGCCCAGTGAGAAGGGCATCGGGTAGTTCCACCAACAATCCATAATTCCGAACATCTACCACTGTTGCCGAAAAAATCTGCGGCTTGCGTCCAGCAAGTTGCCGTTGAAAAAACTCCAGCTTCTTCATCTGCGTTGCGTCGATCTCGGCGTCGGCCGCATTTCGCTCGGTTGCGGAAATGTGTTCGGCGATAGAAGCAACTTCGGCCATCTGGTAGGGCGCGCTCGCCGAGCGCGCTGGACGGCCTCCGGCATCTGCGGGATCCCTACCAAGTGAGCGATGCACTACCAGATCGGCGTAGCGCCGGATTGGACTGGTGAAATGCAAATAATTGGTTTTTGCCAGGCCGTAATGGCCGAGCGGCTGAGGAGCGTAGCGCGCGCGTTTGAGACTCTTGAGCAGCCCGACCTTCAGTGCCTGCTCTTCGGGTTTTCCGCGAATTTGGGCAAGCAACCGCTGCAATTCAGCGCGGTGGGTTAGATCCCCAACTTTGTAATCAAAACTCAGCACGAGCTCACGATACTCTGCCAGTTTTTCGGGATCTGGATTTTCGTGAACGCGATAGACAGTGGGAATGGCGCGCTTCTTCAGTTCTCGCGCGACCGCTTCGTTCGCTGCCAGCATGAATTCTTCGATCAACTGATGCGACTCATCGTTTTCGACGCGCTCTAACCGGATTGGCTCGCCCTGTTTATCGACCCAGACTTTTACCTCTGGAAAATCGAGATCCAGCGCGCCGTGTTCGAATCGCTTTTGCCGCAATAACGCCGCGAGTTCCCAGGCGACGTGAAGCTGTTCCCCCAAGTGGTCGCACGGCGGTGCGGTCAAAATGGCATACGCTTCTTTGTACGTGAGCCGGTGCGCACTGCGAATAACACTCCGCGCAAAACGCGCACTTCTGACCACGCCACGTTTGTCAAAGTGGATGAAAACCGAATGGGTGAGTCGATCGACTCCGGGTTTAAGACTGCAAACACCGTCGCTTAACCGCTGCGGCAACATCGGAATCACGCGGTCGGGCAGATAAATGCTATTGCCGCGCCGGCTGGCCTCGCGATCCAGCGCGCTGCCCCGCTCTACGTAGGCGGCAACATCGGCGATGTGCACGCCAAGTTGCCACCCGCCGTTTGGAAGCTTCTCCACGCGAATGGCGTCATCGAAATCTCGCGCATCATCGGGATCAATAGTGACGATAAATTCGTCGCGCAAATCCTCGCGTCCGGCGACTTGCGATGCGTCGACCTTCTCGGAAACCCGCTCCGTCTGCTCCAACACGTCTCGCGGAAATTCCGTCGGCAGATGATACTTCCGGACGATCGAAAGCACGTCCACGCCGGGGGCGGAGGCCGGCCCAAGCACTTCAATGATTTCGCCTTCGGGGTTAACGTGGCGCGACTCCCAGACGCCGAGGCGAACTACGACTTTGTCGCCGACCGTGCCGGCGCCGTGCGACCGCCGATTCTCCGCAGGATGCACATAGATATCGTGCACGAACCGCGGATCGTCGGGGACGACGTAGTAAAAATTGCGTGAGCGTTGCAGAGTGCCAACAACGGTGTCGTGAGCACGTTCGAGGATTCGAATTACGCGCCCTTCGCGCCGTCCCTTTATCCGCCCCGAAGGCAGTTCGGGCGATATGCGCGCAACCACGCGATCTCCATGCATTGCTGTGCCGACGTTTTCCGCCGCGATGAAAATGTCCGGCTGGCCCGGCTTTTCCGATGTGAGAAAACCATACCCAGCTGGATGGATGGACAATTTGCCGGTTACCAGGTCAGCCTCGGCCGGCAAGACATATCGGTCCTTACGTATGCGAGCGATCTCGCCTGCGCGCTCGAGTTCGCGCAAGGTCCCTCGCAACGCAACGCGTGCCTTGCCACTCACGCCAATTTTTCGAGCGATCTCGATCGCGTTCAGCGGCCGGTAATCTTTCCTGGAGAGGAGCGCGAGAATTTGTTCCCTGATCTTAGGTCCGTTTGCGATCATTTAAGCGAAACAATATGGTCAGGTTTGTCGATTTAACGAGATTTCAATTGGAGGTCTAATAATGCAAAATGCGATTATTACTGGCGTCGTCGCGATGCTGTTCGCGGCAAGCGGTTCATTTGGTGCAGGAGCAAAGATGAAGGTCACAAGTTCTGCTTTCCAAGAGGGCGGGAATATCCCGTCAAAATTCACATGTGACGGCAGCAACGCGAGCCCGCCTCTGCAGATAGCCGGTGTTCCTTCCGAAGCGAAAACTCTTGTGTTAATCGCCGATGACCCCGACGCGCCAGGCGGCTTGTTTACTCACTGGCTTGTTTGGAACATCCCACCGCAAACAAATTCCATTGCCGAAGGGAGCGCCCCAAAAGGTGTGCAGGGTACAAACGACTTCGGGAAATCCGGGTACGGCGCACCGTGTCCGCCCGCAGGCACGCATCGGTACTATTTCAGAGTTTTCGCGCTGGATCGCGAACTGACATTGCCTGCTGGCGCTAAGCGGAGCCAACTGGACGGGGCGATGAAAGGTCATGTCGTCGCACAAGGCGAATTGATGGGGCGCTATTCGCGGAAGAAATAAAATTGTAGCCACCGCAGAGCTTGCCCGCCGTGGCGCGTGTCGCCGTGCCCGGGTGCAACGCCAGGAATCGCCTCGACAGAGCGAGGCGGCTACAGCAGTTCGAATAATCGCGCGTCTGCATTAGTCTCAATCATCATGCGCGAGAGAATCTGGAGGATCGGGGACCGCCGCTTTGATGTCTCCCGACACGCGTTGATCATGGGCGTCCTAAACGTCACTCCGGATTCATTTTCCGACGGCGGAGAGTTTTTCACACCCCAGAAAGCAATAGAGCGCGGCGTGGTCATGGCAGCGGAGGGCGCACATATCATCGACGTCGGAGGCGAATCGACGCGCCCCGGCTCAGAACCTGTCGCCGCTGAGGAGGAACTGCGTCGCGTAATTTCAGTAATCGAAAAGTTGCGACAAAAGATTGATTTGCCGATTTCAATCGATACCTCGAAAGCGGAAGTCGCGCGTGCTGCGATTGAGGCCGGCGCTTCGATTGTGAACGACATTACCGGCGGGCGAGGAGACGAACGAATGCTGCCGCTCATTGCCGACACCAAAGCGGCTCTCATCATCATGCATATGCAAGGAACTCCTCGCACAATGCAAATCCAGCCGCGATACACTGAGGTGGTTGCAGAAATTTCGGATTTTTTTCGACAACAATATGCGCGCGCCATAGGTTTAAACATTGATCCCATGGCGACTGCGTTTGATCCGGGCATTGGTTTCGGCAAGACGCTCCAACACAATCTCGAAGTGCTCGCGCAGTTGGAGCGGCTTCGCGTGCATGATCGACCTTTGGTAGTGGGCGTTTCCCGTAAATCGTTCCTTCAAAGGTTGATCGGTTCGCCGGAGATCACGGACCGGGTCGTGCCCGGCGTTGCGCTGACTTCGATTTTGCGCGGGCGCGGAGGGGACGTGTTCCGTGTTCACGATGTGAAGGAGAACGTTTACGCGTTGCGGATAACTGAAGCGGTTCTTCAAAGGGCAAAATGATTCATCAACTCATAGATCTATGGGTGAGAGGCTGGCGTAGCCTCGTGGAAATCCTTCTGCTATGGGTGGCAATCTACTACGGCTACCTTTATTTCCGCGGGACGCGCGGCGCGAAAGTCCTGACAGGGCTGGCCATTGTATTTCTGACGCTGACGCTGATCTCGACACTGCTGAACCTCGTCGTGATCGGCTGGATCTTGCGAAGCTTCTCTGTTTTCCTCGCCATCGCCCTGGTGGTGATTTTTCAGCCGGAACTCCGGCGTGGTTTGGCTGCACTTGGCGGACATCCCATTTTTTCGCTCACCAGTGAAAGACGAGAAACTGTTCACGATTTGGCGGAGGCAGTGACACAGTTGGCGAATAAACAGTTCGGCGCACTGATCGCGATTGAGCGCGACACGTCGATTCGCGTTTATGAGGAAACGGGCGTCATCATCGATGGCGAGTTTTCTGTCGAATTGATCCTGACCATCTTTCATCCAAAAGCGGCACTTCACGATGGCGGCGTGATCATTCGCAACGGCCGGATTGCAGCGGCAGCCTGCATCTTTCCCGTGAGCCAGCGGGAAACACTCGACCGCAGCCTGGGATTACGTCATCGCGCCGGGCTCGGGATCACCGAGGAATCGGATGCCGTGGCTGTGGTAATCTCGGAAGAAACCGGCAGCATTTCCATTTGTCACCGGCGACGAATTGAGCGCAATTTTACCCCGGAAACATTCCGTCAGCGCATCGCGGAAATTTTATTGCACAGCAAGTATGAAGAGACTGATTCTGAAAAATTGGCCGGCGAAGTTGATCTCACTCCTGCTAGCGACGACGCTTTGGTTCCTGATCAAAAAGAACGTAGCGACGACGCCATCGTGGTATGAGCGACCATACCGGCCTCCGGTAACACACACGCCCTGAATTTTGGATGTCAGGCTCCCAGCCTGACTCGGTCGGCGACCTGCCAGGCTTCCGAAACCAAGCGCCGGACTGGCTGACTTCCGATCTCCTTACCGCAAAAATCGCGACAAATTTTCGTCTTCCCATCGGCGCGCCCGTCGGTAGCTGGGAAATTCGCGCTCGCGGCGGTTGAATTCTTCGGTGTGAACGCGTCGTCGATTTCGAGAAAGCGTTTCGTCCGGCACCACGGAGTGCAGCATCTCGTGATACAGCACGTATCGTAAAAACCACAGCGGCACGAACGGCTGGTCCAGGGCCGGATTAATGCGAATGACCCGGTCTTCTTCCTGTATCGTACCAAAAACGAATTGCTCTTTCGGACGATGCTTTCGCCGACGTCCCCAGACCACGCTGTAGCCGCGAACACGCCCGCGAAAGTGCCGCTCGTTCAGATCGTCAAAGATCTCCCGCAGATCGAAATTCGTCCCTTCATGGCGCAAATTCAGCTGCCGCTGCATTGGCAGCTGCGGGTGCGCGAGTTTACGCTTGGTTGTTTTCTTTTTCCGACCCATTGGCATGCTCCAGAAATTAAACGCGACAGTGTAGTGTAATGGCCTCTAAACATGGAGACAAGCGAAGCAATCCTTATTCGCGAAAAATATTGTAAGATATTGATAGTCAATGACTTGATTCGAACACGACGAAGATAAACCAGCGGACAAGTTGAGCCGGGTGAGCAACGCCTTAGTGCTGCAAAATTCACCTCTCGCGGAAGGGGTTACGCGAGATTTCGCGCTATCAGGATTCAATCGTTTTGCGGCGGACGCAAAATGCGTATAATCGTTCAAGTTTCCGGTGAGATCACTGGAAAGTGTAAGCGAATCACACGGCACAATGACCCCTTTTCTCCGAAAATTGCTCGGTCAAAACTGGCTTCTGTTACTCATCACGCTGGCGCTCGCCATTTTTGGCGTTGTGGCGATCTACAGCGCCACATCCTCGCGCTCGGACCCGTACGCAGCGGATTTTTGGCGGAAACAAGCAAACTGGGTGGCGGTTGGTGTGTTCGTATTCATGCTAACGAGTTTGGTCCACTATCGTTGGATTCGCTGGGGCGCGCTGCCCATGTACCTCGCTGGAATCGTGTTTCTCATCATGACGAAGTTTATAGGGGTCAAAGTTTATGGAGCCCGCAGCTGGTTACATTTGGGACCCATCAATTTTCAGCCGGCCCAACTTGCGGTAGTCGCGGGCATTATGGTATTGGCGATGTTCCTCACCCAATTTCGCGAAATGCATCCCGCGCTGCGATTATTGCTCTCCGGAGCGATTGCGGGAGCGCCGTGTCTACTGATCCTGATGCAACCCGACCTGGGCGAAGTCATTATTTGGATTCCTGTGCTTCTGGCCCTTTGGTTCGTTGCAGGTTTGCCGCTGCGGTACTTGCTTTGCATCATTTTGATCGCAATTGCCTTCATCCCGATTGCCATCAATTTCGGCCTCAAACCGTATCAGCAGCAGCGGATCACCGCTTTTACTCATCCAGACATCGACAAACAGGGTTCCGCATGGGCGATTAACCAATCTTTGATTGCGATCGGCTCGGGCGGCTGGTCAGGAAAAGGGTTTAAAGCGCCAAATACGCAGATTGAACTTGGCTTTCTGCCCGCTACGGCTGTGCATAACGACTACATTTTTTCCGCCGTAGGCGAACAATGGGGATTTGTCGGAGGAATAGTTCTCATAGGTGCCTTTGCGCTTCTCCTCATGACTTGTCTGTTTGTCGCTTTCTTCGCCGGCGACCAACTGGGTTTGCTTTTAGTAGTTGGAATCACGGCGCTGATCTTTACGCACATTTTCCAGAACATAGGAATGACCATCGCGATGCTGCCGATCACCGGGGTGCCACTGCCATTAATCAGCTATAGCGGTTCGTTTGTGCTGATGATCATGTTTGGCTTGGGCTTGGTGAACAGCGTCTGGATCCACAGAAGCGTCACAGCGTAATCGCAGCGTCCAGGCGGCATCGCGACAACAATCAACCGCTGCCGAAACGATTTACTTTGACGCGTGCTTGCCTGTAGAGTCTGGCCGCAGAAATGGATGTCGATTACAAGGTCAAGCTCGAAGTCTTCGAAGGGCCGCTCGATCTGTTGTTGTACCTGATCAAACAGGACGAAATCGATATCTACGACATTTCGCTCAAGCGCATCACCAGCCAATACCTCGAGTATCTTCAGGCGTTCAAAGAACTGAACATCGAGTTGGCGGGCGAATTTATCGTGATGGCGGCCAACCTCATTTATCTGAAGAGTCGAAGCCTGCTGCCACGCGATCAACAGCCTCCCGAAGAAGATGCGAGCGAGGATGACCCTCGTTGGGAGTTAATCCGGCAACTCATCGAATATAAAAAATTCAAGGAAGCGGCATCTGAACTTAATCTGCGTGCGCTTGAACAAGAAAGGATCTTCGTACGAGAAACGGCCTTTGCGTCGGCTATCCAGGAACCTTTGAGGCTGGGCGAGGTTGGAATTTTTCAACTGATTGGCGCTTTCCAAACCGTTATAAAACGGATCGAAGCGCGTCAGGACGTGCAGGAAATCTTCAGTGAACGTTTCACTGTTTCGGAAAAGATAGATTCAATTTTGCAACGCATCGCGACTGGTAATCGTTTTCGTTTTTCCGATTTGTTTGGAGGGGCTGCGTCGCGAGTCGAAGTGGTGGTAACATTTCTAGCGCTTCTCGAGTTGATCCGGCTGAGACAAGTCCGGGCGATCCAGAAAAATGTATTCGAAGAAATTGAAATCGTCGCCGCTACGTAAAATGTCCGAGGTTGTTGTAGTTTTAGCCACGGCGCTGTGTCGCCGTGCTGGGTGCAGCGTGCAGTGAGCGCCTCGACAGACCGCGGCGGCTATAACCCCATGCCGCGAATTTTAGTCGCCGGTTGCGGTTACGTCGGAGAAGCAACGGCCGACTTGTTCCATGCTGCCGGTTGGCAAGTCGAGGGGTGGGTGCATTCGGAAGAATCTGCAGCGCGATTATCGGAAAAGCCGTACTGCGTTGGCTTGATCGACGTCTCAAAACGCGAGCAGGTTGCCAAACAAACGAAAGCATTCGACGCACTGATCCACTGCGTCAGTTCTCGCGGCGGCGATGCCGAAATGTATCGCCGGATTTACTTGAACGGCGCACGCAATCTCCTCGACAGTTTTCCAGCAGCGACAATCCTTTTCACCAGCAGCACCAGCGTCTACGCGCAGCGCGACGGTTCGCCGGTAACAGAAGAGAGCGAGACAAAACCAATCCGCGAGACCAGCTGCATTCTCTTGGAAACGGAAAACTTGATCCTCGACAAAGGCGGGATCGTTGCGCGGCTCGCCGGAATTTACGGGCCGGGACGCTCCGCGCTGCTGAGTAAGTTCTTGAATCGCACGGTAACCATTGATCCGGAGAATGATCGTTTCGTGAACCAGGTACATCGGGGGGACATCGCGTCCTCACTTTTTCTTCTCTTAAATCGAGAACCGCAGCCGCGCGGGCAGATTTTTAACATTGTCGACGATGACCCGATTTTACAAAGCGACTGCTACCACTGGCTGGCCCGGAGGTTGAATCGACCTCTTCCGCCCGTCGGGCAATCCCAGCAGCAACGTAAACGCGGTGATAGCAACAAACGAGTGAGCAATTCCAGATTGCGTCAGTTAGGCTGGGCGCCGCAGTATCCGACATTCGCCGATGCAATGGAAAAGAGCATCCTGCCGAGTTTTGCAGGGACTCTTTAGTGATTTGTCATGTTGAGCGTAGCGAAACATCTATGGTCCTCGGGTTGACGCGGGCAGAAAGAAACGATCTGAGATTCTTCGCTTCGCTCAGAATGACAAGCTTGCGCCGGAATTAACCGACGGGTGCAGCTTCCGTGGCTACAACACCGGCAATGCGCTTGTCATGGCGTTCACCAAACAATTGGCGAATAATGTCCTCCACCGGTACTTCCTGCACGTTGATGTCGCTTACATCGCAGGCGTCGAGGAGTTGGCGGCAGGTTTCGGTAACTTTTGCGCGCGGAACTTTTAATTGCACCGAGACGGGCGTCTGCTCCGTGATTTCGCCGAACCTGGACAGATCGCGTGTTGCCTCTTTTTCAAAAGTAAGACTCAGAATTTTGCTGCCTGAAAAGCGATCGACGATCTCCGCCAGCGGTCCGTCGAAAAAGATTTTGCCATGATCGATCACCAATACCCTATGACACAGCTCTTGAATGTCTTGCATGTAATGACTGGTGAGCAATGTCACGATGCGATGTTCCTCATTATAGATTCGCAGAAACTCGCGCACTCGCTTTTGGCTCACCACATCCAGACCGATTGTCGGTTCATCAAGGAATAACACGCGCGGCTCATGAATGAGCGCGGCGATCAACTCCATCTTCATTCGTTCGCCTAACGAAAGTTCGCGGACCATCACATTCATTTTGTCCTGCACCTCCAGGAGGTCCGATAACCCGTCCACGACCTTTTTAAATCTGTCGCGGTCAATGCCGTAAATCGCGCGGTTAAGCTCGAGCGATTCCTGTGCGGGCAGGTCCCACCAAAGCGCGTTCTTTTGTCCCATCAGCAAACTGAACTGCCGCTTCATCTCGTTGCGTCTTTCCCACGGAACAAAACCAAGCACTCGCGCATCGCCTGAAGTCGGGTTCAGCAGGCCCGAAAGCATTTTGAGCACAGTAGTTTTTCCAGCGCCGTTCGGACCGAGGAATCCCACGAATTCTCCTTCCTCAATTTGAAATGAGACCTGGTCAGCCGCTCGCGTTTCATCGTAGCGCCGCCATAGGAGGCCCTTCACGGAGCCCCGCAGGCCGCGTTCCTTGCGATAGGTGCGATACACCTTCGTCAGTTTGGACGCTTCGATTGCGGGCATAACGGGTTTTAGGACGGAAGCTTAGGGCGTCCCTACAGGACATCGTCGAGACAGCCGAGCAAATGTGAAACAGTTTCCTCGGTTTCGTCGCCCATATTCGACAAGCGAAAAGTTTGGCCGCGGATCTTACCGTATCCGGGATCGATCACCAAATGATGTTTCTGTCGCAACTTTCTCGCGAACTCCAGCACGTCGATCCCCCTGGTGTTTTTCACGCATGTCAGCGTCTTTGTGCGAAAGCCTTCCTCCGCAAAGAAATCGAACCCTGCACGGCGCACCCAATCGTGCACGAGCGCATTCGTGCGAGCGTGACGCGCATAACGCGCCTCCAGCCCTTCCTCGAATATTTCGCCGAGCTTAAACTCGAGCGCGTGAATGTGTCCGATGCTTGGCGTGCTGGGCGTCATCCATTGCGCCTGCTCCTTCTGTAACTCCAGGAAATCGAAATAAAACCCGCGATTAGGAACCTTCCCCGCGCGTGTAAACGCTTTCTCCGAAACGGAAACCAAGGAAAAACCTGGTGGTAGCGCGAGCGCTTTTTGCGCGCCAGTAAGCATCACGTCGATACCGAGCGCATCCATCTCGATGTTTACTGCAGAAAACGACGACACGGTATCGACGATGAGTACGACATCCGGATACTTGGCGAGAATGCAGCAAATTTCGGGGAGCGGATTCATCACACCGGTTGACGTTTCACTGTGCGTCAATGTGACTGTGTCGAATTTCCCGGTGGCCAATTGTCGATCGAGATCTTTCGAGTCGATATGTTTTCCCCAGTCGACCTGAAGCGGCTCGGCGTTTTTCCCACATCGCTTCGCGACATCAAGCCATTTGTCGGAAAACGCGCCGCACATGCAGCAAAGCACAGCCCGATCGACCAGGTTACGGACGGACGCTTCCATCACACCCCATGCCGACGACGTAGAAAGCAACACCGGCTGCTTTGTTTTGAACAACGCCTGAAGCTTTGGATGAATAGCGCGGTAAAGATTTTTGAAATCTTCGCTGCGATGACCAATCAATGGACGCGAAAAGGCCGCCCAGGTTTGCTCGGATACTTCTACGGGTCCGGGAATGAAAAGCTTGTCATGAGGATGCATGTGGCAACATCCAACATACCAACCGCCTCCGCAAAACTACGGAGCGGCAGGCATCCAGCATCCAATGTTAAAGTTTCGCGCACCAACTTGCTCCATGCAGGATTGAGATGTACGCGTGATCCATGCATCGCTTGCGTGTCGCTTATGTCTTTTGCGTCTTTTTTACGAGCACCTACGTAACGTGCGCTGAATCGCTCAGCTACCTGGTGTTCGTCAGCAACGAACGCTCGGGAGACGTGACGGTGATCGATGGCAACAGTGATGCGGTTGTGGTTACTTTTCCGGTTGGTAAACGGCCACGTGGTATTCATGCGACGCCAGACGGTCGGCATCTGTTTGTCACACTAAGCGGTTCGCCACGAATGGCGCCTGGACTGGATGAAAATCGCCCGCCGGCGGACAAACGTGCTGATGGTCTCGGGGTGATCGATCCAGCAGCGCGCAAATTGATCGATCGTTGGCACGTCGGATCGGACCCCGAACAATTCGCAATCAGCAAAGATGGAAAATTCGCGTTCATAGCGAATGAAGACGACGCGAGTGCTTCGATTATCGACCTCGATTCCGGACAAGCCCGCGGGAAAATAAAAGTGTCCGAGGAACCCGAAGGCGTAGGCGTGAATCCGACCAACGGCGAAGTATACGTCACCTGTGAAGAAAAAGGCGAAGTGTTCGCGATCGATCCAGATCAACAGCGTGTGATTGCGAAAATCGACACCGGCGGGCGGCCGCGTTCGGTCGTATTTTTACCGGACGGCTCGCGCGCGTACGTCGCTTGCGAGACCGGCGGTTATGTTGCCGTCATCGATGCGACTTCACACAAATTGTTGTCGAAGATCCAACTACCCACAGGCTCGCTGCCGATGGGCACCGTCATTTCCAAAGATGGAAAGGAACTTTACGTCTCCACCGGCCGCGGCAACGCGATTGCGATCATCGACACGCAAAAGCATGACGCACAGGGGTCGCCTCTCCTCTCCGCACGAGGAGAGGGGGAGGGTGAGGAGTCGATCATAACAATGGTCCCCGTAGGAAAGCGCGTCTGGGGAATCGCGCTCGATCCTAGTGGGACAAGACTTTATACCGCCAACGGCGCCTCGAACGACGTCTCTGTTGTCGATCTCAAAGCGCGCAAGGAACTGCGTCGCATCAAAGTCGGCGACGGCCCCTGGGGCATCGCGATTGTAATCGCCGCAAAATGAAACACCACGCTATGGTCGCGGTGCCGGCGTCGGGCGCGGCCTCGGCGTAGGTGCACATCTCCCTATGCATGGCGTCGCCGTCGGCGTCGGAGTCGGCGTCGGAGTTGGTGCACGGTAAACATCGAAGCTGTGGCTGCCGACAAAGTTGCCGTAATCGAGCACAAAATAACCATCAGCGAATGCGCCGGGGCTGTCGTAGGCCGAATTCAGAGTTCCCCCGTCAAACGCTCGCAACAATTGCAGCGTCACCAGATCGTAAGCGAACACTTGGCTCTCGCGGATGATCCAAAGAACATTGTTTGTCAATGCCGGCCCAGTTGCAAACGAAGCGGGAATGGACCGAAGCGTCGTCCCGGTGGCCGGATCTAGCTCCCAGATCATGCTATTCCCAGGGGAATAGACATTGCCAGTAGGGCCGATCGCCACGGAGCCACCGTAGCCAACGCCTGCGCCGGTGCGTTGCCACAACAACGTAATATGAGCATTATCAGTGTAATGGTAGGCCGAGAGCGTCGCGGTTGGGTCGTTATAAAATTCGAGCACATAGAACTGCTGGCGCACTGCATCGTAAGCAACGGTGGTGCCTCCGCCGCCTTCGATACCGCCCGACCAGAATTGATTCGCCGTGCCGGTCGCTTGATCGAAAGCGTAATATTGACCCGGCCCAGCGAGGACGATCGAACTCCCGACGACAGTTGGAATGGAAAAGCCGCCGAACTTGCCAAATTGCGTCCAAAGCACCGATCCGCTAAACGGCCTGAGCGAAACAGCACTCACTTGTGAGCCCCCAGTCACAAACGCAGTAACCTTTCCGCTGATTGGATCTTGGACAACGGTGGGCATCATCGAGACCGGCCCTTCTGGAATCGGCACCGTGTAGCGGAGCGTGCCTGTTATTGCATCCAACACGTAGAGCGATGAACTGGAATTAGTGGGGCCGACAAACGTAACAAACCCGCCGCCAACGCCTGGCTGCGACGGGAATATAAAGTTGCCGGTGTAACTCCAGTGAATTGTGCCAGTCGCGAGGTCGAACGAGCTCACTGTCGTCTGGTACTCACCGACCCCCCCTGGTTCTGCATAGCGTAAATCGTGTTTCCAACAATTACCGGCGTGGAATATCCAGTGAATGACGACGGCGCTATCCACGCCAATGAAAGGGCCTGCGGAGTTACGAGCGCGCTCGAATTGCCGGTGTGCCAGGCATCATGTTGATAGTATGGCCAATCGTCCGCCGCGGCCGATCGCGACAGCAGTATTGCCGCAGCAGCAGCGATTAGCTGAATCCAAACCACGCCGCGCATTCCGGACCGAGCTATAGCGGTTTCGGTGCGATTTTGTCAACACATTCCCTTGCTGTCGCGCAAGGAACTGCGTCGCATCAAAGTCTGCGACGGGCCCTGGGGCATCGCAATTGTGCCCAAGGAAGGACGGCTTGGGCAGCCGTCCACAAAACATTGACGGCGGGGCCGCCGTCACTCGTTGATTACCCCCCCGCGTAATTCGGGTAGCGCTCGCGGAGCTCGTGCGAGAGCCGATCGGCTTCCTCGGTGTTGCCTGCCTGGCGAAATGCGAGCGCGGCTTTGTCGAGCGCGCGCGGAGTGATGGCCGGGTCGTCGTAAAGTAGAGCGACGCCCTTAAACGCTTTGCCGGCGTCATCGAAGTTTCCACGCTCCAACTGTACTTCACCTGCGAGCAAACGCGCTTCGGCGTTTACGCGGCCCTCCGGTTGCAGCGTCATAATTTCTTCGGCGATCTTCTGCGCCTCGTCAGGTTTATGGGCGCTTATCTTGACCGCGCCGAGCGTGAGCAACACCTTTGCCTTCCCCGCCGGGTCTTTGGCAGTCTGCAGATATTTCGCGAACGCTTCCTCGGCTTCGGGCAGGTTCTTCAGCTTGGTAGCCGCGTCACCGAGATAAAACAGGTAATCGGGTTTGACGCTTCCTGTATCGATCTTTCGCAGCGCGCTCAGGTATTTTTCGGCGACTTGAAAATTTTTCTCGTTGTAATAATCAATCCCGAGCCATTCCAAAACCTCGGGCGGCACATTCATCCCGCCGTCTCGGGATTCAGCCATGAAATTGTTCACCTCTTTCGTGAGCGCAGCCCGATCCTTCAAATAAAACTGACACAGAATGATTCGAACAGAGGCGAGATTGTAATACTGCTCCTTGTTGAGTTGTCTGGCAGTGTTCAGCGCGGTCAAGGCTATCTTGTAATTCTTCGCTTCGAACGCGGCTTTCCCGATGTAGTATTGCGCCTGCGCCGCGACAGAACTTTTTGGGAATTCTTTCAGGAGTTGGCGAAAAGTGTCGACCATTCCCTTCGTATTATCCTGTTGCCCGAGGATCAAAGCCTTCAATTGCAAAGCGGCTTCGCGCTCATGCGCCTTGGGGTATTTCGCCAGGATGATGTTCAAATCGGTGAGCGCAGCACCGTAGTTTTTGCTCTGCTCGTATGCCAGAGCCCGCTGAGCTATCGCGGCAGGGATCTGAGGGCTGTCCGGAAACGTCTGTACGTAATAGGTGAACGCTTCGATGACGCCGGGAATATCTTTCGTCTGAACATGACACAACCCAAGTTTGTAAGCCGCTTCGGCACGCAGCCGTGGAGAAAGCTCCGACGCTCGCAGTTCGCCGTACATTGAGGCTGCCTCTGTGTAATTCTGTTGTTTGTAGAGTGCTTCGGCTTTCAGCAGTTTCGCCTGATCAGCGCGCTCGTTTGTGGGGTTCGTTGCCAGGAATTGATCCACCGCGGAAGCCAGCGCGGAGGGATCAGAGTTATAGACGTTAATCAACTGTTGGTAAGCAGCGTCCTTCGCTTCTTCACGATCCGGATATTTTGCGACGAGCTGGCGATACAGCGTGTCAGCTTCTTTTGAATGACCAAGTTGTCGTTCGCTGTTTGCAGCCAGCAACAGCACTTCGGCCTGCGCCGCCTCAGGCAGCTTCTCCAACTCCTTTTTGTAATCGGCTAGTAACTGCGCGTACTGACCGGTCTGATATTGAAGCCGACGCAAACCGACTTGCGCGATCGCACGGAATTTTCCCGCTTCAGGAAGGGTGCGGCCCTTTTGGAATAGCGCAGCGGCTCGCTGAGCCATGGCGTTGTCGATCTTGCCTTTGTCAGCCTGAACAAGTTCGAGCGCGATCAATCCTCCACGGACGGCGCACTCTGCTTTCAAAGCTGGTTTCTGTGCTTCGTTAGCAAGCGCTTCGTATTGCTTCAACGCGTCGACTTTTTTTCCTCGCGCGGCGAAGATGGATGCCGCGGTCACTCGTGCATCCTCACGATAGGGATTTGGATTCCCCTTCTCTGCAACTTCGACGTAAATGTTAGCGGCATCGTCTTTCCGGCCAAGACCTTCAAGGCAGCGCGCTTCGAAATAGCGCGCGGAAAGCATCACCGCCGGTTCCTTCGATCTCGCGGCGGACCGATGAAAAAGCGGGAGCGCGGTGGAATAGTCTTTGTCTGTGAATGCCATCTCGGCGAGCGCAAATGCCGCCGGGCCGGCAAATTCGCTGTCTCCGTAGTCATCGAGCACTTTCTGCAAATTGGTACGAGCATTCGAGTCGCGATGTAGATTTCGGTAGCATTCGCCAAGCGAGAAGTAAGCGTTCGCCCGGCCCGCGCGTCCCGGGTAATCGTCGAGATACTTTTGATATTCAGGGATCGCCAGGTCGTACAATTTGCGAGCAAACAACCCGTTGGCGTAATCAAGCTGACGCTGATCAGCCCCTTCAGTTTCACGCGCCAGCGGCTCCGACTCCTGCTCTTTCAAAGAGCGGAGAACTTTGTCGATTGAATCATCCGCTGGCAGCGCACGCCGAACGGGCGGCTCATCTACCGGACGTGCTCGGCGTACTTCCGGTTCGGATTGAGCAATGGCGACGCTCCCGGTGCAAAACAGCATCGCCAGTCCCAAAAGACTGGCCGCACCACGCGCGATGTTCATCTTGCCGTGGCGAAAGCCACATTGGTTATGCCTGCTTCGGTGCAAACGTTCAGTACGCCAATGATATTTTTATAGGCGCCGGCTTCATCGCCGCGAATCACCACTGCTTGTTCGGGGTTGAGTTGGGCCAGACTTTTCAGCAATTCCTGGAGCTCTGGACCGCTGAGTGTCCGGCGGTTCACAACCACGTTGCCGTCTGCCTTAACATTGACTATTACGTCGCCAATCGGCGCTGACTTCTCCTTCGCAGCGGACGCTTTCGGAACTTTCACGTCGAGCTCGTTTTCCGTGCGCGCTGCGTTCCATGTAAGCAGGAAAAAAATCAGCAGCAGCAGCAGCACATCCACAAGCGGCGCCAGTTGAATACCCGGATGATGCAGAGGCGCGTGACCACGAAGATTCATGCGAACAAACCAGCGTTAGAGTTCATCTTCGATCAGCACGGGCGCTCGTTCAGCCCGCTTTCCATATTGCAGTGATAGCAACGCCAGAACGTGCGTCGAAGCTGATTCGAGTTCCGAGATCAACTTCTGCGCTCTGCCGCGGAAGAAAGCGTAAAAAATCATGGCCGGGATACCAATCGCCAAGCCTGCAGAGGTATTGACTAGTGCTTCACTGATCCCGCGTGAGAGGGCCGCATAACGCGCCGAGCCGACGTCGGCTCCGAGCGCGCCGAAGGAACGAATGATACCAAAAACTGTGCCCAGCAAACCCAGCAAAGGCGCAATCATTCCGATGTCGGCAAGGTAAATAACGCGATTGTTCAAGCTTCCCGCCACGCGTGTTCCCTCGGTTTCAGCAATCTCGCGGACCTGCTGGAAATCTGCGTGCGGATTCTTGGTTATGAAGTCCAGCATTTTTTGCACGACTCGTGCGATCGCTTCCCCATGACGATTGGAAACGGCAAGTAAACCGAGATAATCGCGCTTGCGCAGGAGCGCATCCGCAGTTGCCATGTATCCGCTCGAAACCACGGCACCCCGTCGAATCGTCAGAAAGTAAACGACCACGAGCGCGACGAAAAAGATCGACAATAGAAAAAGCGGGATCATAACCGGACCCGCTTTGACGAGCGTCTCCAGAACCGTCTGCGAATGCTGAGGAACCAACGCCGGCGTCGGTTCCTGCGCAAACAGAGGCGACGCGCTCCCGAGCGCGGCAACGAAAACAACCCAAATCTTCATGCCGGAAATTTTGTAATGATATGCGGAGCGATTCCTCGATGCAAACGCCCGTGACGACGAACCTTCAGAATTAGAGTTCGATATTCTCCTGCCGTTCAAAGTGCCTCCGGATTGTTTAGTTACCGGCGCACCAGAAAAACGTGCGCTGGTTGAATTTCCGGGTCCAGCTCGACGTAATTTTGGCGCCCTCGCCAAGTATAACTCGTGTCGTTCAACAAATCGTGCACCTGATATTCGTCCTTGTCCGTCTGCCCAAATTCCTCGATTGGCGCATACACGAACGAGTTCTCTTTGCGAAACGGATTAAGATTCACGACCACAAGAATGATGTTGTCGCGAGCCGGCGTCATCTTGCCGTAGAATAAAATCGCGTCGTTATCGGCCTGATAGAACCGCAGATTTGTGTACATCTGAAGCGCCCGGTTTTGCTTCCGGATCCAGTTTATTCGCGCGATCCAGTTCTTGATGTTTCCGGGGGCATTCCAATCGCGCTCTGCGAACTGATATTTCTCTGAATCAAGATATTCTTCCCGACCGGGCAGCGGCTTATTCTCGCACAATTCATAGCCGCTATAGATTCCGTAAAGCGGTGAAAGCGTTGCAGCCAGGAGCACGCGGGTCATGAACGCAGGCCGCCCGCCCTCCTGGAGCACGACCGGCAGAATATCGGGCGTATTCGGCCACAGGTTCGGTCGATAATATTCGCTCATCTCCGTCTGCGTGAGTTCAGTGAAATATTCGACGAGGTCCTGCTTCGAATTTCGCCAGGTGAAGTAGGTATAGCTCTGGTTAAAGCCCGCTCTGGCCAATTCCTTCATCATCTTTGGGCGAGTGAATGCTTCGGCGAGAAAAATCGCGTCGGGATATTTCTCTCGGACCCCGCCGATCAGGTATTCCCAAAAAGCGACCGGTTTGGTGTGAGGGTTGTCGACCCGAAAGATGCGCACTCCGTGCTCGGCCCAAAACAGCACGATGCTCTTCATCTCGGCCCAGAGCTCGCGCCAGTTTTCGCATCGAAAGTTTAGCGGATAGATGTCCTCATATTTTTTCGGTGGGTTCTCTGCGTACTTGATCGTGCCGTCGGGGCGTTTGTAGAACCAATCGGGATGTTCCTTGACGTACGGATGATCCGGCGAGCAGTTGATAGCGAAATCGAGGGCGATTTCCATTCCGCGCTTGGCCACCTCTTTTTGCAGCCAATCAAAATCCTCGAGCGTGCCTAACGACGGCTCGACCGCTTTGTGTCCACCAGCCTCGCTACCGATTGCCCATGGCACACCCGGATCACCTGGCTCGCATCTGACCGCGTTGTTTCGTCCTTTGCGGTTCGTGTGACCGATCGGATGAATCGGCGGAAAATAAATGACGTCGAACCCCATCGCTTTCGCGTCATCCACTCGCGGCAAACAATCGCGAAAAGTTGATCCGCGATCGCCGCGACCTTCTGCGGACCGCGGAAAAAATTCATACCACGCCCCGAACAACGCCGCCGGCCGATCAACAACGACGCGAGGAGCCGGTTGATATTGCGTGGCATCGGCCCGATCCGGATACGTCGCCATCAGCACTTCCAATTCCCCCGACTGCGCGACCGTGTAAATTTCTGAATTTGCGCCGTTGGCGATTTGCTCCGCGAATTCCCGAAGGCGCGCGGAGTCCGCTCCATTACGGGTGCGACTGGCGGCGGCTTTCACAATCGCAGCGCCTTCCAGGGCTTCGCTTCGCAGGTCGGAAATGCCGGCCTCAAATTTTTTTGCTAACTCTTGCTGCCAACTGCGAAACGTATCAGTCCACGCTTCGACCGTGTATTCGTGAATAGCCTGATCGTACAAGGTGCAGACGCCGCGCCATCGATCATTATCAACGAAAGTCATCGGCGTTTCCCGCCATGCTCGCTTTCCTACAACGCGCCACTTCAGAACGGCCGCAACAACATCGTGGCCGTCCTTAAAAATATCCGCCTCAACGATTAGATCCTCGCCCATGACGCGTTTGATCGGATAGCGGCCGCAATCGATCAGCGGCTGTATGTTTTCGATCACCACGGATTGAAATGCCCGAGCCATGATCAATGAATCAATCGAGATTCACATTGAGTGAAAGAACAAATCCGATTGCGCAGAAATACGCTGCGATGTGCCGTCGCGGCGAGCGCCGCCGGCGGCCGTACCAGAAGCGGTTGGCGAAAGTAAATCTAAACCGATGCTACAGCGCCAACTGGAAGGCGCACTCGTACAGACCCGAGTTGCGATTCACTTGCCGGCGGACACGGGTGTCTAAAACGGCCTCGAACATATCTTGCTCAAACCGACCGATGATCGGGTACTCCTCCGCCAGATTCAGGATCGGCGAATGACATTCCAGAATGTGAGGGCCGCCGTCTGCGCTGTTGTTGATGAACTGCGCCATGTAGCCCTCGCCATCGCGGACCTGCGCAAGCCACTTCGCGCGGTCAGCGAGTGTGTCTCCCTTGACCTTGGCTTTCAGCGCTGCCGCCTTCTTTTTGAAAATGTTGTAAAGCAACTTCTCCGGCGCGTTCGGGCCGTAGATCTCCTCGGCCGCTTTCAAAAGGTCTAAGGTGAACTGATTGCTATCGGCATGAAAAAGATCGTGCGTGCGCCGGGTGAGGCGATACACCATCTCGGGCCTGCCCATTTTTTGCGGACGGCGCCAGGTGTCCAGATACCCATTGCGATGCAGCGTAATGCAATGCTGTTTGATGCCCATGTAGCTCATCCCCATTTTGCCCACGAGCTCGTTAACAGACAAACCTTTGGTACGTTTGAGTGAGTTAATGATGTCGAGGCGTTGGGTACGGCCGATTTCCGAAATTAAGCGTTGGTTCATAAGGCTGAAGTGGTGGGAGAAGAACGAAAGTGCGGAACTTTACACGCCGCAATCTTTAATACGCAAGTCTAAAATTTACACAACAGCCCAGAGCAAAACACATTACAAAAGCGTACGCCGGAAGGGAGAGCGAGCGAGACGGGCACACAACTGTGATCTTGCGGGCCGAAACCGCTATTGAGCACGCGCAACTCAAACAAGCCGCTAAGCGCAAAGGCTTCGTCGTCGATGAGTTAGGAATACATATATTCGCGTGATATTGACTCACTCGCTCCCGCTCGCTTCGGCCTAACGGCTTTCCCGTCTATATCGCTCGGCTCCCGCCGGCTCCCATTCACGCTGCGGCGGAACGCTTCTCGAAACAGGCAAACACGCTACGAATAAAGATATTCATCGTGATACTCGCGCTGAGGTGCGAATTGGACGTTCTCGTTTCCTGTCTCGGGATACTCGAAGATTTTGCCCTCGTAATTACGGATAACGATTTTTTCGTTGTCGTGATAAAGGATGTAGCCAGGGTTAATCGGCACTTTGCCGCCGCCGCCCGGAGCATCGATCACGAATTGCGGCACGCCGTAACCGGTCGTGTGGCCGCGCAAGCCTTCAATGATCTCGATGCCTTTCGCAACCGATGTGCGCAGGTGAGACGACCCGTTTATGAGGTCGCATTGATAAATGTAGTAAGGACGCACCCGGCACATCAGCAGCTTGTGCACGAGAGTCTTCATGGTTTCCAGGCTATCGTTCACCCCAGCGAGCAACACACTCTGGTTTCCGAGGGGAATACCAGCATTGGCGAGGCGCTCCAGCGCTTGTTTTACCTCAATGGTAAGCTCGCGCGGATGATTGACGTGTACGCTTATCCAGAGTGGATGATGCTTCGCCAGCATCCCGCACAACTCAGACGTGATTCGTTGCGGCAGGAAAATTGGCACCCGCGTACCGATCCGCAGAAACTCGATATGCGGAATCGCGCGTAATCGCGAGAGGATTTTGTCGAGCCTCTCATCACTAAAAATCAGTGCGTCGCCCCCGCTTAGCAGTACGTCGCGCACTTCCGTGTGCCTTTCGAGATAACGAAACGCCTCTTCAAAATTTGTATGCAATTCCTGTTCCCCCACTCCGCTGACGACCCGACTCCGCGTGCAGTAGCGGCAATAGCTCGCGCAGCGGTCTGTCACCAGGAACAGGACACGATCCGGATACCGATGCACTAGTCCCGGCACGGGCATATGCGAATCCTCGCCGCAGGGGTCGGCCATATCGTAAGGAGACGCCCAAGTTTCCTCGATCCGAGGGATCACCTGACGCCGGATGGGGTCGTCCGGATTGCTTGCCGGAAGGAGATTAAAAAAATGAGGGGTAATCGCTAGTGCGAGTTTGTCGCCGGACAGCAAGACGCCGCTGCGCTCCTCGTCGCTCAGTTCCAGATGTCTCTCAAGTTGCCCGAGCGTAGTAACCCGGTTTTTGAGCTGCCATTTCCAATCATTCCAGAGCTCGGGGGGTGTTTCTGGCCAATAGCCTGGCGCGAGTGAGACGAACTGCTTTCCATCTCCTTTTTCTGATGCAGAAGTAATCATTTCGTTAGGGATAAAAAAATTAAGACCCTTAAATATCGTGTCAATGCAGGCACTTAGCCGTGCGCTACGCACGTTTATGAATGGTTCGACGACACCGATGTGGCGCGATCGTCGTGACGGCTGGGAAGCCGTACTCCTTGCACGTTTATTTTCCGCCGAGAACGCTTAGCTCCCAGCGATAACCATCGGGATCATGAAACCAAAGGCCCATGTTCTTTGAGCCTGGTGCTTCCGGACCGATTTCGTTCCCCGGATCTTCAATGTCGGCGCCGCCGACAGTCTTCAAATGCTCAAGCGCTTTGCGCAAAGTCGCCATGTCCGGCAGATGAAATGACACGTGATCAATCGTTTCCGGCGACGGTTTTCCCTTGAACAGCGCGATCGTGACGTTGTCATTTCCGACGGCGACGCCATTGTCGAATTCGAATTCTTTCCGCAATCCCAATGTGCGCTCGAACCATTTCGCGCTCTTCTTTGGATCGCGCACAGCAAGTCCAAAGTGACCGACCTCTCCGAGTGTGAAAGGAACTTTCATGCGAACCGCCAAACGATAGCTAGTGTGGTTCGGAACCGTTTCGAGAAATGACCGGTTCCATAAAGTGCAGGTTGAAATCTTCCAGTGCGTGGAGCGGCGTCGGTCCCAGGCCGCTCGTGCCCGGTTTCAGTTCCGGTCCAATAAATGCAAGCCAGATATCGTCGACCATTCCCATCCGTGGACGCAACCGTGCTGCGGGACTTCGCGGATGGTTCTTAAGGAAGTCCTCGACGTCGGCCTTTACGACCGCGGGAAGTTGTTCAATTGCAAGCGAGATCACACTTAAAGAAACGCGCGTGAACTGTATTTTGGACTTGAAGACTGAAAAACGAGTTCACTCATCACGTAATGGAAAGCGATACAATGCGGGGGTGCATCGCACGATCGTAGGGCCGACCGCGCTACGGCGGCATCTGTTTCGCGCCAAGGGCGCGGTGTCATATTGAAGCCTGGGGCCAACGCCCCAGGGAATTGAATATGCATTAAGCAAGCGCTGAAGGCGCAGCTCATCACATCGCCGGGGAATCATGCGCGGCACCATGCCAGACCCGCTAGTTGACTCGCGCATTCTGCACTTGTGCGATTTTTATTTCATCCCTGGGGCGTTGCCCCAGGCTGAAATTGAGGCTGCGCCATTTGGCGCGGGTATCACTCTCTTCCCCAAACCATGGCGACCGAAGTTGTCAGGCTCCCGCCCATGTTGAACGTGAGGAATCTTTTCGCGTTCTCAATCTGCCGCGCGCCGGCTTGCTCGGTTAGTTGCTGATAGGCTTCGAAGACCTGGCGGACGCCGGTCGCTCCAACAGGGTGACCGTCGGCGATCAAACCGCCTCCCGCATTCACCGGAATTTGGAAAGATCCTTTGAATTTTTCTGTGCGAACCTGCGGCAGCGCCGTCGCTCCGCTTTTCACAAGCTCGACACCTTTGCCGGACTCGGCGAGGCCGAGAATTTCGTAGGCGACAATTTCGGTAATGGAAAAACAATCGTGCACCTCCGCGCCATGCAGGTCGCGCGGCGTCAGGTTCGCCATGCGAAAAGCTTTTTCAGCCGCTTTCCGTGCAATTGAAAATGTTGGCGCATCCTTTTTGTCGAGCGGCAAATAATCGGTTGTATGACCGTAGCCAAACAGGCGGACTGTCGTGTTTCGATCGCGCCCGATTTTGTCCAGGTACTTTCCAGAAACCAGAACAACCGAGGCCGCGCCGTCGGTAATCTGCGAACAATCTGAGACTTTGAGAGGCGGCGCGACGCTGGGATTCTTGTCGGACACCTGGGATGCACAATCGAAGCTGAGATCAGCATCCCGCATCTGCGCGAGGGGATTCAACTTGGCGTGCGCATAATTCTTCCATGCCACCAACGCCAGGTCTGCTTCGGTGGCGCCATATTTCTCGATATAAATTTGCGCGATCCGCCCGAACAATTTAGGGAACATGAAATCGCCGTACTCGGGCTTTTCATTGTGATAATCGGCCGCCGCACCGAGGACATCCGACCCATCCAGGGACGACATGGTTTTCTGCTGTTCCGCACCAACGACCAGCACCACATCATAAAACCCGCCGATGATCCATTCCGCCCCAAGCAGCACCGACAATGCGCCGGACGCGCATGCCGCTTCGGTGTGCATGGTTGGGATCCCACGCAATTTAGGATCGATCTCTGGAATAAACGCTCCCAACTGCAACTGCTTGGTAAACTGGCCTGCGTTAAAGTTGCCCACCGCGCCGGCCTGAACTTCACCCGGATCAATCTTCGCGTCATCGATCGCCTTCTTCCCCGCTTCGATGATGATATGTCGAATAGTTTTCCCTTCCTTCTTCAGGTTGCGCTTAAAATCCGTGCGCCCGCCGCCGAGAATGTAAACTGGCTCGCTCATGCTTTAACTTTAACCGATTTCTTGCGCGAGTCATCCTGAGCGGAGTCGAAGGACCGCGCTGACTTTGGGGAGCGCACGCGAGGCGCGTTGGGCTCCCCAAAAAAACCAATTCACCCGCCAAACGCATTTAAGCCCGTAATGTCGCGCCCGACAGTCAACGTGTGGATATCGTGCGTGCCTTCGTAAGTGGAGACACTCTCAAGATTCATGACGTGCCGGATCACCGAATACTGGTCCGTAATGCCTGCGGCGCCGAGGATGTCACGTGCCTTGCGCGCACATTGCAGCGCCATCCACACGTTATTGCGTTTGGCCAGCGAAATCTGCGCAGGACGTGCGGCGCCCGCCTCCATTAAACGCGTGAGACGCAGTGCCAACAATTGCGCCTTCGTGATTTCCTGCGCCATCCAGACAAGTTTCTGTTGTACGAGCTGGAAGCTGGCAATCGGGCGGCCGAATTGTTCACGTCCTTTAGCATAGGCCAGCGCTGTTTCGTAGCAATCAATGGCTGCGCCGATCACGCCCCACGCGATGCCTACACGCGCGTACGACAGACACGATAACGGCGCACGGAGGCCTGATGCTTTCGGCAGACGGTTTTCCGCCGATATCCCGCAGTTGTCGAACCAGCATTCCGATGTGCGCGACATACGCAGACTGAATTTGCCCTCAATATCGCGCGCGCGAAAACCGGGAGCGTCCTTTTCCACTACGAATCCTCCGATCTGCCCATCATCATCCTTCGCCCAAACGACTTTGATGTCCGCGATCGACGCGTTGCCGATCCAACATTTGCTGCCATTTAGAACGTAATGGTTGCCGTCGCGTTTGGCGCGCGTTTCCATCCCGCCGGGATCCGAGCCGTGCCCATGCTCCGTGAGAGCGAAGCAACCGACCAGCTCGCCCGACACTAATCCGGGCAACCATCGCGCGTGTTGCTCTGGCGAGCCGAATGAATGGATCGCCTGAATCACCAGCGCGCCTTGCACTGATGCGAGCGAGCGCAACCCGGAGTCGCCGCGTTCCAGTTCCTGCATGATGAGGCCATACGCCGTGTAGCTCAACCCGGCGCAGCCATGCTCTCTCAGGTACGGAGCGTAAAAACGCAGTGCGCCCATCCGTGGAATAAGATGTTCCGGAAATTTAGCCGCGCGATGGCACGGAACGATCTCGGACAAAACTTCCTCCTGCACAAACTGCGTGGCCCGATCGCGCGCAGCGCGCTCCTCATTCGTGAAAAGTTCTTCGATTTTGTAGTAATCGAGCGAATCCATATCGTGCGACACGACTAATGCGCGCCAGTCTAGCGGTTGCGCGCCCGGAACTCAACGGCGGCGCCGGTCGTTGGAAGGTTGTTCCATCTTTACGGAGCGAAACGGTAGCGTGATTATCCCAATGTGAACTTCAGATTTCGTCCGTCACCTTTGAAAAGTTTTGTTTGCGCCTGTCTGATAGCGCCCCTGATCGGCATTGCAGGCGAAGACACTACCCGTCCGAAAATCGCCCAGGCGAGTCCATCTTTAGGAGGATTTGATGCTCATGCTGCGGAACGTTTCGCAAAGTTGGCGCTGGCGTGCGTGCACAAGGAATATCCGAACAAAATCAGTCACGTTCTGAACAGCGACGACGATGTCGCACCGCCACGGAAACTGACGCCTGCCTTTTGCGGCTGCTACGATTGGCATTCGTCAGTGCACGGACATTGGCTGCTGGTGCGGTTAGTGCGCACTTTTCCTCAGGCATCATTCGCAAACGCCGCACGCGATGCTTTGAAGAAAAGTCTCACTACCCAAAACCTGAAAAGTGAAGCGGTCTATCTGCGCAGCGAAGGGCGGGCGAGTTTCGAACGGCCCTATGGATTAGCGTGGCTGTTGCAGCTCTGTGCCGAGCTGCGCGAATGGGACGATCCGTCGGCGCGTGAAATGTTGGCCAATCTGAAACCGCTCGAGGATACCGCGGTTGAGCGATTGGAAACATGGCTGCCGAAACTGTCGCACCCGGTGCGCATCGGTGAGCACGATCAAACCGCATTTGCCCTCGGGCTGATTCTCGATTATGCGCGCGGCAAAAATGATAAACAGCTGGTCCAACTCGCGACTGATTCAGCGCGAAAATTTTTCTCGGCCGACACAAATTGCCCGCTCACGTACGAACCGTCGGGCGAAGATTTTCTTTCGCCCTGCCTGGGCGAAGCCGACGTGATGCGTCGCGTGTTGCCGCAACGCGAGTTCGCAAAATGGTTAAGCGAATTCCTGCCGCAAATTCCAACAACGCCTCGACAGAGCGAGGCGGCTACAGCTAATTGGTTGCCGGTTGCGATTTCACCGGACCCAAGCGACCCGAAGCTGGCGCATCTAGACGGATTAAATCTCAGTCGCGCGTGGATGCTGGAAGGAATTCTTTCCGCCTTGCCCGGTGATGATCCACGTCATCCCGCGCTGACGAGCGCAGCAGACGCGCATCGGCGTGCCGGGCTAGCCGCAGTAACGGGCGCGCATTACGAGGGTGGCCATTGGCTTGGAAGCTTTGCGGTTTATCTGACGACCAAGCGTGGCATCCAAGTCGACAAGATGAAGTAACCCTCGCGGCCGCAGTGCTAAATTAGTGGGTGTTCCTTTACCAAGTGAAGCGGTGTAGCCACGGCGCCATGTTGCCGCGCGGCGGGCCAACTTAACGGAGCCCCTCGACACAGCGAGGCGGCTACAACTTACAGCTCGGCGGTGAGCGTCCGTTCCGACTCGCGGCGAGGCTGTCCTCCCGAGGGCTGCCAGGCGCGTTGCTGCCAAAAATCTTGTAGATCAGTTCGGCTCCCTCGAAAGACGTTTAGTTCGGCCTTTCTGATATTAGCGATACTTATCGGGTAAGCCGAGCGCGGAAGACCGCACTTACCATCTCCACAATATTGCCATAGCGCCCAGTAACTCCATGGCGCCGTCGCACGAGGTTCCTTGTGATAGTTTGCAATCCACAGCCAACAATTCGTCAGCGTTTTTCTCTGCGCATTCGTTACTCGTGCACTGTTTAGAACTTGCCCGAGATGATATTCGCCCGAATAGATGCCGGGGTAGACACCGGTGCGTTGGCGAATGCGCTCGACAAACGCCACTGCTTGATCGGCCCGCATGTTTCCTCCCGGATAATGACCGTTTTTCTCGAAATCGAGCACCAGTAAGACACCCGCGCTCGGCCGAGTCGCCGGGTTGGCGTGTGCCCAGGCACTGGACACAACATTCAGGAAATGATCTGCCTGTCGAACCGGATCGCTTCCGTTGCCATAATGATAGGCTCCCCAAAGCAATCCCGCTTGGAACGCTCCAAGTTGCCGGTCCAGATATTTGGAGTCCCGCGCGAACGGCGGGTATGTCGCTTCATGAATGACGCCGACGATCCCTTGACGTCTCATAGCAGCGAAATCCGGCCGCATCGTGTCGTAATGAGAGAGATTCACTACGTTCGTAGCCGAGAAGGCACAGGTCGGAAGCAATAAAAACGGAACTGCCCTGCGTAAGATCGACAATCTCATGATCATTCCGAATCGCAGCAGACACATTGATCATTTGTTGGCAACTTGCAAGTGCGATGGTTTTTAAATCGGCGCAAAATTCGCCAAAGACAACCTGACATCTGGTTCTAACGACTATCCGGGAAGTCGCGGTGAAATGGCTCGTCTACTTCGGCAGATCCGACGGCGCATTCACGTTCAGAAATAGTTTCTTCTCCTGCTCTGAAACAGATATCTCCCGGACTTTGCCGAACGCGACCAGATCACGAACAAGAGTTTGCAGTGAAAAATCTGCGCCTGTAAGGGCCTTGCGAAAATCCCTCGCTGTCTCTCTCGGATAAATCGCAGCGACCGGTTGAACGCGGTCGCCAATTTTTGGAACAACGCCGCAACCCGACTCGATCTTAGCGCAAAGAAATTTCAGGTATTTCTCGCTCATCCACGGCATGTCAATCGCGAGCGCCAACAGGTGACTTGTACTTATCCGGTTAAGCGACGCGACGAGACCGCTCAGCGGACCGCGCGAAGGAAAAGCGTCAGGGACAAATTCAACATCGGCGGGACGCCACGCGGGATCGGTCCGAGCGGAAACAAGAATTTCAGCCGGTTCTAATTTCCGCAGCAGATCGAGTTGAATCTGCCAGAGCTGTTCTCCTTGAAACAAAAGCGTCGCTTTGTCCTTGCCCATCCGGCGTGATTCGCCACCGGCAAGCAACACGGCAGTCAAGTCATTCCGAGCGGAGCAAAGCGGAGTCGAGGGCCGAAGGCTCATAACATGGGTCGCTCGCTACGTTAATAGCATCAAGGCTATTGACATGGCAATCCCGCGGCATTACCTCAAGGTAACTCTACGAGATCCCTCGACTTCGTTCGGGATGACGTCGAAGTCGAACGCAGCCGACCATCGCATAAAATTTTCGCGCGCAAACCGCCGCGTCCGTTCAAAAATTCTTCCGCGCCCGGCGCAATTGCGCGGTTCATCCAGTAGCAGGGTCGGCATTCCTGCGTGCCATGGAAACGAACGTCCTGGATCTGAAACTCCTTGCCGATAAGCTCGTTCAGATCGACCCCGCGCGTGATCACATTCCGGCGCGCCGCAGTCGGCGAGCAATCGAGTATGTCCAACGCAGCGCAGAGCTCATCGAAAACATCGAATGAAAAGAAAGTGATCTGACCTTTGTAATCATCCTTGAAATCGAAATACCGATCTCCGCGAATCCCACGCCCCGCCATGCATTCGATCACCGGTACTTCGATCATCGGATGCGTGTCCGGCTCGCGACCGTGATGGCCAACAAAGTTGTGGCCCGGCGAAATGTACAAGTGACAGATTTCCACGGGCTGCAACAATATCTGAAATCATCGTAGATGAAAGAAGCGCTCAGCGTCGGTCCGGGAAAAATCATTCGACGAAAACAGGATGGTTCGCTCGAATATTTACGGGACGACCTGACGGTTGAAGAACCTCTCGAAATTCGAATTGGCCGCAAAACTCTGGCGACCACCATGCGCACACCCGGTCACGATGACGAGCTCGCCATTGGTTTTCTCGTTTCCGAAGGGATCGTGCGCGATCGAAGCGCGATCGCAAAAATTTCGGTGGACGCTGATAATAGAGCGATCGTCGATCTCGCCGCCGGTGTAAAATTGAAGCTGAACTCAGCGCAACGTTTCGGAACGATTTCAAGTAGTTGCGGATTGTGCGGAAAGACAAGCATCGATGCAATCCGGCAAAGTTTTCCTGCAATCGAATCAAGCAACGTCCGAATCGATATTGAAACGCTTCTCTCACTTCCGGAAAAATTGCGGAACGCACAGAGCGATTTCGCGCGCACCGGCGGAATTCATGCCGCAGGAATTTTTGATTCGAATGGCGAATTGAAAATCGTTCGCGAAGACATCGGTCGCCACAATGCTGTAGACAAAGCGATCGGCCGGGCATTCCTCGATAAATTGTTTCCGTTGAATCGGCATATTCTTCTAGTGAGCGGCCGCGCCTCGTTCGAAATCGTACAAAAAGCGCTCGCTGCCGGTGTTGCCATTGTCGCTGCCGTCTCAGCGCCTTCGACGCTCGCTGCCGAATTTGCGTGGGAAAGCAATCAAACGCTGATCGGATTTTTGCGCCCGCCTTCGTTCAACATTTACTCGCACATCGAACGCGTGATTCTGGATGAATAAGAACAAAACGAGGAGATTCGGGTCGTTTACTTCTGTGACGCAAAAACGGCTTCGGGATCGCAACCGCTAACTTTCCCGACAGCAATCCACCCGAACCGGCTGACCAAGGCGCCGACGAGAAATGAAATTGCGGCCAACGGGATGAGTCCAACTAACCGCAAAACAAGGGCCAGCGGCCCGTTTAGGATTTCACCAATCCGAATCAGCCACCCGGAACGATGTTCGTGGATCGCACGGTCAGCCGCTCCATGCTTATTCACGGACAACCAAATTAGAAGCAACGTTTCGACCGCGGCTGCGAACAATCCGATCGCGTTGAGCGACGCGATTCGGTGTCCTAGCAATTCCAACGCGGCGGCTGCGGATCCCAGGCCGGCAGTTCCAAAATGAATCGGCAGCAATGTGCGATGCAAAAACCACGCCGGAATCGCCGTTGCTCCGATCAGCACGCCAGTGTAAGTCGCGAGTAAAGTTCCAAAAATTGCCGCACCAAAAATGAAAATCCCGGCGACCAAGCGCAGAAGTTGATCGAACGTGCCGGGAAAAATCTGATGGGCGTGCAATTCGAGCGCGATCAAGCCTGGAACAGCGCACGTGCCAAATGCCGTCAAAATCCACGCACCCATCGACATGGGAGAGCGATGTTTGAAAACGCGCAACATGTTGAGAAACAGATGGGGACGGCCCAGATCCATGATCAAAAGAATTGGCGAAACGACCGCGCCGGCGATAACCGCAATCCACATGGCTGCGCGTGCAAGATCGACGTGATGAAACAGGATCGCGCCGAACGCGATCACTGCCGACATACCGCCAATTCCGCCAAAGAAAAAGTAGAGCGGAATTTCCCAGGTCCAGACCGGCGGTTTCACGACCGGCTCACCGTAGTAGCCCGGTTTTCGCGGTATCGGCCCACCCACAACATCGACGCCGCGACCGGGAACGACTCCTTTTGCACGGGCTTCTTCGCGCAATTCGTCGAGTCGAGATTCACCAGACATAGGTTCTCCGGGTAGCGCACGCATCTTGCGTGCAGTGTTCGGCATCTTGCCTAACACAGATTGAAGGCGCGGGAGCGTTTGGCAGGATGCCAAACGCAGCACGCTGGAAGCGTGCGCTACCCAAGCTTGGTACCTGCCCGCTCATAAAAAGGCGAAGGCGCAGAGTGTGACGACAATTGCGCCGATGGCAGTGGCAAATGCAGCCGTCCACGCAGCCTTGAGATGGATTGTCGGAATCTGCGGCCGTGGCGGAAGGCCGTACGCCTCAGGCTCGCCGAGAATCAGGAAAAATGCGTGAATGCCGCGCACCGACGTGTCCGTTGGATCGTAAAGTTGCGCATCAGTGTAGCCGGCCTCGCGCAGCTGCTGAGTACGCTTTTGACCTTGCGCACGAAGGTCATCCAGCCGGCCAAACACGATCGATTCAGTCGGGCAAACTTTGGCGCAGGCGGGAACGAGTCCGCTTTTTTGGCGATCGTAACAGAACGTGCACTTGAACGCGCCGCCCGACTCGGGCAAGGGCTTGGGTCGGCGATCGATCACGCCGAATGGGCATGAGACAACGCAATAGCCGCAGCCGTTGCAAACATCGTCCTGCACAAGAACGGTTCCCGTCTCGGTGCGAACAATTGAGCCTGTTGGACACGCTTCGAGGCAGCCGGCTTCCTCGCAATGCTTGCAAACATCGGACAGAAAGACCCAGCGAAAAGGATCTTCTCCGTCGCCCAGCGACATTGTACCGGCAATCTGGTTACCTTTTTGCCGATCCTGTTCAAGGAACATGACGTGCCGCCAGGTCGATGCCCCGAGGTGGCCGGTATTGTCGTAAGAATTTCCAGTCCACGTGAAACCATCGTCTGGCACCTGATTCCATTCCTTGCACGCGACTTCGCAAGCTTTGCAACCAATGCAAACACTCGGATCAGTGAAGAAACCCACCTCCACGCGGTCCTGCACGTAGGAATGCCTTCGCTGGTTCGCGCTATGGATTCCTTCGCCAATCATTGTTGATCCGTCTTCCCGTGTTGGCCATGACCACCCGCTTGTTCGCCGCCGGGCGCGCCGGGAGGCGGCTGCTCGGGATGCAAATTAGGCGGCCCACCCGTCGGTACATATTTTTTGATCCACTCTTCAAACGCCGGGCCGCGCGGCAAACGCCCGGGCACGATGTTTACGCCGCACACCTTCGCTTCCATGATAGTTACGTTCGGTTCGCCGGAAATTGGAATGAGGTCGTTAGTCGAGTCGCCTTCTATGGGTCCAGCCGAACCGAAATGAAAGGGCATCGCAATTTGATGCACGGTTTTGCCGTTGAGCTGCATCGGACGCATACGCCGGCTAACGAGCGCGCGCGCTTCGATTCCGCCGCGCAAACTGATGACCGAAATGTAATCGCCATTTTCGATCTTGAGTTCTCGCGCGAGCTCGGGCGACATTTCGGCGAACAACTCTGGCTGCAACTCCGCGAGATGACTTAAGAAACGCGACATCCCGCCGGCAGTGTGGTGTTCGGTCAAGCGATAAGTAGTGAGTACAAACGGAAATCGCGGATCGCCCGGCGGCGCGAAACGGTTCTCAGCGCGGGTAAACCAATTGACCACCGGGTTGGTATCGCGCGAGTAAAGTGCGTTGTGCACCGGTGACTCGAGCGGTTCGTAGTGTGTCGGAAACGGTCCATCATTCAATCCTTTCGCAACGTGCAGCCAGCCGAGGCCGTCCTCGTGTAAGATAAATGGCGCATCGCCGGGAATCCCTGCGAGTCCGCTTTCGTTTCCAGTCGGACGATACTCGGGCGACTTGTCAGGGACAAAATCAGGAACGTCGATGCCGGTCCATTTTCGTTGCCCCTGGTCCCACCAGACCAATTTCTTGGCCTCGCTCCACGGCTCGCCGGTCGGTGTTGCGCTTGCCCTATTATATATAATGCGGCGATCGGCGGGCCAGACGAAGCCCCAGCCGTGGCCAAGATAATTTTTTGAACTCCGCGTATTCGCCTTGTTAATCTTGTCTGGACCAAGAACACCGGAATAAATCCAGCCGCCACATGCGGTCGAACCATCGGCTTTCAGTTTGGCGAATCCTTCCACCTGCGGACCGTGATGGGGATTGCCTTCGCGATCGATGCCGCCGAAGACGACGCCGTCGGCCCCTGGCTGTGGATTGGTGTACCAACCGTTGATCTCGGCTAGCACGGATTCCATGTAAGGTTCGCCGAGCTCATCCTCCGGGTACCACCAATCGAGCGCGCGCAACGGTTCGTCGAGCGGATCGCTTGATTGCTTCGCCTTCGCAATCAGACGCAAGGCGAGCTGATGCATGAACCAACCTTCCGATCGCGAGTCGCCCGGTGGATCGACCGCTTTCTGCCGCCATTGCAACATGCGTTGTGTTTGTGTAAACGCGCCTTCCTTTTCTGCATGGCCCGCCGCTGGAAAAAAGAAAACCTCCGTCTCGATCTCTTCCGCCTTCAATTCGCCACGCTTGATTTCAGGCGAGTCGCACCAGAACGTGGCGCCTTCGATCTCGACCATATCGCGGACGACGAGCCATTTTAGTTTCGCGAGCGACGTCCTTTGGAACCGCGAGTTCGCACCTGCCACCGCCGGATTCTGTCCCATCATGAACATGCCTTCCATTTTTCCGTCGGCCATGTCGTAGAGATATTCGAAGAACGAATGATTGCCCGTCAGTTTCGGCACCCAGTTGTAGCCGAAGTCGTTTTCAGCGGTCGCGCTCTTGCCGTAGTAAGCCTTGAGAATGCTGACGAAGTAATCAGGATAGTTATGCCATAGTCCGGTCGGTTTGGTGTTTTTCTCGAGGTGCTGCTGAAGTGTTTCTTCAGTCCCGTCGCCTTTTGGCATCACAAGGTAGCCCGGCAGGATATCGTAGAGCGTAGGGATATCGGTGGAGCCTTGAATGGATGCGTGACCGCGCAGTGCCAGGATTCCGCCGCCTGGTCGCCCGATGTTACCCAGCAACAACTGCAAGATCGACGCCGTGCGTATTATCTGAACGCCCTTGGAGTGTTGCGTCCAGCCAAGCGCATAACAGATCGCCGCCGTTTTATCCGGCCCGGAGGCCCTAGCGAGTGCATCGGCGACCTTGTGGAAAAGCGCGGGAGGAATCCCGCAGACCTTTTCGACCATTTCCGGGGTGTAACGCGAATAATGGCGCCTGAGCTGCTGAAAAACGCAGCGCGGATGTTGTAGAGTCAGATCGCGCTCCGGAAAACTGAGATCCGGGTGACCTTCGTACAACCAGCTCTCTTTGTCGTAGGCGCGTTGCTTCTCGTTCCAGCCGGAAAAAAAGCCAGTCGCGCCTTCATCGGTGTCGCGAAAATCTTCGCGCAGAATGCATGACGCGTTGGTGAAGTGCATGACGTAATCACGAAAGAAAAGATTGTTCTCGATGACGTGCCTGATGATTCCGCCAAGAAACGCGATGTCGCCGCCGGCGCGGATCGGCACCCAGATATCGGCGAGCGCGCTCGTACGCGAGAATCTTGGATCGACATGGATGATGGTCGCGCCGCGCTCCTTCGCTTTCATGACCCAGCGGAAGCCGACCGGGTGCGCTTCCGCCATCGATGAACCTTCGATTAAAACGCAATCGGCATTGGCGAGATCTTGTTGTGCGGTCGTAGCTCCGCCCCTGCCGAAGGAGGTGCCCAGACCGGGCACCGTGCTGCTATGTCATATCCGTGCCTGGTTGGAGATGCACACCATCCCCAAACCAAGCGTGAACAGTTTCCGGATGAGATAATTTTCTTCGTTATCGAGCGTGGCACCGCCGAGATGGCAGATCGCCGTTGTGTGATTTATCGTCGCCCCGCCTTTCTTGTGAACAAACGTGCGCTTGCGCGACTCCCAGACGCGGTCGGCCACCATGTCCATAGCGCGCTCCAGCGGAATCTCGGTC
>DASYDV010000032.1:0-7389 GCA_036499375.1 Candidatus Udaeobacter sp.
TGTTGAAGCGATTCGCGACGCAGAATCTAAAACGTCAGGCGAAATTCGCGTTTTGATCCAACGCGGAAAGTTGAAGAGCGATCCCCTCCTTGCGGCGCAGAAGAAGTTTCATCGGCTCGGTATGCACAAGACACGGGAGCATAATGCCGTGCTCATTTTTGTAGCGCCTCGCGCGCATAAATCCGCTGTCGTTGGCGATAAAGCGATTCACGAAAAATGCGGCGACGAATTCTGGCAGCGCATTGTCACTGCAATGCACGATTGCTTTCGCGAGAACAAATTCACAGAAGGCATCGGCGGAGCGATCGCAATCGTCGGAGATATGTTGGCGCAGCATTTCCCGAAGACTTCGAGTGACGCAAACGAATTGTCGGATAACGTTATCGAGCAGTGACGCTCTCAATTAACACCTGCGCCTTTAGCCAGGCAGGCGTTTAGCCTGTCACTCTGAGCGAAGTGAAGCTCAGCGGAACGAAGTCGAAGAACCCCGTTGAATTACCGCAAAGGCAACTCCACGGGACCCCTCGACTCCGCTCGGGATGACAGCAACATGGGGGCTTGCAAAATCGCGCGAATAGCCTTTATTCCAAGCTCCGCCGCGAGTTTTGAAATTACGCCGTTGGTCCCTGGGTCTCCATCGCTTGATTTGAGATCGCGCTCGCCAGGGGGAACCCGGCAATAGAAGATGGAGCACTGGAGTATTGGAGTGATGAATTAACGGACTTCGTGTATTTACTCATTACTCCAATACTCCACGACTCTATCACTCCAGAAAAAGATTATGCCTATTCGTTACGGTCGTTTTGAAATGCCGAAAACTCTCACGAAAGACGAGAGCACGGCCACAGATACCTATGCAAAGTTCACGGCCGAGCCGTTCGAGGCCGGTTATGGCCATACCGTTGGAAACTCCCTCCGACGCATCCTGCTTTCCTCCCTCGAAGGCGCGGCGATCACCGCGGTAAAAATTGCGGGAGCACAACATGAGTTCGCCACGTTGCCCGGGGTGGTCGAAGACGTGACCGACATCGTTCTCAATCTTAAGAAAGTGAAATTCAAAGTGGACGGCCAGGACCACGAGCCAAAGAAACTGTCGCTCACCGTAAACAAAGAAGGCGAAATCACTGCCGGCGACATCCAGACCATTCAGGGCTTTGAAGTGCTGAATCCGAAGCAGATGATCTGCACACTGGATCGAAAACACAAATTCGATGCCGAGCTTGAGGTGCGCGTTGGCCGCGGTTTTGCGACCGGAGAGGAAAACAAGCGCCCCGATCAACCGATCGGGCTGATCCCCATCGACTCAATCTTTTCGCCGGTCACGCGAGTAAAATATGCGGTGGAAAACACGCGTGTCGGTCAACGCACCGATTACGACAAACTCATTCTCGAAGTCTGGACGGATGGGCGCTTGACGCCGGATGACGCATTGCTCCAGGCATCCGCCATTTTGCGGCACCATCTCGATGTATTTGTGCACTACAACGAAGAAGTGATTGAATTCGACCAGACACCGGCGGGCGTGAGCGAGGAGAATATAAAGCTCAAAAAGCTGCTGAACATGAGTGTGAACGAGATCGAATTGAGCGTGCGCGCCGCGAATTGCCTGAACAATGCAAACATCACTACCGTCGGTCAGCTTGCCCAAAAGACCGAGGCCGAAATGCTGAAGTATCGGAACTTCGGCAAGAAATCGCTTAACGAGATCAAGGACAAACTGCAACAACTCGGGTTGGGCCTTGGGATGAAGTTCGAGCCCGGTTTGATTGAGTTGCCTGTGAGCACCGGCGATGGCGCGGCGCCAAACGGGGCGCCGGCTGCTGGCCAAGAGTAAACGCCTGTGCCAAAGTCGCATCTCGCCGGGTATGAGACATCAAAAAAAGACAATCAAGCTGGGGCGTACCGCTGACCATCGGAAGGCGTTACTCGCCAATCAGGTCTGCGCACTAATCGAGCATCAGCGAATCAAAACAACTTTGGCCAAGGCGAAAGCGGTTCGTCCGCTCGCCGAAAGAATGGTGACGCTCGGTAAGAACGGCTCCATTCACGCGCGTCGAAGGGCCTTGGGTGTGCTGCGCCAAAAAAACGCCGTGAAAAAATTGTTCGACGACATCGCGCAACGGTCCGCCGAGCGGAACGGCGGTTACACGCGCATCGTCAAACTCGGTGCGCGCAAAAGCGACTCTGCGCGAATGGCGTTTATCGAGTGGGTGGACGCTGAGCAGCTCGTCGAAGAAAAGCCGGCCAGAGAAAAGAAGGCCAAAAAGGAGCCAGAGGCGAAACCGCAGCAAAAAACGCCTGAAGCCGAGCAGCCCGAGCCAGAAGAGCCAAAGACCGAAGCGGCGCCTGCGAAGGAAGAGAAAGCCGCCGAGTCACCAGCCGAAGAACCGAAGCCGAAAAAGCGACGATGGTTCGGTCGAAAGTCCGACCAGAGCTAAACTTGGGTTGTTAGCGTGTTCGGATGCGTCGCGGGCGACTGGAAAGCCGGCGTGCGTCAGAATAAATGGCAACGTGATGGAGAAATAAACCAACCCGTTGCTAAGATTACGCCTCGAGGGTGGCGAGATCCGCGAGATCTTGTGGCCGGCCTACCGCTCGCTTATTTTGGATCAACGCGTCCCTGCCAAGGGTGAAAACAGAGATGCCGTCGATTACCGCTGAAACTCTGGTTCCAAACGCTTCATCGATCGTCACGCCGCTGATACTGGTCAGCAGATCGATTCGGTTCGGGGCTCGTCCAAGTTGAATCATTTGATCAGGCTCAACGAAATCAGATTCCTTGAAGCCGGATCCCGCGAACCCAAACTGAGTCAGAACATCGAGAAGCCGCCGCGCGTTATCCGGCGTGGGCCGGATAAGAACATCCAAGTCGCCGGTGTAACGTGGACGCCCGTGGAACGCCAGGCTTTGCGCGCCGACGATGACATAATCAACGCCGCGGGAATTTAACAATTCGAGAAATTCTCTCCAGTCTTTGTTCAGGGCCATGGTTCAGGAGCTCCACCAGAATCTGCAAACGTTCATTGCCCGACAGTTTCTTGTAAAAATCACGGTCCGCTTTCTCAGCCTCAGCGAAACTGCGAAACTTCTTTGCCCTCTTTTCCACGACTTAACTATAGACTCGGCAGCGAAGTATTCCGAGCGAATTTGAATCTTTTCGACCAAATTGGACATTGTCATTCTGAGCGAAGCGAAGAATCTCTGGTTAACGGTTGTTTCTCGAAGTAACTCTGGCTCCAGAGATGTTTCGCTCCGCTTGACATGACAGACATGAATCCAAATCCCTATTTATTCATTATCATTTTCATTGGGGTGGCGCTGATGTTTCCGTTGGCGCCGCTGGCCCTCGCTTGGTTGTGGCGACGATTTTTCCAACCGCCAAAGCCTGGTCCGGACAAGACTTCTACCTACGAATGCGGAGTGGAATCGATTGGTGACGCACACATTCAGTTCCACGCACAGTACTATCTGTATGCCATTATCTTTTTAATCTTCGACGTGGAAGCGGTGTTTCTCGTACCGTTTGCGGTCGGGTTTACGGGTTTGCCGGTCGGAGCGTTTATCGCGATTCTGGTTTTTCTTCTGCTCCTGATCGAAGGACTCGTCTGGGCCTGGGGTAAGGGATGTTTGCAATGGCAGCGCTAGGCCGCTGGTGGTTAAAAAGGTTAAAAGGGTTACATTGTTAAAACGGTAATCGATTTAACGATTTACGTTTTTAACCGTTCCGCGAACGATGACTGAGCAAATCGACGAAACACTGCGCACCGAACTGCAACGACAGGGAGTCTGGGTGACATCCATGCAGGAGCTGTACAACTGGGGACGCAAGAACTCCATCTGGCCGCTACAATTTGGACTGGCCTGTTGCGCCATCGAAATGATAGCCACAGCGGCCTCGCGGTACGACATCGCCCGGTTCGGTGGCGAAGTTTTCCGGCCATCGCCGCGCCAGGCTGATCTGATGATTGTCGCTGGGACGGTCACCAAAAAAATGGCGCCGCAAATTGTGCGCCTTTACAACCAGATGGCCGATCCGAAATACGTGATCGCCATGGGCGCTTGCGCGATTTCAGGCGGACCGTTCAAACAAGGCTATAACGTGCTCAAAGGGATCGACCGCTATATTCCGGTCGACGTTTACATTCCCGGATGCCCACCGCGACCGGAAGCGCTCCTGCATGCGTTCATGGAACTGCAGCGCAAGATCGATAGCCAGAAACTCACCGGCGCCGATAAAGCGGAATTCTTGAAGCCGGAACAACCCAGCGAGTTTCCCGTGCCGAAGTTTGGCAAACACGATCTGGAACCACCCGCTAATCCCGACATTTTTCGTCCAGCGACAATCGAGCGCAGCTAGCCGTGGAATCTCTCGAACAAATCAAAGCGCGCATCGAAGCCGCCGTGCCCGGTGCAAAAGTCGAAATCGTGCAAAACGGCAGTCCATCCCAGCAGCATTCGCTTTTGATCGATAGCGAGCATGCCGTCGCGATCGCAAGATTCTTGCGTGTCGATCCGGCGCTGTGCCTCGATTTGTGTTCTAACGTGACAGGCGTCGATTGGCTGGATCGCACCGTGAAGAAGACGACGAAGGTAAAAAAGCTCATTGATGGCCAGGAAAAAGAGATCGTCGAAACGACCGAGGAGAAGATTCACGGCCATCTCGAGGCGGTTTATCATCTTTACTCAATAACGCACAAACACGGCCCGTTGATCTTTCGCATGCGCACGGGCGATCGCGTAGAGAACGCACGGCTGCCGTCCCTCACCCCCATCTGGCGGAGCGCAGAGTTTCAGGAGCGCGAGATTTTCGATCTGTACGGCATCCGCTTTGAGGGTCATCCCGATTTGCGGCGGATCTTGATGTGGGACGAATTGGAAGATCATCCGATGCGGAAGGATTACCGAGAGCCGGACGATTACGAATGGGAACCGACGCCGCACGATGCGGTGCTGGAGAAGGCGAAGCAACATTATCCAGCGCGGCCGGAACTGGATGGCGCGGAAAAGATCGGCACATAATGACGTCATTCCGCGCGGAGCGCAGCGCAGTCGAGGAAGCCCGGGGCGGAACCGCGGAGGCGATTCAACGGAATCCCTCGACTTCACTCGGGATGACCACACGATTGTTCGAATGAGCGCGACACTCGAAACAATCGAAGCAATGGAGCGGCCGCCGGTAACGATGGCTTCACGACTGGATGGCGAATTGCTCGAAATATCGATGGGACCGCAGCATCCATCCACGCACGGCGTGTTTCGAATGAATGTTGCGCTCGACGGAGAGATCGTTCGCAAGCTCAAACCTGTCTTCGGTTATCTGCATCGAAACCACGAGAAAATCGGCGAGAACACGAGTTATCTCGGCTCTATGCCGTACACCGATCGGCTCGATTATTTTTGCTCGATGACCAATAACTGGGCCTACGCGCTCAGCGTCGAGAAACTCGCCGCAATTGAAGTTCCCGAGCGCGCCGAGTATCTGCGCGTTATCCTTGCCGAGCTGACGCGGTTGCAGAATCACGCCTCGCTTCTGGGTTTTTTGCTCAGCGACATGGGCGCATGGGGCACGCCACTGATGTACGCGTTCCGTGAGCGCGAGAAGATTCTCGATCTTTTCGAGTCGTTATCCGGTTCGCGGATGATGTGCGACTACATGCGTTTCGGCGGTTGCCGTGTGGACGCGAGCGATGCGTGGCTCGCCCAGGCGAAACAGATTGTCGATCGTTTCCCGAGGTTTCTCGACGAATTCGAGGAACTCATTCTCGGCAACGAGATCGTCATTGGCCGGACCCAAAATGTCGGAAAAATTTCCGCGGAACTGGCGATCAACGCCGGCATCACAGGTCCGATGTTGCGAGCGAGCGGTGTGAATTACGACATTCGCAAGATAGACGGCTACGGATTCTATCCACGGTTCAAATTCCGAGTCCCGCTCGGGGACCACGGCGACACGTACGATCGCCTGATGATGCGGGCGTTGGAGATACGCGAGAGCGTGGACATCCTGAAGCAAGCGTTTGCCCAAATTGCACCTGGCCCCATTGTGAACCCAAAAGTAAAAGTGCGCGCATTTCGTCCGCCGATTGGCGAAGCGTACGGTCGAATCGAAGGACCAAAGGGTGAGCTAGGATTTTATTTGATCAGCGACGGCAGCCCAAACCCATATCGTTACCGTGTTCGCCCTCCAAGTTTTATCAATCTCACGATCCTGGAAGACATGTGCCTCGGTCACACCGTTGCTGACGTGATGGTAATTCTTGGCAGCGTCGATATCGTAATGGGAGAAGTGGATCGATGATTGGCAAAGGCATACTCAAGGGAATGGCGGTTACGGCGCGGAACTTCGTCGGAAGTTATTTCGAGAAGGACCGCCTGATCACCGTACAATATCCCGAGGAACGGAGTCCGCTGCCGGAGAATTATCGAAATTTTCCATTTCTCATTTATGACGACAGCGATCCTCATGCCGGATTGCGCTGCGTGGCGTGCAAGATTTGCGAGAAGGAATGTCCTCCGCAGTGCATCTACATCGTTAAGAGCGACGATAAAAAGTCCGATTACATGGGCAAACCGCAGTTTTATCCGAAGATTTTCGACATCGACATCTCAGTCTGCATGAGCTGCCAGATTTGCGTCGAGGTGTGTCCGTTCGAGGCCATTAAGATGGACAAGGATTTCGAGCTAAGTAAACGCGAGCGGTTCGATTCGCTGCTGTTCCGCAAAGAACAACTTTCAAAATCAAACGATTATTATCACAAGATTCATCCAGTCGAAGCTGCAGCGGTAGATAAAAATCTGGCGGAGGCTGCGGCTGCGGCTGAGGCGAAGAAAAAAGCTGCCGCCGAAGCGGCGGCGAAGGCCGCAGCCGCGAAAGCGGCCGCTGGTGCGCCGGCATCACCGTCCCCCGCTTGATCGCATCAAAAGAAGTGAAACTAAAGAAGGAACACAAGAACATGAAAAAAGCATTGTCATTCATCAGCGTTAACGTGGTCGCGCTCTCACTCCTGTGCTTGGTGACAGCGTGCCAGAGCACATCCGTTGGATCTGGCGCAGCGCCTCAAAAGGAAGCCCTGCTGGTGCAGTCCGGATTCAGGGCGAAAACTGTGACCACTCCCAAACAGCAAGAACGCGTAAGCGCGCTGCCCGCTGGCGAGGTTTCCACCGTCGGATACAACGGAAACTTGTATTACGTATATCCGACTGCGACGAAGAACCGGATTCTGGTTGGCAATAAAACGCAGTACAATGCCTACAAACAGGCTGTTGTGGCATATGGCCTGACCACAAGCCCCAGTTTCGTGCAAGACACGCACGGGCAGCATCGAATTCTCATCCAGCAGTTCGATGGTTTCGGTCCGCTTGGGGAGTGATCACATTTGTGACCTGGCA
>DASYDV010000033.1:0-5735 GCA_036499375.1 Candidatus Udaeobacter sp.
CGATCTTTGTTTTCATGTGATGATTCTCTTTGGTATGTTTGTAGGAACTATCACAACTTCCGAATTTCTTCGACTTGAAGTTGCGCGAAGCCGTCTCGCAGACTTTGCTTTCCTTTGATTGTTACAATCTTGGCGGCGTAGTCCGCTAGCTCGGCGTTGACTGACTGGCCGGGTTCGGCGCTGAGCAAATAGACTTTCCCGTCTTGAGCTTTGATTCCAACGGGCGCTCCGTTTTTGATGCAAATTCTCGCGCACTCGGCGTGATCGGGACCGCTCAAGTTGTAGGCGATGTAGCAAGTCATATCGAGCACTTCGCCAGTCACGAGAATTTCCGGCGCGCCCGCGACAGAATGGTTGTGGCGCTCCGACCATTTCATCAACAGGGCTGTGAGACTGGCCGAGATGAGGACGGCCGCAGCGAGCTGACCAATGCGCGACCAATCGCGCGGAAACGGGATCGGCCGCCTGAGCACAATTTTCTCAGACAACCCAAGCGGCGGTTCGATTCGGCGAAGCTTCGCCTGGATTGTATCGTAACACCTGGTTTGGTCTCGCAACCATTGGCCAAGCTCTGGATCGCTTCTAGCGTAGTCCAACGCAGCGCGAAATTGCGGATCCGAGTCATCGATCGTGCCGCGATAGAGAAGCAGGATTTCTTTGGCTTCGCGCGTATTCATTTAGCCTGCTCAAGCGGAAAATTGGTGTCACTCAACCGGCGCAAAAGCTGAATTTTTGCGCGCGCGATACGCGACTGCACCGTCCCGAGCGGAAGCGCCAGGAGGTCAGCGATTTCTTTATAGGACAAATCTTCCATGTAATAGAGCACAAGCGGCGCACGAAACTCTTCGGCGATCTCGCCCAGAATGCGAAGCAACGTTCGCGAGTCGGCCCGCTCCACGCAGCCCGCCGGTACACTGGGCAAATCCTGCGCGCGTTCGTCGATTGATTCGTTTGAAAAACGATGTTGGCGGCGACAGGTTTTGAGAAACTCGCGGTGCAACGTCGTGAAGAGCCAACTTTTCACGCTCGCCGCCTTCTGGAGCTGGTGACCTTTGTTCGCCCAAATGTAGAAGGTCTCCTGCGTCAGATCAGCGGCGTCGGCTTCGTTTCCGGTCAAACTCAAACCAAACCGATACAAATCGCGATAGTAAAGTTTCACAAGATTTTCAAACTCAAGGTCGGCGGACATGTCGCCGTTATCCCAAAATGGGAGTCCTCAGCCGCGCATTTGTTCCCGCCAATGGAGACAAATAACGAGGGGTCGCATAACTGTATAGGGAACGAGGTTTGAAAAAATCCTCAATCGGTCGGGAACAAATGCGATTCTGCTGCATCTCATGGGCGCGCTGGAAAATGAATATGAATCCGACGCGATCGATATTTACGCTGTTGTCAGTGTTTGCCGCCGGCATGTCGATGAGTCTTAGATGCGGATCAACCTAAGGAGAAACTTACAATGAAACAGTCTTTGTTTGCTCTAATTGCCGTTACTTTGGTAGTCGGGTTCCCGACGGCTTTTTACAGTCAGGGCCAAACGCAGAATCAAGCTCCGCTTCCTGTGCGTTCCCGAACCGAAGAGACTCTCGCCAGTTGGAACGCAATCGGGAACAAACTCATCGCCATGGCTCAGGATTTTCCCGAAGATAAATACGACTTCAAGGTGCAGAAAGACCAGCGCACTTTCGCCTTGAATCTTCTCCACGCCGCCGCACTGGATTTCGTCCTGATACGGAAGATTTCCGGGTCAAACCTCGGGCCTGACTTCGGCGAGGGCGACAACCCTTCGCGTGACCTTTTCAAGACCAAGGCTGACGTCGTCAAGTTCGTGCAGGAAGCGGTCGCCGACGGAGCGAAAGTGATTCAACAGCAGGGCGACGCGGGGCTGGACAATACAACAAAATTTTTCGGGAACCGGCTGGCCCACAACTCGTACATTTGGACGGTCGCCATCGAGCACAGCGCGGAACACTACGGTCAGCTCGTCGTCTATTACCGTTCGAACAACATGGTCCCGCCGGATTCCCGGCGCTGAAGATTTTGCAGAGTCAGACGCGTTTTTTTCACAAATACTATTCCCCAAGAGGCCCCGAGTGAAACTGTTTGCCGCTCCGCTAGTAGCCTGGCTGCTTCTCGCAATGCCAAGCGTAGCGAGGGCTCAGACATCGCAGCCATCGCCCGCACACGACGGCCTCGAGAAAGTCGACACCCCGGCTGCGACCAACTCGACCCGCGCGACCGGCACCGTGTTTCGTGATTGCCCAGATTGCCCTGAGATGGTGGTTATCCCCGCGGGGAATTTCACTATGGGTTCATCCGCCGAGGAAAAATCCTGGGCCGCGACTCAGGGTTTGGATGGTGGATTTGGCGATAAGCCATCACAACACAAACTCTCACTAAAAGATTTCGCCTTAGCGGTTGCCGATGAGGCACCACAACACAAAGTTTCGCTGGGGCCCTTCGCCTTAGGTAAGTACGATGTGACGCGACGCGAATATGCGGCTTTTGTGAACGAAACGGGACATCGCTCGGATAGTGGTTGCTATGACAATGGGAATCCGAATGCGCCCAAGCGAACTGGCGCGAGTTGGAAAGATCCTGGTTTTAACCAAACTGATAATGATCCCGTGATTTGTGTTAGATGGGACGACGCTCAAGCCTACGTTTCCTGGCTTAATCGGAAGTTGCAGCGATCCGGCTCGGCCTCGGGGGACGCTCCATACCGCCTGCCTAGCGAATCGGAATGGGAGTATGCAGCAAGGGCTGGCTCCACCACCCGGTTCTGGTGGGGCGACGACGAAAGTACTGCCGCTGCTCATGCGTGGTACAAAGAAAATTCCGGTGGTCACACGCACCAAGTGGGTTTGAAGCCTGCGAATCGTTTCGGTCTGTACGACATGGCGGGCAATGTCTGGCAGTGGACGCAAGATTGTTACACGGATACCTACGCTGCTGCACCGAACAACGGGACCGCGGCAGAAGTAGGAAACCAATGTCTTCGCGTTGATCGAGGCGGCTCGTGGTACTACCCCGCCTGGCTCCTTCGCCCAGCCACCCGCGAGAGAAATCTCTCCGACTATCGAGACAAGGTCATGGGGTTCCGCGTGGCCAGGAACATCGCGGCCCAGCAACAAACGTCGCCGGAACCGCCGGCGCCGCGCGATGCGCAGCAGCTACGCCAGCATTCCCGCGAACGGGCGCAAGTGCCCGCTCCCGGAACGCAGTTCCGCGATTGTTGCAATGGTTGCCCCGAAATGGTGATGCTGCCGCAGGGCAGTTTCGTAATGGGGGCTGCGCCTGGGGAAGAAGAGCGTGAGAATGTACTGGAATATTTTCGCGGACACTCGATACCGCAACACTCGGTCACGATCCAACACAGCTTCGCAATTGCCAAATTTGACGTGGCGCGAGATGAGTACGCTCAGTTTGTGGCGGAGACAAATCGGCCGGACCCCGATAGCTGTTATGGGCCCGATGAGTCCGGTGGGGAGAGCGATAAGAAAGGGGCCAATTGGCATTCTCCAGGATTTCCGCAGACCGGAAGAGACCCCGTCGTCTGTGTAAATTGGGATGATGCGCAGGCCTATGCGGCTTGGCTAAGCGCCAAGACGGGACATGCCTACCGTTTGCCAACGGAGTCTGAGTGGGAATACGCGGCGCGCGCGGGAACGACGACGGCGCGTTACGGTAGCGATCGTCCTGCGGAGCTCTGCCGCTACATCAATCATGCTGATCTGGACTTCAGTGAGCAGCATCCTCGCGAGAGCGGCGTGAACCGAGAGTGCCGCGACGGCTATGCATTCACGTCGCCGGTTGGAAGTTTTACGCCGAACCAATTCGGCCTTTACGATATGCTCGGCAATGTCTGGCAATGGACTGAAGATTGCTGGAACGACAACTATGACGGTGCTCCGTCCGACGGCAGTTCTTGGCAAAACGGGAATTGTGGTCGGCGCGTTGAGCGCGGCGGTGCCTATAGCAATATTCCGGGGCTTGTCCTCTCGGCCGTCCGCGGCAGGTACAAATCGTCGGGCCGGGACCACAGCCTCGGGTTCCGCGTGGCCAGAACATTCTAGTCGGACGTCCACCGCCCATGAAATCTATGAAACGAATTTTCTTTTTGTTCGTCACGCTCTTCCTGGCTCGCAACGCTCAGGCCAATTCTCCGCGCGTTGTCGATTTTAAATCGGCAGACGGCACCATTTTAAAAGGAACGTATTTCGCGGCAACGAAGCCGGGCCCCGGCGCGTTGCTGCTGCATCAGAGCAACCGCGACCGCAAGTCGTGGAATGGCGTGGCAGCCCAACTGGCCAATGTGGGAATCAACACACTCACACTGGATATGCGCGGGTTCGGCGAGAGCGGCGGCACGCGCGCTGAATCCAAGCGCTTGCCTGAAGATGTTGATACGGCGCTGAAGTTCTTGATGTCGCAGCCCGGCGTAGAGCCCCAGGTAATTGGCCTCGGTGGAGCAGGGTGGTTCGGCGTTCTCCACTCTGTCGACGCGGCGCGCCGGCATCCTAACGAGATAAAGTCGCTGGTCTTGATGTCTGGTGAGACTCTTCGTGATGGTCTTCAATTTTTGCATCAGGCATCGCAATTGCCCGAGCTGTTCGTGTTTTCCGACGCAGACGAATACCCGCCAACGCAAGACGCGATGAAACTGCTTTACGTCACAGCATCCAGCTCCAGCAAAAAACTGGTGCACTACTCGGCTACCGAGGATGCGCCATGGCTCTGGTACGAAACATCCGACCCGAAAAAAGTTCCCGCTCACGGCGGTCACGGCACGGATATGTTTCAGGTGCATGCCGAGCTACCCGGCATCATCGTTCATTGGTTTGTCACCACGTTGATCAAGACACCGGGTCACGCGCCGGCCGACGGTCTGGCATCAGCGTCGCTCCTGAATCAACTTCAGACTCCCGGCGGAGCGGTGGAGGTAAAGCAGCAACTGGTAGAAGCTCGAAAAAAAGATCCGCAGGCGCAGCTGTGGCCGGAGGCTGCCGGGGACATCATCGGTGAGGACTATCAGCGTGCCGGGGACTTCAAGAATGCGATTGAGATTTTTCAGCTCAATCTTCTGGCGTATCCGAACTCCGCCGATGCGCACTTCAATCTTGCCGATGCTTATTTCACAGATGGCCAGAAGGACCTGGCACGGCAGTACGCCGAAAAAGCGTTGGCTATGCTGGATTCTCACGCGGCGCCTTTGTCGTCCTGGTCCGATACGGAGCAGCGCCGCGCCGAGATTCGCAGCGCCGTGCTGGACATACTCAAGAAGCTTGGTGAGGGCAAAACAAAGTGAGGAGAGTCACTCGAATGAAACTCGTCGCGATCTATTTTGCCGGGGAGATTGATTTCCACAATCGGTCGATCGAAAACGGGCCGGCGCCGATCAGAACGAGGACGAGCAGGCCGGCTATATATAATAGATTGATTTCATAGCCGGGCGGACCGAACACCGGGCCATTTTCGTTTAGACCAATGGTTTTGATTGCGCTGAAACCATACCGCCCATTAACAGTGATCATTGCCACGAACATGGCAACCATCAGCGGGATGCTGACAATCGCGACGAATGCGCCAATGATTAGAGCGAAGCCGCCTGCCAATTCAAGGAATGTGACGGCCCAGGCTGTGAAGCCGGGGAGGGGAACTCCGACTTGTTGCAGCAATTTTGCAAACCCGGCCGGGCCGCGGCTCCATTTGGCCCAGCCGTGAACGATGAAGCCAAC
>DASYDV010000034.1:0-238300 GCA_036499375.1 Candidatus Udaeobacter sp.
TTTTTCTCCTTGCCATCGGGCTGCTTCACATTTTTACCGCCGTCCTTGGCGAAACCAGCTACTTGCTGCTGAGTCATCGACGCCGGTAAGTTAAACGTATAAGAGGCGATCAGGTCGAGCGTAGTCCACTCCCGAACTTTACGCGGCTTTGAGCCAAAAAAGATCAGATCGATATTGTCATCTTGATATTGCCCGGTGTAGTGGACGGTCGCGCCAATATCGAAACCAGCGAGCCACGTATTGGCCGCGCCGTCCCAGAACGCGCTGGCAAAGGCTCGAGTGTGCGGCAGCGAGCCGGTTAAGCCCGGTAGAAACACATACGTACCCGAGAGCCCAAATCGTTTAGTGTCGGGACTTATCTGAAGCTCGAACCGGGATAAATAGGTCCCATTGAGGATAAAGGTAAATCTGCCAAAATCGCCATGACCAAAGCTCGAAGAATCCAGGATATAGATCGCTTCGTAATCGAGACCTTCCACCACGGCCTGGGTGAGGTTTAAGGTAGGATTGATGACGGTCGTGATTGCGCCAGTTGGATCACGAATTACATCCTGCGGAAATAATTTTTCATGAGCGAGGATGAATTGCCCATCTGGCAACGCGGCAATTGATCGAAGGTCAATATGCCAGAAATCAGCGCTCAGCGTAAGACCTCTGATCCATTTCGGACTGTAAACCGCTCCATAAGACCATTCGTAGGCAACCTCCGGCTTCAGGAAGGGATTCCCGGGCAAGAGTACCCGAATCGAGGTGCCTTCGGGTGTCATCCCCGTTGGATCGTGAATGCTAATGCCTGCGACGAGGAAAATCTCCGCCCTTGCCGGCGTAAGGTCGGGTAAGGTGGGCGCATGAAATCCTTCGCTATAGGAGCCACGTAAGGTCAGCGCGCCTATCCACTTGGGGTCAAGCGGCTGCCAGCGAACGGAAAATTTCGGCTTCTGCGCGTCAAACTGGGAGTGGCCCCCAGGCACAACGGTCGGAGCAGTGGCCGAAGATGTATTCTGGCTGTACCATTCTTCGCGCTCGGCGATGTCGAACTCGAGACTGTACGCTCCTGGTAACTTCCACGTCGGGCTGGTCACCGGAATACGCACCTCCTGATAGGTTCCCCAAACGTCCCGGTTTACCTTTGAGCCTTGGAAATTAAAGGTACCGATCGCGTCAAAACTGGCGTTCTCCGAGTCAGGATTGGTCCTCCACCTCTCCCCGCGATACTCAAGCCCAATCGCGAATGAGACCGGCCCGGCGGGAAGATTGAATAGATCGCCATCGAGATGGAAATAGGTCAATGGCAACTCAAACTGGCCGGTGTTCTGGAGCGTAACGTAAACCCGGCTGATTGCCGCCTGGGTGTTCCTACCATTGAATCCAAGGAAGGGATTAAACGCTGTGGCCGGGTCCGTATCCAACAGCGCTTCGCGTAAGCCCGTCTCGCTTATCACGCCACCAGTGACGGTTTTCTCGTCGTTCCGGGAATAACGAAAACCCAATTCCCAATTCCAATTCTTGAAGTAATCGCCAAACTCTCCCATCTGACCGCGAAGTCCGGCATCAAAGAGAATGTCGTGGAACGTAGTCTTGGCTGTAGCGCCGCCTGTGTCGTTAATGCCGCGGAAACCAACTCCGGTTGTGACAGGCGTGCCATCGGGCAAGGTCGCATCCGCGACCGTGAAAGGATTAAACGGATTTGCGATTGGCACACTGATGCCGTCAGGACTAAAGGCATCACCGTTCGGTTTCTTGAATGGATCCGGGGAAAACCCAGTAGCCGCAAAGGCTGCATCAAAAAATGAGCGGGTATATTTGAAGTCGGCAAACACCGTTAAGTACTTGCCACAAATATCGCGCGTAAAAGAGCCATAGAAACTTTGGCGATCCGCCGCCGGAATCGGCGCCGTCACTGCCGCGGTGTTATAAAGCGCGAAGTTCCCATCCGGGTAAGGGACGTTGTTGGTATAGTAAGGTGAAGTTGAGACGTTCGGGGCTGAATGGGGAGGCGGAGAGTTTCCACTAAAAAACAACTTCGGGATCAATCGAAAGCCTCCGAATGGAGGCCTGGGGTTGCTGAATGGGCCGACGAAGCCGGGGAAATCCGTGCTGCGAAGATCAAATCCTCCCCAGGCAGCTTGGTTCGCGTTACTGGTAATGTTGCGGTCGCGACCATAGATAGCGGCCCGATCGTAGGCGTCGGCAATGATCACGATATCGGTCTTGTCATCTCCCGTCCCGGCAATCATCCACGTCTCGAGCTCACGTGCGTCATTGGATGCGCCCAGGTTTGTGTTGCCAATACTGCTCCCAATCTCCAAACCACGGAATTTGTGTTTCAAGAAGATGTTGAACACACCGTTCACCGCATCGCTGCCGTAAATAGCCGAGGCGCCATCCTTCAGGATGTCGATATGATCAATCATTGGAAAGGGAATGAGATTGATGTCCACCCCCGCGATGCCGGGCGAGGCACCTGCGGCAACCCCGCCGCCGCTACCAATTATGGCAGCGCGCTTTCCATCGATGAGAACCAGAGTTTCTTTGGGCAGTAAACCGCGCAGATTGGGTATGACGCTGCCATCCCCGCCACCAACACCATTGGTGTTCTGGTTAATGGTCGAACCCATCTCCTGCGGCAGCTTGGTCAGCAGATCGGTTGTGTTGCGCACGCCTAATTTCTCGATGTCTTCCGGGCGATAGGTGTCCACCGGATTCGGGCCGGTCTCTTCTGCTGTCGGAATGTTCGAGCCAGTGACAATGACACGCTCCACTTCGGCCGTTGCGTCCGTCGTCATTTGCGCCGGGGGCGCAATCGCTTGAGCGGGAGCCTTGGGAGCAAATAACAGATTAACCCCGACAGCAGCGGCGAAGGCGGTTTGCCATATTGCCGGTCGCATTAGGTTAACTTTTACTAACAGGCGTTTTCCCAGCTCGCATGAGTCTGAGCTGTCGAGCCAACTACAGGCAAGCCAAATCGAGGCCAACCGGGATTTACCGATCCTGGCTACAACAATTTCACTGACTACGGATCACCTATCACTGTAGCGGCAGCCGTGCCGGCTGCTTTAGAGGGAATGCAGGCGGCACGCCTGCCGCCACAGAATTATTTCGGCGCTAAGGAAGCCACGATTTTTTCGAAGCGTGGATCGCCGCGCAAAGGATCCCACAGCGGGCTCAAGCGCAGGTTGCCATAAGTGAGGGGGCCCGGAGTTTTGCTGCGCGCTTCGAGTTGCCCAAGCGCCAATTCGCGTTCGCCTGTCCAGGCACAGATGATAGCGAAGCAAAGCTCTACGTATGGCTCAGTGTCTAAGTCTTTGACGCTGGATGCCAGTTCTATTGCGCGCTGGCCTTCGCTTATCGCCTCTTCTTTTCTTCCCAAGCCCGCATCGATCAGCCCGAGGTCAGCAAGTAGAACCGCATCATCAGGGCGAACATGTAGCTCTTCTTCCTGTTGTGCGCGTGCCCTCATAAAGGAAGCGCGTGCAGAAGTTTCGTCTCCTTTCAAACGAGCGACTACACCCACCCAAAAGTCGCGGCCAAGTTGCGGGAACCACGCGAGCGAATTCTTCTGGGAAAGCAGCGCCGAAGCGCGGCCAGCGGCGTCCCAGTCGCGATCGTACAAAGCAAGCGTGTAGCGCTCGCCCGCCACAAATGGATCTTTCTCTGACCCAGGTTCATTGGTCAGGATCTTTTCAATTGCAGCACGGAAAGGCCGGGTGTCCGCTCGCCGTTCTAGTTCGACGTGAGCGCGAAAAATCCACCCTGGCCTGCCCCCTGGATTAAGCGCAACGATGCGATCCATAATTTCGGCCCACTCGTCATAGTCGTGCAACCACGCGTAGGTCGATCCGAGGTTAATCAGGTAAGGGAGGTTTCGAGGATCGAGCTCACATGCGCGCTCCAGATTGTGTATGGCGTCAGCCCAGCGACGCTGACTGGAGTCCATCGATCCAGATAACTCATACACCTGCGCGTTATTGGGTAAGCTCTGTTGAGCAAGAGCAAGTTCGGCGCGCGCGCGGTCATAATCCGAATAGCCCCAATACAGGTGCCACCCCAGCGCCAAGTGCGCTTCCCCCGAATCCGGCTTCAAGCGAAATGCAGAATCTATGGCCGACTGCGCCAGGGCTAAACGAGCCGGGGTGTGGTCGGTCCCCTGCTGATAAATCAAATCGTGCGCAAAGGCTAGCTGGCAATAGGCGAGAAAGAAGTTAGGATCACGAGCAACTGCCTTATTAAGCAGATCCACAGCTTCGGAAAGAGCCTTCTCTGGAGCATCAACGGGCCCTTGGGGCACCTGGACGTTGTAAATCATGGAGACAGCGCGGACGTAAAAGTCATAAGCAGCCAGGTCCTGAGTTGGTTTTTCTTCAACAGACGCCTTCTCACTAGCTGACAGCCTGGCGTGAAGGTGCTGGGCAACTTTTTGCGCTATCTCACTCTGGACTGCGAACAAATCATTCAAATTACGGTCGTATTCCTCAGCCCAAACGTGAGTGTCGGTGCGCGTGTCTATCAACTGGGCATTCAAGTGAATCCGGTCACCGCTCCTGCGTGCGCTTCCCTCCAGCACGTGAGACACGCGAAGCGTATCGCCGATCTGGCGTATATTTCGCGTGCCGCGGTAATCCATTACGCTGGTTCGGCTGATGACTTTGAGATCGCCGATCTTCGCCAGCTTGGTCAGAATGTCGTCCTGCACACCATCGGCGAAGGTGGAGTTTTCTTTCTGGTCGTTCAGATTTTCAAACGGCAGAACGGCGATTCCAGTTGTTGCCGGCGAGCGGATAAATTCACTTTTCCAAATAGTAACCCCCAACGGCACCGCGAGGGCAAACAACATTGCTGCCATGACGGCGATACTTGGATTGCGTCGTACCCATTTCCTCCCGCGGGTGAACACTCCCACACGGCGCGCCTGAATGGGTTCATGCCTTGCCCACCGTTCAAGATCTTCGGCCAAGGTGAGTGCAGACGGATAACGTCGCTTTGGATCTTTCTCGAGACACTTGAGGCAAATCGTGGAGAGATCGCGATCTATTTTCGGATTCAGCGACCGCGGTGGTCGCGGTTCGGTATCCAGGAGTAACTTAATAGTTTCGTAAGTTGTGCCTCCGGCAAACGGCGGCTGAGCGGTCAGCAACTGGTAAAGCACTGCGCCCAGTCCATAAATATCCGTGGCGCTGCTGATAGTCGCGTTGTTTCCCACGGCTTGTTCCGGCGCCATGTAACTCGGCGTGCCCAGGACGTCCAGCGTCTGGGTAACACTGCTTTCAGATTCGACTAATCGGGCTAGTCCAAAATCGGTAAGATGCGGTTCGCCTTTTGCATCAAGCAAAATGTTCCCCGGTTTGATGTCGCGATGCAAAATTCCATGCTCATGCGCGTAATGCACGGTGCGCGCCACCTTCGCGATTAATTCCACCGCCTGCCGAATCGACATCGGGGTTTGCCTAACCATTTCGTCGAGTTGTCCGCCTTCGACGAACTTCATGCTGAAGTAACATGAACCATCGCGCTCGCCGACTTCGTGGATCGGAACGATACCGGGATGCTCCAACCGGGCTGCCGCTTCGGCCTCGAGACGAAAACGTCTCAGGTGGGCTTTGCTAGCCCACTGACCAAGGCTGATGACTTTTAATGCGACTGTGCGATTGAGGCTCTTTTGCCTTGCGCGGAACACGACGCCCTGACCGCCGCGACCGATTTCTTCCAGCAACTCATAATCGCCTAACTCTCCCAACATGGTTGCAGCGCGCGCCGTCATTCTCGTAGCAGACGCTGGCGCGGCATCATCAACCGCAAACTTGTCCACGCGGCCGGGGTCGGCGCCCCCGGCTACAGGCACATCCGGGAAAATCCCGAGCGCGGTTTCCAGCACGCAGGCCGTGCAAAGCCCTCGCGGCGCGTCGGAAAAGATTTTGGCGCCGCATTTGCGGCAAATTCTGGTTACTCTAATCATTGCCTGAGAGTCGGCGTGCGTCCTCATCTTGTACTGCGTAGAATTCTGTCGAGTCTTATGCGCGAATCACAGCAATCAGATAACGCAACTCCTCTTCAATATCGGCGGGAGTCGCAACGGTATTAGCAATTTCCTCGCGCAATAATGATTGATAGCTTTGCCGGAATCGATGAAACGCCTGCGAAACGGCGTTTTCGGTCATGCCAAGTTCTGCCGCAATATCCGCCTGTGACGGCGCGCCGGGCTCGTCTGCCAGCAGTTGATTGAACGAATCGAACAACGCGGCGTTACCTCGCGTGCGATATTTATCCTCTAGTCGGCTCAAGACGCGATCCAGCAACGTCGAAGCCCAACGGCGCTCGTAAATCCGCTCGGCAGTGACCGGGTCGGCTGGCTCCATGCCGCTCCGTTCTTCGCTACACAGTTCTTCCAGCGGAATGAGTCGCTCCCCTTTTCCACGTTTTATCGCCATTGCACGGCGGCGTTCGTCGGTCAGAAAATGCTTGAGGGCCGTGAGCAGATACGAACGCAATCGCCCTTTCTCTTTGCGCACACTGCGCAGATCCCGGCGCTCCAACAGAAGAGCAAAAAAACCTTGCGTAAGATCCTGCGCTTCCTCAGGCCCGGCACACTGTTGCCGCACAAAGCTGTAGATGGGTCGCCAATAAATGCGGCAGAGTTTTTCAAGCGCCTCCTGTGCAGCGGGCGATTCGCCTTGTGCCTCCAGCACCATACTCCAATGGGTGGTAGCAAATGCCGCCGGGCCCTGGTAAGCATTTCCGCCACTCGCACTCTCTGAAGTGACCTCGTTCTCAGCAGGGGGCACGCCCCGATCCAATCAAAAACTTCCGGGGGAAGCAAGCATCCAAATGGCGCCCGGCAGCGTATTTCTCTCGTTTGGGGCGGTTTTGGCTTTGCAGGGGGAGTTGGCTGCAGTACGTTGGCGTCGCCATGCGATCGCTGGTTTTGTTGCTCGCCGGTCTGCTTGCAAGTGCCGGGTTGATCCACGGAGAAATCACAACTCCGGAGAACGCTCCCATCGAGATCACTTCCACGGGGCAAACAACGTACGAAAATGGGTTGGCAACGGCCCACGACAACGTCGTGATTCACATCGGCAATACGGACATCTACGCCGACTACGCGCAGTATAATTCCTCCACGCACGATGTGGAGTTGCGGGGTCACGTCCGAATTTATCGGGATACCAGCCTCTACACCGCTGACAGCGGGGTTTACAACACGGAGACAAAAAAGATCCGGGCGAACACGGGACGGACGGAATCAGAACCCTATTTTCTGGCTGGTAACGACGTCACCTCTATCGAGGGGGATGATGCTTACCTAATCCACGGCGGTACGTTCACGACGCAAGATTCGGCGAAGCCGGATTTCCATCTGCATGCGCGAAAGATCCGCGTTTACGAGCATGATCGGGTGATTTTTATGAACGTGACCGCGTACGTCGGTAACGTGCCGGTTTTTTGGTGGCCGTATCTGTACCAGTCGCTCGATAATGCGTTCAGTTTTTCCGTCTCTCCGGGTTACTACAGCGCGTGGGGACCATCGCTTCTCACCCAAGTGACGTTCCCGATTACAGATAACATCCAAAGCCGGCTTCGGCTGGATTACTTTGGTCGCCGGGGACCCGCCATCGGTTTCGAGCCGACTATCGAATACGGCAAAGACCAAGGCAGTATTGCCAGACTAAAGAGTTTTTACATTAACGACCAAAACCCCGACATCAATCAAACGAACATACCGCGAACGGGTGTGCCCGAGTCGAGATACCGGTTAGGTCTCGAAGACCACACGAACTTCACCGATTCCATTTATGGCATCGCCAATATTACGAAACTCAGTGACCAATATGTGATGCAGGACTTTTTCCAGGGAGAGTATCGGATTGACCCGGTTCCAGACAATGTCGTGGCAGTGACAAAGACGAATCCAGTGTTCACTCTCACCGGCATCGAGCGATTTCAGGCAAATAATTTCTTTACCACAACGGAACGTTCGCCGGAAGTGGTGCTGGACATCAAACGCCACGGACTCTTTGGCGGGCCGATATTTTACCAAGGCGAAACTGGCTTTGCCAACTTGCGACTAGAATTCCCCGAGGACTCAGGGTTGAAGAATTACGGCACGGACCGTTTCGATACCTTCCATGAATTGATTTATCCCAATACGTATTTTGGCTGGCTCTCGTTCGTTCCGCGGGTTGGATATCGCGGCACGTACTATGGCAAGACCTGGGACCTCGGATCCACAGTATTTGTGCCGCCAACGAATCCGCTGGTGCCCAATTTCATTCTGCCGCCCCCAACAACGGCCAACCCTATCAAATTCGATGGCGACACTTTTCGGAGTGTCTTCGATACTGGCGCAGAAGCCTCGTTCAAGATCTCCCGCGCATGGGAGAACGTACAAAGCCGCGCGTTCGGGTTAGACGGGCTGATGCACGTGATCCAGCCGTTCACCGACTTTTCCTACGTGAAAGAAGACGGCCCAAATCCACTCTCGGTTTTGCAGTTGGATCGGTTTGAACCGTCAACACAGCTTCGGGCAATCGATTTTCCACAGTTCACGCCGATCGACTCAATCGCCGATTGGACGGTGTGGCGGCTCGGCGTCCGTAACCGCTTGGAAACCCGACGTGACGATTCAACAATGACCTGGCTCGAACTGGATACGTTTGTGGATGTGAATTTCGAGAATCCCTACGATCGCACGGACTACTCGAACTTAATTAACAATCTCCGCTTCAATCCGCTCCCATGGATGTCCTTTTCGGTAAATTCCCAACTGCCGGCGTTCGCGAAGGGCTTTACGGAAGTTGACACCATTGCGTCGGTGCAACCGCTGGCGAATTTGCAGCTGAACGTTGGGCACCGCTATTTGAATGGAAACCCGTTCTTTCAGAATAGCAGCCTCTTCCTAGTTGGCGGTTATCTCCGCCTTAATGATAACTGGGGCGTGGCGGTCCAGGAGCAGTATGAAGGAGTGACCGAAACTCTCCAGGAACAGCGCTATGCGGTTTACCGGGATCTGACCAGCTGGGTGGCCTCGTTCGGTGGAGTAATACGCGATAACGCGGGAGTGAAGGAATACGGTCTCCTCTTCACCGTAACCCTCAAGGCATTCCCGAAGTTGGGTTTTGATTTTAATTTCGATCCGACTTCGCAGGGCGACTGATCGCCTCAGCGACGTCAAAGGTTGCATCGTTGCATCGTTAACTCGAAAAAATCTGTTCGCCAGCAGACCGTAGTCTGTCATGTTGAGCGAAGCGAAACGTCTCAGATTATTCGCTCTCGCGTTGACGAAAGAATTTAATCAGAGATTCTTCGTTCCGCTCAGAATGACAACGCTATGCCTAACGCAAAAGCCGGGTGTAACGGTTTAAGTTTCAACGCATCAGTTTGCTTATGGACATCTCAATTATTGGCTCCGGATACGTCGGCCTGGTGACGGGCGCTTGTTTCGCCGATGTCGGCCATCACGTGATTTGCGTCGATAACGACGCCGACAAAGTCAAACAGCTTAAAGCCGGTGAAATACCCATTTACGAACCAGGGCTCGAAGAAATCATTCACCGCAACGTCTCGGCGCGCCGGCTACGTTTCACCGGCAAGATTCAGGAAGCGGTCGGGAACTCACAGGTTATCTTCATCGCTGTTCCCACACCGCCCCTGCCACATGGCGACGTCGATCTCAGTTTCGTGGAGAAAGTTGCGCGCGAAATCGCAGGCGTATTAACCGATTACCGTGTCATCGTCGACAAAAGCACCGTGCCCGTGAAAACGGGAGAAAAAGTGGCGGAATCCATCAAGAGGTATAACCGGCACGGCGCAAAATTCGACGTGGTTAGCAATCCGGAATTTTTGCGCGAAGGCTGTGCCGTAGCTGACTTGATGCACCCGGACCGGATCGTGATCGGAGCGCAAAGCGAACAGGCGATTGATTTGATGAAAAAAGTGTATGAGCCATTCATGGCTCCAATATTGGTAACAGACATTAACAGCGCGGAGCTGATTAAACATTGCGCGAACTCCTTCCTAGCGCTGAAAATTTCATATGTGAACGCGGTTTCGGCGATTTGCGAAGCGAGCGGCGCAGATGTCGAAAAGGTCGCGAATGGAATCGGCATGGATCACCGGATCGGGCGGGATTTTTTGAATGCTGGAATTGGATACGGCGGCTCCTGTTTCCCAAAAGACATTGCGGCGTTCATCGCAATCAGCGAACAACTCGGAACTCCCTTCAATCTGCTTAAGGAAGTGCAACGGATAAACGAAGGTCAAAAGACCCGTTTCCTGAAGACTATCCGCGACACGCTCTGGGTATTACGTGAAAAACGGATTGCGGTGTGGGGCCTGTCGTTCAAGCCTGATACCGACGATGTGCGCTCGTCGGTTGCGATCGAATTGGTGGAATCACTTCTGCGCGAAGGGGCGGATGTGGTCGCGTACGACCCGAAAGGGATGCCCAAAGCTCGCGTCATTAAAGCAATTGCCGACGCCAAATTTGCCTCGTCTGCTCTCGAAGCCGTCACCGACGCCGAAGCGCTGGTCATCGCGACGGACTGGAACGAATTTGCGAACGTGGACCTCACCGCGTTAAAGGAAAAAATGCAGACCCCGATCATCTTCGACGGGCGAAATCTGCTCGATCCTGAAACAATGCGGCAATTCGGCTTCCATTATTATTCGATCGGACGCGCGAGCGTGAAGCCGCAGTAACGAAAATAATGGTTCAGCGCTCTGCTCGCCAAACGGCTCTGGCTGGCTTGAGCCAGTGGCGAAAAGACAAAGTCTTCGCGGATTCAATTATCTCAGGGCTTGTTCGCCAGACGGAGCTGACTCCTTCAGATCGCGCATTTGCGTTGGAACTTTTCTATGGCGTTCTGCGCAATCTAACCCTGCTTGATTTTTGGATCGGCTGCCTGCGGCTTTCGCGCATAGAGAGCGATGTCCGGGACCTTGCGCGACTAGGGTTGTACCAACTTTTTCTCCTCAAAACGCCTGAACACGCCGCGGTTCATGAGACCGTGGCGCTGGCGCCTCAAAAACAGCGACCGATTGTTAACGGTCTACTACGTGCCGCGACGCGACATCGAAACGACCTGCTCGCACGAGCCAAGGGGCAACCGGTGTCTGTTCGAACGTCTCACCCGCAATTTTTAGTCGAACGCTGGCAGCAGCACTTTGGCGTCGACCACGCTGAAGAGCTCTGCAAATGGAACAACCAACCTGCACTTATTTATGGGCGGGTTAATCGGCTAAAAATCGACCCGGAAACTTTTCTACAGCTGTATCCGGACTCGCGCCCGCTGCCGGACAATCCCGATTTTCTAAAGCTCAATACTTTGCCAGCGGCGGCTCTCGATTCGGGTCATTGCTACATTCAGGACCCCAGCACTCTGCTCGCCTGTCAGCTCCTCGCTCCAAAACCAGACGAAAAAATCCTCGATGTGTGCGCGGCACCGGGTGGCAAAACCGGCTATCTGGCTCAGCTAATGCAGAACCGGGGGACGCTCATTGCCTGCGACCGGGATTCTAAACGACTTCAAATCCTGAAAGACAATCTCTCAAGGCTAGGCGCGACCATTGTCCGTCCTGTCCGTCACGATTGGACGCGAGATCGTCATCTTCCGGAAGAGATTGCTTCGATCGCGCCATTTGATCGTATCCTCATCGACGCGCCTTGCACGAATACAGGAGTCATACGCCGCCGTGTTGATGTGCGATGGAGACTGCGACCGGAAGATTCCAGCCGAATGCCTAACGAACAATTCATTATTACGCGCGCTGTGCTGCCATTGATTCAGCCCAGTGGCATCCTGGTTTACAGCACATGCAGCCTGGAGCGCGAAGAAAACGAAGAGGTTGTTCAGCGCGTCGTTGCGGAGTTGCCGGGATTGCGTGTTGAAAGGGAAAGAGATTCGCTACCCTTTCGCGACGATTTTGATGGTGCTTTTGCCGCGAAACTTGTTCAAACCGGCTAATGTTTGGAGTTCCGCCTTTAGGCGGTTTCTTCCTCGGAGCCGCGTAAACGCGGAACTCCAAACGATCGAGTCGCACAGTTGCATCGCGTGGGAGTGGTGGAATGATAAACGATTATGCACGACGCGCGATTCGATAAACTGGCAAAACTCCTGGTGGAATATTCCATTCGCCTTAAGCGAAACGAAACAGTCCTCATCGAAGGATTCGATATTCCCGATGAGATGATCGTAGCCCTGGTGCGCGCGGTGCGGAACGCAGGAGGCGTTCCGTTTGCGCAGGTTTATTCCGCGCGCGTAAATCGTGCGCTCGCGCTTGAGGCCTCGGATCGACAGCTCAACCTCATGGCGACCCATGAACTGGCGCGGATGAAAAAAATGAACGCGTATATCGCGATGCGCGGCAGCAACAACATCACAGAATTGGCGGACGTGCCGCCGGACAAAATGCAATTGATCGGCAAGAAAATGCGCCCGGTGCAGGACCAACGCGTCAAAAAGACAAAATGGGTGGTCTTACGCTGGCCCACACCCTCGATGGCCCAGCTTGCCGGCATGAGCACGGAAGCCTTTGAAGATTTCTATTTCGATGTGTGCACGCTCGATTACCGCAAACTTCAACCCGGCATGAAGGCGCTTAAAGGGTTGATGGAAAAAACGAACCGGGTCCACATTAAAGGTCCAGGCACGGATCTGAATTTCAGTATCAAGGGAATCCCGGCCGTAATCTGCGGTGGCGATCGCAACATTCCCGATGGCGAAGTTTTCACCGCCCCGGTGAAAGATTCCGTGGAAGGTCAGATCACGTTCAACGCGCCCAGCATTTATCAGGGTACCGCTTTCGATGGTGTCCGGCTTGAATTCAAGCGAGGAAAGATCGTCGCTGCCAAGAGCAACGAGACAGAAAAACTCAACAAGATTCTCGATTCAGATCCGGGTGCGCGTTACATCGGAGAATTTTCGCTCGGCTTTAATCCGCGCGTGTTCCAGCCAATGCGCGACATCTTGTTCGATGAAAAAATCGCCGGCTCATTCCATTTCACTCCGGGACAAGCGTACGAGGAAGCCGATAACGGAAACCGCAGCCAAGTCCATTGGGACATGGTCAACATCCAGCGTCCCGATTACGGCGGTGGCGAAATCTATTTCGACGGTAAATTGATCCGCAAAGACGGCCAATTTCTCCCGAAGCAACTCCGCACGCTAAACTGGCGCTGATTTTTTTGACCCGACAGGCTGGTCGGATTTCGCGCCTGCTATGCGCGCTTCGGTCCGCCCAGCAGGTTGAGCTGCATCATCGCGATCTCGCCGGCATCGTTGAGCTCAAGGTTCGCGATCTCGAACATTGGCGCACCTTCAGCCGGACCGGGTCCGGTACCGGGCAACTGAACGACGACCTGCTTGGAATTCGAATTCAGGGTCACCGATCCAATTTCGAGCGATGGTGAAAACTCAAGCGTGCTAATCTGGAATGGCACGGTGATGAACACAGCCGCGCGTCCCTGCGGTGAAGGCGTTAGTTGGACCGGCGCAGTTTCAGAGTTCGGCACAACCTGCAATCCCGCGACCGCAAAAGATGGCATGCCGCCCATTGTTGGTCGCTGTTGCTGGGATGGCATGACGCGAACGGTACCCAGCGCTCCAGCGACGGGCTGGATTTTCATGACCTCGAATGCAACCTGCAAATTCAACGCAGACTGCGCACGCTGCGGCGAAGGTAAGCGCATTGTGACGAGCTTCGACAAGGGACGGACCTTCAAAACTCCCATTTTGAAGCTGGGCGTTAACTGCATGGCCGCTATCTCGAACGAGAAAGTAAGCTGCACAGAGGTTTGCATCCCCGAGGCAGGTACTGGCGCCGGCGGTTGCGGTTGTGGTTTGGCCATCGGCGGTGCCGGGGCTTTGGCTATCGGGGCGGGTGGTGTTTGGGTACTTTCTGGCATGGTAGCAGGTGTGGTTGTTTGCGGAAAGACGGGCTGGGCAGGAATGGCAGGTTGAAATTCAGACACAGATGGGATATTCGCTTCGTTAACTGGAGCTTCACGTTGCGCAGGAACTTCAGTCTCAACAACAGCTTCACGTTTAGCAAAACCTTCATCCCCGGCAAGATTTTCATGCTCGGCAAAGATGACCTCGGGTGGTTGATGGTTCCCGATCGGTTCAGGTTCCAGCTGCGGAGAGGTCGCCTCAGCGGGCCACGCATATTCCGAGCCCATAAAGGCTTCGTTGGATTGTTCAACCGCGACCGCAGCTTCTTCCGTGGGATGTTCGGAAAATTCGTGCGGCTCATAAGCAGCGAACACGGGTTCCTCTGGAAGCTCTAGAACCTCATTATCAACGCGCTGCGGCGTGGCCGTTGAGGCTTCGACAAATTCGCCGAACTCCGAGAGTCCATTCGCTTCTGCTTCCTGCGGCACAACTGCTGGCATGACCTCCGCGCTTTGTTCGAGCACCGGGCCTACCGCCTCAAAGAATGGCGCGGCCAGTGGTGCTGATTGTTCGCGTTGGGGCTCGGAAAGCACAGGAGTCCGTGAAGGCGTCGGTTTCGAGCCTTTTAACCGATCCAAAGCTCCCTCGGTTTTCGCAGACGGCAGAGCAGTGTGTCGCAATACAGGCTTCCATGGCTTGAGTTGCAGCGAAACCTGGCGTGGTCCCCCGACGAAGCCGTTACCTTGAACGCCACTCGTATGGGCTGGCGCTGTTCTCGGCTTAAATATCGCGGTGTCAGAAGGAGCTTCTGGCCCAGACGAACCCGGAACCGTGAACTTGTAGCGGCGAAGCGCAGGCAGAATTGCCAGCGTCAATGCGACAATGGCGGCCAACAGCAATCCGCCAACAATCCACAATCTCCGGCTCGAGACTTCGGCAACGTTTGATGATGAGGTCGCGACTGCTGCTGTCCCTGCGCTCGCTTGTTCGGCAGGACTTGTTTGAGCTGCGGTCTGTTGCTGATTTGGACTTTGGTTCGAAGCAGACGAAGCACTCGTAGTTTCAGCACCGACAGCTGGCGACGCAGACGTCGATTCTCCGCTCGTCGAAGTGGACTGCGAGGCCGCCTGTTCCGGCGGCGAACTGGTCTCGACGGCAGGCGCAGCCAGGCCGGTCTCGTTCGGTGTCGCTCCCGCGCTGGCAACATCCATCCCGTTATCTGGCGCACTCGCCGCCGGGGCCAACGAAAGTGTTCCGCTCTGTGTATTTCCGGCAACGATTTTGTCCGGGATTGGACTCGGCTCAACCGCAGGACCACCCTCGGCCTGCGACGCCGTGACGTTACTCGAATCAAAGGCGACAGCAGGCGCAGTCGAACCTTCAGGTCTTTGCAACCAGCCAACATCATAAAAAGCATCAGCAAAAACACTGTTGAGCGCCGGCGAGTAAATCTTGTTGGCCGAGTTCGTCCAATCTTCGGCTTTCTGCGAATTGTTGTGCTTATACTCCCACGCAGCCTGGGCGTAATAGAGCGCCGGCGTATCGCCCGTGAATTGAAATTCCTCCATCATTGAGTGCGCCCGGCTCTCTTTGCCCTCCATCAAGAGCGTCATGTAAATCTTGAATTTGATAAGCTCGGACGCCTGATTCTTCTCGCCGCCGGGGATACGTTTATACAGCGTCTCAAAACGATCCCGCGCTTTTGCGTACTCTTTTTTCTTAAACGGAATTTGGGCGAGATTGTACTGCGCATCGCGCAGTTTCGGATCCAGTTTGGTTGCCTTTTTGAAGGCAGTTTCGGCATCATCGAATTGCCCTTGCTGCATCAGAATCTCGCCTCGCAAATTAAGCGTCGCTGGTTGATTCGGATCGGCCTTGTCCGCTTCGTCCACCAGCTTGAGCGCCGAGGCGAAGTCGCGTTGACGAAACGCTTGCTGCGATTGCTCGAATTTTGAACGGGCAACCGCCTTCGTCTTTTCCGTGCGCTCGGCCGCAGTCATGAGCGGTAGCGACGCTCGCCGTTGGCCCGCCGGCTTTTCCATCCAACCAACCTCGTACAGTGATTCTGCGAAAAGTTTGTTCAGTTGCGGCGGGTAATTCTTTTCTGCTGTGCTGATCCAATCCTTGGCTTCTGCCTCGTTCTTCTGTTGAAGCGCCACCGCTGCCTTTACATAGTCGACGGCCGGGGTGTCGGGCGAAAGCTCCAACTTGGCCAGAATGGAATCGACCATGTTGCTTTTACCCTGCATCAGATAAGTGAGCAGAATTTTGTACTGGATGAGTTGAGAGGCTTCCTTTGCCAGATCGGACTGGCCCGTTGAAAGCAATTGCTCAAAGCGCTTTCTCGCCTCATCCCAGTCTTTTTTGAGAAATGGGATCTCCGCCAGATTAAAGCGCGCGTTCCAAAACTTCGGGTCGATCCGTGCCGCTTCGGTGAGTGCGGCTTCAGCCTGATCGTAGTTGCCCTGCCGCATCAAAATCACACCGCGCAGATTCTTGGATGCCGCAAGATCGGGCTGCCGAGCATCGATGGAATCGAGTTGCTTCAGTGCCTCCGGAAATTGCCCCGCATCAAATGCCCGATAAGCGGTGTTGTACATCTCCTCCAACTCCGCCTTGGTCGGAGCAACATTGTCCGCGCCGAATGAGCTAAGTCCCAGCGCTGCGATCGCAGCGATCTTCCAGATTCTCATGAACCCCGGATTCAAGCCCTGATTAGCATCCCTGACAAGTCGAAATTGCTTTCGGGGCGAAGATTTTCAGTCCCGTTCGGAAAAAGATTTGCAAGGAACGACGGCTTTGGCAGCCGTCGATTTTTGCAGGTGACGGCTGGGAACCCGTCACTCCTTGTTTTCAATTCAAGTTCGCCACGATCCGCAAACCCTCGAGCGTAAGGTGCTGATGAATTGCACCGATGTCCGGCAACCCCTCGGAAATAAGACGCGCATAGGCGCCCGTGGCGACTACGACAACCTTCGTTCGCGGAAACTGTTCCGCTTTAATTTGCCTGAGAATCTCGCGAACCAATCCACGGTAGCCGAACACGGCACCTGATCGCATTGCCTCAATAGTCGAGCGACCCACCGCACGCTTCGGCTCCTTCAATGAAAGCTTGGGCAGAAGCGCCGTCCGCTGATAGAGAAAATTGGTCATAGCCTCAAGTCCGGGCGCGATTGCGCCGCCAACGTAGTTACGGCGCGCGGAAACGACGTCGAAAGTGGCCGCTGTACCGAAGTCCACAGCGATCGCTGGAAATCCGTAGAGCTCGGCAACGGCGGCGGCGTTCGCCAACCGGTCCGCGCCAATCGATTGCGGTTTGGGATAATCAACCGCGACGCCCAGTTTCAGTTTCCAGTCTAGCCAGAGCACGTTCACCTTATCCCGGGCCGCCGTGGAGACCGTCGAATTTTTTGCCGGGACAACGGATGCGACAACGACCTTCCGCACATGGCGTCGCCGAAGAAATCCGGCAACGACACGGCTTGAAAGCTTGCTCGTGGCGATCCGCACGGGAGTCGATACTCGCCGTTTCGATGCAAACGCAAGTTTTGTGTACGAATTACTAATATCGATCAACAAATAATCGGAACCACGCGTCACGGTTAAGACGCAGACACCGAATGCCACGCGCCGTCAAGCGTCCGTCCGATCGCTCCGTTGTGTGCTTCCTACTCAGTAACGAACCTGCTCGCTTGCGACCGAGTTACCAAAGCGTACCCTCCACGACATGCGAAGACTGATTCATCGGCCGCGTCGCCTTCGGCGTTCCCCTGCTCTGCGAAATCTTGTCCGCGAAACGCAGTTGAGCGGTCACGATTTTGTTCTTCCGCTGTTCGTAAGCGAAAAATTGGATGAGCGCCGGCCTGTGGCAACTATGCCCGGAGTCGTTCAGTTGCCGGTGAAAGAGGTTGCCGATGAAGCGCGCCGCGCTCAGGACCTTGGGCTCCAAGCCGTTTTGCTCTTTGGAATTCCGGAACACAAAGATGAACAAGCCAGCGGCGCCTATGCCAAAAACGGGGTCATTCAAGAGGCGTTGCGAGCGATTAAATCAAAATGTCCTGACTTAGTGGCGATCACCGATGTCTGCCTCTGCGAATACATGAGTCACGGCCATTGTGGCGTCACGCAAATCGACGGCGAGCATTTTCATGTTCTGAATGACCAGAGCGTCGAACTTTTGGTGAAAACAGCCCTCTCACACGCGGCAGCCGGCGCGGATGTGGTGGCGCCGAGCGACATGATGGATGGCCGCATCGGCGCGATTCGCGAAGCGCTCGATACAAGCGGGTTCGACCAAACTGGCATCATGAGTTACGCCGCGAAATTTGCGTCGGTATTTTATGGGCCGTTTCGCGACGCAGCCGAAAGCCCGCCGCAGTTCGGAGATCGCCGTTCGTACCAGATGGATTTTGCGAATGCAGACGAAGCGTTGCGCGAAGCAGCGCTCGATATCGACGAAGGCGCGGACATCGTGATGGTCAAGCCTGCCCTGCCATATCTCGACATTCTTTGGCGCGTGCGTGAGCGCTTCGGGAAACCAACTGCCGTTTATCATGTGAGTGGCGAGTATGCCATGGTCAAAGCTGCGACCGAGAAAGGGCTGTTCGACGAGAAAGCCGCCGTTCTAGAGATCATGACAGCGCTCAAGCGCGCGGGCGCAGACATTATCGTCACTTATTGGGCACGCGAGCTCGTCAAATGGCTGCGGGAGTAATAAACCGCGGTGAAACGGCACAACACGCCCGGCTAAAGCAGCTTGCATTTGTTTGGGCGCAGGCAAACGGATTCTCCGCCTGCGCTATGGAAGTGGTTTTGCCTAAATGTCGCTATCGCGCGGATGTGGCAGCCTATCGACCCGCCACGAAGAAAATTGGATCGACCGCCGTCTTTGAATGTAAGCAGGCGCTCTGCGATTTGCGGCGAGACAATTGCCACAGCGAGGCCGCACACCGGCGGCTGAAAACCATTTGTGAACGCCGCCAACTTTTCGAAGCGCGTCTGCGCACGCATTATCCAAATTTACACAATGGTGATTCACTTTTCCCCGAGTTCGATTCAGCAAACTTCAGCGCAATCGGCCACCGCGGTTACGCTCGCCTCGTCCGTGAGTTGCGCGGACTGCAGAACCGGCTCTACGACTGCACCAAGTTCGAAACGCTAACTCGGTACCGCTGCGCAAATTTCTTTTTTATAGTGCTGCCCGATCAGTTATTCCGCGAATCCGAAGTGCCCGTTGGTTGGGGGGCTCTTATCGAATCGGGCGGCGAGCTCACACTTGTGCGGAACCCAGTTTTGCAGGACGCAACAGCGGATAATCGCCTTCGGCTTTTACATCGAATCGCGGCCGCGGCAACGCGAAAGTTGAATCGACAATTGAGCTCTCAGGAAGTGATCTTACCGGCGCTCGGTGCCCCGTATAGCCGCCGCTAAACAGGCGCAAGCAGATTGTGCCCGGTCATTTCTTTTGGTTGCGGCAAGCCGAGCAGAAATAGAAGAGTCGGCGCGACGTCGGCGAGGATGCCATCTTCACAGCGGAACTTCGCCGCGTCTGTGGCAACATAAATAAAATGCACAAGGTAGTTGGTGTGCGCTGTGTTAGGCGACCCGTCGGTGTTGCGCATTTGCTCACAGTTGCCGTGGTCCGCAGTGACCAGCGCTTTACCGTTAAGCTCGAGAAGTTTCGGAATAATCCGGGCACAGCACGCGTCTATCGCCTCCACTGCTTTGATCCCGGCCTCAACCACGCCGGTGTGGCCAACCATGTCGGGATTGGCGAAGTTCAAAATGATCAAATCGTAGTCTGCCATTCGCGCGAGTAGTTCGTCGGTGACCTCGGAAGCGCTCATCTCCGGTTGCAAATCGTACGTCGCGACTTTGGGCGAAGGAATTAATTTGCGGTCCTCCCCCGGGAACGGTTTCTCGACTCCGCCATTAAAAAAGTAAGTTACATGCGCGTACTTCTCCGTCTCAGCGATGCGTAATTGCCTTTTGCCGGCAGCGCCGACTACTTCGCCCAAAATGTGTTTAAGGTCCTGCGGAGCGAAAATGAACGGGGACGAATAGCGAACATCGTACTGGGTGAGCGACACGAAATGAACTTGCGGCCACACTTCACGATCGAAGCCGTCGAAGTCTTTTAGCAAAAAAGCCTGCGAGAGCTGGCGCGCGCGGTCGGCACGAAAATTGAAAAACAAAACCGTATCGCCATCGCGAACGCGCTGCTCGTTAGGCAAAGCGAAAATCAACGGAGGCATGAATTCGTCCGTTTTGCCAAGGGAATATTCTCGCTCTACTGCCGCACCGGGCGATGATTTACATAATTCACCGCGACCAAGAACGACCGCGTCCCATGCTTTTTTCGTGCGGTCCCAACGCCGGTCGCGATCCATTGCGAAATAGCGGCCAACGACGGTAATGATTTTCGCGCCGCTGTTCTCAAGCTGCTTTTCGCACGTTCTCAAAAATGCAGCGCCACCGGTGGGCGATGTGTCCCGGCCATCGGTGAAAGCGTGAACGAAAATTTCGTCGACCCCTGCTGCGTGCGCGGCGTTCGCCAGCGCGACCATGTGCGAGTAATGGCTGTGCACGCCGCCATCGGAAACGAGCCCGAGCAGGTGCAATCGATGGCCACGCGCAGCGGCCAGGGTATCCTGCAAAACATGATTGCGTTGCAGTTCGCCGCCGGCGATCGCCTTGTTGATCCGTGTCAGATCCTGATAGACGATTCTGCCGGCTCCCAGATTAAGGTGGCCCACTTCTGAGTTGCCCATTTGTCCTTCCGGCAAGCCAACATCGGTGCCGCTAGCACTTAATCTTGAGCCCGGATAATCCCGATACAGTTGGTCATGAAACGGCGTGGACGCGAGCAGGGTTGCGTCCCCGTTTTCTTCGCGTTTGTCGCGGCCCGTAGGGTTGATGCCCCAACCGTCGCGAATAATGAGCATCACCGGGCCAGCCATATATGGCGCACTTTGCCGATGAACAAACAAATCGACAAGCAGTTCTTTGTTTCTACCGAATTTTAGAACATTTGCAGCAGTCGAAGACCGCCGCTACAGAAGGGAAAATGAAGTGGCGCAACCAGTTTCTGGCGTTCGTGTGTCTGCTCGCCTTCGCCGGAGTAGGCGTCCTCTATTTTCAACACTGGGTCGTCCGCAAACCTTTTGGCATAATCTTATTTGTGGGCGAAGGCCTATCACCTGCCAGGCTGGCGCCGACTCGCACGTATGCCGCCGGAGCGGGCACACGCCTGAATATGGATTCCCTGCCGTATGCCGCGCTGATGATGAATTACTCGAAGGATTTCGCGGCCTCCGATCAATCAGCTGCGGCGACGGCAATTGCCACTGGCGAGCGAGTAACCAATCGCGCCATCGCGGTCACGGGCGACGGAAAACCCATTAAGAGCATCATTGAACTGGCCCGCGAATATGGCCGAGCCACTGGACTAGTGACGGACGCAAAACTGACGGACCCCACAAGCGCAGCTTTCTATGCGCACACTTCCGAGCCGAGCGACACAGAGAAAATCGCAGCCGAATTCGTAGATCGAGGAAACATCGACATCGCAATGGGCGGCGGTGCGGCGCAATTTATTCCCGCCAGGAAGGGTGGCGAGAGACAGGACACGCGCGATTTGTTACTCGAGCTCCGTGGCAATGGATTCGATATTGTTCGCACACGCACAGATTTGGAAGCGGTTCCCGCATGGCGCCGGTCGAAACTTTTTGGCGTCTTCAGTGATGACGACCTAGCGTTCGCAAGTCACGTTGAAGAGCGAGGCCAGCAGCCGAGTCTTTCGGATATGGTGCGGCGAGCCATTCAACTACTGCAATACAACACGGGCGGCTATTTGCTCGTTGTCGATGCAGGGTTGATGCGCAAAGCGGCAGAGGAAAATAATGGGGAAGGTACACTTACTCAGACGCTGGAACTCGACCGCGCTGTAGCAGTCGCGCGAAATTACGGAGGACCCAAATCGACAATCATCGTCTGCGGCGACGCAGCGATTGGGGGAATGAGTTTGAACGGATTTCCGTTTCGCAAAGACAGCGGCATCGCGTTGCTCGGCTTCAATTCAGCCGGCCAGCCATGGATTACATGGGCGACTGGCCCGCATGGGACCAAATCGTACGGCGCGGCGAAAATACCGACGAACCAGGACCCAGCCGAAATCAAAGAACCGGCGCAGGAACAGCCCGAACCGGCGGCCTTCTACACAAAGTCTGCGCTGACCACAGTTGAAGACGTCGTTGCATTTGGTAGCGGCCCCGGAACAGATGCGCTGCAAGGCGTGATCGATAACACAGATGTTTTCAAACTTTTGCGTGACGAGCTGTGATAGCTTCGCCTCATAATCGTTGAATCATAGATGCAAGAGCCGATGTAACATTGTAGCGACAACGAACGGCCTGTGCCTTCGGCAATTATTTAGCATTTTCCCGATACGGCAGCCCGAGTTGGTACATCGCGATCTGTTGATCGAGATCTGTTGTGAGAGATTGCTCGCCATGCATGCGCGCCAGTTCCATTGCAGATCGGGCAGTGCGAATCGCTTTCTCAAATTCGCCATTCTCCGCGTACGCGGCTGCCAGGGTGCGTAGCACAAGCGGGTTCGTGCCTCCGACCAGTCGATCAGCCTGCTCGGCCAGCTCAATGGCCTTGCGACCGTTTCGTAGTGATCCATCACGCGAGGTCGCCAGTAACCATGCCAGATTCGTCAGCGCAGGAATTGATCGCGGAGCAAACTCCAGTGCTTTTTTGTAATGCTGGATCGCTTCCGCGGGATCGCCTTTTTCATCGAGCGCAATCGCCAACGTCGTGTGACAATCTGCATCCGAAGGTCGGATCAATAGCGCAGCGCGAAAAACCTGAATAGCACCGTCGAGTTCGCCTTTCTCGAGCAACGCATGGCCAAGTCCGTAGCGGGCGAGAAAGTCGTCGGGGCGCGACATCATTGCCTTTTGGTAATGAGGGATTGCTTCGTCGATCCGGCCCTTTTGAACAAGAGCATTGCCCAATGAAATTTGAGCATCTGGATCGGTTGGTCGCATGGAGACGGCCTTCTCACAATGCAAAATCGCTTCGTCCACCTGGCCTTTCGCTAAAAGAGCCGTGCCGAGATTGTACTCGGCATCCCACCAGTCCGGCTGCATTTGCAAAGCCGACCGGTAATGAGCAATGGCGTTGTCGATCTGGCCCTTCTGAAAAAGGACAAGCCCGAGATTCGTGTGAGCCATCCAGCATTCCGGGTTCCTTGCCAGGGTAGTGCGCCAAAGCGTTTCGATATCGCTGTACATCGTGGCTTGCCGCCACGTCAATGTCCCCAAAATTGCGACCACCAGTAACGCCGCGCTGACTATGACAGCACGGTACCGCCTAAATTGATCGGCCAAACTGAGTATCCCTGCAGACGCGAGCGCGATTGGCCCGATGCACGCCAGGTATTGGTAATGATCCGCCACAAACGTATAGCGAAATGTGAACAGCATGATGAACCCAAGCACTGGGCTAAGCGTGGCGACGAAAAATGCGGCCGCGACTTCGACACCGCGTCCGAAATACCGCCTGAGAAACCAGATCACCACGCATGCCCCTACTCCGGCCAGCAACCAGATGTAATCGAGCAAATGCGCCCGCGAGATGTTCCATCTTGGATAGATAAACGTCAGATTAGACGGCCAGATGAGCTTACCGAGATAAAACCATACAGCCCGGCTCGCGACCAGGATTCGCTCAATCGGGCTGAGAAACGGAAATACCGCATGGCTCGTCCCCTGATGGTAACGTTCCCACCAAACTGCGAGTAACCCCATGGCAGTGCCCAGAACAAGGAAAGGAACAATCTGAATCAGACGCCGCATGTTGATCGGTTTTTTCTGCAACCAAAGGATCAGAAACAAGGCAGCCGGAAGTGTGCAGGCGGTTGCTTTTGCCGACAGCGCCAGCACATACAACACCAGCGCCAGACAATAGAAAAGCCATGGTCGCCTGGTTCGTTCCTCAAGGAAGGCAATCCAGGCAAGCAGCGTCAGCAAAAAGAAAAAGCCCATCAGCACGTTTTTGCGTTCGGTGATCCATGCCACTGACTCAACCTGCACCGGATGGAGCGCGAAAATTGCCGCAGCCAACCACGCCCCGGGCACTTTCAAGCGCGTTAGCACTACCCAGATCAAAAGAGCATTCGCAACGTGAAGCAGCAGGTTGACCCAATGATAGCCGGTTGTGTTCAGGTCCCACAACGCGTGTTCAATGCGAAATGTGCTGTATGTGAGCGGGAAATACTGCGAAGGCGAGTCCAGCGAAAACCAAATCCGCTGCCAACCGTCGGGTGCCGTCAGCAGTTCATTGTTGATGACGTAGTCGTCGTCGTCCCAGAGAAAACCTCCGTGCCACGCGGGGCGATATGCGAAGATCGTCGCCGCCGCGAGAACCACGGCGAAAATGCAGGCGCGACTGCGCGCAGAAGAGAGGCGGCCAGCGATTTCGTGCACGGCCGATTCTCCTTTAAACAATTCGAGTTCTCAACATCTGCGCAAAGCGGTCGCAACGGGAAAAAGAAGAAAACGTCCAACGCTCAACGTTCAACTGTCTGAAATTGGATGTTGGACGTCGGGCGTTGGGCGTTTAAACCTTCTCCTCCTTGCAACCTGCCGCTTCTCATCGGAATAGCAGCTTCCGTGATTCAGAAGATTGACAGCAACGACAAGCTTTTGCGTCTTGCCTGGTGGACTCTGGCCATAATCGTTTTCGGCCTCGTGATCGCAATCCGGATCCGACTCCTTGGAATTCCACTTGAACGCGATGAAGGCGAGTACGCTTATGCCGGCCAGCTCATATTGCAAGGCATTCCCCCTTACAAGCTTGCCTACAATATGAAATTTCCCGGCACCTATGCCGCCTACGCGTTGATCATGTCAATTTTCGGGCAAACGATCCATGCGATTCATTTGGGTTTGCTCCTGGTGAACGTAGCCACGATCGCGCTCATTTTCCTGCTCGGACGACGCCTGATACACTCGACGGCGGGAATTGCGGCAGCAGCCTGTTACGCCGTCCTCTCTGTGAATCCTTCGGTACTTGGGCTGGCCGCTCATGCCACGAATTTTGCAATGCCGCCCGTCCTGGGCGGGATACTGCTCTTGCTCAACAACCAACGAGTGACGACTTCCCAGCCGTCGCAACTCAATCAAGCCGTGCGATTATTCCTCAGCGGATTGCTGTTTGGGACTGGCGTGTTGATGAAGCAGCCGGCGGTCCTGTTTGTTCCGTTCGGAGTAATCTACATTGTCTGGAAGGATGCCCAGCGACGACTTCCGTTCAAGGAAATCCTGGAACGAATTTTGACTTTCGGAATCGGTGCAGTTGTCCCCATCGCAATCACATGTCTCGTTCTCTGGGCCGCCGGCGTCATCGACAAATTCTGGTTCTGGACGATCAATTACGCCTGGCAATATGGCAGTCTCGTGCCGCTCAGTCAGGCGCCGCGGATTCTTTTTAACAGCGCAAACGAGGTGATAGGACCGAACTGGGGGATCTGGACGCTTGCTGGAATCGGGGCAGTTGCGGGTTTGTGGGACCGGCGGATGCGCGCCAGCGCATCGTTTCTAATCGGCTTTCTCTTGTTCTCCGTACTGGCGCTCTGCGTGGGATTCTATTTTCGTTATCATTATTTTATCTTCGTTCTCCCGGCAATCTCGCTTCTTGTTGGGTGTGCGATCGGCGAAATCTCCTATTTTCTGGCTGGTCGGATGATTTTGGTCAGGTTCGTCCCGCTCTTCGTGTTTGCCGCCCTGTTGGGCCTGCCAATCTTCTCGCAAAGAGAACTCTTTTTCAAACTATCTTCAGTTGACGCTTGTCGGATGATTTATCCTGAGAGTGCGTTCCCTGAGTCTATCCGGATTTCTGACTTCATCCGCGAACATACGAAGCCGGATGACAGGATTGCGGTGTTGGGATCCGAACCGCAGATTTATTTTTACTCACAGCGGCATTCCGCGACTGGGTACATCTATACGTACGGCTTGATGGAACCACAAAAGTATGCGCACCAAATGCAGGAAGAAATGATTCGCGAGATCGAAAGCGCGCATCCCAGATATTTAATATCTGTGGTAATGAACGATTCCTGGTTGCAGCGGCCTCGATCCGATCGGCTGATCTTTACCTGGGCAAATGAATACACGACACAAAATTATGTCGCAGATGGTTTTGTGAATATCATGCCCAGCCAAACCGATTATTTTTTTGGTGAGATTCCGCCAACGGTCGAAACTCTTAAGAACTATATCTTGATTTATAAACGGAAGTCCTGAGCCTGCTTTTCCTCGCGAGATGTTAACGCTGCACGTGCGCCGCATTCGTCCTCAATCAATCGCTCTCCGCGAAACCCGCCGCCACTGGCTTATTGCCTGCGTTTGCATTGCCCTGGCCGTGCTTACCTGGGCAGTTTTTGGGCAAACACTCTGGCACGACTTCATCAACTATGATGATCCGCGTTACGTTTATCAAAACACAACGATCACCAACGGTCTTAGCCTCAGCGGTATTGCGTGGGCTTTTACGCATATTCATTCGATGAACTGGCATCCGCTGACAACCATCTCGCACATGCTCGACTGTCAGTTGTACGGGTTGAAGGCAGGAGCGCATCATTTTACGAATGCCCTGCTCCACACGCTGGCGGCAATCCTTCTTTTTCTTGCGCTGCAGCAGATGACCGGAGCACTTTGGCGGAGCGCTTTTGTGGCAGCCGTCTTTGCCATTCATCCGTTGCGCGTAGAATCGGTCGCCTGGATAGCAGAGCGAAAGGACGTACTCAGCGGCGTTTTCTTCATGCTCACACTGCTCGCCTATGTCCGTTATGTGCGTGCGCCATCAATCGGTCGCTATGTGACAACGGCGGTCGTGTTTGCCTTCGGGCTCATGTCGAAACCCATGCTGGTGACGTTACCATTCGTGCTTTTGCTGCTGGACTACTGGCCGCTCTGCAGAAATGAAGCCCATAGACCAAACGAGGGACGCCAACTGTTGCAACTGGTCATCGAAAAGATTCCGCTAATCGCGCTTTCTGTCGCCTCAAGCGTCGTCACATTTGTCGTCCAGAAAGGGGCACTCGGCTGGACCGAGCAGTTGCCCGTGCCGGCCCGAATCAACAACGCGGTCGTGAGCTATGTTCTCTATATCTGGCAGATGCTATGGCCGATGAAGCTGGCGGTGTTTTATCCTCACCCGGAATACCGACTACCGGTTTGGGAGATCATCCTGGCGCTTTTATTCCTAGCCGGTGTCACAGTGGCAGCTATTGCTCTGCGAAAACAGCGGCCCTACTTCATTACGGGTTGGTTGTGGTATCTGGGGATGCTTGTGCCGGTGATTGGGTTGGTGCAAGTAGGGTGGCAGGGCCGGGCAGACCGATACACCTATCTGCCGCAGATCGGTCTTTACATACTCATTACCTGGGCTGTTTTCTATTTCACGGCGGCTTGGCGCCGTCAGCGCATAATTCTGAGCACTGCCGGGATAATAATCGTAGGCGTCTTGACCTGGCGCGCTTGGGTCCAAACGTCTTATTGGCGCGATAGCGAAACACTCTTTACCCATGCCCTTGCGGTAACCTCAAACAATGACGTTGCCGAAAACAACCTCGGCATCGTCTTTTTGGAAAAAGGCAGATTGGATGAAGCAATCTACCTGTTGCAGGCAGCAGTGGATCTTCGGCCTGAAAATGGCCCTGCCCATGAGAATCTTGCCAAGGCTCTTCTTCAAAAAGGCCGAGTCGCCGATGCGCTGGTTCATTACCGCAAATTACTTGAACTACAGCCTGAGGACATGGAGGTGCACAACATTGTGGGCACGGTCCTGGTCCAGCAGGGTCGCATCCGAGAGGGGGTCGAAGAGTGGCAGAAAGTGCTGGCAATTGAGCCTGATAATGGAAATGCCCTGAGTAACCTCGCCTGGGTATTTGCAACTTCGCCAGACGATTCCCTTCGAGACGGTGCAAAAGCGGTGCAATTGGCAGAGCGAGCTCTGCACATTTCCGGTAATCGGATCCCGATAGTTTTCCGCACATTGGCCGCCGCCTATGCAGAAACCGGTCAGTTCTCTGAGGCAATTGAAACTGCGCGGCGCGGCGCTGAATTAGCCAACAGTCAGGGCAACCCTGGCCTGGCAACGGAACTCCGGAACAGTGTTACTCTTTACCAGGCCGGCAGACCGCTGCGCGACCCAAGCCTTAGCAATGGCAGTCCGTCACCCTAGAGCCAAGTCGCAACGAAAACCTCAAGGAAGGGAGCTTTCCAAAGCGCCTTCGGCGGTTAAGAAACCGCGACTCCTTGTTCTTCTCGTCTGCCTCACTTTGGTCGCGATTACCTGGCTGGTGTTTGGCCAAACTCTTGGGCACGATTTCGTCAATTTCGACGATCACACGTATGTGTACGACAACCCGTTCATCACAAGAGGAATCTCAATCGACGGCATAATAGGCGCGTTCACTCATACTCACGCGCGCAACTGGCATCCGCTAACGACGATTTCGCACATGCTCGACTGCCAGTTGTTCGGGCTAAAGGCAGGTGGCCATCACTTTACCAATGTTTTGTTGCACTCGATTGCTGTCGTGTTGCTCTTTCTAGTGCTTCAGCAAATGACGAGCGGGCTCTGGCAGAGCGCTTTTGTTGCATCGTTATTTGCCATTCATCCGTTGCACGTCGAGTCAGTAGCCTGGATCTCCGAGCGGAAGGATGTGCTTAGCGCGGTATTTTTCATGCTGACGCTGGGCGCCTACACGCATTACGCGCGTGCGCCTTCGATTCGTCGTTATCTTTTGGTGGCATTCGTGTTCGCCCTCGGCCTGATGTCCAAACCCATGCTCGTAACGCTGCCTTTCGTGCTGCTACTCCTGGACTACTGGCCGCTCGGGCGGTTTTGTTGGAAGCGCTCACTTTTAGTGGAAAAGGTTCCGTTAATCGCGTTGTCTGCTGTCTCTTGCGCAGCGACTTTGCTCGCACAGCGCTTTACCGCGGGAGCAACCGACCAGTTGCCGTTAGCGTGGCGACTGAACAACGCGGCTATCAGTTATGTTGCTTACATTTGGCAGATGTTCTGGCCGGCGAAGCTGGCGGCTTTTTATCCTCACCCGAACAATCAATTGTCCCTTGGGCAGGTTTTTTTGGCGATTACATTTCTGGCAACAGTCACCCTCGTGGCGATCCGGTGGCGGAAAGTACGGCCGTACATTTTCACCGGCTGGTTTTGGTATGTCGGGATGCTCGTGCCCGTGATTGGCCTGGTGCAGGTTGGCGAGCAAGCGCGTGCGGACCGATACACTTATCTGCCGCAGATTGGTTTGTATGTGGTGATTGTTTGGGGCATCACGGATGTCCTGGCAGCCGTAATGACGCGCCACTCTGGCTCGCGACCTGTCACGACAAAGTTGCGTGGATCACGCGAAGGCCGAACAGAGGGCTCAGACGGTGGTGGCTACAAGAGATTCTGCGCTGCCATCGCAGCAGCGATCATCATTGGATTAAGCTGGCGCGCCTTTATCCAGACGTCGTACTGGAAGAACAGCGAGATGCTCTGGAACCACACATTGGCTGTCACCAACGACAACGATACGGCACACAACAATCTCGGCTATCTATTCATGCAACGTGGCGAAATGGACGACGCGATTTCGCAGTTCAAGGCGGCATTGGAGATTCGGTCCCGGCATGCTGCCTCCCATTACAATATTGGCGGAGCCATCATCGAAAATAATCTTGCCACCGCCCTTGCCCGGAAAGGACTGATAGATGACGCGATCAGCCATTGCGAGAAAGCAGTGAAACTGCGACCTGATTACGGCGATCCATATTTCAATCTTGGCAGCCTTCTTTTTCAGCAGGGCAGGGTCGACGAAGCAATTGCGCAATGGCAGAAGGCGCTCGCAACCCAGCCCGATGACGCAGGCTTCCACTCTGCTCTGGCCAACGCGTTTCTTAAAAAGGGATTATACAAGGATGCAATCACCGAGTATGACCATGCGGTACGGATCGCCCCGCACGACCCGCTGGCTCGGAATGATTTGGCCTGGCTTCTGGCGACCTCTTCTGATGCTTCAATTCGCGACGGGACTCGGGCGCTCGAGCTCGCCCAGCAAGCCGTGCAACTTTCCGGCGGGAAAGATCCCGTCTATCTCAGGACTCTTGCGGCTGCTTGCGCTGAGAGCGGCCGCTTTACCGATGCGGAACAAACTGCGCGACAAGCGCTGCAGGCAGCCAACGTCCAAGGTAACTCTGCTCTTGCCAACACACTCCAGGACGAAATTGCGCTTTACGAGCTCGGCCTGCCGTATCGCACCAAAGCGAAGTAGTCTGCAAAGAGCGGCGGTTTCTTAACCACCGAGCGTACAATAGGAAACGAATGAACCCGCGGATTATGCGGACGCCACGAATAAATGACCCGAGATAATGACGAAATCCGAATGACGAATGATTCAATGACGAGTCGCCGTGACGTCGATTCTTCGTCATTCGGACTTTGGGCTTGCTTCGTCATTTTGTCATTCGTGCTTTGTCATTTCAGCGCTCAGCTCAATCCGCGCCGGCCGTGGCCGGCGATTCGCGAGCGTAAACTTGAGCTAACTGACAGCTATCTCGTTTCCTTATGGTACGGAAAGCCCAACTCGTACAGCGCGATTTCGTCCCGAAGAGAATTGGCCAAAGTGGAGTTGCCCTGAACGCTCGCTGCTTCCAAGGCCTGCTGGGCAGTTTCTTTAGCCTTGGCAAACCGGCCAGTCTCAGCATAGGCAGCAGCCAAAATTCGGAGAACAGTTGCGTGAGAATCACTCCTGGAGCTTACCGAGTCAGCGCGTTCAGCCAGTCGAACTGCCTCAGATCCGTTTCTAAGACTGGGATCGGCAGAGGTGGCCAGCAACCATGCCAAGTTGCTTAGCGCAGCCACGTTTTCCGGAGAAATCTGGAGCGCTTTCGTGTATTCAGCCGTTGCGTCGTGAAAGCGTCTCTTTGTAAGCAAGGCGCTGCCCAGGTTCGCATGAGCATCTGCGCTCTCCGGATGCAATTGCAGGACTTTTTGATAGTGGACAATTGCCTCATCTATGCGGCCTTTGCGCAAAAGGGCGCTGGCGAGATTGTATTGCGCTTCCGGTTGGTCCGGTGTCACGGCCAGGCACGCCGAGTAACGAGCAATCGCACCATCGAAATCGCCCTTCGCAATCAGCGCGTTCGCCAGGTTACATGAAGCTTCGGCGTAGTTGGGTTCGAGTTCGAGAGCCTTCCGATAATGCGCAATCGCGTCATCCACACGCCCAATCTCAAAAAGCGTTGCGCCGAGATTGTTTTGAGCTTCTGAATCAGCGGGACTTATCTCCACAGCTTTTTCGTAATGCTCGATCGCCTCATCAAGGCGGCCTTGCTGAACTAAAAGCCGGCCCAGGTTGTACTGCGCTTCCGGATAATTAGCCCGCAGGGCAACGGCTTGCCGATAATGATCAATTGCCTGATCAGTCTCGCCGCGTTCACTCAACACGATGCCCAGATTGTACTGGGCCATCCAGCAACGCGGATTTTTTTTCAGCGTTGCTGTATATAACGCATTGAGATCATGATACTCCTCAGTCTGCCGCCACGTTAGAAAACCGAGCAAAACAAGGAGCGCTGCGCAAGCCACAACGAAGGGCGCTTTCCTAAGCACCCACGGCGGTTGGGAAGCCGCCGTTGATTGCAGCTCGACTGGCGTCTCCCAAACGCGCGCTGCAAAAGTCGCCAGACCTGCCCCGGCGAGCGCGAGCGGCCCCATGCTCGCGAGGTACTGGAAATGATCGCTTACGAACGAGTAGCGGAAGAAATACACGCTAAAAAATCCAAGGACTGGAAACAGCGAGACCACATAGTATGCGGCGGTAAAGAATATCGCGCGACTCCAAGACACTTTGGAGTGCGCGGACATGTCTGCGCTTTGAAAGCGGCGACGTGTCGCCGCATTCCAACTGAGCGCTAGCAAAATCAACGCTCCGAGTAGCGGCAGCCACGCGAGTAGCTGCGTAGGATGAATGTCCCAGCGCGGATAGATGAAGATCAGCGGATGAGGCCAGAGCAGTTTCCCGAGATAAAACCAAATCGCTCGACCCGCGATGATGAGACGTTCCGGCAAAGTCTGGGCCCAGTCGGTACCAACAGCGCGCGCGTGAAATTTCTGTTCCCAAATTGTCCACGCGCTGGCGAGCGCTGAAACCAAGGCAAATGGGGCCAGCGCCAACGCTTCGCGCCAGCGAATGTTTCCTCGTATCCACCAAATGCAGAGCGCGAGCACAAAAGGGAGCATCACCACAGAAGGCTTGCTTAGCGTCGCCAGGATGAAACAGAAAAGCGAGAGAATGAACCACGAATTACGCGGGTGATTATGGGAGATTGCTTCTTTTAGTTCTATCCGTGAAATCCGTGTAATCCGTGGTTCTTCTTCCCATTTTAAAAAGAAAAAGATCGAGAGCAGATAAAAGAGGCAGGACTGAGTGTTCTTTAGCTCCGTTATCCACGCGACCGATTGCACCATTACCGGGTGTAAAGCCCAAAGTGCAGCGCCAAGCCACGCGCCGCGAACTTGAAGGATTTTGAGGACCCGCCAAAGCAGGAGTGCCGATGCAGCGTGAAACAGAACATTGAGAGCGTGGTATGGCAGCGGATTTAGGCCGACAAACTTATGCAGCGCCCAAAAGACCGTCAGCACTAGCGGATAATAGACGGCTTGCGCGCTGGTCCAGATTTCCTTCAAACCGAGTGGCCCGATCACGCAGGGGTTGCGCGTCAGATGCGATTCATCGTCCCAAATGAAGCCGGCGTAGAGCACTTGGACGTACGCAATGAAAACGAGCGCGATTAGAAGAACTCCCCAACACCAATCTCGCTTGAAAAGACGAGACACGAATTTCACGAATTCACACTAATCGATGTAAGTTCGTGACAATTCCTGTAATTCGTGTCACGGAGACTAAGTGGCGCTCTCTTTGGCAACGCGCAGGTTTTCCTCCGCCTCCGGAAAATCCGGATGAAGGCGTAGCGCTTCTTCGAATTGTCCAATCGCTTGAGAACGCTTTCCCTCTCGCATGAAAATCTTGCCGAGATAATTGTGCGGTTGCGCCAGTTTCGGATTGAGTTCGGATGCCTTCTGAAAATGCTCTTTTGCCTGCCAACTGTCCAAAATCCACAAGCCACGCTTGCGTCCAACCGCTGTCGGCGCCGGCGCAGCGGACACAGTTTGCGCAGATGAGATCCCTGGGACGAACTGCATGCCTCTTCCTTAGCTAAGCCAACTTTCTCTTAATTCTCCTCGAAAATCAATTCTGTAAGGATGAACGAAGCCAGAGAAATGCGCGAAAATTCCACCTTCAAGGCTACCGCATCGCGCAGGGATGTTGTTGTTCGGCAATTCGAATTTGCCCAGAGCTTGGGTATTGCAACTTGGGATTTGCGACGCTCCGATCGAGATGTCATGCCAAGGACGCGAACTATTCGTTGCCTTGTAGAAATAGTTGCGCGTCGGTCGCTTTGGCAATGCGCAGGTTTTCCTCGGCCTCTTTGTAATCAGGATTGAGGCGGAGCGCTTCGCTAAACTGAACGATGGCTTGGGAAATCCGGCCCTGACTCAGGTACACTCTGCCCAAATTATTGTAGGCAACCGTCAGCGTCGGATCGGCACGTAGCGCCACCAGATAATGCCCTTTGGCACCCTCAAGGTCGCCTTTGGCAAAAAGCGCCTCGGCGAGCTGAACCTCAGCGTAGGGGTAATTTGGCTTGAGTCGGAGAACTGTTCGAAGCTCGCTGATGTATTCATCATATTTGGCAGTCGATGCAAGGAATGCTGCGTAGCTGTAATGTGCGTCTGCTGAGGTCGGTTTCAGACGGGCACCGGTTTCAAAGTGTGGCGCGGCTTCCTCGTTGCGTCCAATCCGTTGCAACAAGCTGGCGTACATGAGATGAAAATCGCCGTTGTTGGGTTGAAGCCGCAACGCTGTTTCCATGTGCGGAATCGCGGCGTCGAATTTGGCCTGGCCACTCAGCGTCGCGCCAAGATTTATGTGCGCTTCCGCATAATTCGGATTGAACTGGAGCGCGATCTTATATTCTTCCGTCGCTTGTTCCAGTTTGCCTTGCTTTTGCAACGCCGACGCGTAATCAAAATGCGGTTTTGCGCCCTGAGGTACATCTGCGACCAGCCACGCCATCCGTTGCACGTCGGGCACAGCGAGATGCGTTTGCCAAAACCATAAAGCGCCTAATGGCACGACAAATACGCCCACCCACTTCAGGCCGTGCCATGCCCACCCGGGAAGCATGCCACCGAGCGATATGTCAGCGGTTCCGCCAGCGAGCCCGAGTGATTGACGCGTCGAACGCTCACGAACTTTCCAGATAAACCCGTCGTAGTAAAAATGGAGCAACGTGGAAGCGGTCACAACGCCGGTAAGGATGCGTTTGACGGTCTCCATTCCAAGATGCGCATTTATAAAGGAGAGCGAGCCATAGGCGAACACCAGCCCGACATACAGCCCAATCAGCGAGCCGCTCCTTCGGAATACGAAGCGCATGAATCCGCCGATGTTACTGTCTTTTTCGACGCGGTTGCGATTGTAGATCCAAACAAGCGAGAGGTATTGCACGTCGTGAAAAACTTCGAAGAGCGCGATCCCGACAAGAATGTTCGACACCAGATTATTGCAGTACCACCAAAACGCGATGCTGGTGACCAGCAAGCCTAGCTTTACAGGATTCGGCCGGCTGCCCGCGATCCATGTCCGAACAAAGTGTACGGCGAACAAAACCGATACGAAAACGGCTGCTCCGAGAATCATGTTTTGGCCGAGGTTTACAACCGAGCGCGGGATAAACGGCCCGCCACACATATAGTACGTGCCCAGCGTGTCGCTCAGACGATACGGAGAAAGCACCACAGCAGTCGCGAACCAGATCAGGCATACCGCGAAATCGAGCCGGCGAGTGAGCGTATCAAAGGTTCCCGCTTTCCCATCGTAAATCCGGCAAAAACCGTAGGTCTGCATCAACCCATGCCAGACGCCCCAGAAAAAAACGACCAGCAGAATTCCTTTCAGGTCCCACCAAAAAAACGCTATACAGACTACCAGCAGAAACAGCGGCGCGAGAATAAAACGCCATTTGAAACGGTCGAACAAAGCGCGATCGCCGTAGGCACGAATCATTCCCGGCAAGTGATGACCCATTGCTCCGAATGCAGCGACAAAGAGATAAATATCTTGGGGACTCCAGCGTGCCTGAGCAAGCGCGAAGGCGGGTACCAGCAGCAGCGGGGTGCCGACGTAGAATATCAGGTCCCGCCAGCTGTCCAGAATCCACAAGCCAGGCTTGCGCCCTGCCGCTGTCGGAGCCGGCGCAGCGGGCATAGTTTGCGCAGATGAAATCCCCGGTAATAACTGCATGCCTTCTCCTTTAGCGAAGCCAAGTTTCCCTCAAGCTCCCGCGAAAATCAATCCTGAGTTGCTTAAGACACCAATTGCACGAATTCACACTAATTGATCTTTACGGCGCGACACCTCGCCGGACATTTGGAGTGCGCGGACATGTCCGCGCACTCCAAATCAAAACTCATCCGGCACGTTAACGCGATCGATTCTGAAACTCTTCACTGTGTTTACACCGGGCGGAGCATTCTGCGCCAACCAAGAGGCGGAGCACCATTTTTAATTTTCTGCCAGCGGAACGATGCCGTCCCGCACTGGATTTTGATGGACTAATTCAGCCCCGCTAGATACGAGCGCTCGAATGTGGCTGTCCCAAAACTGGACCAGACTTTCCGCCTCGGCTTGTTGTCCCAAAGATTGAGTTGCTCGGCTGTCTCCATGTGAAAGCTTGCCAAGAAATTTTCGGGGCGTGCGCGGATCGGATGGCGAGGCCGCAACAAAGTGGTAATGATTGGCCAACACGGCCCAAGCGCGCCAGCCAAATTCGCTTGCGCCTTGGACCAATGACTCTTGGAAGAAATCTAGCCGCGGCGGCGAATTCAGATGCAGGAGTTTCCGATACGTGCCCGCGGTGACAATGTACAGGCCAGGCTCGAACAGCCAGTGCCTTGGGCCATGCGGCCAGTTCATGGCAGAGACGTTTATACGATCTTGAATTTTTAGACAAACGCATTTTGGAGTGCGCGGACATGTCTGCGCTTTCAAAGCGGCGACATGTCGCCGCACTCCTAAAAAGCAAAACGGCCGGGCTCGTCATGAGCCCGGCCGCTGTGAATCTATCCTGATTTACGCGCTCAGAATCGCTTCTTAATTCCGACGTACCAGAACCGGCCCTTGATCGTCGTCAGTGATTCGTCGTAGCCGTTCTCGAACGCGCCAGCCACAAAGGGCGGATCTTCGTCGGTTACGTTCTGCATTCCCAGGGTAACCGTGGTGTTGTTCAGCCACCATTTCCAGTTGCTGCAGCCATACTCGGCTGTGGATACCGGGATAACATTTTTCTCCTTGCCTCCCGACACTACGTTTTTCCCGCCCTCCTTGGCAAAGCCGGGCACCTCGGCCTGCGCAGGCGGCGGCAGGTTGAACGTGTAATTCAGGATAAGATCGAGCGTAGTCAACATGGCCACTTTCCGCGCGCGGATACCGTCCATGCCCGTGGCGGGATCAGTTCTCGGAGTTTGCGGCTTGCCACCGACCAGCGAGATATTGTCATCTTCATATTGGCCGGTCCAATGTACCACCGCGCCGACGTCGAGCCCACCGGCCCATGTATCAGCCGGACCATCGTAGAAGATACTAAAGTTCGCTCGATTCCGTGGCAGCGAACTGGTGAGACTGAACCCGGTCGGCAAAAACTCGCCGTTGATACCAAACCGTTTCGTGTCGGGGGCAGTCTGAAGCTCCGCCCGGGCCAGGTACGTGCCGTTAATTGTAGTGGTCAGTCTGCCGAAGTCGCCATGGCCGAAGATCGCAGAATCCAGAATATAAATTGCTTCGTAATCCAGACCTTCGAAAACCGCGCCGGCGAGGTTTTCAGTGGGATCAATGACCTGCACCACTGGGCCAAGCTCGCCAGGAATCGTGCTGGGAGAGCGTACCACCAGGTCAGGACGGCTGAAGGTAAAGTTCTCGATTTCAAATTGCGCACCGAGACTCGACACGATGTCGCGCAAATCGATATGCCACCAGTCAGCGCTCAGGGTCAAACCCTTGACCCATTTCGGGCTGTAAACGGCTCCGTATGTCCATTCGTAAGCGACTTCAGGGTGCAGCAACGGGTTTCCAGTAATCCGTTCCTCGACCTGTTGCTCGGTCTGACTGGAGAACGGATCGACGACCGACGGGAAGCTTTGCTGGCTGGCGGGTGAAAGCTCTATCAACTGCGGCGCATGGAACGCTTCGGTGTAGCTGCCACGCAGAGTCACCGCCCCGATGTACTTGGGATCAACCGGCTGCCAGCGCACAGATACTTTTGGTCTCTGCGCGTTGTACTGGGAATGTTCCGCTTTTAGTATTGTGGTCGCAGAGGTGTTCTGACTGTACCATTCCTCGCGCTCGGCGAAGTCCACCTCGAAACTGTAGAAGGCGGGGAAATTCCATGTGGGACTGGTGAATGGAACCCGAACCTCCTCGTAGATTGACCAGACGTCCCGGTTCACTCGCGCGCCTTCTGAATCCGTAGAGCCAATCGTTTGGAACGTGGTGTTCAGCGAGTCGGGATACCGGTTCCAGCGCTCCCCGCGCCACTCACCACCGACGGCAGCGGACACTGGGCCGGCAGGCAGATTAAACAGATCGCCATTAATGGTTGCGTAGGCTAAAGGCAACTCGTACGTGCCAGTGTTATGCAGGTTCACGTACACCCTGTTTTTGGCCGCCTTGGTGTTATTGCCGGTAAACCCGTGGAACGGGTTAAAGGCCGTGGCCGGGTCGGTATCCAGCAGGGCCGCTCTTAACCCGGGCTGGCTCACCTCGCCCAGCGAGAGGTCTTGTCCCTCGTTCCGGGAATACCGGAAACCGGATTCCCAACCCCACGTCTTGAAATAGTCTCCAATCCATCCCAGTTCGCCTCTGAGGCCAGCGTCAAACAGGTAATCCCAGTAAGTGAACTTTTCATATCTGAGGCCATTTTCCAAGCCGCGGAACTTGACACCTGTGGTCATTGGCACTGGGTTTCCGCTAATGACCAGTGTAGTATCGCCCACCGTGAACGGATTAAACGCATTCTGGATTGGGACACTGAACCCGGATGGGCTGAAGTTCGGGCCCAAATCAGCGTCGCCATTAACATGAAATGGATCGGGTGTAAACGGCGCCGCCGCAAGAGATGAATTAAAAAATGAGCGGGTAACCTTAAAATCAGTAAACACCGTCAGGTATTTATCACACAAGTCACGAGTGAATGAACCATACACGGTTTGGCGATCCGCCGGCGGCAACGCTGGCGTGAAGGCGCCGAAGTTGAAGAACTGGTAGTTACCATCCGGGTAAGTAGCGCCCGGTACTTGGGTATTCGGATTTTTATAGAATGGAGAAGTTTGGGCGTTGGGAGCTGAATGCGGCGGTGGGCTGCCACCGCTGAAAAACAACTTGGGAATAAGACGAAAGCTGCCTTTGCCGCCCGGTTCGTTGCTGCTGCGTTGGTCGAATCCTCCAAACGGAACGAAATTCCCGTTGGCGGAAATGTCTCTGTCAGCGCTGAAAACACCGCCGCCACGCTCCCAGAAATCGGCGATCACCACGATATCGGTCTTGTCGTCGCCGGTGCCGGCCTTAATCCAGGCTTCCCATTCCGACATGTCGTTTGAGCCTCCCAGATCAGTGTTCCCGTAAGTGCCCCCAACTTCCAATCCACGGAATTTATGGATCAAAAAGTAGTTAACCACACCGGCCACCGCATCGGCGCCATACACAGCCGAGGCGCCATCTTTGAGGATGTCGAGGTGATCAATCATTACAAATGGGATGAGGTTGATATCGACACCGTTAAAGAGACCCGAATTAGCGACGCGCTTGCCATCAATGAGAACCAGTGTCTCCTTGGGCAACAGACCGCGCAGGTTGAATTGGATTGTACCATCGCCACCGTTGCCGATGTTCAAGTTGACAGTGCCGCCTGCTTCCTGCGGGATGAAAGTTTGCAGGTCTTGCGGGCTGCGGATACCCAGTTTCTCGATGTCTTGCGGCCGATAGGTGTCCACCGGATTCGGGCCGGTTTCTTCCGCCGTGGGAATGTTTGAACCCGTCACGACGACGCGTTCGGCTTCAGCCGTGCCCGGGGGCGCACCAGGCTCCGCAGGAACAGCGGGAGCCGGCAACTGCGCGAATGCGTTAGACGCAAGAATGAATGTAAATCCGGCGCCTGCGATCAAAGCAAGACGAACGAATCTAAACGTTTTTAGTGCGTTTTTAATCATTAGTTTCTCCATTGGTTTGGTTAGGTTTAGGCAGGCTTATTAAATTTCTAATGTCCTGACAAGCTTTTTTTTCACTTTTTTGGATTTTTTTTGAACGACGAAATGAGGGCATTTGTCGCTCGGAATGTCCCTCTAGCGGAAGAGGCGAGGGTCTGACAAGCTTTTTTTTGAAATTTTTTGACGCCGGAACCGCTGATTACGCGGATGCATGACAATGACGAAATCCGAATGACGAAACCCGAAACGGCGCGAGCATCGGGTCACGTGCTCTTGTCATTCGGGCTTCGACATTTTTTCGTCCTTCGACATTCGTGCTTCGTCATTGTCTTGGTACATCCGCGTTATCCGCACTGCTATAGGCCAAATTCGTCGCGTTCTGCGAAGATTTTTCTGCGCGCGAATCACGCGGATTAACGCGAATAGAAACCGCAAGAATTCGTTGCTCGATTTCGCGAACCTTTAGGAGTGCGAGACGTCCCCGTGTCGCTTTTGGGGTTTGAACCAAGCGCGAGATGCAAGGCGGTGCGAGGACGCCCCGCACTCCGAAAGCACTTCCGTGCGAAACCCTGTCCTTTATTCGCGTCAATTAGCGTGATTGGCGGGCTCACCTTCGGTTGCGGCGGAGCCGCTCTGGGTGATCCGCGGTCAGATCGTTGGTCACTGCGGTGGATGGAATCCGAAATCGGTCGCTAGTTTTTCCCACAGCCAATCGACGAACCGATCTTTTTTAATTGCAGGGGCGTTAGCGGCGGTGAGCGTCTCTGCCTTGTCTACACTGCCATTCAAGCAGTAGAGATAGGTCAACAGGAACATATCGTTAGGGCTGAACACGCCGCGATCTTTCTTCTCTTCCAAGAGCCGAATCGCTCGGGCGATGTCCCGCTGCGCCAGCGCCCCTGCTATTAAATCCGGCATGGTTTCCAGCGGCGGCGTTACCGATTGCTTCGCCACTCGCTCGGCAATGGAAACTTGAAATGCATCGCTGCCCAGCACCTCGAGGACCGGAATCCGCAGGCGGGAGTGGCGCAGATACAGATCAAGTTCAGCCAGCTTGTTGCTTCCGATCGTCTCAGAGAGAAATCGTGTCTGGCGAAGCACAAAGAATGACTCCAGCTCAGCACCTCCCCGATTCAGTATTTCCGGCCAGATTCTGCTAATCAGCGACGACTGAGCAAAGCGTTGAACCGCAGCAGCCGCGTTCAGATAGTTTAACGCGAACCGGTGATTTGCTTCATCGTCCCAAGGCTCATCCGTCAGGCGCTTTGGGTAAAGATCGGTCAGTGGCGCGACATCGCGGGTGATCCGATCAATCTCCTCGCCGTCCATCAAAAACAGCGCGCCTAATTGTTGTGGAACCTCAATCCCAACTCGCCGCAAGTCTGCGCCGGTCGCCGGGTCATGCCATAGCTGCCTAAGCTCATCTTCACTCACCCTACGGCCGGGCCCGTTAATGCCCATCATGATCCAGTCTTGGTCGGTACCGGCCCAAACCGATGCGTTCGGAAATGCGTTGTGGAACGCGCGGAGAATCGCTTTTGTTTCCTCCACCTTTAGTTGATTTATGGGCAGCCAAAAGGTCGCGATTCCGTCTTTCTTAAGCCGGCTTCGCATAAGCGAGAAAAACTCCTCTGTGTAAAGATTGACCGCGCCGGCCATTTTCGGCGGAGGCGGCTCGCCAGAGATAATGTCGTACTGCCGCGGGCTGGCTTGAAGAAAGAAGCGGCCATCCTGCACGACTGCGTGCACGCGCCGATCACGCAGAGGATTAGAGTAATTGATGCCCGAATAGAAATCGGCGAGAGCGAACACTTCCTTCGAGATGTCCACCACGTCGATTCGTTCGAGGTTCGATTTGAGAGTGAACGCGTCCGCAGTGACGCCGCATCCATAACAGATAAGCAACACATCTTTAGCTCCCGGACAAAAAGCCAGCGGAAGATAAGCAAACAACCGCATGTAACGCTGATTACGCGGATTCGTCGCCGACATCGAGAACGCGTCGGACAGCAGCCGGTAGTAGTACGGCTCGCCAAATAAATCGCGCCGCAGCAGTTGCCAGGTATCCGATGTTCCCTCCACACTTTTTACAACCCGTGCAAGCACATGACCCTGGTCGTCCGTTTCATACGGATGGCTGGCGTGTTCGAAATGCGCTTCGGCGCGTCGATACGGAAAAAGCACGACGCCGAGAACGACTGCGACCCAAAGCGCAACAACGATCATCCCGACAGGTCGGCGAATTGACCACGTTGCGCGCGGGGTGACGAGGATACTGAGCAAAGCGTAACAGACGGCGCAGACGATGAGACTCCGTTGATAGCCAAGACCCGGTAACAGCACGAAGCCCGCGAGCAGCGGACCAATTGCCGCTCCGGTCGTATTAAACAGCGTCGCAATCCCTGTGCTGTTCATTCGGTCTCCAACACTCGTCTGAACGTTCGCGGCAATCGACGGAAACAGGATTCCTGACAGCAACGCCACGGGGAACATCAATGCGACAGATAGAATCGCGATCTGCCACCAGCGGAGATTAAACACACCGGTTGGCGCCGGAATCAATTCACCCGGAAAAAACAAATATGAAAGAAGGACTAAAACTGCTGCCGCGAGCAACAGGATCGGAAGCACTTGATTCCGAAGAGCAGATCGACGAATCGCGCCGGCCAGAAGAGCGCCAAATCCAATTCCTGCCAGCACAACTGCGAGCATGATCGCGAATACAGTCGGCGACGACGCGACATACAGCCGCAGGAAACGAAACCAAACCACTTCAAGCGCGAGAAAAATCAGACCGGTGCCAAAGCTGACGAAAAGCAGACGCCAAGGGGGCCGATAGCCCCCCGTTAGGCGCAGTGGAAATTTGGAGCGCGGCGACACGTCGCCGCTTTCAAAAGCGCGGAAGTGTCCGCGCACTCCAAATCTCGTCACGATCAGCGCTACCGCCGCGGCGATGCAAACCGCACAAGCCGCTGCCAAACTTGTGCCGTAAAGTCCAAATGCACGAACCAGGTAACCCTCGCCAAGCAGAGCACCGGCCATCGCTCCCAATGTATTCGCGCCATAAAGAAAACCCATCGTCTGGCCAAAGTCCCTCTGCCGCACCAGCGGATCCTCGATCATTACGGGTAGCGTCAAACCCATGGCTGTCGTCGGAACGAGCAAGATCAGGAATGACACGAGAAACCGCAGCCCCAGCAGTGTAGGCTGATAATTCCAGAGGGTTTGCCAAACGGGCGGCATCAGGTCGCCAAGTACCGGAAGACCAAAAACAATGGTGCAGCCAAAGAACGCAACAAGGACCTCGAGAAGAGCATACAAATGGAGGGGTCGCCATCGCGAAATTCTCGCCGATGCAGCGAGCGCGTTTCCCAACGCCAGGCCCGCCATAAAACTGGAGAGAATCAACGCCGCACCCCAGATCGAATTGCCAAACGCCAGGCCGCTCAACCGCAACCACAGCGTTTCGAAAATCAGCGCCCCAGTTCCGGAGAGAAAAAGAATTCCACAGAAAAATGCAAGCGGCGCGGTGCCACGCCCCGCACGTGGCGCATCCTCATGATCACACATATCGGACGTCTGTGACCTGTTTATCATCGCGCAATTCCGGTGCTGCCTTCCGCAGCACAGTGCCTTTGCAATTGCATATCGCTAGTTAGGCGAATCGTGCAGGCCCGGCTCATCCGCAGGATTGCGTCACTGCGGAAAATGAAATCCAAAGTCCGTCTGTAACGTCGCCCAGAGCCACTCGGTGGACCGATCCTGCTTGATCGCTCCGGCGTTTTCGGCGACCAGCGCTTCCGCTTGTTCAACACTGCCGTTTAAGCAGTAAAGGTAACTGAGAAGAGACAAATCAGTACGATTGGCAAAGCCTCGATCGTTTTTGCTCTCCAATAGCCGAATCGCTTCGTTGATGTCTCGTCGCGCCAGCGCGCCTGCAATTAAATCCGGCATGATTTCGGCACTGAGCTGGCTGGAGCGGCGTTCAACCTTTTCTGCAATCGCCATGCGGAACTGATCGCTGCCAAAGGCCTCCTGCACCGGCGTCTCGAGATCCGAATGGCGAAGATAGAGATCCAGCTCGGCCCATTTGTTGCCGCCTCCAACCACTCCAGAAACGAAACGCACTTCGCGCACAAGGAAAAAGAAATCAATCGAGCTGTTAAGTGATTCTGGCCAGATTTTATGAATCAATCCGGATGCGAGGAAACGGCCCATGGCAGACGGAGCTTGCAAATAGGGCAAGGCAAATCGATGACTCGCTTGTTCGTCGCATTTCTCATCCGACAGACGCTTCGGGTAGAAATCCGTTAAGGGAGCCACATCCTGTGTGAGACGATCGATTTCGTCACCATCCATCACAAAAAGCGCGCCTAACTGCTGGGGCTTTTCCATGCCGATTCGTTTCAGGTCTGCGCCAGTTGATTGATTGCTCCACAAGCCCGTAATGTCTTCTTCGCTCACCTTCCGGCCCGGCCCTTTTATGCCCATCATGATCCATTGCTCATCCGCGCTCGCCCAAACCGACGCATTTGAGAATGCATTGTGAAACCCGCGAAGAATCGCCTTCGCTTCATCAACCTTAAGCAAGTTAAGCGGGAGCCAGAATGTGGCGATACCGCCTTCTTTTAGCCTGCTGTTGACAAGCGAGAAGAACTCCTGGGTGTAAAGATTCACCGAGCCTGCCACCTTCGGCGGAGGCGGCTCTCCGGAAATGATGTCGTACTGCTGGGGACTGGCTTGCAAGAAAAAGCGGCCATCCTGGACCACGGCGTGGACACGCGAATCGCGCAACGGGTTTGAGTAATTGATGCCCGTGTAGAAATCAGCGAGAGAGAACACTTCTTTCGATATGTCGACGGCATCCAGCTTCTTAACGTTCGGGCCATGAAGAAAGGCATCGGCCGTGACCCCACAGCCATAGCAGATGAGAAGCACGTTTGTTGAAGAGGGGCGAAAAGCCAGCGGAAGGTAGGCGAACAATCTCATGTAGCGCTGGCTGCCGGCGCCTGTGCCCGCCATCGAGAACGAGTTCGTCAACAGCCGGTATAGATAAGGTTCGCCGAAAAGATCGTGTCGCAGCAACTGATAGGTGTCGGCCGAGCCTTCCAGCCGTTTGACCAGGTGCTCACGTAAACGTCCCTGTGCATCCGTGTCGTAAGGTCGGCTTGCATGGGCGAAATGCGCCTGATCACGATAATACGGAAACAAGACAAAAATAAGCACAAGCCCGACGGAAAGACTTGCCATGGCCAATCCAATTGGTCGCCTGAAGGACCACGTGGACCGGTCGCTGGCCAGCAGCGCGAGCAAGGCGTAACTCGCAGCGCACAGCAAGAGGCTCCACTGGTATCCAACGCGCGGTAACAAAATCAAGCTTGCCAGCAGCGGGCCAACCGCAGCGCCCGTGGTATTGAATAACGTGGTGATTCCAGTGCTATTCATCCGATCTCGCACGCTGGCTTGAACACGCACCACAATGGATGGAAACAGAATCCCGGATAGAAAAGCGACCGGAAATACCAGGGCAAGCGTCAGCACCGCAATCTGCGGCCAGGCAGCCAGATTGTATGGACCCGCAGCCGTTCGAACCGTTTCGCCTGGGAAAAAAATATACGCGAGCGGCACCGAAAGGGCGGCCAACAACAGGAACATGGGCAGGAGGTGATCACTCTCTCCCCAGCGTCGGCGAATCGCGCCAGCGGTAACGCTCCCAAGCCCGATTGCGGCCAAAACAATTGCCAGCATGATCGCAAAAGCCGTGGAAGAAGGAGCGACATACAAACGGAGAAATCGAAACCAGATCACTTCCAGAGAGAGCAGTACGCATCCGGTCCCAAAGCTCACCAGCAACAGACGCCACGGCAGCCGATATTTTGCATCCAATCGCAGCGGAAATTTGGAGTGCGGCGATCCCGCGGTGGCGGGACCGCTTTCAAAAGCGCGGACGTGTCCGCGCACGCCATAAGCAGCGAGATCGCCAGAATGTCTCGCCACCAACAGCGCGATCGCTGCTGCGATACAAACCGCCAAACCCGCAGCTAAACTCGTGCCTCGAAGTCCAAATGCGGCGATGAGATAAGCCTCCCCGATCACCGCTCCAACCACCGCGCCCAATGTGTTGAAACCATACAAAAGACCAATCGCCCGCCCAAAATGCGTTCGCCGCAAAATTGGATCTTCAATCAACACCGGCAGCGTTAAACCCATCGCTGTCGTCGGCACCAGCAGAACCAGAAACGACACGACAAAACGCAACCCGAGCAATATCGGCTGATAATCCCAAAGGGTTTGCCAAAGTGGCCGCAGCAACGTCCCCAGCAATGGAAGAGCAAAAACGATCGTGCAACCGAAAAATGCCACCAACAGCTCCAGCACCGCGTAAATCTGCAACGGTCGCCACCGTCTCACCGTTGAAGAGGCCGCAATGGCGTTGCCCAGTGCCAAGCCGGCCATGAAACTGGAGAGAATCAACGCTGCCGACCAGACCGAATTACCAAATGCCAATCCGCTTAAGCGCAGCCACAACGTCTCGAAAATCAGCGCCCCAATTCCGGACAGAAACAGAATCCCGGAAAGCAATGCAATGCGGGCGCCAGGCCCTTGCGGCCCAGTCGCTGACCGAGTTCTCTCGTTGTATGACTCCGATCGTAACTGCGTGCTGCTGGCGCCACCGACTGGCGCACGTGACGGATGTGCCATGCGTGGCCTGTCTGTCATCGCGAAACGGTATCCCCACGCTCTGCCGTTGCAAGGACAATGGTCGCAATGATTCCGGCGAGCAACGACCCGAAAATGATGCCTAGCTTTGCTGCGTCGACCAGCTGCGAATCCCCGAATGCGAGCATCGCGATGAAGAGCGACATCGTGAAACCGATGCCCGCCAGGCACGCGTACCCAAATAGCGATGGCCAGGTGACACCGGCCGGAAGATCGGCAACTCCTGATTTAACACTGGCAAACGCAGCCAGGGTAATTCCGAGCGGCTTGCCAACGACCAACCCGGCCAACACACCGAGCGCAATCTCTGGACGCTCGATCTGCCACGTAAATCGGATTCCAGCATTCGCAAATGCGAACAACGGCATCACAAGGAACGCCGAAAAGTTATGCAACGCGTGCTCAAGCCTGAGAATTGGAGCGGTCACGCCTTCGCTCGCCCGCTCAATTTCAAACAACGTTTCCTGTTGTCCTTTGCTGGTTAAAACCAGAAGATCCCCCGTTTCCTTCCGGTCGAATCGATCCAGCAGCGAGCGCGCTTCACCGGAAAACTCCGCCGCGTTGATACGCGTGTGCGTGGGAATCGTGAAGGCCAGGGCAACGCCGGCAATTGTCGCGTGGACGCCGGACTCATGCACGAAATACCACAGCACCACCCCGCCAAGTAAATACGGCCAGAGGCGGCGGACCCCGATCACGTTGAATCCAATCAACACCAGGAGGGCCACGCCTGCGCCCGCGAGCGCGCTCCACACGATCGCTGCCGAATAAAAAACCGCGATCACGAGCACCGCACCCATATCGTCAGCGATCGCCAGAGCAGTTAACAGCACTTTGGCGCCGAGCGGTGCCCGGGGAACGATTAAATTCAGTGCGCCCAAGGCAAAAGCGATGTCGGTTGCCATCGGAATACCCCAGCCGTGCGAACCCGTCCCGCCCAAGTTGAACATCAAATACATCGCCGCGGGCAAAACCATTCCGCCAATGGCGCAGGCGATAGGAAGCGCCGCCTGGCGCACCGAGGACAACTCGCCAGCCAGCAATTCTCGTTTGATTTCAAGCCCGACCAGAAGAAAAAACACGGCCATCAAACCATCGTTGATCCACTGGTGCAGACTCAGCGACAGCTCGTGATCAGAGAGGCCTAAGCCAAGCGGTGTCTCCCAAAGGTGGCTGTATGTCCCAGCTAACGGCGAATTGGCAATGACGAGAGCGGAAACTCCAAAGAAGAGCAGGACCAATCCGCCAATCGTCTCGGTGCGGAAAAATCGCTGAAATATGGTTTGCTGAAGTTTAACCACGGAGTTTCGGCACGTTAAGTCGTTGAAGTGTTGAAGCGCTAAAGCGTGGTCCGGTTTTTTAACTATTTAAGCTCTTTAGTAAATCACGCCGTCGGAACATAGACTTGCAGTCTGTGTGCCCAGCGGGTTTGCAACCCCGCTGCCTATAAGCCAGCGGAGAACATCTCCGCTGGGCGCACAGGGCACAGCCCTTTGTTCCGGTATCCTTCGTCATTCGTCATTCGTGCTTCGTCATTCCGATCGCCTGGTCAATGCCGCCTTTGGATCGGGCATGTTTGGACCGTTGCTTCGGCTCGGGGTGCCACCCGATCAACACGAACATTACAGCAAATCCGGCCACATAAGCGACAGCAACAAACCACCCTGCTTTGACCCACGCGGTTACCGATTTCGCCTCCGGAAAAATACTCGACAGCGCGACGCCCGCTGACGATCCAAACCAAATCATGGAACCGCCAAATCCCACCGCATAAGCCAGCGGTCCCCAATCGTATCCGCCTTGTTTAAGAGCGAGCGCGGTTAGCGGAATGTTGTCGAACACGGAGGACAGGAAGCCGAGACCAAGGGTCGTCCGCGGTGAGGCGTTGGGCAAGCGTTCCACTGGCATCATGGAAGCGATCAAAACGAGCGACAGCAAAAAAATGGAACTTCTTAGCGTTCGAGGCAAAATTTCCCAGTCAGGACGGCGCATTCCGACGGAGATCAAGATCGCTGCCCACACCGCGACACCGATGAAAGGAAAACTGTCGGAACGGCTGGGAAATTTCGTGTTCACCGTGACGTTCGTGACAAGGGCCACCACCAGGATCAACACGACAATGCCAATCCGCATCCAATCGATGTGAACGTGTTCGTGAGCGTATTTCAGGATGGGCGAATATCGATGTTGCTTAATCGCTGCTGGGATTCCGAAAACGAGTAGGGCCACCATCGCGGCTATGATCGCTTCTAAAACCTGGCTCGGCGAGACACCCGCGATCCACATCATCGTGGTCGTGGTGTCACCGAGGACGCTCCAGCAACCGCCGGCGTTCGAAGCGGCCACGATAGCAGCCAGATAACCGATGTGCACTTTGGCCCGAAAAAGTTGGTGCGCCATCGCGCCGCCGATCAACGCCGCGGCAATATTGTCGAGAAAACTCGAAAGCGCCCAGACTAGCACCAGCAAAATGAATCCGCCTTTCCAGTCGTCGGGAAGAAATTTTGGCAGCGCCACAGGCAGGTGACTTTTTTCGAAATGGCGCGATAGCAGCGCAAAACCCATCAGGAGGCATAGTAAGTTGACGAGAATGACCCACTCGTGTCCGACGTGAGAGACGAATCCCATTACCCCATCGCCGGTTTTGAAACCGGTGAATGCTATTTTGTATATCGCGATTGTGACCAGCCCCGTCAGCGCCACACGCATTGTGCATTGATGGAAAACCGCGACGCCGGCCAACGTTAAACCGAACAAGAGGAAATCGACAGGAATGCCAAACAGCGACGGATCTTGCGGCGTCATTGCAATGGCGCGTAAACTAACGCCCAACATCCAACGCTCAACGTGCAATTGCTTTGTCCGCGTAAATCGTTGGATTGTTCCGAAACACCATGTTCACCGGACTAGTCGAAGAAGTCGGCAAAGTTGTAGGGGCCGATGTGAGTGATTCCGGCACGCGATTACAAATTGACGCGCCGCGCACGGCAACACAGGTAAAAACCGGTGAGAGCATCGCCTTGAATGGCTGCTGCCTTACGCTCGCTTCGCGCCGTGGCGACCGGCTGAGCTTCGATCTGCTCCAGGAAACAATCGCCAGAACAAACCTTAAGCGCTTGCGACAGAACGGCCGGGTAAATCTGGAGCGAGCGTTGCGCGCAGACGGCCGCCTCGGCGGACATTTCGTTCAAGGCCACGTCGATTGCGTTTCCCCTATTATCGGGTTGGACAGGAAAGGCGCAGACCTCTGCTTGGAAATCGGATTGCCAACCCAATTCGCGCATTATGTGACTTCGAAAGGTTCAATCGCCGTTAACGGAATAAGCCTCACGGTCGCTGAGGTTTTTCCGAACAGCTTCGTTGTGTGGATCATCCCTTACACGAAACGCCATACGAATCTTGATCGCGCAAAAACCAGCGATCTCGTCAACCTCGAGTTCGACATTTTGGCCAAGTACATTGAGAGAATGATCGCGCCATTCGCGATTAAGAATGACGACGCGTAGCTCGACCAAGCCGCCTCTGCGCATAGTCGGCGTAATCGCGTCGCAAGCCGATCTAGACCGTGCTCTTCGGATGCGCCAGTCGCCGGATCTGTTTGAGCTGCGCCTGGATTGCCTGGCAGACGCGGCCGATCAACTGCAAATTACGTTACCGAAGCTGCGCAGACCGCTCATCATCACAGCGCGACACCCGCACGAAGGCGGCGCCAGAAAATTGTCACTGCGGCAACGACGCGATTTGCTCACCCGGTTTTTAAGGCACGCCGATTATCTCGACGTTGAATTACGCTCAGCCTCTGCTCTGCGGCACTTGCTTGTAATCGCAAAAACCAGAAAAATTCGACGAATCATTTCATTCCACAGTTTGAAATCCACACCGAGCGCGCGATTGCTCGCCGCCAAGGCGCGCATGGCGAGAGCGCATGGCGCAGATGTCTTCAAGATCGCAACGCGCACCGACACACCGGTGGAACTCGGACGCTTGCTCGAATTCATGACCAACAGCCGTGTCGATATTCCCCTTTCCATCACGGGCATTGGCAAGCTCGGCGCAATTTCACGCGTCCTCCTGGCGCGTGCCGGCTCGGTCCTGATTTACGCATCGCTCTGTACAACCGTCACCGAGGGACAACTGTCGGTGGAACAGCTTCGCGCATTGGGGATTGGGAGAATGGCGAAACTCGAATGACGAAATAATGACGAAGCCCGGATGACAAAAAGCCAACCTTCGAGCTTCGTCATTCGTCATTGTTAGTCGCAAACATTTACCCAGTCTGTGATACGTATATCTTATGGTTGGAACACTGAAACAATGTCGTCATCCGTCCCTTTGCCAAAGCAACTTTCGGTGATGCCGCTGCCGGGTGCGGTGCTTTTTCCACATGTGCTGTTACCACTTCACATTTTCGAGCCGCGGTATTGCAAAATGCTGGAGCACGCGCTTCGAAACCATCGGATGTTTTGCGTGACGTTAGTCAAACCGAGCTGTCCGGATTGGGATGCGGCCGAGGATTTTTTCCACTTTGCCACGGCTGGATTGATTCGCGCCTGCGTCGAACGCGGCGATGGCACCTCGAACTTAATCCTGCAAGGTCTGCAACGCGTGCGGTTCACCGATTTCGAACAGGAGAAGCCGTTTCCGGTTGCGAGCATCGACGCCGTCAAATCGCGCGATCCAACTACGGTCGAGACCGAAGCGCTCGGCGCAAAGGTGGTCGAGTTATACGGCAGCCTGAAGCATGATCGCCGTCAGCTACCAGCGAAACTGGACCAGTATCTTTCCGAATTACGCGACTTGGAAATGCTTGCCGACCTGATGGCTTCGACCTTCGTGAACGATCCGTTGCGCCGGCAACGTCTACTCGAAGAACAGTCGCTCAATCATCGCCTCCGTTTTCTCATCAGATATTTGCGGGACGAGATCGGCAACGCCGCAGCCTGAGCACAAATTGGAGTAATGGAGTGTTGAGGCAAATCACATTACCCCGACACTCCATTACTCCATCTCAGCGATCCGCTTGTGTTCTTCCATCAAATATCGATCCGTCATTCCGGCGACGTAATCGCAAACTGTGCGGTGGAAGCCTTCTTTCTCGATTCGCCGCATCGCGGCATCGCCAAGTCGATCAGTATCGACAAGGTACGCTTCGAACACCCGTCGCAGCATCTCGCACGCACGGCGGTTCACTTCCGACACGCGCGGATGGTAATAGACATTCTGATACAAAAATTTCCGGAGCGCTCGATTCGCTTCGGCCAATTCATTGCTGTATCGGATTAGCGGTGCTTTTTGCCGACGCACGTCATCAGCAGTTTGCACTCCGGATTCCGCAATTGATTCGGCACTGGTCGCAACCAAGTCGTGCACTTCGCGATCAATGATGTCGCGAATAATCAGCTTGCGCATCTCGGGTTCCAACGCGCTTTTGTAACGCGAAAGCACTGCGCGATGACTGGTGCGCCAGACCTCATTCTCTTCCAATTGCGCCGGGCTCAGGATCTCGAAATCAGCGGCGTCATCGAGATCATGACTGTAATACGTGATCTCATCCGCGAGGTCCGCAACCTGTGCTTCCAACGATGGACAATCGTATTGCATAAAGGTAGGGCGAGCCTCTGGCTTGCCCCTTTCAGTTTGCCAGCGGGACGCATGCGCTACTTCATTCAATTTGTAGGGACGCTCATGTTTCCGAAGACCTTCGCGCACTTCGAACGTCAGATTTAAGCCCGGAAAATCCGGGTACGCTGTTTCGAGCAACTCCACAACGCGCACGCTCTGCCGATTGTGGTCGAACCCCCCGTGGTCCCGCATACATTCCGCCAGCATCTCTTCGCCGGAATGCCCAAACGGTGCGTGGCCCAGATCATGTGCGAGTGCGATTGCTTCCGCGAGATCCTCATTCAGTCGCAAGGCACGTGCGATGGTGCGGCTGATAGATGCCACCTCGATGGAATGCGTCAGCCGCGTGCGCAAATGGTCACCGGTCCCGTTGAGAAAAACCTGGGTCTTGTATTCCATGCGGCGGAACGCTCGCGAATGAATAATGCGGGCGCGATCACGCTGAAACTCGGTGCGATAGGCGTGGCTCGGCTCGGGGAATTTGCGGCCGCGGGACTCGCCCGATTTCTGCGCAAAAGAGGCGAGCATTGTGCACTCTCCTGCCTCCATTTCTTCCCGCGTCTTCCATTCTAAGCTCATTTATCTGGATTCTTAAAGAAAGCCGAACATTCGGTTACATCCGCTGGACGAAAGATGGTTTCGAATTATTTGTCGATCCAGATCATTATGAAAAAGCGCAAAACACAAAAGCTTACTCCCGAACGCCTGCAGCAGTTTGGCTTCGCTTACGCACCACCGTTGATTATCAGCGCGGCTGTGAACAACAAAGTTTTCGATACACTGCAAAGCGGGCCGAAAACGGTCGAGCAGATCAAAAAAGAAACCGGCGCCTCGGCGCGAGGTTTGCGCGCGATTATGGACGCGCTCGTCGGCTTGGAATTGCTGAAGAAGGATCGACAAGCGAGATATTCGCTTACACCCGAAAGCGAAGCATTTCTTGTCAGCGAAAAGCCGGGCGCGGTCACCGGATTTTTCGGGTCGATTTTGCCGGTAATGATTTCGCGCTGGCTGCGGCTGACCGACATCGTGCGCGACGGACGACCAGCGGTGGCCGTGAACCAGGAAACTGACGGCACCGAATTCTTCAGTCAACTCGTCGAAACCATCATTCCGATGAGCTATGCCGGCGCCCAGAAACTTGCGGATCATTTAAAAGTCGCGAAGGCGAAAGATGAATCGCGCGCGATCGATCTTGCGGCCGGTTCCGGGATTTGGGGAATCGCGCTTGCCCAGAAATTGCCGCGAGTGCGCGTGACCGCGGTCGATTGGCCCGGAATGATTCCCACAACAAAACGCATCACGCAAAAGTTTGGTGTGCGCGATCGTTTCGATTTCATCGAGGGCGACTTGTTGGAAGCGGACTTTGGTAACGGCTACGACGTCGCTACGCTGGGCCATATTTTGCACAGCGAAGGTGAAAAGCGTAGTAGGCAATTGCTCAAGAAAGTCTTTCGAGCGTTACAATCGGGCGGCACCATCGCCATTGCAGAATGGCTGGTAAATGATGATCGCACGAAGCCGCTACCCTCGTTGATGTTTTGCGTGCAAATGCTCGTCAATACCGAAAAAGGGGACACGTTCAGTTTCAACGAAATCAAAAGCTGGCTGGAAAAAGCCGGGTTCAAAAAAGTACGCAAGCTCGACGCACCCGGGCCATCACCGCTGATCCTCGCAACAAAACCGTAGCGTGTAGCGTTTTCCTGGGAGCGCAGTATCCCAGCGTGCGTTCCCTGAAAACCGCCATTCACGAATCGGCTTCTCATCAGCGCCCCCGGGTGCTTTGATAGCGCGAGATGAAAACGACGAAATCGAAACCGCGCGCAGAAAAAAAGAAGCGGCCCAGCGCAAAAACTGGGACGCAATTCGTGCCCTATCGCAAGCCTGCTCTTCGCAGCGAAGCGTTCGCCAGAGCGCTGATCGATGCAAGAGCGTGTCTCAATGATTCTGAAACTTTGCTGGCCCTCTTCAACGAAGCGGCTAAAAAGGCAGCAGCAGTGCCGAGGGAGCCATTCAAAGAATACTGGCCTTATTTGCAAACCATGCTGCGCTTGGTTCGGGCGCATCATCGCGGTGAATACGACGAAATCCCAGACAACGCACTCTTGTGGATCGTGGCCGCTCTCAATTATCTAATCGATCCATTCGATCTAATTCCGGACGCGACTCCTGTCCTCGGCTTTGTCGATGACGCGACCGTGGTAGAATTTGTTGCCGACAAAACTCGACAAACCCTGGACGATTTCATGATGTGGGAAACCACACCCAGATAGCTTCAGAGCATTAGCAGCGCTGGATTTTCCAGCAGGTGCCGCAGTTCCTTGAGATATTCGGCGCCGAGCGCGCCGTCGATGACGCGATGGTCGCAGCTCATCGTGATCGACATGCGATGGCCGATTACGATTTGGTCGCAGTCGTCGACGACTGGAACCTTTGTGATTTTGCCGACGGCGAGAATGAAGCCTTGCGGGAGATTAATCACGGCGGAGAAATTGTCGATGCCCATCCCGCCAAGATTTGAAACGGTGAATGTGCCGCCCTGAAATTCTTCAGGCTTCATCCGTTTGTTACGGGCACGGTGCGCGAGGTCCTTGGCCGAAGTACTGATCTCACGAAGCGATTTGTCTTGCGCCGCGCGGATGACCGGCGTCAGCAGTCCGTCTTCAATCGCTACTGCGACACCGAGATCGACATCAGCATACTGGACGAGGGCATCGCCGTCGAAGGAAGCGTTGACGCGCGGAACCTTAACCGCTGCCGTCACAGCCGCTTTCAAAACTAAATCGTTTACGGTGATCTTCGCAGCGTCTGCGCCTTCGCCCGCCGATTTCAATTCCTCACGCGCTTCCATCAGCGGTCCAGCATTGATGTCGATCGTGAGATAAAAATGCGGAACTGGGCCAAGGCTCTCGACCAATCTTTGCGCAATGATTTTGCGCATTCCAGAGAGTTGGACACGCGCGCTTTCGCCAGGCTTGACCGCAGGCGGGGCGGACGGTTTTGCTCGGCCACGGTCAACGCCACCGGTTACGGATTTCGCCGCTGCGCGAACGTCAGTTTCGGTGATGCGTTCCTCCGGCCCTGTGCCTTTCACAGCGGAAAGGTCAACGCCAAGTTCGGCTGCTATTCGACGCGCAACCGGCGACGCTTTCACGCGGGTTTCTTTTGGTTTTTGTTCTTTCGGCTGAGATTGTTCCTGCTGCGCTTCATCCCGGGCGGTTGATACAGCCGCCGCTGCATCTTCTTGCTGCGGGGGCGCCGTTTCCTCTTGTTGCGATTCCGCTGGCGCAGGCTTCTCAGTTTCAGCTCGCGGTTTTTTTTCTTTCTCTTCTGCGGTCGCAGGCTCTTCGCCTTTTTTCGGTTCCGGTGTTTGCTTCGGTGCTTCTTCGCCTTCCCCCCGGATAAACGCGATCTTATCGCCCACGTTCACCTTGCCGCCTTCCTGGACGTAAATTTCCGCGAGTGTACCGTCCTCGGACGATTCCCACTCCATGGTCGCCTTGTCGGTTTCGATTTCCGCCAGCACTTCGCCCGCCGAGACCTGGTCGCCCTTTTTCTTCTTCCACGTGACGAGGGTGCCCTCAGTCATCGTGTCGCTCAATTTTGGCATCTGGATTTCAGGCATAAGGAGAAATGGTGAGGGTTTTCACGCGTAGCAAACTTGTTTCACGGCGGCGACCAGTTTTTTGGCGTTCGGCAGGACGGCATGCTCCAAGTCTTCATTGTAAGGCATCGGCACATCTTCCTGTGATACGCGCAGAATCGGCGCATCCAGCTCATCAAAAATGTTTTTTTGAATCCGGTAGCAAATTTCGGCGCCGACGCCACAGAATGGATGATCCTGTTCGACAATTACGACGCGATGCGTTTTCGCGACCGAGTTGAAAATCGTGTTCTCATCGAGCGGTTTGATCGAACGCAGATCAACTATCTCAGCGGAAATGTCTTCCTCTTCGAGTTGCGCCGCGACGTTGAGCGCGATCGGAACAGTCTGCGCGTAACAAACTATAGTAACATCGCTGCCTTCGCGTTTTACGTCCGCTTTTCCAAGCGGGATGAGCAGTTCTTCATCGGGCGGCTCGACCATTCCTTTGGAGCTGTAAAGAAGTTCCGCTTCCAGAACCAGTACCGGGTTGTCGTCGCGTACCGCGGTCTTGAGCAAGCCTTTCGCGTCACGCGGCGTCGCAGGGGTGCAAACTTTCAGGCCCGGCACGCTGGCATAAAAATTTTCAGTGGCGTGCGAGTGCGTCGCCGCAAGCTGATGCGCAGGGCCGTTGGGACCACGAAATGTAATCGGGATATTGAATTGCCCGCCGGACATCATGAACATGTTGGGCGCATTGTTCACCACCTGGTCGAACGCCACGAGCGAGAAACTAAACGTCATGAATTCAATAATCGGTCGCAGACCGACCATTGCCGCGCCGATTCCCAGCCCGGCAAAGCCGTTCTCGCTAATCGGCGTGTCGATGATCCGTTTCGGACCAAAACGCTGAAGCAATCCGGCGCTGACTTTGTAAGCGCCCTGATATTCCGCCACTTCCTCGCCCATCAGGAAAACGTTCGGATCGCGTTCCAGCTCTTCGGCGAGTGCTTCGTTCAGGGCCTGGCGATATGTGATTTCCCTCATCGTTTCGCTCCGTCGAAATACACATAATCGTACAATTTCTCCACTGGCAGCTCGGGGCTTTCTTCGGCGAACTTCACGGCTGCCAGCACTGTTTCCTTCGCTTGTTTGTCGAGTTGATCGAATTTTTCGTTCGTTAATTTGCCCTCGCGTGTGAGCTGCGCGCGCAAACGTATGATTGGATCATCAAGGCGATATTTCTCCAGTTCATCCTTCGTCCGGTAACTCGCCGGATCTGACATGGAGTGGCCGCGGTAACGATACGTGCGGACTTCCAGAAATGCCGGATGCGCTTCTTTCCGAATCGACTCGGCAACCTCAGCGACTTTATCGCGCACTTCACGAAAATTCATTCCGTCCACGATTTCTCCCGGAATATCGTAACCCTCCGCGCGATCTACGATCTGCTTGAGCGACGTCGATCGTTTGACTGATGTGCCCATGGCAAAAAGGTTGTTTTCACAAATAAAGATGATCGGCAATCGGTATAGCGCGGCGAGATTCAGAGCTTCGTGGAACGAACCTTGGTTGATCGCGCCGTCCCCGAAGAAGCAAAGCGTGACGCGGTCTTCGCTGCGGTAATTGATGGCAAACGCCAAGCCCACCGCCAGCGGGACGTGCGCGCCGACAATCGCGTGCCCACCGTACACGTGGTGTTTTTTATCGAAGAAATGCATTGACCCACCGAGACCGTGGCAGCAGCCAGTCTCCTTTCCGAAAAGCTCCGCCATGCATGCGTTTGCGCTTGTACCACGGGCCAGGGCATGTCCGTGATCACGATATGCGGTAATGACGTAATCATCGGGACGCACGGCAGCAATCGCGCCAGTCACGACGGCTTCCTGACCGATGTAAAGGTGACAAAATCCGCCGATCTTCTGCGCTTGATACTGCTGACTGGCGCGTTCCTCAAAGCGCCGGATCAACAGCATCAGCGACAGCATCTCGACTTCGTCGCGCTGCTCCACCGGCTGCATCGTCGATCATCCAGCAGCAACAGGATCCCGCAGTCGCGGGACGGCGCGTCCGCGCGATCTCCCCATGCTTCGCCCAGCGTTCATGCAAACAACAAACAGACAAGTGAATATGACATCACTGACGAGTGAATTGCGGAAAAACATCCAGGTTGGTGTCGCGCTGTACTGGGGCAAGCCCACGGTCAGCGATTGAATCAGTCCCGCGAGATCTTTCGCGTACCCCGGATCGCTCAGCCACGAAAACGAGTTCGTGATTATGTAGAACAGCGTGGATCCCACTATCGACGCCGGCAAAAGTGTCTTCACCGACGCGCGATTCTGCAAAAGAAGCCCGATGGACGCAACTAGCGCCAGGGCCACGTACCGGATGAGGATCTGAGCATCGAATATCGGGGCTCGGTAACTGAGATTGATAATCACGTCGGAAATGAACAACGTCAGCAGCGGCACCGAGAACTTGTATTTGTTTGGCAAATACGCGCCACTACAAAGGGCAATTGCGGCAAGTGGCGCGAAGTTGGAGAGCCAGCTCGTGCCGGAATGAATAAGCAATCCCGTCGTCACCCGATAAACGACGACCGAGAAGACGAGTAGAAGCGCGGGAATCATTCTACAGAATCTATCCGGCCAATAAGATATGCAACGGAGAAGATGGAATCGTCATTCCGAGCGAAGTCGAGAATGGAACGGCTAGGGAAGCGGCGACATGGACGGGAAGGCCGCAGGCTGAGCGAGCGCGAAGCGAGCGAATCAAATCCCGTGCGAAACCTCAAAACATTGCGTCGTGGGGTCCTTCGACTTCGCTTCGCCTCGCTCAGGATGACCGGCCACCGGTTGCACCGACGGCGAGAATCTTGTTGAGGCGCGCCTTGCGACGATTCGCCGCGTTACGATGAATGATGCCTCGCTTGGCGGCCTTATCGATCGCCGAAATTACCGCGCGAATCTGATCGGGACTGTTTTCTGGCGCAGAGCGGATCTGTTTCTGAAGTCCGCGTAGATGCGTTTTAACGCTGCGATTGCGCAGTGCACCCCTTAGTGCCTGTCGGGTGCGTTTGGCAGCTGACTTTGTGTTAGCCATTCGATCAAAGAGGTGTAAAGCGCACGCCAGTGAGCCGTCTGCTACAAGCGTTTATTCGAAGCGAACTTCCCCTTCTGCCGCGCTCCGGCAAGCGCTCCAGCCGTTCGCATTTGTTCGACCGTGAGTGCGCCGGAAGTTGAATTTGAATTTGCCTGGCTCTCAAGCTGCCGCACTGGCGGATTGGCTGCTGCCAACACAGTCGGCGGTGTAACATTTGGCGCCTTCGTCGCTTTTGGCAGCCGATCAGGAATAATTTGCACGACAGCACCGAGCGGCACCTGATTATAAAGCTCGGCGACGTCCTTCGATTTCATACGGATGCAGCCGTAACTGGCAGGGCGACCGATCTTTTTCTCCTCAGGCGTGCCATGAATATAAATGCAACGTTGAAACGCGTGCGCGTTTTGCGCTTCCAGTCCACGCAGCCAGATGATGCGTGTAGTGATCGGGTCGCGCCCCGGAGTGTTTGGCTGTAAAACCTCACCCGTTAACCGCCGATTATGGAACACAGCGCCGACTGGCGCGTTGTCGCCAATCTTTTTTTCGACTGCCAGGTAACCGAGAGGAGTGGTCATTCGCCCCCGCGCATCGCCCAGACCGAACATCGAAGTGGAAATTGGATAAATTGCCGGTTTGGCTCCGTTACGCACAAGCATCAGCTTCTGATCACGCACGCTGATGATCAGTTGGCTCGAAGTATCCAATGGCGCGATTGCGAGCGCTGAGGTAGCTGACACTAAACTAAAAATGACAGCAAGCGGTCGAAACATGGGGGAACCTTTTAACCGACAATTGTGAGTTTGTCACGCGGGAATTGCAGAGCGCGCGCGTGAACTGCCAACAATGAATTTTGACCAGCCACTCATCAACGAAGAGAGACAGACGTAAAGGAAACCGCCCTGAAACATCAGCAGAAACGGCACCGATAAAAACTGCCTGTGAATAATAGCGTACACGACAAAGTAGGTGAAATAGATGGCAAAGGCCAACTCCGCCAGCGGAAGCGCCGATTTGAGCGGCCGATACTTGCAACTCCGCCACGGCTGCGATTTGCGTTCAATTCCGTACTTGGGCGTCCGAGTAAAATCCGATTGGTGATTAACCATCGCCTCCACCACTGCTCGCGCGTTGTTGAGCGAGAGACCAACTCCCAACGCCAGCATACACGGGAGAAAAAGCAGTTCTTTAATCCATGTCTCAGGATGCAGTTCCCGTTGGGCACAAATGTAGAAAAGACCGACTGAAACCGATGCTGCCAGAAAAATCGGAACGTCGACGAGTACGGTGCGAACCCAGCCAACAGCGGGTCCGCCGTTGGAGGGATACAAAAGAACACAGAGAATCGCCAGCAGCAGGTAAGCGAAATTCGACATTAAATGCCCTGTCGCCTCGAGCTTGATGGGAAACGGCAGCTGGCTGCGCCAGACGCTCGGCAACAGTTTCTTGCATGTCTGGACCGAACCCTTGGTCCAGCGATGCTGCTGAGACTTAAAGCCATTCATATCAACCGGCAGCTCCGCGGGAGTGACAACGTCAGAGAGATAAATGAATTTCCAGCCCGCAAGCTGCGCGCGATAACTGAGATCGAGGTCTTCGCACAACGTATCGTACTGCCACCCTCCGCTCTGCTCGATGCACGAACGCCGCCACAACCCGGCCGTTCCATTGAAATTGAAAAAGCGGCCGCTACGGCTGCGCGCAATTTGCTCAAGCAGAAGATGTCCATCCAAAAAGATTGCCTGCATGCGTGTGAGTAATGAATAACCGCGATTCAAGTGCCCCCAGCGCGTTTGGATCATCCCCACGTTTGTATCGGTGAAGAAATGGACGGTCTGTTTAAGCAGGTCTTTTTGCGGAACAAAATCGGCGTCCAGAATACAAACAAATTCGCCTTCCGCAGCGGCGAGTCCGACGGACAGCGCGCCAGCCTTAAAGCCCGTCCGATCCGTCCGATGGATGCGCTGTACGTTAAAACCGCGCTGACGCAGTTCCTCCGCACACGTGGCAGTGATCTCGCGCGTCTCGTCCGTTGAATCGTCCAAAACCTGGATTTGCAGAAGTTCTTGGGGATAATCCAGTTCGCTTACCGAGCGGAGCAACCGCTCGGCCACGTATACCTCATTGAAAATCGGCAACTGCACCGTCACTTTCGGCAGTTTCTCGAAGTAGCGCATCGGCACGGGCGGCCGCTTCCGGTTTTTCAGATACAAATAAATGATGAAATAGCGATGGATACCATAAGCGGAAAGCCCGATAAGCACGCTTAGATAACAGATCGACCAGATAATATGTCCGACGCTTTCCTGCATGGAATTGCTATGACTTCAAATCGCTGAAGACTAAGGGCGACATGATGCAATTTCCAGCGACTGCGTCAATCCAAAAATCACGTAGTCGGCGGTCGAAACTGCAGTCACATCGTCTTGATACACAACAGTCTCTTATCGGTTCGTAATTGGCACACCGGTTGGTTTGGCGATCTATTTCGTCACGGTGCGTTGTGCATCTGAAAAGCGGGCTGAATCTCTGGCGAATTCCCCTTGCCTGAGCCCGTCAAAAGGTTAACGGTGATGAGCCGATTGTCGCTAAAACGACATGTAGGGAGGTTTCATGACGAAACGAAGGCGTGACCGTTTCGAGCGCTCCAAGATCATCATTCCGATTCTTCTGGCAGGGTGGATCCCGTCAGTTCTGACGTTGATCGTTTCCTACACTATCCTGCGGGACACATTAGAATCGCGAATCCTGCGCGATCGACAAACGCTGATCCAGTTGGTCAGTCACCTCGTCGGGCACGACCTCAGCCGCACCACAAGTCTTGTTGAGTACTATCAAACGCTCCCAGATACGGCCAGAGTAATGACCGCTGGCAATTTGCAGGCGGCTCAGCAATGGATCAACTCAGCGTTTTACTCACATCCCCAGATCGATGGAATGTTTGTCACCGCAGCGGATGGCACCCTGATTGCCTCGATTCCAACGGCGCCAGAGTTGATGGGCAAAGACTTTGGATCCGAGTACTGGCGCGAAGAAGCGGCGGCTGTGCCAGCGGGAGTTTTTGTCTCGGCCGTTCATCCGCGATTGTCGGACAACCGGCCCATTACTGACATTGTCGGCGCTGTGCGAGCGGCGGATGGCAGCATCCTGGGTTACGTAGGAGTCGCCGTGCTCGTTGAACGGATTGGCCGGCGCCTCTCCACGATTGAGTTTTCCGATCTGCTCCGTTTCGAAGTACTCGATCAAAACGGCGCGGCGCTGTTTGCCAGCGACTTTAAACCCAATCCTGCAACAGGTTCCGCCGCGGCAAATGGCGAGCTGCTCAAGGAGGTCAAGGAGAGCAAAACGGGGCATTTCGAGCGCCACGGCAATCTTTATTCTTTTAGCCCGATTGAATCGACCGGATGGGTCGCCGTGGTCGAGCAACCGCGAACGCTTGCTTACAAGCCAGTTCACGATCTTCTGGGCCGAATGACAGTGCTGGCAGCCTGGCTGGTAGTTCTGACGGCTGTGTTCGCCTGGCTTGGAAGCCGGTTCTACCAGCGACAACTGGACTCAAAGCAGAAACTGGAACGTGAAGTCATTTTCAACGAGAAGATGCTGGCGAACATGCCCGGCGGGATCGCGCTAGTCGATCCGGTTTCTCGCCGGTTTCTCCACGCTAACGATGCGTTTGCCCGGATGGCAGAACGCTTTGGAGAGCTGCCCGAAGGGCGCGAGATTACCGAGATCGTGTGCGATGACGTGAAGATTGCGCCACCGGGCGCCCTCGAAAGGGTGCTTAACTTCGGAACGCCGTTTCAGCTCACTGAGCACCCATTAAAAGATAAAACAGGCCTTACACATTTTCTGGACGTCAATCTGCTCCGATTGCAAGGCGCGCAAGAAACCGTACAGGGCGTGCTTTACCTGGTGGAAGACAAGACCCGGGACGTCACATTGCGCCAGGAACTCATTGCCGCAAATGCGGCCAAGGACCAGTTCCTGGCACAACTATCTCACGAACTACGCAGTCCACTCACTCCAGTCATTGCCATGGTGGGCGAACTTGAAGCCGAGTTGCCGGATTCCAAGCCCGTCAAAGAAGCGCTCGAGGTTGTCCGGAGAAATGTAGAACTCGAAGCGCGCCTCATTGACGATTTGCTCGACGTCACTCGCATTTCGCGAGGCAAACTCCAATTAAGCTTCGAACCAATTTCTATCCATCAAACCCTCCAGCGCGCTTACGAGATATGCCGCAACGAAATAGAGGCGAAAGATATTCAAGTGAGCTTTGCGTTGCGCGCTACTCACGCGTACGTCGAAGGCGACCCGGCGCGGTTGCAACAGGTTTTTTGGAATCTGATTAAGAACAGCGTGAAATTTACCCCTGAAAAAGGTCGGATCACCATCGAAACTCTGAATCCGGCGCCGGACAAGATCGCGGTGCGCGTCACTGACACCGGCATAGGCATTGAACGTGAAGCAATCGGTAAAATCTTTAACGCGTTTGAGCAGGGACAAAGTGATATTACTCGGCGATTCGGCGGACTCGGGCTTGGTTTAACCATCTCAAAGACATTGATCGACGCGCACCGCGGAAAGATTCGAGTCGAAAGTCCCGGAAAAGACCAGGGCGCCACGTTTACGGTGGAATTAAACACGAGCGAAATTCCGGTCGAGCACGACGGAGAGGCGGAGGCTCGACCAGTAGATGGGAAACGCGAGCCGGCTGTTTCAAGTCACCGGCGCGTTCTGCTGGTAGACGATCATTATGATACCTGTCTTGGCATGAAACGAATGCTGGAACGCCGCGGCTACCACATAACCATTGCCCATTCCGCTGAGCAGGCCGTGGAAAAAGTGCGCACAGAAGATTTCGATCTGCTCATCAGCGACATCGGATTGCCTGATCGCAGCGGCTACGAATTAATGCGCGAGCTACGTCTGAATAAACGATTCCCAGGGATTGCTTTGAGCGGTTTCGGCACTGAACAAGACGTCAATCAAGCCAAAGAGGCAGGTTTCTCTGAACATCTAACGAAGCCAATCAATTTCGAGCGTCTGGAGAAAACGATCCAGAGCTTACTCTCCTGAATTGTGGAGCACACCGCTCTGTCTGCGCAATCTCGCCGCAGACAGAATCGGCCACGAAAGATCAGTTTATCCGCCCGCCTCTGCGCCAACTCCGGGTTTAATTTTTCTCTCTTCCGCTTCTTTTAACTCGCGAGAGAGTTTTTCCACGCGTTGACGCATGATTTTACCCGACTTGAACTTCACCGTTACCCGCGGCGGAATCACGAAACTGCTGCCCGGCTGGTTGGGGTTTCGTCCAATCCGCGGCCTGGTAAGGCGCGGTAGAAACACGCCGAAATTTCGCAACTCAACCGGAATATTGTTGGCCAGACTGTCAGTGATTTTATCAAGAGTCTTTTGCACCACATCGAAAACCTGATGCTGAACCATCCCGGTCTGATTACTGATGGACACAACAATGTCGCGCTTCGTTAATTTGGCCATATCTAACTTAATAATCGTTCCTTGTGACTCTTTCGGTGGCCAAATTAAGCACAAAAAAACGATTTTTGAACTCACTTCTGACAAAGTCTAGGTCCATTGCGCGTTACAGCCGATCAACCCTTAGCGTCTGGCGCGGCTCACCGGCGCCAGTTTTCACGAGCCGACGGTGCCGCATAATGCTCCGGCGCAATCTCATGGGCCGTGCGGAAATGAACTTTCGCCACCCCCAGCAGCGCGCCTGGCCCGTTCGCTTCAACCAGCTTTTTGGCAGTCTCTTTTACGCCTGCCGACACCCCGCGTTGCAATCGCACACCGAGCTCTTTGCCCTTTCGCTCCAGCCAGTTGATGAACGCCTCACGCGCGATGATCGATCCCGCCGCCACTGCAATGTCGGATTCCGCTCGCGGCCGTTGTTCGATGACAATATTACGCCCATGCCTCAGCAATGCCGTCTCGATCACTCGCGCATCGGCGAACTGGTCGGATAACGAGCGCCGACACTCCGGCTTTCGCACCAGCAAATTCTCGATTACGCGCGCGTGTCCCCAACCGAGCAGACGGTTTAGGTTCGCAAATTTCTCGTACAGCTCGTTGTACTTGGCTGGGCCTATCAGGACCGTTTCCACCAGACCTTGGGAATTTTTCCTAATCGTGTCGGCCAGCGCGCGGATCCGCGCATCGGAACTGATCCGCTTGCTGTCCACGACGCCAGAATCGACAAATTTGCGTGCTATACCGCGGTCAACGTAGACCCCGGATATAACCAGCGGCCCGAAGAAATCGCCCTTCCCGCTCTCGTCTACGCCAAAATGAGGCTCGAACATTTCCGGCGAATGCACTTCCTCATAACCGAGCTTCGCTTCCCCCAAGACTTTCGGCTCTAACTCGAACTGCACGAAGTCCTCGACGCCCCGACCCTGCACCAGTACTTTTGGCCCCTTTTCGTAAACGGCTACGCTCAATTTGTTTTTCTGCGCAAAAAAAATCGTCCACTCCTTTGGCGCAAATTCGAAGCCTGATTGCTCGAGCAAGGCGCGGAGCTTTTGCACTTGCTCATTCGCCAAGGGGTGCGTGTATGAATTCATTTGCAGCAAACGCTCAACGCTCAACCCGCCTTCGGCAAGCTTACGGCGCGGCAGGCGCTCAATGCTCAACTCTGAATTGGACGTTGGACGTTGAGCATTGGACGTTCAGCGTTTGCTGAGACCCTTTGCTCTACCAAAAAAAATCCGCGCCTTCCAGCGCTCTCTTCTTCGCTGGTTCGAGCGCGACGGCAGGGATCTTCCCTGGCGTGGTACACGCGATCCGTACGCAATCCTCATCTCCGAGGTCATGCTCCAGCAAACCCAAGTCGCCACCGTCATCCCTTTTTATCGCGAGTGGCTCCGGCGGTTTCCCAATTTCGCCTCACTGGGGCGCGCATCGGAAAACGAGGTGCTTCTCGCGTGGCAAGGCCTCGGCTACTACGCACGCGCGAGAAATCTCCAAGCCGCCGCGATCGCAGTGCTGAAGGACCATCGTGGACGATTCCCGCGCTCAATCGAAAGGATCCAGCAACTGCCGGGCATCGGAAAATACACGGCGCATGCGGTAGCCAGCTTCGCCTTCAATCAATCCGTCCCAATCGTCGAGGCGAACACGGCCCGAGTTTTCACAAGGCTTTTCAATTTTCGTCAATCCATCGATTCGAGTTCGGGTCGGAGAACGCTTTGGCAGCATGCAGCGGATCTTCTTCCAAATTCCAGCGCACGGACCTTTAACTCCGCACTGCTTGATCTTGGCGCTCTGATTTGCGTGGCGCGCGATCCGAAGTGCGATCTCTGCCCGGTTAAATCATTTTGCCGCGCAAAAAATCCTGCTGCACTCCCGATAAAGAAGTCGCCAGGCGACACGAAACGACTCATCGAAACGCACGCATTGATCATTAGCCGCGGGCGAATTCTCCTCCAGCAATCGCGCCACCGCTGGCGCGGCATGTGGATTCTGCCACCGCTCGAAAGTGACGGCTCAATCTTTCAAGCACGTCCTGTATATAAGTGCGTGTTCCCATTTACGCATCACCGAATCACGCTTGTTATACATCGTCACCCTGCGCCTAGAAAAATCGCCCCAGAACAGCAGTGGGTTCGAGCGATTGAGAATGTCCCGATGCCTTCACCGCACCGGCGCGCCATTGAGGCGCTCAAAAGAAATAATGGCAATTTCTCAGTGCAGCGCGAGCAGCACCAGAATACCCGCAAAAGTCGTCAGGATCGTAATCGGGATGCCGAAGCGTGCGTAATCCCAAAACCCGACTTGTAAATGTTCACGTGCAGATTCCACCACGATCATGTTGGCAACTGAGCCAATGATCGTGAGATTCCCGGCGAACGTCGTCGCCAGCGCGAGAACTTTCCACATCAGCGATGGATCGATGAAATGCGAGATCCATTTCCCCGCAACCAAAACAAACGGAACATTCGAGAAAATGTTCGACCCGACCACTGAGAACCAGGCCAGGTTCCATGCCTGCGTTGTCCCGTGCGAGCCGAACATCGGCTGCAGATGACGATAAATCGTATCCGGCAAGCCCGTGTCGTTTAATCCATCGACAACGACAAATAAGGCCGCAAAAAATACAAGCAAATGCCAATCGACAAGCTTCAGCACCTCATGTGTGTCGCGGCGCGCGACCACCATGACTAGCACAGCGCCCGCCAGCGCGGTCCATGCCAGATTCAGCCCGGAAACGAAACACACGAATATCGAGATAAACACTGCGCAGACGATCGCAAACAAACCGAGATCGAGCTTCGGAACAACGTGAGGTTCCCGGCTAATCACAGCCGCACTCAGCACGTTGCGAAAACCGAAACTGACGATGCCAAAATTGATCGCTAGTCCGACGACGGCCACCGGTGCAAGGGATTGCGAAAAGTGCGCGAATGGAATGCGCGAAAAGTGCCCAATGATCATGTTTTGCGGATTTCCCACCAATGTCGCCACGCTTCCAACATTGGCGCTCGTCGCCAGCGCAATGAGATACGGCAACAGCGGCAGTTTGCCACGCCGGATTACGGCAACGACCAGCGGCGTCAGCATCAGGCATATCGTATCGTTCACGAGCAAGGCAGATAGGATTCCCGACGTGAGTGTCAGATAAAGGAATAGCCGCTGCGGCGTGCGCGAATAATCCAGGACGACGTTGGCTGCCCATTCGAAAAAATGCGCGAGATAAAGGTACGCCGATATCAGCATCATCCCGAGCAACAGCACCAGTGTGTCGTAGTTGATTGCACGGTACGCGCGCTCCGGCGTCATCACCCCGGTTGAAACCATCAACACCGCTCCGAGCAGAGCAGCAGCGGGCCGATTCAATGGCAGAATCTTCAGCTGGCGACCGCTGATCAGCACGTATGTCATCCCAAAAATTACCGTCGCGATGATTTCTTTTTGCCAACGATTCACGAGCGTTCATAGCGGATGGAGCGGCTCCTTTCAATCGACGTACAGCGCGATGCGCTCGTTGAGCGTTGAACGTTGCCCTTTCTCTGCGATAAGCTCTGCACCGACATATGCGAAGCATGACTGGATACGGTCGCGGCGAAACCGATCACGCCGGAACAAAATTTACGGTCGAGCTAAATTCCGTGAACCGGAAACAAAGCGATGTCGTGATCAATCTGCCACGCGATCTGGCTGAGCTCGAGCCGCGGATTCGCCAGACGATCAACGAAAGTATTTCTCGCGGTCGCACGAATGCGACGATCAGCCTTCACACCGGTGAAAACGGCGCGCGCAATCTTGCGTTGAATACCGAACTTGCCCGCTCGTACCACGAAGCGATGCATGCTTTGCAAAAAGAATTGAACGCGCCCGGGGAGATTACCATCAACACGATCCTCCAGGCGCCCGGTGTGATGCGGTTTCCGGAACAAGCCCAAGACGCGCAAGACGCGTGGCCGCCAGTAGAACGCGCCCTGCGAGGCGCGCTCGCGGACTTAATCAAGATGCGGGAACGCGAGGGCAAACATTTGGCAAAGGATTTGATTCATCGTCTCAAAGCCATTCGAAAAAAACTCAAAGAAGTCCGCGCCCTGCATCCTGACGTGGTGAAACGATATCGCGCGACGCTGCTTGATCGCATTCAAAAAGCGGGGCTGCCGATCGCTGGCGACGACGAACGCGTGCTGAAGGAAATTACTTTCTTTGCCGATCGCGCTGATGTCTCAGAGGAATTGACACGCCTCGATAGTCATTTGGCTCAGTTCGCACATCATTTGCGCAGTAAGGAGCCGGTTGGGCGCACGCTGGAATTCATTACACAGGAAATTTTTCGCGAGCTCAATACGCTCGGAGCGAAAGCGAATGACGCTGCAATCTCCCAGCGCGTAATCGCCTGCAAAGCGGAATTAGAAAAAATTCGCGAGCAACTTCAAAATCTTGAGTAAGCGATTCAGCCGCCAGGGAATTCTCTTCGTTATCTCCGCGCCCTCAGGCGGGGGCAAGACGACGCTAGTGGAAGCGCTTCGGAAAGATTCCAATCTTTTTTATTCCGTCTCCTGCACGACGCGAACGCCACGCAGCGGCGAAATTGACGGCAGAGACTATCAATTTGTTTCATATTCAGATTTTCTTGTGAAATTAGAAGCCGGCGACTTTCTGGAGCACGCGCAAGTGCATGGAGATTATTACGGCACATTGCGTGCGCCGGTGCTGAAGAATTTGAAGAAGGGCGTTGACGTCTTGCTCGACATTGACACTCAGGGCGCCGCTACCATTCGCGACTGCGACAATCGAATCATTCGCCAGGCGCTGTCGGATATTTTCATTATGCCGCCAAATCTGGAGGAATTGCGCCGGCGGTTGACAAAGCGGGGCACCGAAACGGCGCGGCAGATGGAGTCGCGACTTGCCACTGCGAAGCGAGAAATGGAATTATGGCGCAATTACCGATACGTTGTTGTTAGCGGTTCAATCGAAGCAGACTTGGAAGAAATCCGCCACATCATGGCTGCAGAAAGTCATTTGAGCCGGCGTTTGACGCCAGCATGACCGATATGGCCGCGATCGAGAAAAGTCCCAGACGTAAGTTGGAGAAAGCGAGTTCACGAAAAGTGTTGCCCATTCCCGCAGAGAAAAAATCCGTGGTGCTCGGCGTGACGGGATCGATCGCTGCCTACAAATCTGCCGAGTTGGCGAGTCTGCTGGTCAAACAAGGCCACGAAGTTTTTGTGGTAATGACACATGACGCGACGGAATTCATTTCGCCGCTGACGTTACAAACGCTCTCGAAAAATCCGGTGATGACGAGCTTCTTCGATGAAAAAGAAACCTGGCGACCAGGCCACATAGATGTCGCGGACCGTGCTCACCTGCTGCTGATCGCTCCGGCAACTGCGCACATAATCGGCGAGCTCGCGCACGGTCTCGCGGGTCATCCCCTCGCCGCGATCGCGCTCGCCACGCGCGCGCCGATTCTGGTGGCGCCGGCGATGAACGGAAAAATGTGGGCGCATCCTGCGACACAGGAGAACGTGGAAAAGCTTAAAGAGCGCGGCGTAGAATTCATTGGGCCGGAAGAAGGAATGCTCGCGTGCGGGTACGAAGGACTCGGTCGTTTGTGGAAAGTGAACGAGATCGCGTTCCGCGCGGAATTTCTTCTTACGCGACACGACAAACTGATCGCGTGACATTTCTCATCACCGCCGGTCCGACGCGGGAACCCATTGATCCAGTCCGTTACATCGCCAATCGTTCGTCCGGAAAAATGGGCTACGCCATCGCAGAAGCAGCGTTGGATGTCGGACACGACGTGATTCTAATTTCCGGTCCGGTAAGTCTCGACCCGCCGCGCCATACCAAATTCATTTCTGTTTCTACCAGTGACGAAATGTTCGAAGCGGTGCACCGCTACACGGATGAGTCTGACGTTTGCGTACTCTGCGCTGCGGTGGCGGATTACAAGCCGGCTCAAGTCTCTTCGGTGAAAATCAAAAAAAGCGCCGCTCCGTTTTCGCTCGAATTAATTCCCACGCGCGACATTCTCGCTTCGTTAGGCGGGCGACAGAATCGGAAATTTCTTCTCGTTGGGTTCGCCGCTGAAACGGATCGCCGCGAAGCAAACGCCGCGAAAAAACTGCGCGAAAAACATTGCGATATCATCGTCGCGAACGATGCGCGGATCGGAATGGAGAGCGACGAAAATGAGTTACTGATTCTGTTCCGTGACGGCGAAGTCAGAACATTTTCGCGCGCCCCAAAAAAAATTCTTGCGCGTGAGCTGGTGAAAATTTTTCAAAATTTGCAACAAAAGAGTTTGACAAAAAAACTGTGATGATTACTGAACGCACATAAGTGAAGTCATTCCCAACTCTTCACAATGGCCCGCGCGTTGCGGATTGAAAGGGGGGAATTAGTCGATGGCAAAGAAAAAAGCAGCAAAGAAAAAAACAGCGAAGAAAAAGAGGCACTAAGCCCAACGCTGTATTAACGGCCCCGAATTTCTTCGGGGTCACAACACCTAACTTCAACCCGGGAGGAGAATTTATTTTCCTCCCGGTTTTTTTGTACGCTCGTGTTTTACGGAACCAAACGGATGCAGTCATTTGGAGCAGTGTCGAGAATGGAGCGGCTAGGGAAGCAGCGACGTGAACGGGAAGGCCACAGGCTGAGCGAGCGGGAAGCGAGCGAATCAAATCCCGCAGCAGAACCTCAAGACAACTCCACGGGACCCTTCGACTTCGCTTCGCTCAGGATGACAAATTTGGTTTTCCGTGGTGCACTTTGTGTTCTTTGTGCGACGTAATATTTCCCGATGAAGAATTACCTCGATGCAGCGGAGAGCGCCGCGCGCGCTGCCGGTAAATTATTGCGCGAGAATTTTCAGCGGCCGCTGCGCGTCAATGCGGTCGCGGCGCACGACATAAAACTGCAGATCGATGTCCAGGCGCAGGAGTTAATTGCCAAATTGCTTCTCGAAGAATTTCCCACGCACGCGCTTTACGGCGAAGAAGGGATCGTGGGAGATCAATCCAGCGACCATCAATGGATTGTCGATCCGCTGGATGGAACGGTGAATTATTTCTACGGCATTCCTCATTTTTGCGTTTCCATTGCCCTGCGCCTGCACAAGGAGATGGTCGTTGGGGTGATTTATGATCCCATTCGCGGCGAGATGTGGACCGCACAACGTGGCGAGGTTTCGAAATTAAATGGAACTCAGATCCATGTGAGCGATCGCGCGGAACTCGCTGAAGCCGTTATCTCGATCGGCCTCTCCAAAACCGGAGAGACCATCAACACGAATTTCCCGCTGCTTCAGCAAATGATCCATCGCGTCCGCAAATGCCGCGTGTTCGGCAGCGCGGCGCTCGACATGGCGTACGTCGCGTGCGGCCGATTCGACGCCTACATTGAAACGGGAATCAGTTTGTGGGACATCGCCGCTGGTTGTTTACTGGTTGAAAACGCCGGCGGCACTGTCGATCTTCGCCCGCGCGAGAACATGAAAGAGAAATACAGCATCGTCGCGTCAAGTGGTCTGATCGATTTAATGCTGTAATTACGAGGCACGAATGACCAATGACGAATTAAAGACGAATTAATGACGAAACACGAAACTTTATTGGCTGTAGCGTCGACTGTCCGCAGCGGAATTCTGCATTCGACACTCGGATTTCATTCGTCGTTCGTCATTCGTCATTCGTCATTTTTGCCATGATCCGCTCCGGCATCGGTTACGACATCCATCGTTTCGCCGACGGACTGAAACTGATTTTGGGCGGCGTCGAGATTGCCCACCCCCGTGGACTGGAGGGACATTCCGATGCGGACGTTCTCTCACACGCCGTCGCCGACGCGTTGCTCGGCGCGATCGCAGCCGGTGATATCGGCCAGCATTTTCCAAACACCGACGAATCGATTCGCGGCATCAGCAGCATCGAAATTTTGCAGACCGTTGCCAAATTGCTCGCGGAGAGAAATGCACGCGTGCTTAACGTGGATGCCACCGTTATCGCCGAGGCACCAAAACTCGCGCCACATGCTCCGGCGATGCGACAACAAATTGCGGCAGCGATCGGTCTCACTGAATCCGAAGTCAGCATCAAAGCAACGACGAACGAAAAACTAGGTCCAATCGGAGAAGGCGAAGGCATCGCAGCTATCGCGATCGCGATGGTTGAAATGGAATGAATCCTCTGTCATTCCGAGTGGAGCGCAGCGAAGTCGAGGAATCCCGTAAAATTACTCTCATCGTTTCGCGACGGGATCCCCCGACTTCGCTCGGGATGACCAACTAGCGATGGCTCTGCTTTTCTACAATACCTACTCGCGCCAGGTTGAGGAAGTCGAGCCGCGCGACCCGACAGCGCGCCCGATCAAAATGTACACGTGCGGGCCTACGGTTTATAGCCGGGCGCATATTGGAAATTTTCGCGCCTACATCTTCGAAGATTTGCTTCAGCGGCACCTCGAGCTGCGCGGCTACAAGGTGCATCGCGTTATGAATATCACAGACGTGGAGGACAAGACCATTCGCGGCGCGCGTGAGGCTGGCGTTCCGCTGCAAAAGTTCACAGAACAATTCAAAGACGCCTTCTCCGAAGACGCCGACACGTTGCGCATCAAGCGCGCGGATGAATATCCGGCAGCGACCGAGCAACGTTACGTCGACAGAATGATCGAGATGATCAGTGCGCTGATTTCAAAAGGGCTCGCTTACCAGGCCGACGACGAGTCAGTTTACTTTCGCATCAATAAATTTCCGGATTACGGAAAGCTCGCGCACTTCGATCTGACGCAGTTGAAATCGACAGGTCGCGTGAAGCACGACGAATACGACAAAGAACACATCGGCGATTTTGCATTGTGGAAAGCCTGGGATGAAGCAGACGGCGATGTGAAATGGGATTCCCCCTGGGGACCGGGCCGTCCCGGCTGGCACATCGAATGCAGCGCGATGTCCACAGTGTTGCTGGGCGATCAGATCGATATCCATTGCGGCGGCGTCGATAACATTTTCCCGCATCACGAAGCCGAGATCGCACAGAGCGAAGGAGTGACAGGAAAGAAGTTCGTCCGCTACTGGCTGCATTGCGCGCATTTGCTGGTGGACGGCCAGAAAATGGCAAAGTCGTTAGGTAATTTTTACACAGTGCCTGATATTGTGGGCAAGGGTTATACCGGGCGTGAGCTCCGTTACGCGCTTTTGCGCGTGCACTATCGCGTGCCGTTGAATTTCACCTGGGAAGGAATGAATGAAGCGCGCGAGTCGTTAGGCAGGATCGATGGATGGCTGGCGCGGTTACGTGAAATCGCGGCAGAAAACGTCCAACGTCCAACTCCGATAAATCGCGAGCAGGCGCCCAACGCCCAACGTCCAACGCAGAAGTTTGAAGACGCGCTGGACGATGATCTGAACATTTCTGCTGCGCTGGGGGTTTTGTTTGAATCCATTCGAGAGACGAATCGCGCGATGGATCAAGAGGAAATGGACGCGGCTTCGGCAAGCGCATGGTTGGATTGGTGGAAACGGATCAACACCGTTCTCGATCTCGAAGCCGACGCTGAGACAATCGTTCCGCACGAAGTCGCTGAGCTCGCACAAGAGCGCGAGAAGGCACGCCGCGAAAAGAATTGGAAACGCAGCGACGAACTACGCGATCAAATTGTCGCGCTCGGCTGGGAACTGCGCGACACGAAAGACGGGCCGAAGGTTACGCGCCGTTCTGGCTCTATTTAGCGCATTCCAAGTTTATCACTCTTCGAACGTGTAACCAAACCGCTCGATCTCCGCAGCAAACCGGGTACGCACCAACTCGCGAAGTTCGTCATCGTAATATTTTGAATAAGGCTCGCGCGTTGAGCGGTTGTATCGCGGAAGCGTTGGCGTTGAAATGTCCAACCGGCTACAGAGAGCACGAAAGTCGTCGTTCAAATTTTCGAAGCGCATGATGTAATCGACGTTCGCGAACGGATCCTCTTCCTCGTCGTCCAGCCGTAGATAGTCCGCAACCGATACTGCTTGGGAGATAATCCGGCAGAATTTTTTCCGGTTCCACGTTTCCGGATTTTGTGTCGGCGTGAAGTAATAAGATACCATTCGATCCCAAGGATTCCGTACACACGTGAACCTATAGAAATTGCGAAACCGCTCGGCGCCGAGGGCTTCGCGATACTCCTTCAGCGTCGAGTGTTTCTTGATCCTATACTTTGGATTGCGCAGACCGAAACGTTCGATCCCGTCCTGCTCCATACGCAGCGCAACGAGTTGATCCTCCGAATAATCGCGCAGGACGCTTTGAATTGAATTACCGGCCGTTTTCGGAATGTGAACGAACAAGAAACCTTTCTGAAACGATATCATCGGCGACGGCAGCTTGCCGAAAACCGTTCGCGTCGGCAAGTTGCCGACGCTGCAGGCAGGATGCCTGCGCTCTGTGCGATCCCAATGATCCTGTCCCATAAATACAAATTCATCTTCATCAAAACGGCGAAGACGGCCGGCACAAGCATCGAAGTCTTTCTATCCAAATGTTGTGGACCTCAGGATATCGTGACGCCCGTTGTGCCGCCGGTCGAAGGACATCAACCGCGCAATTACGAGGGATTCATTAATCCAATTCCAGAAATCATCGAACGCCCCGGCAAGTTTCTTTCCGCGTTGCGCCACACAATCATAAGTTGCAAGAAATTTTATAACCACATGCCGGCCCGCGAGGTGAAGAACCGCGTTTCTGCCGACGTCTGGAATGGCTACTCCAAATTCTGCGTGGAACGAAATCCGTGGGACAAGGTCCTGTCTCATTACCACATGCACGCGGCACGCGAAGGCGGTGCGCTTTCGCTCGACGAGTACCTCGCACGCGGCAGATTTCCCTTCAACTATTTCCGGTACACGGATCGCTCGGGGAAAAAAGTCATTGTCGATCGCGTCGTTCGTTACGAGCACCTCCTGTCGGAACTGGGTGAAGTGTTCGCGCATCTAAACATTCCTTTTGACGGCGCGCTTGGTATCGCGGCGAAATCGGATTACCGCGCCGATCGGCGGCCGTATCAGAAAGTCTTCACCAACGAACAAAGGCGAATCGTCGAGAGCGCATTCGCCAAGGAAATTGAACTGCACGGTTATCGTTTTGACCCGTAGCTAAAGGTTCAGGATTACCCGAATGTCGTGAATAGAGTCCTGGTATTTGCGCCGCCTTCAATCCACGCTTGCTTTTCGCGCGGGTTTTTGATTACATCGCAATGTGCGCCCTGCCGAACATCAGGGAACATCGCCGAGCACGACCGATGCAAACGTGCATGGGCCGGGCATGTTTGCCACCACGCATTGGAGCATCGTGCTGGAGGCACAGAGTGAATCGCCGGCGGCACAGAAGGCACTGGAAAAGCTTTGCCGCACATATTGGCGACCGATTTATGGATTCGTGCGGCGCCACGGCGTCGGCGCCGAAGACGCCGAGGATCTTACACAGGGGTTTTTCGCTTTGTTGCTGGAGCGCAAAGATTTGAATTCTGTCCGAAAGGAAAAGGGACGATTGCGTTCTTATCTGCTTACGTCATTAAAACATTTTCTCGCCGACGAATCCCGCCACGCTATGGCAGTAAAGCGCGGGAAAGGACAACGCTTGATTCCGTTCGACGACATTCGAGAGGGCGAACGCGTCGAGGCGGAACACTGCGGTCCGCTCACGGCCGACCAAATCTATGAACGGCGTTGGGCCTTCACGGTATTGGAGGAAGTGATGGCGCGCCTGCGGGAAGAGTATCGCAGCGCTGGGAATGTCCGCTTCTTTGATCAGATGAAGAAAATGCTCATGGACGAACCGGATCGTCCGTCGCAAGCGCAAGTCGCCAGTGAATTCGATATGACCGAGAATGCGGTGAAACAAGCGTTTTACCGATTTCGTCAGCGTTACCAAACGTTATTGCGAGAAGAAATCGCCCACACGGTCGCGATGCCCGGCGACGTCGAAGACGAGTTGCGCCATCTGATTTCTGTGGTTCGGGCGTAACTTCTGACAAAATTTCACGTAGTACAAGAGGGGGGTTGCGCGAGCGACTCTCCGATCATGATCAGCGCAGTTAGAATTTGCCCAAAGTGCGGCTGGGAAATCATAGCCGACACGCCGGAGGGCGCCTCTTCAGGTCGCGTTCTGGAAAACGGTCTTAATTTGCTCGCGGATGATCCGTTGCAAAACCATCCGCGTTTCCAACAACTCTGTGAGGAAAAGCAGCCGTGAGCACTGTAATGAGCGTGAGCAAGCTCGTAGACGACGCGCCACAAGGACGTTTCACACAAGCCGGAAGATGGGCGCGGAGCCGGTCAGCTATGGCTGCACTGATTGCATCTTTAGTTGTTTTGGCAGTGGCGACAAGCTGGCACTTTTGGGCAACAGCACGCATCAGGCATCCAGCGACAAAGGGTATCGCAGTGCTTCCGCTGGAAAATCTCAGCACCGATCCAGATAACGCCTATTTCGCGGATGGCATACAGGAGGAGATCCTGGCACGGCTGGCTAAGATCGCGCATCTGAAAGTAATTTCGCGCATTTCTACGCAGCGCTATCAGCGGAATCCCAGGAATCTCGCTGATATCGCGAAGCAGCTCGGCGTAGCGAACATTCTCGAAGGCAGCGTGCAAAAAACGGCCGATCAGGTGCGCGTGAACGTGCATTTGATCGATGCACAAACCGCTTCTGACCTCTGGGCCGACAGTTACGACCGGAAGTTGACTGATATTGTTGCCGTCGAAAATGAGATCGCCAGGGGAATCGTCGAGTCGCTGCAAGTAAAGCTCAGCGCGCGCGAAGCGCAGGCGTTGGCAGCTAAACCGACGGATAACCCGGAAGCGTACGATGCGTATTTGCGCGGGCTGGCTTTTGATGCGCGCAGCGCATACTCGAACGAGGCACAACGAAAAGCGATCAATGCTTACGAGCGGGCCGTACAAATTGATCCCACCTTTGCACTTGCCTGGGCGCGACTTTCACGTGCTGACGCGTCGCTTTACTTCGTTCGCGCGGACCAAACCATCGCGCGGCGCGACGCAGCGAGACGCGCTTTGGAAAATGCGCAGGAACTGGACCAGAATTTGCCCGAAACCCAGCTCTCCCTCGGGTATTATCAATACTGGGTGCTGCGTGACTACGCGATCGCCAAAAGTACTTTTCGGCACCTTCGCGAAACGTTGCCAGGCAGCAGCGACATCCTCTATGCGCTGGGTCTGGTTGCCCGACGCCAGGGAAAGTGGGATGAAAGCATTGCCTATCTCGATCAAGCGCTCGTGCTCGATCCGCGTAATTCTGAGGTACTCAGCAATACAGCATGGACTTATGCCATGCTTCGACAATTCCCAAATGCGCTGAGGCTCTATGATCGGACTCTGGAAATTACTCCACAGGATCTCGATCTGATCACGGTAAAAGCAAGCATTTACCAGGCTGAGGGTAACCTGCAAGAAGCGGCCAGGTTGTTATCAGAAATTAATGCGCAGAGTCCAATTCAGCCTTTCATAACAAAGGCGACTCAGCTGAGACTTGAACGGAATCACGCAGAAGCCGTTGGACTGCTGCAAGCACGACAAGCCCAATTTCAGTTTGCTTCGCCGATCGACAAGGCCACGAACGAAGTGATACTCGCTTTTGCTCAACGTCTTGCCGGTGATACCGCAGGAGCCAAAGCAACGGCTGAGGAAGCTCGAAATACGCTCAAACCACTCTGCCACGATCAGCCGGATAACTCATTTTTTGCGCAGCAACTCGCCCTGGCCGCCGCCGCTGCCGGAGAGAAGGAGACCGCACTAGCCGAAGCTGAACGCGCAATCAAGCTTTTGCCGAGTGCCAAGGATCCACTGTCGGGTCCTACCCGTGAGGAGGTCCTGGCGTTAATTCAAATCATGTTCGGCGAGACCAGCCGACCAATTTCAACTCTCACCCGGCTGTTACAGACGCCATACATTAGCTGGCTTTATGGACCAATATCGGTGACGCCAGCACTTCTCAGGCTCGATCCGATATGGGACACCTTGCGCGGCGATCCAGCTTTCCAAAAACTCTGCGAGGAAAAGCAGCCATGATCAGTGCACTCAGAGTTTGCGGAAAGTGCGGCGCGGAAATCCCAACCGACGCACCGGAAGGAGGCTGCCCGGGTTGCCTTCTCCAAGCTGGACTTAGTGCGTTTGCGAGTGAGAAAGAAAGCTCACCTGCTCAAACAGAAAACCAAAACGCTACGACCACCGGCCGGTTGCCGCAGCTTGCGGGAGAATTCGGCGACTACGAGTTGCTCGAGGAAATTGGCCGCGGTGGTCAGGGCATAGTGTATCTCGCTCGGCAGAGGAGTCTTCACCGCACAGTGGCGCTAAAAGTCATTGGGCTTGGCCGATGGGCCACCAGAGCGCACATCAAACGCTTTCGGCTGGAAGCGGAAGCCGCAGCCCGTCTTGATCATCCATGTATTGTGCCCATCTACGAAGTGGGCGAGCGCGAAGGTTCATGCTACTTCAGCATGAAGTTCGTCGAAGGCGGCCAGCTTGATGAGGTAATCAAGCGCGAGCCGATCTCAATCCGGCGCGCGGTTGAGCTGATCGCGAAATTGGCCCGCACTGTGCATTATGCACACGGGCACGGCGTACTGCATCGCGACATCAAGCCCGGAAACATCCTCATCGACAAACAAGGGGACCCGCATCTGACCGATTTTGGTCTGGCGCGATTAATGGAATCTGACAGCACCGTCACCAGCACGCGAGATGTGATGGGCACGCCGAGTTACATGGCGCCAGAACAGGCCACTGGTAACGACGACCAGCTTACAAGTGCGACCGATGTATACGGACTCGGGGCAGTTCTCTACCAGCTACTTACTGGCCATCCGCCCTTCACCGGCGAAACAAGCTATGAAACGATCCGGCTCTTGCTGAATACCGAGCCGCGTTCGCCGCGACTGTTAAATCCGAAAATCCATCGAGATCTTTGTACCATTTGCCTGAAGTGCCTGGAGAAAGATCCACAACGCCGATACTCGTCCGCTTTCGCGCTTGCCGAAGACTTGGAACACTGGCTGAAACACGAGCCAATCCAGGCGAAGCGAACAGGATTTGTCACACACGGACGCAAATGGGTGCAACGGAATCCGGTTGTTGCTGCGTTGATTGCGTCCTTGGTCGCCTTGGCAGCGGCGCTGGGCTGGAATGTGTGGAAAAGCGAACTTGTCAGCCGCCCCGCAGCAAAGAGCATCGCCGTTCTGCCGTTTAGCAACTTGAGCAAAGAAGAAGCAAACGCTTTCCTGGCCGATGGGGTGCAGGATGCAATTCTAACCAATCTGTCTCGCCTCGCAGATCTGAAGGTGATTGGTCGCAGCTCGGTGGCGCAATACAAGAGCGGAGCTGCGCGCAACCTGCGCAAAGTTGGCGAAGAACTCGGTGTTGCGCATGTTCTGGAAGGAACCGTTCAACGCGCCGGCAACCGTCTCCGCGTCAACGCGCAACTGGTCGATACCGACAGTGGTACGGTCGCCTGGGCGGAGCAATACGATCGGGATCTGAATGACTTGTTTGCCGTCCAAAGTGAAATCGCACAAAAAGTTGCCAAGCAGCTTCAAATCGAGATTTCGGCCGCTGAGAAACTCACGCTTGAGCGACCTCCAACAACTGATCTCGCCGCCTTCGATCTTTATACTCGCGGCAGGAAGCTTATCTTTGCGCCGAGCTTCGATGCTGCCGCACGACAGAGTTGGCTGCATGCGGTCGATTTGTTGAACCAAGCTGTTTCGCGTGACCCATCGTTTTTTCGAGCATATTGCCAACTCGCCTATGTTCATAACGCGCTTTATTTCTTTGGTCACGACGGCACGCCTGCGCGCCTGGCTATGGCGGAAGCAGCTGTCCAGGCGGCATTTCGTCTTCGCCCCGATGCAGGCGAAGCACATCTCGCGCGTGCGTGGAATCTTTACTGGGGACACCTCGATTACAATGGTGCGCTGGCGGAACTGGAAGTTGCCCGCAAATCTCTGCCGAATAACCCACAGACATTTTATCTTACCGGCCTCATCCAGAGACGTCAGGGACACTGGGAAGATTCCGTCCGAAGCCTCGAACGCTCTGCTGAACTTGACCCGCGCAATTCTGAGGTCTTCCAGCAGGTCGCAGTAAACTATGCGGCGCTTGGACGCTACGCTCAGCAACAATTGTGGTTGGGCCGCATATTGGCTTTCGAACCCGACAATGACGGTATGAAAGCAGTACTCGCGGCAATCGATTTTGAATGGAAAGCCAATACCCGGCCGTTACATCAATTGATTGATTTGGTTCGCGCTACAAATCCTGATGCGGTGCCGAGCATCGCGGAGTGGTGGCTCCGTTGCGCTTTGGCCGAACGCGACGCCGCTGCTGCAAAAGATGCCCTGCTCGCAGCCGGCGAAAACCCCATCAACCTTGGAAACGATGTTTTTGCCAATCGCTCGTTTGTGGAAGGTTTGATCGCCCGGATGGAGAACGATGACACCAGAGCGAAATTGGCTTTCACTGAGGCGCGCGCTGAGCAGGAAAAAATCGTCCGAGCCGAACCCAATTTCGGACCACCGAGGTGCGTGCTCGGTCTCATCGATGCCGCCCTTGGTCGCAAAGAGGAAGCGCTGCGCGAAGGCCGGCGCGCGCTTGAGCTTCTGCCCGCCGAAAAAGACGCAATCAGAGGTCCGGCAATGCTCAAATACCTGGCGATTATCGCTGCCTGGGTCGGAGAGAAAGATCTCGCGTGCGAACAACTGGCCACCGCTGTCGGTCCGCCCGGCGCCATCAGCTATGGCCAATTGAAACTGGATCCCTTTTGGGACCCGTTGCGCGGCCATCCGCGCTTCGAGCAAATCGTCGCCTCGTTAGCCCCGAAATAAAATTCACCACCGATCACACGGATGCAGAAACGTAGAGCGTCCCGCGGTTGCCGGATCGAGCGTGGGCAACCGAGCGTTCAATTGTAGGGCTTCGGTGTCAGACGCCCGCACAAAAAATCCATCCGTGACATTCGCGATCTGCCCGCCGTAGCGGCGAAGGCACGTTTCGCGATTCAAGGCTTCAACCGTTTAACCATTTAACCTTACGAAGTCAGTTTCCGCGTAACCTCGCGCCGGATTTTACGCATTACCCACATGAACGCATAAACCGAGATCGAAAGCTATGAAAGATCAAGACAGCGCGACGATAATCATAACGTTTCTGCTTCTTCTGCCGTGGCTCGGGCGCGCAGCAGTGTGCGCCATCGCGACATGGCGAGAACACAGCGAAACGCAACGGGAGAATCCAAGAGAAGACTTATGACGGACCTAGGCCGGTGCCTTGGCGCTTGAACGTCTTCGGTGATCAGCCACATCCGTGACATCGGTGTAATCCGCGGTTGCTCTAAAATTTCCGCGTAACCTCGCGCCGGATTTTACGCACTAACTCAGTGTATGGCCGGAAATGCGTTCTCAAATGACGGGAAATCACGGAAGGCCAAGACAAGAAAGGAAAACAAGCAGTATGAAAAAGCTATATGAAGTAACCGAACTGATACCAAATGGTATGCTCATTAGCTGGCGCTTTATCGACGCCAGCGGCAATTCGCTCGCGCAATCCTCGGCTACTCTGCCATTGGGCAAGATTGTGTCGGTCGATTTCAGCCGACCCAAATTGCCCGGTGAGCCCCCACCCTGATCCGAGCGCAGGTGCGAGCCGAAGTGGATATTATCAACCCTTGCATCCCGAGCGAAAGCCTTCACCGAAGCCTGGAGGTAATCAACAATGACACGGGTGCGACGGCCGTGTTCATGGGCGGCGCAAACCCGTAAACATTAAACGACTTATTGACTTATCGACTACGCAAGTAAACCTCGCTCGCAATCAGCCGTCACGCGTCACCGCTTGGCGGCTTTTTGTTTCACGCGCGTTATGCTCACGGCTGTTTGAACTCGCCTGCCTGCTCGTGCGTCTCGAATCATGCCGCGACCAACTGCGAGGGAAATCGGCCGCGACGGATTCGAACTCTGGATACGAAAAGAGCCGCGAAGCCACAGGCGTATCGCCTTCACTTTGGAGAACTCGTCTTTCGTAGCTGCTACGGCCATGCCTCTACAGTACGGCGGCCGCTACAACTTTCTACGTAACCTCGAGTCGGGTTTTACGCATTACCTCAGTGAAAGGCCAGAAATGAGTTCTCAAAAACGAGAGATCACGGAAGGCCAAAACAATGAAAGGAAAATAAACAAAATGAAAAATCGAAACACGGTATTCACAGCCATAGCGTTTGCGCTTGCGTTTGCGCTTGCGCCAGTCACACAGGCGACGCCCTGTCCCCAGGGGGGCTGTGGTGAGCAACTCTCGGTGATCACAATTCATAGCACCGATAATGTCATCCGGGGAAAGACCGGTTCCTTCGTACTGGACATGAAGCCTGCAGTCATGCTCGGTGGAATGTACGTGAACTTCTCCGTCAGCGGCACCGCTATCCCGGGAGTTGATTACGTTGCGCTTGTCTCGCCGGCCTACATCGGACAATCCGGCTATGGCGTAATCCATATCCAAACGTTGCCTGATCCGAGGGGACCATCCTTCCGCCAAGCGTACAGCGTGGTGATCACCCTGGAGCCTGGCGCAGGATATGCAATAGGCCAACCTAGCTCAGCCACAATGTGGATTAAGCCTTGAGCTTGCGTGATCGACATGCAGCAAGGCGCAAAATAATGAAACGAGAAAGACCAAGGGCTGCAGGGGCGCCTGGGAAAGCGCTCCTGCTGGGACAAGGAAATCCGCTCGGAGGTTGCGAAGTTACGGCGAACCTTCGACGCGGTTTGGACAGCGTAGGTTTCCAAACCTGCCTTATAGTCGATTCTCTAAATCGGCCGGGCGTGAAGCGGCGCCCGAGGTGGGTTTGGAAACCTGCGCTGCGGCGATCGCAGCGGGGCGCCATTTGTTTGATCGACAGGGCGACAGAGCGCCGTGGTTATAGTCTGAGTTTGTCGTTTGTGGATTCCTGCCAGCGGTGGATTTCGCCAGCGAACTGGGAAGTCACTAAGGCGAATTGCGGGTTGGAATAAAGGTTGCGCGTCTCGCACGGATCGTCCTTTAGATTATACAATTCATTCGAGTCCTTATCGCGCAGGGAAAGTTTCCAGCCATCCGGAGAAACCAAGATGCGAGTGGATTCTTCCACCGCCCGTTTGATTACGCATCGTCGAGCGAGCTTGCTTCCCTTTTTCACTTTCGTCCGGTTCGGAGCCCACTCGACAAAGACGTTTTGTGGCGGCGTGGTCTCGTCATTGATCAGCGATAGCAGACTTTTGCCCGCACATTGCGAATGACTTGGCTGGCCAAGAAGATCAAGCAGCGTTGGCACGAAATCGATGTGACTCACTGGATGTGAAATTATTTTGTTTTGCCTTTGGGCCGGCAACCGAATTAGCCACGGAACGCGCGCGGCTTCTTCGAACATCGTTTCTTTCCCGAAGAGATGATGCGCACCCAGGCTGTCGCCATGATCGCTCGTATGAACAACTATCGTGTTGTCAGTCAAACCGAATCGTTCCAAACAAGCGAGAATGGCGCCGATGCTTTGATCAACCAAAGTGACCAAACCGAGATAACGTTGTTTGATACTGCGGTATTCGTCAGAGCTGATTCCGAAGAACAGTTGAATGGGCAACCGCTGCCGGTCCAACATGGCTTCAGCCTGCTGCCATTCGCGCATCAAACGATACCGCAGAGGAAGATCTTCGCTCTCGGGAAGGGTGGTGGTCAGATCGAGTTCTATTTCGTCGAGCGGATGCTCATCGTTGAGTGGACCATTGTAGGGCGAGTGCGGTTCCACAAAGGCAACGACCAGAATGAAAGGATCGCGTTGATGTCTTTCGATAAAATCGCACGCGTGCTTCTCGAGAAATTTTGGGCGCGACAACTCGATTGGCAGATTACTGATGCCGACTTCCGAGAATCGGTCGTTCGATTTGTCCGGCGTAACGCCCTCTGAGATTAGGAACTTTATATAATCGCCGTGGTCATCAGTAGAAATCCATTGCTGAAACCCGCGGCTGGCCGGTCCATCCTCGCCAAGGTGCCACTTGCCGATGTAGGCGGTGCGATAATCCTTGTCGTCCATCATCTCCGGGAAAACTCGAAAGCGCGAGTCGAGCGGCATGCTGTTGTGCGTACACCCGTTGGTGTGCGGCCATGTGCCTGTCATCAGTGATGAGCGCGAAGGCGTGCATACCGGATGGGTCACGTAAGTCCGTTCAAAAACCACGGACTCCGCGGCAAGCTTGTTCAGATTAGGCGCATGAACCTTCAGGCCGCCATAGCAAGCGAGCGTGTCCGCGCGTTGTTGGTCCGGCAGAAAAAGAATCAGGTTCGGTTTTCGCTGTGCGGCCATGGATTTTGCCAACGCACTAAATCAGTGGTGACCGTCGACTGCAACGGTGTAGCTCTATTCACCTCTCCCCTCTCAAGACGTAACACAGCCATCATGGCTGTCATGTCGAGCGGGCATCTTGCCCGCAGGGGGCAGCAGGCTGGGAAGCCTGGAGGACGCGTCAGGCAAGATGCCTGAATTACATGCGCGGACATGTCCGCGCTTGAAAAGCGGTCCCACCATCGCGGGATCGCCGCACTCCAAAAGTCGTCGCATCCTTCGCAGATTCAGTGTTTCATCATCCGCATGAAACGTTTTTTGATCTCGTACGTGTTCGGAGCGTTAATCGTTACGATGGCGCACGGGGCGACGAGTTATGATTTGGCCGCAAAAGCCACGAACGAGCTTGGCATCGATCTTCACCGGCAACTCGCCGCAGGCGACGAGAATCTTTGCATCTCGCCCTACTCGATCGACAGCGCGCTGGCCATGACGTTTGCCGGGGCTGACGGCGAAACGCGCACCGAGATGGCGCGTGTTCTGCATTTTCCAAACGACGCTGGCGTAGCCGCGTCATTCTCCGCGCTTCAACGCTCGCTCGAACAGATGAGCGCGAAAACAGCTGAACTCGTCAAACAATCAAAAGAATCCGATGGCCCAAGCGAGCCGATTACCTTGAACATCGCCAACCGGCTTTTTGCACAAAAGGGCTACGACTTTCGCCAGGCTTTTCTGTCGCTGGTGAAACAAAATTACGGTGCGGCATTTGAGCCGCTCGATTTCGCTGTGAATCCCGCAGCAGCCACGCAGCGCATCAATAAATGGGTCGCGGACCAAACGCACGATAAGATTCGCGATCTGATTCCCGCAAATGCACTGAACAAATTAACGCGCCTCGTTTTGGCGAATGCGCTCTATTTGAAGGCGCCGTGGGCGGATGCCTTTTCCGACAAGACAACGCAGCCGGAACCATTCTTCGTTCGTGGCGGCGGCCCTGTAGACGTTCCGATGATGCGAAAAAGAAGTCAGCATTTCGGTTACGCAAGGCACCAGGGATTCACTGTCGTGAGCCTCCCCTACGTCGGCGACGACCTGCAGTTCGTGGTTCTTCTTCCCGACGACATAAAGGGATTGCGCGGACTCGAGTCGAAGCTGACGACGGATGTTTTGGCGGAGTGCGCAAAGCTCGAAGCGCGCGATGTCGATCTGCGCCTGCCCAAGTTCAAACTCGAACCGCCGACGATTGCGCTCGCGGAAACATTTCAGGCGCTGGGAATGAAAACCGCGTTCGATATTCCGCAAGGCAGCGCAAACTTCGACAAGATCGCGCCGCGCAAGCCGAATGATTATCTCTACATCTCGAACATCTTTCACAAGACCTTCATCGACGTGGATGAAAAAGGGACCGAAGCGGCTGCCGCGACGGCTGTGGTCATGATGATGGCAACCGGCCTTGCGCGGCCAAAACCGCCGCCGATCGAGGTGAAAGTCGATCGGCCGTTTGTTTACGCGATTCAGCATGTCCCCAGCGGCGTCTGTTTGTTCCTCGGGCGCGTGACTGATCCGCGCTAGAGTAGCGCATGCGTCTCGCTTGCTTCTTGGATCCAGAACCTCGCAAGCGAGGACGCTCGCGCTACATTCATTTTTCGTAGCGCAATTTCCCGTTCACAATCCGTGCCGGGGATGTGTATGGATGTGGCTCGACTTTGTTTGCGCCGAGAATGTGCATCACTTCCATCCCGCGCGATTTCAAGTAATCCGCGATTAGCGATCGATGACACCTCCACCAAACCGCTTCCGCGCACATGATCGCGACGCGCAAGGGAGTGACGATTTCCCAATCGTCACCTTGTGATTCGACGGCTGCCCAAGCCGTCGCTCCTTGGGTACCTCTTGCAAGATCGAGCAGGCGCTCCACGCCTTTCCGAAAGGTCTCCGTCTCCATGTAATCGGCGTAGCCGCGAAATGACGCGTTGCGCCACGCCATGTTGCGCGAATCAGGATTCGGCTTTCGCCTTCCGCCCAACTCCGGAAAATGTTCGTAGCGAATCGCGTGCGCATTCAGCGATTCCGCCAACGCTTCCTTGTTGAACTGCGGATAACGCTTCGACACCGGCCACGTGCGCACGTCGGCCAGCAATTTGATCTCGTTTTCCTTGAGCAACGAAATGAATTCATCGATAGTCCGCGTCGAGTGCCCGATGGTCCAGATTCGCATCGCTCAAATAAAAGACGCCCATTCATCATGAACGGGCAAATCATACTGGCGTATGTCTCGGCAGGTTGCCAACGTTGGGATCACCGCGGTTGATTGTGAAGGCATTGTATGGCAGGCGCTCCGCCTGCCGGTCCAATTCAGCAAACCGATCCGCCTTCGCTCCACTAACGGCGCGACAAGTGCGGTTGCCCTATAATCAAAGAACGCGCAGAATCACTGCGTGAGCGAGTTTCAATTCGGCGGCCTGCCCGCCGTAGCCTCGGCGAAGGCAGGCGAATTTGTCCATGTTTAATCGGGTAATCGTGGTTAAATTTTCCTGACATGACTAAAGTTTTTCCTAACGCCAAGGCAGCCCTTGAGGGCCTGCTTCACGACAACATGACGATTGCTGCTGGAGGGTTCGGGCTGTGCGGCATCCCCGAAAACCTGATCGCCGCATTGCACGACAGCGGCGTAAAGGGTCTCACCATCGTTGGCAATAATGCCGGCGTGGATGATTTCGGCATGGGGGTTCTTCTCACCACGCGTCAGGTGAAGAAGGTCATGGCCTCGTATGTCGGAGAGAACAAGGAGTTCGAGCGCCAGGTGCTATCGGGTGAACTGGAATTGGAACTTATCCCACAGGGAACACTAGCGGAGAGATTGCGCGCGGGCGGCGCTGGAATCCCGGGGTTCTACACTCGAACGGGCTTCGGCACCAAACTGACTGAAGGCAAGGAAACCAAAGTTTTCGACGGCAAGGAATACGTGCTCGAACCCGGCATCACGTCCGAGCTTTCGCTAGTGAAAGCATGGAAGGGAGACAAGTCCGGCAACCTCATTTTCCGGAAAACCTCACGGAACTTTAATCCAATGATCGCCAGCTGCGGCAAAGTCTGCGTCGCCGAGGTGGAGCAACTCGTCGAGATTGGCGAGCTTGATCCCGACCAGATCCACACGCCGGGCATTTTCGTCGACCGCATCATCCAGGGAGAAAAGTACGAAAAACGGATTGAGTTCCGCACCGTGCAGGGCGCAGCAGCCGCAAAGAAAGAAAACCCGGTTCGGGAGTTGATGGCGAAGCGCGCCGCCCAGGAATTGCGCGACGGTTACTACGTCAATCTCGGCATCGGCATTCCGACGCTGGTGGCCAATTACATTCCCAAAGGAATGAACGTCACGTTGCAATCCGAGAACGGCCTGCTCGGCATCGGGCCGTTTCCGACCGAACAAGAAGTCGACGCCGATCTCATCAACGCCGGCAAACAAACGATCACCACGATGCCCGGCTCGGCGTTCTTCTCGAGTGCCGACTCATTCGGCCAGATTCGCGGCGGACATATCGATCTCGCCATTCTTGGCGCATTCGAAGTCACCGACAGCGGCGACATCGCAAACTGGATGATTCCGGGCAAAATGATCAAGGGGCCCGGAGGCGCGATGGATCTGGTCGCCGGCGTGAAACGAGTCGTCGCGGTGATGGAGCACACATCCAAAGATAGCAAGCCAAAGATTTTGAAAAAATGCACGCTCCCCATCACGGGTCTCGGAGTCGTCAACCTTATCATTACCGATCTCTGCGTGTTTGAAGTGAAACGGGGGGGCGGCCTCATTCTTACTGAATTGCATCCCGGCGTTACGGTTACGGTGGACGACATCCGCACCAAGACCGGCGCGCCATTCGAAGTCGCATTGAAGAGCTGACCAACCGATCGGAGCCTCTAACTGCGACTTCAAGAACGAATCCTCAAAGAACTTTGGCTGTCGAAAATCCACTCTCGTTCTAGCAGGCCCGCATTGCCATCACAGGCAATGCGTTCGCGCCGGAAAAAGGTCGCAACCGGCTTCCGCGTGCGATAGAGAGAAAAGAGTGCCACCCGAATCTAAGGACAATATCCACTTGGAAATCGGGCACGTCCTGTTCATCGACATTGTCGGTTACTCCAGGCTCTTAATAGAAGAACAGAAGGAGCGGCTGAATCAGCTGACGGAGATCGTCCTTGGCACCGCGCCGGTGCGGGAGACAACGGACGAACAACTGGTCAGGCTGCCGACGGGCGACGGAGTGGCGCTGGTTTTCCATCGCAGCGTGGAGGAACCGGCCCGGTGCGCGCTGGAGATTGCGGAAGCACTGCAAAAGCATCCGGAACTTCCGGTGCGGATGGGCATTCACAGCGGAGGGGTGAGCGAGGTGACCGATGTAAGCGGGCGCACCAACATCGCCGGGGCCGGCATCAACATGGCGCAACGAGTGATGGATTGCGGCGACGCCGGGCACATCCTTCTTTCGCAGCACGTGGCCGATGATCTGATTCAATACCGGCAATGGGCGCCGCGTCTGCGCGATCTGGGCGATTGCGAGTCAAGCACGGCGTCCGGCTCCATCTGGTCAATCTCTATGCTGAACCACTGGGCAACGCTGCGATCCCGCAGAAATTTCAGCAGGGCAGACCAGAGCCGGTGCGACGCATCGGTGTCGGCTGGATCGCCGCTCTCGTGCTTGCCGCTCTGCTCGCGGCTGGAGCGATTTATTATTTCACTGCCCGGAGAGGCGCGCCGATCCCTGAAAAATCAATCGCGGTGCTGCCGATGGTCAATTCGACCGGGGACGCGGCTAACGAGTATTTCTCCGACGGGATGTCGGAAGAATTTATCTCTTCCCTCTCCCGTTTGCAGGAGCTCAAGGTCATCGGGCGCACCTCGTCTTTTCAGTTCAAAGGCACGAAGGACGACAGCAAGACGATCGGCGAAAAACTCGGCGTTTATTATCTGCTCGAAGGCAGCGTGCGTAAGTCGGCCGACCGGGTGCGCATCGCGGTGGCGCTGGTCAAAGCGGGCGACGGCGCCAATGTCTGGTCGGAAACGTACGACCGGGAACTGAAGGACATCTTCGCGGTGCAATCGGAGATTGCCGGCGCAGTGGCGAAGCAGTTGAAGGTTGCGTTGCTCGGGCATAACGGGCAGACCGCGCCGTTGGCCACCGCCGCCACACCTTCGAATCAAAATGTCGAGGCCTACAACGCGCTGTTACAGGGAAATTTTTACCTCAATCGCCGCACCGCCGACGATACGCACAAAGCGATCGGTTACTACAAGGATGCGATCCGGCTCGACCCGCGTTACGCGCTCGCTCATGCAAAGCTGTCGATCGCGGCCCACAATCTCGCCATTAATTACTCCGGTATTCCGGTGCAAGAAAAAGAAGAGGCCATTGCGACAGCCCGCGCCTCGGCACGAAGCGCGCTCGAACTGGATCCAAATCTTCCCGAGGCGCATTCAGCCCAAGGCGCGGTCCTGGAGCATCTCGATTTCAATCTCGTCGCCGCAGAAGCGGAAAAACGCCGCGCCGTCGAGCTTGCGCCGCTGAATGGGTCGGCGGTGTACAGTCTGGCTTTGCTAGCAGCCGACCTTGGCCGACTCGACGAAGCGGTCGCGCTCGCGCAGCAAGCGATTGCGCTCGATCCGTTGCACGCCAATTTTCACTTCAGCCTTGCGGTGTATCTCACCCCGCTTGGGCGCTACGACGAGGCCGAGGCGGCGCTGCGCAAGGGGATCGCGTTGCAGCCTCAAGCCCCCAAGAGTTACTCCCAGTTGGCGGTGATTCAGATTTTGCGCGGCAAACCCGGCGCCGCGGTGGAGTTAGCGAAGCAGGAAACCGATCCGTTCTGGCGCACTTATGCACTGGCGGTGGCACACTTTGCCAACGGCGCTCGCGCCGAGGCCGATGCCGCCCTGAAAAAAATGATCGACGAAGACGCCGACGACGCCGGCAGCCAGATCGCCCAAGTCTATGCCCTGCGCAAGGAGCCGGACAAGATGTTCGAGTGGCTGGAGCACGCCTGGACGACGCACGACGCGGGTGTGAATGAGCTGCTGAGTGACCCTTTCCTGCGCGCCTACAAGGACGACCCGCGCTTCATCGCCTTCGCGCAAAAAATCGCGGTGATGCCCAAAGCCGGCGCGAAGCCGTGACCGCGTAAAAGCGGCTACGCCGCTCACGCGGTAAACAGCTTGGTGCGTGGGCGCCTTGGTCCGTTGCGTGGTCCAACGCTCAACAGCAGAGTGGATCGCTTCCGCAAAGCTCCTGGGGAGCGCAGTAGAACGGAGCGACTCGCTGAAACGAACTTTCTGTGATACAAATTCCAAGATCGACATCGAAATGAAAGCCGCGAAAGCTGAGCCCGAGATCGTCACGAAAAACGGCAAACCCGTGTCGGTGATTCTGCCGATAAAAAAATATCAGGAGATGATCGAACGTCTCGAGGATGCCGAGGATGTCGCATGGCTCAAACGTGCGCGTCGCAAAAAGCTTCATTTCCGTCCGTTAGAGGAGGTCCTTGCCGATTTGCCAACGTGCTAGGCAATGTATCGCGTCGTCGTCGAGCGTTCAGCTGAGAAGGATCTGCGAAAACTCCCGCTCGATGTGCGATCCCGCGTCGCTAATGTATTGCGAAGTCTCGTAAATAATCCGCGTCCGATTGGCAGCCGTAAACTCGCTGGAACAAAGCACGATTGGCGAATTCGCGTCGGCGACTATCGAGTGATTTACGAGATTGCCGATTCAAGGGTTGTGCGAGTTTATCGCATTCGGCATCGGAAAGAAGTTTACCGCTGAAATCTTTTCAAACGGATTGATCGGAGTACGAAAAGAAATGGGCGACGACAATCTTCATCTGGAAATCGGGCATGTCCTGTTCATCGACATTGTCGGTTACTCCAAGCTCTTAATAGAAGAGCAGAAAGAGCGGCTCAAACAGCTGACGGACATTGTGCTCGCGACCGCGCCGGTGCGGGAGGCGACGGACGAGCAACTCGTTAGGCTGCCGACGGGTGACGGAGTGGCGCTGGTTTTCCACCGCAGCGTGGAGGAACCGGCCCGATGCGCGCTGGAGATCGCGGAAGCGCTGCAAAAGCATCCGGAACGTCCGGTCCGGATGGGCATTCACAGCGGAGGGGTGAGCGAAGTGACCGATGTGAGCGGGCGGACCAACATCGCCGGGGCCGGCATCAACATGGCGCAACGGGTGATGGATTGCGGCGACGCCGGGCACATCCTTCTTTCGCAGCACGTGGCCGATGATCTGATTCAATACCGGCAATGGGTGCCGCGTCTGCGCGACCTGGGTGATTGCGAGGTCAAGCACGGCGTCCGGCTCCATCTGGTCAACCTCTATGCTGAACCACTGGGCAACGCCGCGATCCCACAGAAATTCCAGCAGGCCAGACCAAAGGCGGTGCGACGCAACTCTCTCGCGTGGATCGCCGCTCTTGCTCTCGCCGCTCTTCTCGTGGGTGGAGCAGCATATTATTTTGGTACGCACCGAGCAGCGACGAAGGGCCCGCCGATTCTCGAAAAATCGATCGCGGTGTTGCCGATGGTCAATTCCACCGGGGACCCGGCTAACGAATATTTCTCCGACGGAATGTCGGAAGAATTCATTTCCTCGCTTTCACGTTTGCAGGACCTGAAGGTCATCGGACGCGCTTCGTCCTTTCAGTTCAAAGGCACGAAGGACGACAGCAAGACGATCGGCCAAAAGCTCGGCGTCTATTATCTGCTCGACGGCAGCGTGCATAAGTCGGCCGACCGGGTCCGCATCGCGGTGGCGCTGATCAAATCAGGCGATGGCGCCAATGTCTGGTCGGAAACCTACGACCGGGACCTGAAGGACATCTTCGCGGTGCAATCGGAGATTGCCGGTGCTGTGGCGAAGCAGCTGAAAGTTGCCCTGCTCGGGAACAACGGGCAGACCGCGCAGTTGGCTACCGCCGCCACACCGTCGAATCAAAATGTCGAGGCCTACAACGCGCTCTTGCAGGGGAATTTTTACTCCAATCGCCGCACCGCCGACGATACGCGCAAAGCGATCGGTTACTACCAGGAGGCGATTCGGCTCGACCCGCGTTACGCGCTCGCTCACGCAGGGCTGTCGATCGCGGCCATCAATCTCGTCACTATTTACGGCGGTCTTCCTGTGCAAGAAAGAGAAGAGGCGATTGCGAAAGCCCGCGCCTCGGCACGAAGCGCGCTCGATCTCGATCGAAATCTTCCCGAGGCGCATTCAGCACAAGGCCTGGTCCTGGAGAATCTCGATTTCAATCTCATCGCCGCGGAAGCGGAATTTCGTCGCGCCGTCGAGCTTGGGCGGCAGAATGCGGGGGTGGTGGGCAATCTGGCTACGCTAGTGTCCGCACTTGGCCGGCTCGACGAAGCGGTCGCGCTCGACCACCGAGCGATTACTGTTGATCCGTTGCGCGCCAGTTTTCGCCTCAACCTCGCGTGCGATCTCATCCCGCTCGGACGCTACGACGAGGCCGAGGCGGCGCTGCGCAAGGCGATCGAGTTACAGCCGCAGGGCGCCCGGAACTACTGCCAGCTAGCGATAATTCAGATTTTGCGCGGCAAACCCGGCGCCGCGGTGGAGTTAGCGAAGCAGGAAACCGACCCGGTCTATCGCACTTATGCACTGGCGCTGGCACACTTTGCCAACGGCGCTCGCGCCGAGGCCGACGCCGCCCTCAAAAAATTGATCGACGAAGACGCCGACGACGCCGGCAGCCAAATCGCCTCGATCTATGCCCTGCGCAAGGAGCCGGACAAAATGTTCGAGTGGTTGAAGCACGCCTGGACGACGCACGACGCGGGTGTGAATCAGCTGCTGACGGATCCTTTCCTGCTCGCCTACAGGGACGACCCGCGCTTCATCGCCTTCGCGCAAAAGATCGGGGTCATGCCCAAAGCCGGCGGCAAGCCGTAATTGCCACGGGCCGGTTTGCGGTGATCGCGGCCTGGGCCGGCGAAAAGGACCTGCCCATCGAACAGCTCAAAGCCGCGATTCCACTCGACGGCGCAGTTTGACCACCAGCTACGGCGTGCTCAAAGCTCACGCCCTTGTGGGATCCCCTCCGTGGCGATCTTTCGAATTTGGGGTGTGACAATGTAGAAGCTGCTTCTGTGCAGCGACCTTTTGTCATCATCCTTCATCAGATCGGGGCACTGAGGCCCCTCCTACATTTTCCCTCGGGCAGAGCACCACCAGCAGTGATGCGATGATCCAGCACGCGATCATGAAAACAAATCCGCCGCGGAACGAGCCACCGGAGCGCTGGCTTAATTCGCCGATGATCTTGGGACCGAAAAAGCCGCCGATGCTTGCCGTGCAATTGATGAACCCAACAGCCGCTGCAGCTGCCGAACTGGTGAGGAATGCGGAGGGCAGCGCCCAGAATGATGGCAAATAAGCGATCGTCCCGAAGACGACCAACGAAAATATCACCACCAGTAATGTGTTCGAAGAGGGGAGGAAGAACCAGGCGATGAGAGCCAGCGCCCCGGTCAACTGTGGAATGGCGAAATGCCAGCGGCGTTCACCGGTGCGATCGGAGTTCCAACCCAACAGCAGCATTCCGATGAGTCCCGCGGTAAACGGGATTGCGCCGATCCAGCCAATGCGCTGAACATCAGTCCAGCCGGTGAGCCGCTGAAGCATGGTCGGCATCCAAAACCAAAAAGCGTATCCCCCGGTATAGGTAAAGAACAGTCCTGCGGTCAGCATCAACACCGCTGGGTGCCGGAGCGCCTGCCAGATTGTAACGTGCTGGAGATGTGATTTGCCGCGTCGCTCTTCGGCAAGGCGAGAAGTTAACCAATCGCGTTCGTTAGGCTGCAACCATTGCACTTCGTTAGGCCGGTCGGGCAGCACGAACAGCGTCGCCGTTCCGAGCAACACCGCGGGAATGCCTTCCAACAGGAAAAGCCACCGCCAACCGGAAAGGCCAAGCCAGTGGACACCCAGGATTGCGCCAGCAATCGGCCCCCCGACGATAAAGCCAATCGGAATGGCGGACATAAACCGCGCCACGGCCTTGGCTCGATCCTGATAAATGAACCAATGAGAAAGATAAACAATGACTCCGGGAAAGAACCCCGCCTCGGCCGCGCCGAGCAAGAAACGCGCACCGTAAAGCTGCAGCGGAGTGTGGACGAAACCGGTCAGAGTTGTTAATGCGCCCCACGTAATCAATGTGATCGCGAGTAGCAGCCTCGCGCTCCAGTGCTCGACCAATAGCGCGCCAGGAATTTGCAGCGCAAAATAACCGATAAAGAAAATTCCGCTCGCCGTGCCAAAGACCGAATCGGTCAGACCGAGATCGCCTTTCATCCCTAGCGTCGCGTAGGCGATGTTGGTTCGATCGAGATAATTGGCGACGTAGAGAAGAAAAAGAAACGGCAGGAGACGCCACGCAATTCGAGTGCGCGCACTTTCGCCGGCGTCTGCTTGCAAAGAAGCCATCGTCGCGCGCAGCATAACGCCGTTCGAAACGCTCACAATTTAGAAAACGCGTTCGCCGTCCAACTTGGCAAAGCGCTCGCTCCCGAGGAAGTTTTGTTCGTCGGCGATATTCCCAAAACGCGAAAGGCCAAAGTCATGCGGCGCGTCGTTCGAGCCGCTTATCCCGGCGAAAAACTCGGCGATAACCTCTGCGTTGGAAAACCCGGGCTCGCTGGAGGAAATCAAACGCGCCGCACGGCAGGGCGCATTGGTAGGGCGATCACCCCGTTGAGCGCCGTCGGCGGGCAGAGGACTGCCCGCCCTACCTTTTGCGTTTGGCTCCGCGCGGGGGAATCGCTACGCTCGGCGCGTGGATTTGCCCATTCGCAAAAAACTGCCTCACACAATTCCGCAATGGGCGGACGACGGCAGTTGGTTTTTCGTCACCATGAACTGTGTGCCGCCAGGGAAAAACCAATTGTGCCGTGCAGACACTGGCGGTGCCGTGCTCGCTGCTATGAAATTCAACCACGAGAGGTTTGTCTGGCATTGCCGCCTATGCCTGCTTATGCCCGACCATCTGCATGCCATCATTGCGTTCCCTCGCGAACCAGGAATGGAAACGACAGTCAAGAACTGGAAGAAGTTCGTCGCTGGAAATCATGGCGTAGATTGGCAACGCGACTTTTTCGATCACCGCTTCCGCGATCATCACGCACTGGAAGAGAAAACCAGCTACATTCTGATGAATCCTGTTCGCAAAGGATTGTGCGAGCGCGCGGAGGATTGGGTGTGGGTTTATCGGCCGAATGACCGGCCGCCGCCGCATTGGTAGGGCGGGCAGTCCTCTGCACGCCGTCGTTCGTGATTTCGATACCGCTGCAAAAAAGGCAGGGCGCGTCACTCCCGTGCGCGCCAGTTTGGGTCTGCCAATTAGCGGCACGCCGATTAGGTTCACGAAACGGCGCGCACGGGAGTGCGCGCCCTATTCAGTAGCTTTGTTTTCCTCGAGCTTGATCCCGGCTTCCTTAATAACTGATTCCGCCAGTTTCACTCCCGCGCCCGTCAATCCTGTATCAACGAAGAGAAGCGTAGGCGGGAGCGTCTCCACGCGACCCCAGCCCACCATGAAATGGTCGCTCGCCATCCAGATAGGAACTGCGACTCTCTTACCAGGTGATTTTTTAAACTGCTCCAGGCTTTCGGCGGTCTTTCGGCGCAGCACAAGCTCGCCGTGCGGATAATCCATCGTGGTCAGGAAATGATAGAACAAAGTCGTCCCGATGATTCCGTCGATTTGTTTTACGCCAAAGCCTTCCGAGAGTTGGCGCAGGGGAAGCATCGCTGTCGGTACGTTTTTGATCGTCCAATCGCCGAGAGTGAGTGAATCAATCCGCCCAAGCTTGACCTCGGCATGCTGCCCTCCGGAAAAGGTGCCTTGCACCGCGCCAAACTGCGGCACGCCAAGCTCCGTGGCAAACTCGGTGTCGAGAGCGACCTCCGAACCACCGGTATCGATAAAGAAAGTGACTTCCTTGCCGCCATTTACGCGCACGTTAAGCAGTGGCAACGGATCGCTTTTTAAGAACTTCACATGCGTACTTGTCCCGTTGCCTTGCACTTGATAGATCGTCTGCCCCTTGAAACTCTCCAACATCGCAACGTTCAGTGTAGGATACTGCTCCCTAACCAGCTTGTTACCGCTGACATCGACGCCGTTCAGCGCAGCCGCTGCCTTTTGGAAATTGTCGCGACGATAAAACGCCTCGGCAAGCATGATCTTTGGATCGGCATCATCCGGCTTTATGGCTATGGCCTTTTCGAACCATTTCTGCGCGTCATCAAGCCGGTTGGAAAGCAATGCAATGCGACCCAACTGGAGAGTTGCCGAATAGTCTTTGGGGTCCTGAGCTGCCATTCGCGAGTAAATTTTGCCAGCTTCGGCAAACTTCCCGGCCTTAAACAGGCGATCGGCCGAATCAAGTTCTGATTGCTGAGGCTGGGGCGTCGCTTGTCCTGAGAAAATAAAAGGCGCGATAACTGCGGCGAGAGCGATGCAAGTTCGGGCAAATTTCATTGGAGCGCATGGTACACATTCCCTCGGGGTTTGTCGTTTATAACCTGACGCACACCGTTGATCAGTGCTCCAATTTACGCTCAGGGTTGTTATCAGCTTGGTGTAGTGTCCGCTGTCCTCAGCGTAGAATCTTTTGCCGCGCTGAAGGCGATGCGTTGAGGAAAGCGCACACTGTGGCCATAGGATCCCGGCACTTGGCGTTTGGCGCTTCTTGAGCAACGTTGCGCTTCACAACGCAAAAGGAAAATCAATTGCCGCTCATTCGTTCGATCGTTCTGGTTTCAAGATTATTGCTGCTGCTGGCAGCCCCGTTTTGCGTAAGCGCGCAGCAAAAATCTCACATCACTTCCGAGCAAGTAACCCACGCCATTGAGGAACTCGAAAAACTCGCGCAAGAGCAAATTCAAAAAAACGCAGTGCCTGGGCTGGCAATCGCAGTCGTGTTTCAAGACAAGGTTGTGTACGCAAAAGGATTCGGCGTGCGCGATGTGAACTCTAAGGCGCCAGTAGACGCGGACACAGTGTTTCAGCTGGCATCGCTTTCGAAACCGATTGGCTCGACAGTCGTTGCCGAGTTAGTCGGCGAAGGCAAAATCACCTGGGACTCCAAACTCAGTCTTCTCGATCCCGCGTTCGCGATGTTCGATCCGTGGGTGACGCACGAGATCACGATCCGTGATATGTACGCGCATCGCAGCGGCTTGCCCGCGCACGCTGGCGACCTGCTGGAGGATTTGGGATTTACGCGCGCGGAAATTTTGCATCGTCTGCGCTACCAACGTCCCAAGAGCAGTTTTCGTTCGGCATACGCGTACACAAATTTTGGCATGACCGAAGGCGGTATCGCTGCGGCGAAAGCGTACGGGTTGGAATGGGAACCGGTAGCCGAGCAGAAATTATACAAACCGCTCGGTATGAATTCGACCAGTTCGCGTTACGCGGATTTTGTCGGCCGCCAGAACAAAGCGCTGGGCCACGTGCTCGTAAATGGCAAATGGGCGCAAAAATTCAAGCGCGATCCGGACGCACAATCACCGACGGGCGGAGTGAGTTCTTCGGTCGCCGATGTGGCGAAATGGATCCGGTTGCAGCTCGCCAATGGAAAGTTTGATGGCAAGCAGATCATCAATGAAAAAGCGCTGGCGGAGACGCATCATCCTCACATGCTCACAGGCTTTAATCCTTTCACGGGAATGCCGAGCTTCTACGGCTTGGGGTGGAACGTCGGCTATGATGAGCAGGGCCGGTTGCGCCTGAATCACTCCGGCGCGTTTGATCTGGGCGCAGCAACCTTTGTTAGTCTCATTCCTGCCGAGCAATTGGGCATCGTCGTTGTCACCAACGCGTATCCCCTGGGGATTGCGGAAGCTCTCGGGACAATCTTTTCGGAGATCGCGTTATACGGAAAACCGACGCAGGATTGGTTCGCGATCTTTAAGCGGGTCTATTCCGACCCGGTGGCAATCGGCACGGTGCTGGGCTTCGATTATTCCAAACCGCCGGCAACGCTTGCGCCCGCGCTGAAAAACAGCGCTTACGTTGGCAGGTACACGAACGATTTCTTTGGGGACATCGCTATCATCGAAAAAGGTGACGGATTGGCGATCGTCGAAGGGCCGAAGAACAAAACTTTCCCAATGAAACACTATGATCGCGACACGTTCACGTACGAGACAGAAGGCGAAAACGCTTTCGGCAGGAGCGGCGTCACCTTTACCGTCGGGCCGGATGGCAAGGCGACACAGGTGTTGGTGGAAAATCTCAATGCTCGCGGCGAAGGAGTTTTCAAACGTGAGCCAACACCGGAAGGCACATCACAGAGTACCGCGCCCGCCCGCGGATCGGGTGATTTTGCCCGTCTCATCGACATCGGCTCCGGGCGCAAAATGTATCTCGAGTGCGGCGGCTCGGGCAGCCCGACGGTTGTCGACGCCCTGCGCAATCCGTCCACTTGGGCGACCGCGCGTTGATGGCATTTTATAGGACGAACACACAAAAATGCGCAAGCTGTAGCCGCCTCGCTGTGTCGAGGCGTTCATTTGATGTTGCTTTCCCTGCACACACGGCGACAGAGCGCCGTGGCTACAACGCACCCGCGATTGAGATGTTTCCTCTATGCATGGTGTTAATATCTTCGATGACTCTGCACATAAAGGGGCGAGCTCCGCGAGCCCACAAGGAGCGGCGGGCTCCAGGCCGCCCTTTTGGCCTCGCAGAGTTCCGCGCTCCGTATTTTGTCAGTCCGCATGATTAACTTCGGTTTCACGCCAGCAGAACTGCGGACCTTGCGCGCATTGAAAACGCCAGTGGGCGTTCAGAAGTTTCTCGACGATCTCCCTTACAATCTGAGCTACACCGCGCGTTCGCCAAAAAAAGTCATGGACGATCGCATCGCGTCGTGTCTCGAAGGCGGAATTTTCGCCGCAGCCGCGCTCCGCGTCCTTGGGTTTCCGCCATTGATCTTCGATCTGGAAGCCGAACAGGACACCGATCACGTCGTCGCAATTTTCAAAGTGCGCGGACACTGGGGCGCGGTAGCGAAATCCAATTTCACCGGATGCCGTTATCGCGAGCCGGTGTATCGCACCCTGCGCGAGCTGGCCATGAGTTATTTCAACATCTACTTCAACCTGCGCGGCGAACGCACTCTGCGGCGATACTCGCGTCCGGTGAACCTGGCCCGATTCGATCGTCTCAACTGGATGACCAGACACAAACCAATCTGGTTCATCGCCGAACACCTCTGCGAAATCCCGCACATCTCATTGCTCACACCCGCAATGGAAAAAAATCTGACTCGCCTCGATCGCCGCACCGTTCAGGCTGAAATGGTCGGGCATAGAAAGAAATGATTTCACTTGGCAGTCCACGCACCTCCCACGCTGCGCGAGCGAGCGCGCCTTCGCGATCACGAACTTTTGAGTCCCCAAGAGACTTTTTCATTCGATACGCGGCTTGCTATCGCGCAAATTTTTTGACACGATCTCGTATGTGCCGCCCACAACAGCCGAAGTCGCTTCCTCTCCAAAACTGCTCGACCGCGTCCGGTGGCATTTGCGCGTGAAACATTACTCGATCCGCACCGAGCAGGCGTACGTCGATTGGATTCGCCGCTATATCTCTTTCATCGCAAACGACACCCGAACGACATGAGCGAACGCGAGATCACCGAATTCCTTACGCATCTCGCCGTTGAAAAACATGTGGCCGCTTCCACCCAGAATCAGGCTTTCGCTGCACTGCTTTTCCTCTATCAACAAGTCCTCGATCGAAAACTGGATTTTATCGACAAGGTTGAGCGCGGTACCAGACCGGCAAAACTCCCGGTCGTATTTACTCCGTCTGAGGCACACTCAGTGCTCGCACACCTGAAAGGCGATTACCGTCTGATGGCGGAACTGCTTTACGGTAGCGGTCTGCGTTTGATGGAATGCTTGCGGCTGCGCGTCAAGGACATCGATTTTGGCTACAACCGCATCACCGTTCGTGATGGCAAGGGTCGAACGCGTTGCTCTGCTGCCGCAACAGGTTCGACGTTCGTTGGCAGCGCATCTTAACCGGGTGAAAGAACTGCATCGACAGGACCTCGCCCGCGGGGGCGGCAAAGTGCACTTGCCTTTTGCTCTCAAACGAAAATATCCAAACGGAACGGGCTTGGATTTGGCAGTATCTGTTCCCGGCAACGAGACTCTCGGTCGATCCTCGTAGCGGCGAAACCCTTCGACACCACGTTTCGGAAAAGAACCTGCAGAACGCCGTGAAATTTGCGATTCGTGCCGCCAGCATTCGGAAAGCCGCAAGCTGCCACACTTTCCGGCACAGCTTTGCGACGCATCTGCTCGAAGGTGGTTACGACATTCGAACAGTCCAGGAACTGCTCGGCCACAAAAACGTAGCAACCACTATGATCTATACACACGTTTTGAATCGCCCCGGTCTCCACATCCGGAGCCCGCTTGATCGCGTGGAATCCGGGAATAAACTGGGACTGGAATAATGTTAGACGAAAAAATGTTCGCCTTTTATTACGAACTTTCGTCTAATTCTCGTTAGATCGTGAGCGCTTTCGACGTGACGCTTTTCCGCGCGGTGGCTGCTGCGACTCCTGCCAACATGCTCGGATATCGCGCGGGCGAAGCGCACGCAGTGCTTATCTTTCTTCGCGAGAAGGCCGGAGGATCGCCCGATTGGGCGAAAGCAGCCGCAGAGCTCTCGAGCCGTGGCTGGTCTGATATCATCATTTCCGAAGCTGCCCCAGTCTCCGTTGCGTCGCTCGACTCAGTTCATCCGCATGCCACAGCGTCCTACCAGGACGCGTTGAACGACGGTTTCGCGGCTCTCGTGTTCTCCGAGCCGATCACCGCAAACGATCTAACAAATCGATGAAGCCAACGTCCCCATTGCGGTACGACTTCAGCGTGTTTGCCACGACACCCTGCCGTGGCTTATCTCCGTCTCGTTAGATGGTGAAAGCTATCCGCGTTCTTTTATTAGTGGCAATTTGCCTTATCGTTCTGATCATGGCGGTTCTCGCTCTTCCGCCTTCGCGCCACGAAACCGTCGCATATTCGCACGCCCTGGCCGCTTTTCACTACGCTCCCAGCGATGCCACGCGACAAGCGCTTGCCAAAATCACCGCAGAGGAAGACAATGCTCTCGTTAAAGCGGAGTTGATTCTATGCGTTCCCCTTGCTGTCGCGAGTGTTGCGGTTGGCCTTATCACCAGAAGACTTCTCACACAAACCATCTAACCAATCAGTCGAGCCAACCGCCACCCGCCATACGCACACATTTTACATGACTAAAACCTCTTCACTTCGAGCACCGCTCGCTCTCGGTGGCGGTCGCTCACTTCTGTCTCGTTAGACGTATGAAGCGCGTTGCGGCGTTAGCATTGCTGTTGATGTCTGCTGCGACGTTCGCAGCGACAACCGCGCCGCGCAAAGTCAGCGTTCGCGAGTTGCTCACGCACGCTGACAAGTACGACAAACAGCGAGTTGATGTGACTGGCTACTACACCGCTGGAATGGAAGACAGTCAGCTGTGGCCGAGCGCCCGCGCTGCAAAGCAGTCACGGTCGCTCGATGCCAGCATCTACATCGATCCGCGCATTTGGGATCCGCAGCTGCGTCCGCACAGGCCAAAGGATTTGCTCGATCCAGATTATCTGAGAGATCGATCGGTTCGAGTCATCGGAACATTCTTTTCTCGCGGCGTGCTGCCTAGCGTTGTATCGACAGCGCCGGACGGCCCTTCCATCACAGACGTTTCATATTTCCGTCCAGTCAGATGAGTGAGCGAATACGTCTAACCATGCGCTCCAGCCAACCGCTGGCCGGTGTGATGAGTAGATTTGATTTCATGAAACAGTTCAAAGAGTTTGCCACGCTCGCCGCCGCCAGCGGTGGCTGAGCTTGTTCTCGTTAGGTCTATGCAGCGCGTTCGAGTATCGCTGATTGTGCCTCTGCTCGCTTTGACATCATGCGCTACCACACAGCCGGCCATCTACAGCGACTCGCCTACAGTTTCACGCGCGGACATCCAGACAGCCATTCAGCTCGTGCAGCAGCGCTGCGGCCATGAAGGGCGTGGTCTGCTACCAGTGTTTAGAATCGACGTAAACAGGTTCGACGAGATCTTCGTGCATTGCGGCCCACATTATGGCGTGGCCGATGCGGCGGGAGCACTGACGTTTTTCGTTGAGCGCCGCCGAGGGACTTGGCAGATCACAGGCATGTCACAGTACACGCCGAACCCCGAAAGAGTGATCGTAACATAACTCGGAGTATGCGAACAGACCTAACCAATCGCTCGAGCCAACCGCTGGCCGCTGTGATGTCCACATTTAATTTTATGAAAACGTTCCAAGTGCTTGCCACGCTCGCTCCCGCCAGCGGTGGCTCAGCTCCGTCTCGTTAGATCTATGCACATGTGTCGCCTTGCAGCTGCTGCTGTTCTGATATCGACAGCCGCTGCAACGGCTCAGAATATCAGCCGCGAGTTTCCGGATGGCCTCGTGTCAGACAAAAAGACGGCGATCGCGATAGCAGAAGCTGTTTTGTTTCCGATCTACGGCGAGAAAAACATTCGCCAGCAGCGGCCGTATGTCGTTAAGCACGCCCGAGGAAAGTGGATCATTGAAGGTGCGCCGCTCCCTCCCGGATTTGCTGGTGGAGTTTTTCACATTGAGATCGGACAGCGTGACGCCAGGATTCTCAAGCTCTGGCATGAGGCTTGATCACGCGAGAGATCTAACCAAGCGCTGCAGCCAACCGCTGGCCGTTCCGATGTCTAGTTTCAGATGACTACAACGCACACATCGCAATTCAAGCTCGCTCCCACCAGCGGTGGCTGAGCTTTGTTTCGTTAGACCTTTGAGGGCACATCCGTGAAAGGCGAGCTCCAGCAAAAGCGCATCCTATTAGCAAAGCGTCTCTTCATGGCCGAGTCTTCGATGCACCAAACGGCTCAGTTGGCGCAATTCACCGTGGAACATAACATTGGCCGGCTCCCAGATGTATTCGCGCCAATAATGGCTGGAATCTGCGTCGTCTATGCGCGGCCCTTTTTACGTGCGGACGGGCTAGGTCCGATCGATGAAAAGTACGCTCAGCTTAAAGACGCAAAATTACAAGACACGCATAACGATCTCCTTCGGAATCGACATCACTTTTATGCGCATCGCGACTTCCTCAAGACACGCGCTATCGATCCAGTCAGTGGGACATCCCATGATATGCACTCAGTGCACCTTTTTTTCGACGGCCACGGATCGTATACCGCCGCGACGCGAGAGCCAATGTATCGCGATATCAATCTTCCAGATATTATCCGCCTAGCGGAGTTTCAACGCCAACGTATTGCTGCCGAACGTCACAAAACCATCGACAAACTCAATAAAGGGCGAATCCTGCCCGAAGGCGCATACGAACTCGGTAAGGCTTTTCCAGTGAAACGATGAGTGGTCTAACCAATCACTGGAGCCAACCGCTGGCCGCTGTGAAGTCCACGTTTGATTTTATGAAACAGTTCCCAGAGTTTGCCGCACTCGCCGCGGCCAGCGGTGGCTAAGCTCCGTCTCGTTAGACGTATTTATCCGCTCATGAAATCAGACGAAGCTCAGAACATCGAGTTCGTGGAGCTCGGGAGCTTTTCCCCGCGAGACGCCGAGAAGCTGTTAGAGTGCTTTGAGCAAGCTGCAATTTCGTTTCGCCTCCGAGAGAGAAAACCTCTTCCGCAGCCAGGGCCCACCGCTGCCGTAGACATTAGCGTTGACTCAGCCCGAGCCGCCGACGCCGCTCGGATCCACGCTGAGCTTTTTGGCGACGGACTACCGAACTACGAGTCATCTTTCTTTCGTGATCTCCACAACGTCTAACAAATCGCTCTAGCCAACCGCCGGCCGTTTCGATAAGTAGTTTTCTATGACTTCAACCGTAAACTCCGCAGCAAATCTCGCTCCCGCCAGCGGTGGCTGAGCTCTGTCTCTCGGGTTGGTTCCTCCCTTGTTGATTCATTCTGTTCCCCTCGAATAACTCCTTTTCTTTTCAGACAGAAGTCGATTGGACTTGGTAACAGCGTTGCGTGCGTAAGAGTTCCCAAATAAAACCACAAAGCTCCCGGGCGATCGCCACCATGGCCTTGTTGCGCTGGAGGCGTCGCCCCCAGTTTGAGCAGCATCAGCGCTTCATCACGCGAGAGCGGTGAAGAAAAGTAACGTCTGGTCGGAACCCGGGCCTTTATCCAGTTATTCGCAATTCCTTGGTGGGATTGGCTTCATACCTAGGAAAATTTCGGGCTCCAAATCAAATAGGAGGGTTCCATTGCCACAGTTGTTTTTCAGAATTGAGGCCACTTCCTGTAGTCGTGCAATAACTCCCTTGGCTTCATCGCCCGTCATAAGAGTTTGATTTTGAAAATACTCGAGTAAATCGCCCGGATTTGTTTTTGCAAAACTCTGTACGTGTTTGTAGACGCTAGAACTGATGTGACGAAGATGCTGAACCATATTATTTTTTCGAACTACATTGCTATCTTCCCGCAATCCGCAATCGTTGTCGGCAAGAACCATTACAGGGAACTGAACATAAGGGATATGGTTCGCGTTTAGATACTGCATCGTCGTTTGATTGGTACCATCAATCGGTTTGTTTGCCTTCGTAGCTTTTACAGAATGAAGCTTTTGACCAGCGGTTGTTTGCTCCAGCCAAAAAATTTTTTCTTTTTTAGCTACGTTTCCGAACCTGTCCTGTTGAGCCAATATGTGATCGATAATTGCCATCTCACCTACATCGCGAACGGCCATCATTTGCCCGAGTGTCTCCAGCGAAGGCGGAATTTGACTCCTTATCTCTGAGCCTTTCGTAGCCATGACCCAAGTTGAAGATGCAAGAAAGGGAGCTGCAGGATTGGAATCGGGACCCCTTTGATTCAAAGTAGGATGGTGATCAATTCCACCCTTATGGTCGACCATTGCTCCGTAAAGAAGTCCGTCCTTTATCACTTTGGAACTTGAAGCTGCAATTTTGCTAACGAGTCCAGCCCAAGTTTGCTTTATGAGACCGTGAGCATAGACGTCGGCCATTTTTTCAACTCCCTTGTGGGATGCTAGTTCCATCGTTCGATAGATAACTGCCGGAACATCAACATGAATCTTGAGCGCATCAGCCAACTTTCCGTAAGCTAATATCGCCGGAGTGTAAGAGCAGCTTGTTGATTGCTTAAATTTTGCCAGAAAGTTGGCGTTTCTCTTCATCTCCTTGGGGCATTCCTTCTGTTCAAAGGATGCTCTTGAAAGTCCAGTCGGTAATTCGTAGATATCAGTCCCAGGATTTGTGCTATGAAGCGCAGGACAGAAAATCACGTTCGGATCGTCGAATGTAATTTTGCAAAGGTCGTCTTCATCATCCTTTCGGCCTGAATCAATTTCAGTTCCAGGAGCCGGAGGAAGTGCTACGCATTCTTCTCTGCCGTAGGAAACACGTGATCTACCAAATGTGTCCGGGACCGAAGCCATACATTTTGTTGACGGTATCCTTGCTAACCGCCATTTGTTTATTCCCTTATTATTAATCTCATGAGAATTAGATGATCGTCAACTTTGTGCACGAGTTCTATACGAAGTGCAACCGGACGGTGGTCATACTTCGAGTATGCCTCTTTTGCCCTCCACACCACAGTAACAAAATGATAGGAACAGGGCGCAATGGAAGTGCTGGTCAATTGTCAGGTGGAGGGAGGAGCGGATGAAGGCCAACCTGGGTTTACTTTGGTTTTGGCTAAAGCGGTTATGTTCCACCGATGGGTCCAGTCGGTGGCATGACTTTGAAGCCACAGGAGCTGAGTCAGATGTTCGGCACCACGTCTGCTCCAACTGCGACCCTGGCGCTTGAAGCGGCGATTGCTGCGCACTTCGATGTTCTTTTCAATCGCTCCCCTGCCGGCACGCACGGGTGTAACTTATTCGTAGCTGATGGGTACCCGGAATTGGGAGACGGTGCCGGGTTTGAACCGCCAGTTCTTGAATGTTTGGATAGTAAATTTATCGAGGAACCGGCTGCCGGTGCTTTGGGACATCGTCGCGTCGGTGACTCTACCGGTGGCGCTGTCAACCGTCACGACGCAAATGCCGCTTCCGGTAAGGTTCCGGCGTTTCGCTTCGTATGGGTACTCGGGCAAAGGTGCGCTGATTGCCATGGATTGGGCAACCGAGAGCGACATCGGAACCGGTGCCGGGATGCTCGACATCTCGGAATGCACAGGAGGTCGAGACCGCGACCGCTTTTTTGAGCGCGGCTTTCTTTCCACGGGCACAACCGCTGTCGCAGATTCTTCCGGAGGAGCAGCGGATTTCGTCAGATGCTGCGACGTCGAATCTGATGTCTGTGTCTCAACCGTCTGACTGGGCCCGGCTTTTTTCTCTTCGGTCGGCAGAACCGGCGGGAGTTCTTCGGCGGCGGGCGTCGCTTCGGGTGGAGGTGGAGTGTTTTGCTTTGGCGCGGTTGCAAGCGTTTGCGAGTTTGCTTCGGCTCTTTTCTTTTTCGATTTGGAATGTGAAGTCATTCCGCCGGTCGGAAATTGGTCCGGAAGATTGGCCGAAGTCGCCTCCTGAGCTCGCGCCAGGTCTGCGCCGGCGAACGCAATTGCGGTGCACACAACAGCGAGAACTCCTCCGCTTATACGCATCGGAAAAAATTTCCGCCCCTAATCAGGAACGTCAAATTTATGGTTACGTCGTAACACAGCCATCATGGCTGTTGCGTCGAGCGGGCTTTTTGCCCGCAGGATACCGGCAGGCTGGGAAGCCTGCGTTACGCTGCCTTGAACTTTGTTCCGAGAGAGAACACCGTGATGTGTAGATTCTTCGTCTCTTTCGCTTCTTATGCTTCTCGTCACCACCACCGACATTACCGTCTGGGTTTTCTCGATCCTCCTCGCGGCCGGTATTGGCGTGAGCAAATACTCAAAATGGAAAGCGCGCAATCAACTCGTGCGCGATCTCGCAGCAATGGATCGGGAACGCCGGGAAAAAATGCTCAGCCGAATGAATCCCGCGCTGGCAATGGAAGCGCGCCAGGAACTAATGCGGCGGTTTAACATCTTTTGACTCCGCCGAGTCGCACTTGTAGGGCAACCGCGTCGGTTGCCAACCAAGGCAGGCGGAGCGCCTGCCCTACAGGTATCAAGAATCTGACCCCCGCGACTGCGGGATCAAGATGACAGCGTTGTTTGTGAGATGAATTGTAATGCCGCATGTCCTCTGCGCCTTTTGAAATGACTGTGTCAGTGATGCCGGCAGACATTGACGAGCAGGATCATGTGAACAACACCGTATACCTGCGGTGGGTCCAGGAGGTTGCCACGGCGCATTGGCGCGCGATTGCGAGCGGGGAAGCACAGGAGGCGATCGGCTGGGTCGTGTTGCGGCATGAGATCGATTATAAAGCGCCCGCGGCGCTCGGCGATGAAATCGTGCTGCGCACGTGGGTCGGCAAAGCCACCCGCCTTACCTTTGAGCGCTTTACCGAAATCCGGCGGAGCAGCGGTGGCCAGCTATTGTCAAACGCTCGAACGCTCTGGTGCCCGATCAATGCGCAAACCGGGCGACCGAGTCGCGTGCCCGTGGAAGTGCGCGAGCAGTTCTCGATTTAGCCTGGAGGTCCGCGTTCACGCGGCTCCGAGGACCGCCTAAAGGCGGAACTCCCAACAGAGTTGAACGTTAGCCGTTGAGCGTTGAGCGTTGGGCGTTGCAACTTCCATCTGCCGAGTCCCGACCCGTTGTCGCTTGTTATTGCGCGACGTTTCTTAAATCGGAGATGCTGCATATCTACCGGCAAATCACCGCGCTCAAACGATGTGTTCCGGTGGTAATCGCGCAGAAACGGGAAAATGCAGGGCGCTATCCGTTTGACGCCGTTCACATCGTTCCGAAGCCGGGAACCCATTTCCTGCGGCGGTTTTGGTTCAAGCAAGTACGCGATGTTCCGTGGCCGATTTCGAATACAGAGTTGCGCGCGTTACTCGGAACTTTATGTGAAACGCAAGCGCGTCTTTTGCACATTTACTTTGGCCACATCGCTGTGCATCTCCTGCCACTGATTCGCGCCTGGAAAAATCCGTCGATCGTTTCCTTTCACGGCGCCGACGTCATGGTGGATATGAACAAGCCGGCCTATCGAGAAGCCACGCTGCAAATGCTCGAGGAGGTGACGCTCGTCCTGGTTCGCTCGGAGTCGCTGCGGCGCGCACTCGTCGATCTCGGTTGCGATCCAGCAAAGGTCGAGCTCCAGCGCACGGGGATTCCGCTGGAAGAATTCCCGTTTCGCGAACGTAGCGTACCGAAAAAAGGGGTATGGCGATTGGTGCAAGCCGGGCGGTTGATCGAGAAGAAGGGTCTGCCAGTGACGCTTCCTGCTTTCGCGATTTTCGTTCAGCGATATCCAAACGCGAGGCTGACAATTGCCGGCGAAGGACCGTTGCTTGACGAACTTCAACGCCTGGCGCGCGAACTAAACATCGCGGAACACGTCTCGTTCGCCGGTTTCGTTTCGCAGGAGCAATTGCGCGAGATCTATTACCGGTCGCACATTTTTCTGCACCCTAGTCAGACCGGCGATGACGGGAACCAGGAGGGCATTCCGAATTCGATGCTGGAAGCGATGACCACTGGTTTACCTGTCTTGGCCACCAGGCACGGCGGTATTCCTGAGGCAATCGAAAATGGCGTGACCGGCGTGCTCGTGCCGGAACGCGATCACGAAGCGTTAGCGCAGGCGTTGCTCGATGCAGCGGAAGATCCTGGTTTTCTTTCGCGGATTGGGCGCGGGGGCGCAGATGCCGTTCGAAAAAATTTTGACCGCGAGAAGCAAGTGCGGCGCCTAGAGGAGGTTTATCTTCGAACCATGGGAAGGACCGTTTGATGTGGAAACATTTGACGGGCTGATCACAATGGCGCTGCTGGGGAGCGCACGCGCCTCGCGTGCTGGTGATCGCGCCCTCGCGATCGCGAACTTTTAGGCCCAACACTGCCAGAGCTGTTACCGGAATCCGCTGATTTCGGCGAGGGCACCGAAACCTGCACGCGAGGCCGCGTGCGCTCCCCGGAAATCCGCTAGACCATTGATGCGTCGATTGCTATCGACCTACTGGCGATTCCAGGGTTGCGTCACGTTTTGAATGCGCGGCTTGCATTTGTCGCTGACCAAAACGAACGCGAGGCTGTGCTGGTCTGGTCGACTAAACTTATAAACGCCAGGACCCCTACAGGACTTCGGCATCGGGCCGGCGCGTCGGGTCTCTTGTACTGTGATTGTATCGTTTGCGACCGTATAGTTACCCCAGATCTCTCCCTTTGGTTTCGTAGACGTAACATGAAATGTGCCGTCGGCATTGAGAGTCCAGACGGTGCCCAGCGAGTTGGTCCACGTGCCGGCGAGCGCGGCTGGCCCAGACGGAGTAGTCGCGCAAGAACTTACCAATGCGACCAGAATGCCCGCGAAAATAAGTCGGAGAGAATTTTGTAGTTTCATAGCGCGATCTTGCGTTGCGTGAATTGCATCCGTCAAGCCCAGATTACAGGAGCAGGATGCCTCAGCGAGTCAAGGAACGACGGCTTGGGCAGCCGTCACTCCTTGTCGTTCCTTGAACGGAGCGATTGCAAATAGCTTCGTGACTGAGGTAGAAGAGATGTATGGATCAGCCGGTAACGGAAACTGCAATGCCAACATCAAACTGGTGGAAGCGAAACTGGAAATGGTTCGTGCCGCTGGGCTGTTTCACTGTGGCGCTCATGTTCGTCATTTTTGTTGGCTCGATACTCGTGATCGTCTTTAGCGCCATGAAATCGACGGACGTTTACAAAGACGCGTTAGCGCGCGCGAAGGCGGACCCCGCCGTGATCGAAGCTCTCGGTTCACCTATCAAAGACGGATTCCTGATGTCGGGAAATACAAACGTGAACGGCGCTTCCGGTGAGTCCAACCTGGCGATTCCCATTTCCGGTCCAAAGGGAAAAGGAACGATTTACGTATCGGCACAAAAGTCACTCAGGCGATGGAATTATTCGGGGCTCGTCGTGGAAGTCGGACAAACGCATCAACGCATCGATCTTCTGCAGCGGCGGGTACCGGCCGCTTCACATTGAGCAATCGACGCGTTTTTCCAGCAGAAACGACTACAAGATTCGCTACAAAGTTGATTGCCAGGATCGCTGACGCAGCGCTCAGTTTCCGGGGAGCACAGGCTGCCAGCCTGTTGTCGTCGGCAGCTTGCCGACGACCCACGCGGCTTCTCGAAACACCTCGCAATGAACGTTCGCTAAGCTTTTCGGCAGGCTGCCGAAAAGGACAGGCTGGCAGCCTGTGCTCCCCGGATTACGAAAGCCAGGGCACGGGTTTACCTGTGACAAGGCGCAGGTAAGTTTCACGTGATGCAGATCTCAGAGGAACAGGTGAAGAGCGCGTTGAAGACGGTGAAATACCCGGGCTTCACTCGCGACATTGTTTCGTTCGGATTGGTAAAGTCGATCCAGATCGATAATGGCGATGTCAAGGTGCAACTTGCGCTAGCGACAAACGATCCAAATATTCCGGCGACGATCAAGAATGATGCAGAACGCGCACTCCGCGCCATCGAGGGAGTCCGCAGCGCGAAAGTTTTGATCGATATCCAGGCGCCGCCCGGCGGCACGGGCGCCGGTGTGGTCGCGATGCGGCTTCCCGGGGTGAGACACGTCCTCGCCGTTGCCAGCGGCAAAGGCGGTGTCGGGAAATCAACAATCGCGGCAAATCTCGCCGTGGCGCTGGAGCAAACCGGCGCGCGCGTCGGCTTGTGCGACTGCGACATTTATGGCCCGAGCATTTCGCTCATGTTCGGCACGCGTGAACGCCCAACGGCGACGGACGAAAACATGATCGTGCCGATCGAGCAATATGGATTGCGACTGATGTCGATGGGATTTCTGCTCGATGACACTTCGCCGGCGATTTTACGCGGTCCCATGGTAACTCGCTACACGCAACAATTTCTCCGACAGGTCGAATGGGGCGAACTAGACTATCTGGTGCTCGATCTCCCGCCCGGCACTGGCGACATTCAGCTGACGATCGTGCAGACCGTTGCGCTCTCGGGAGCAATCATTGTCACCACGCCACAGGAAGTGGCGCTGATCGACGCGCGCAAGGCTGCGACAATGTTCGAAAAAGTCAACGTGCCAGTGCTGGGGCTGGTCGAGAACATGAGCTACTTCGTGTCGCCCTCTGACAACAAGCGCTACGACATTTTCGGCACAGGCGGAGGCGAACGCGAAGCCAGGCGCCTGCGGGTTCCGTTGCTCGGTCAAATTCCTATTGATATCGCCACCCGCGAGGGGGGCGATCGCGGGATTCCGATCGTGAGCGAAGATAGCCAATCGCCTGTAACTGCTGAGTTCAAACGGATTGCAGAAGGTCTTCGAAAAACTCTGCAGTAAAAAGGCAACCGCAGGCCCTACAGAAAACGGAGTTTTAAATAGATTGCGCGCTTCTCTCGTCTAATTCCGGTGTTTGATTTGTTACGGCAATCGAGCCGTTGGGAGTTGACTAGGTGAAAATCTTATGAAAGAAGAACCGGACATGCTCTCTTCGGAAGCGGAACAGGCGCAGTTCGTCAAGGAATCTGCGCTATACAAGGAGTTCCTTGCAGAGCGCGCGGAAATTTTGAAACACAAGTGGATCGAAAGCGAAAAGGCGGGGAAGGACATTGGCTTTGAAAGAGCCTTGCTGGATTGGATCGTGAAACATCGCTCCAACTGGCGAGAGCGACGAAGGAAGGAGGCGCGCACCGAACAGTCCGCCTCCTAATTTTTGTACCTTTAAGGCGATCCTGCGAGGTCGCGAAGGAAACGTGTGAAACCAAAACAAGATTCATCTGCCGGCGTCCCCGTCATGGACGCGGAAGCAATTCGTCGCGCGCTGCGACGGATTGCGCATGAGATCGTCGAGCGAAATCCGCATCTCGATCGCGTCGTACTCGCGGGAATTCCGTCACGCGGCGTGGAGATCGGATCTCGCATTGCCGCTTTTATTCGAGACGTCACAAAGACGGATCTCGAAACCGGAGTCATTGACGTGGCGATGCATCGTGACGATGTCGGAACGCGTTCGGAGTTGCCTGTCGTGCGAGCATCGAAACTTCCAATGCCGCTGGAGGACCGTACCGTGATCATTATCGATGATGTCCTTTACACTGGCCGCACCGTGCGCGCAGCCATGGACGCCATCAATTCTTTTGGACGTCCAGCGCGTATCCAACTCGGCGTGCTGGTGGATCGCGGCCATCGCGAGCTGCCAATTAGACCCGATTACGTCGGGAAAAATTTGCCGACGGCGACGCGAGAACAAATTCAAGTGCGTTTGCAAGAAACCGACAATCAACCAGACGCAGTGTGGCTGGAAAAGGAGTCATGACGACGCGGACGCGATCTCTCGGGGAGCGCACGCATCCTGCGTGCCTGTTTTCAAGATTCCAAGAACGCTCGCCCCAGGATGCGGCGAACTGCACGCTTGAAGCGTGCGCTACCCAAATCTCATGAGCACACGTTGGACACGCAAAGATCTCCTCGGCCTGCGCGAGTTATCGGCCGACGAAATCAATTTCGTTCTCGAGACCACCAACGCATTCAAGCAAGTTGGCACCCGGGAAATCAAAAAGGTGCCTGCGCTGCGCGGCAAAACCCTGGTGAACTTTTTTGTCGAACCGAGCACGCGAACACGCACATCATTTGAGCTCGCCGCATTTCGATTGAGCGCCGACGTGATCAATATTTCGGCAACGACTTCGAGTCTGACGAAGGGCGAAACCCTGAAGGACACCGCGCGCAATCTCGAGGCGTTGCAGGCCGACATTATCGTTCTCCGACACAGTTCCGCGGGAGCGCCGCAGTTTCTGGCGAACCGGTTAAAATCCAGCGTCATCAATGCCGGCGACGGCGCCCACGAACATCCCACACAGGCGCTTCTCGATTTGTACACGATCCGTGAGCGCAGGGGTAAAATTGCCGGGCTGCACGTGGCAATTATCGGCGACATTTTGTTCAGCCGCGTCGCGCGTTCGAACATTTTTGGCTTACTCAAGCTCGGCGCGCGCGTCACCCTCATCGGGCCCAGCACGCTGGTGCCGCGCGAATTTGAACAACTCGGAGTCGAAGTTTCGCACCAGATCGAGGACGTGCTGCCAAAAGCAGATGTCGTGAATCTCTTGCGCATTCAGCATGAACGTCAGCGCAGAGAATATTTTCCCGGGCTCGGCGAATACATCCGCTTATTTGGCCTGACAAAAGAACGCGCAAAGCTCTTGAAGCCCGAATGTTTGATCATGCATCCCGGCCCGATCAACCGCGGCGTCGAGATCGACAGCGAAGTCGCCGATGGATTGCAAAGCGTCATTCTCGACCAAGTCACCAACGGTCTCGCCGTCCGCATGGCGGTTTTGTATTTGTGTGGAGGGATTGCGACATGAGCGCGGCCATCATTCGCAACGGCAGGATAATCGATCCCGCGAATAAGCGGGATCAGATGGCCGATCTTTATATCGCCGATGGAAAGATCGTCGGCTCCAAATCCAAAATCCGAAATCTGAAATCCGGAATCGAAGAGATTGACGCAAGCAATCTCATCGTCGCGCCGGGCTTGATCGATATGCACGTGCATCTACGCGAGCCGGGATTTAGTCACAAGGAAACGATCGAATCGGGCGCGCGCGCGGCGGCAGCCGGGGGATTTACAACGGTCGTCTGTATGCCGAATACTTCGCCCCCCGCGGATAATCCGAGCACGATTGCGTGGATTAAAGATCGCGCGGCGGCTGTCGCGTGCGTGAACGTCTTGCCAACCGGCACAATTTCAAAAAATCTCGCGGGCGAAGAGCTCGCGCCGATCGGCTCACTTGCGCAAGCGGACGTGGTTGCGATCACTGACGATGGCCATTGTGTGCAAAATCACGAAGTGATGCGGCGCGCGGTGGAGTATGCGCACATGGTTGGTGTGCCCGTGCTCGATCATTGCCAGGATTACAATCTCGTTGGGAACGGCGTCGCGCACGAAGGTTACTGGAGCACACTGCTCGGTTTGCCAGGCTGGCCTGCGGCCGGCGAGGAAGCCATGGTGATGCGGAACATTTTGCTTGCGGAACTAAGCGATCATCCTATCCACTGCCAGCACATCACGGCGGCTGGCAGTGTGCGACTCATTCGTGAAGCACGAGCACGCGGCGTGAAAATTACTGGCGAAGTTTGCCCGCATCACCTCGCGTTGACGGACGAAGCAGTCCAAAACTTCGATACAAACTACAAGATGAATCCGCCATTGCGCTCGCAGGCCGATGTGGATGCGCTGCTGGAGGGCATTGCTGATAGGACGCTTTCGGTTCTTTGTTCCGATCACGCGCCGCATGCAGATTTCGAAAAGGAAGTGGAATTCGATGCCGCCCCGTTCGGCATAGTTGGGCTGGAGACGCAACTCGGGTTGTTTCTCGATTTGCTCGTGCACAAACACGGCAAGATAGACATCGCCCGGTTGATCGAAATGTACACAGTCGAGCCGGCACGCGTGTTAACGATTGATGCCGGCACTCTATCGATTGGTGCAAAAGCCGACGTTACGCTGATCGATCCAGAACTGGAGTGGACAGTCAGGGTGAATCAGTTTCAATCAACTTCGCGAAATTCGCCTTTTGATGGATGGAAACTCAAAGGCCGCGCGGTTCGGACGATTGTCCGCGGCAAGACGGTTTGGAAATTGTAGAGGCGTTTGTGTCAAACGCCCAGGCGCTTGGCGCAAGCGCCTCTACAACTACCCCACGATAAATCCGCCTTGAATGTAGCTTTCCAGATGCGCAATGGCGGCTTGCTGACATGAAATCACATGTTTCACCAGATCGCCGATGGAAATCACGCCAACGACCTTGTCGCCGTCAAGCACGGGCAAATGGCGAATGTGTTTGTCGGTCATGAGATGCAGACAAGTCGCAACCGGCTCGCGCGCGCGTGTGACGGTCACATTAGTTGACATGATCTCCGCGACCTTGGTTTCCCGGGAACGTTTGCCGCGCAGCATAATTTTGCGCGTGTAATCGCGCTCGGAAATGATTCCCACCAATTTCTCCCCTTCCATGACCAGGAGAGCGCCGACGTTTTTCTCATCCATCAGTTTGACAGCTTCAAAGACCGTCGCGTCCGGCGAGACGGAATAAATCTCGCGGCTCTTTTGATTCAGAACCGCGCCGATCGTGCCGCTAACGTCCATATCAATCAGAAATTTTCGCTGTCGAAACAGCGGCACCCTTACAATACGGCAATGTCAGCGTGGCAGGCAACGCAATTCTCGTCCGATTCGCCGTAACTCAGGCATCTTGCCTGATGCGTCGAGCAGGCTTCCCAGGCTGCTACCGTGCGGGCAGGATGCCCGCACGAAGGTAACAGCCAAGATGGCTGTATTACACCGCGTATCGCCGCGGAGCGAGTTTCGGCGGCCGTTTGCCATTCAAAACCGCGCCTGCCACCGGAATGTACGAAAGTTCCTGCCCATCCGCGGCGCATCGCAGCATCAACCCGCCGCGGCTCATGTCGCCCCGCCCGACGAACTCTGCGGGAAATCGCAGCCGCTCGGCAAAATTTGCCACCAAAGCGCCGATGTATTTCCCGGTGGCGATGCTGCCGAGAAGCACGACCTCGCTTTGGGCCGGCAATCTGGTTGCGAGACGGCGCGCGTCCCGTTCGATTGGAAGTCGGTAGCGCGGGTCGCGCTCGTGAATGTCGACTGCGGCAAACTCACGCAGATCATCGAGACCGATTCGCGTTCGCGCATCGATAAGGCCGCGCGTCGGCGTAATGATCAGCACGCCTGGCGTCCCACGCGGCGGTCGCGCGAACGCGGTCGCATACACAATTTTTCCGCGAAAGTACAGGCCGCTCAGAAAAGTGAACACCTCTGCGATTGGAGCGCCTCTCTTGCCCCGCAATCGTCGTGCGAGTTCGAATTGCGCCTGGTCGCGCAAGATCATTCGCGCTCGTTCGCCGCCGGCGTACGCCGGTGAAAGTAGAAAGATGCGGCAGCCGGTGTTTTGTTTCATACCAGTGCAATCTTCCCGTTCACTTCTCCTGGAGATTCGAATTCTTTGCTTGTTGCTGTGCCCACTCATTCGGCGCATCCGGATTTGAATGTACACGCCGCAGGACGATCTAATTCTCGAAGATTCGCTAACCGCGCAGCAGCAAACAGAAAGGTGAAATCAGACATCGTCCGCTCGGCCTGAGACTGCGTCATAATGAAAAGTGCTCATGGCATGAGTCACTGCGTCAGGGCGCTGGGTGCCTATCGGGTTTGTTTTCCGTGGGCATCCAGCGCGCGAGGTCGGCTTTTACATGCGCGAACTCGGGTTTCTCGGCCAGATTCGTCCATTCGTACGGATCGGCTTTTTCGTCGTAGAGTTCCTCGTCACCGTTGTCATAACGTGTGTAGCGATACTTCGCCGAGCGTACCGAGTGGTTGTTGAAGTGGTAGGTCGAGAGCGCGGGCCGCGTCCACTTCGCCTGAGGATTCACGAGCAGCGGGTAAATGCTCACGCCCTCGAGAAAATTCGGTTTCGGCAGACCCGTGAGGTCGCACAGTGTCGGATAAATACTGAGAAACTCCACCGGCGCGTCGCAGCGGCCGCCGGGCTTTGTCACTCCGGGCGCGACCCATATGAGCGGCGCACGCGTGGCTTCCTCCCACAGCGTGTCCTTGCCGAAACGCTCCTTCTCGCCAAGATGCCAGCCGTGGTCACTTAAGAAGATGACGATGGTGTTGTTCTTAAGCGGGCTCTTTTCAAGCGCGTCGAGCACCACGCCTACCTGTGCATCGACATAGGCGGTGGACGCCAGATAGGCTTGCACGACCTGCTTCCACGCGTGCTCCCCACCCGCCTCCATCACCGACACCCAAGCCCCATTGTGCGCCCACTTTTTCGCGGCCGGCGGAAGATCATCCAAATCGTTTGCGATGTGCGGCGGTAGCTCGATCGAATCGAGAGGGAAGAGGTCGAAATATTTTTTCGGCACGATCCATGGCGGGTGCGGCTTGTGGAAGCCGAGCGCGAGGAAGAACGGCCGGTTCCGCCGCTGCGCGAGCTGGCGCGCGCCCCACTCGGCGATTTTATAGTCCTCCGTCTCGCTATCGGCGATGTCCAGCGCGCCAATTTCAAATTCACCCACCTTCATGACCTTGAGCGGCGGATGGTTTAGCGCCTCGGGACCGTTCACATCTCGCTGGCCGCGAAAATACGCGACAACGTACGAGTTGATTTGCGACAGCACTTCCGCCATCTCGTCCTTCAGCGGCGAGCTGCGTTTTTTTGGTTTTCCCGTGCGCCGCTCGTCGTCCCCGAGACCCAGGTCCTTGCCGAAGCGCACCACATATTCGTCCCAGTCCGTGCCCTGCAAATTCTTGAACCTGCCGCCGCCGCCGGTGTGATAAATCTTGCCGGCACCCGCCGTGTAGTAACCGTGCGCGCGGAAGTATGCAGTGAGGCAGTGCTGCTCATCGATATACTCGCTCCACGGCAAGTCCATATTGGAATAGATCCCGATCGTTGCCGTGCGCTTGCCGGACAAAAGCGCGGAGCGCGAAGGATCGCAAAGCGGCGAAGGGCAATACGCGTGCGTAAAGTTCACGCCTAAGCCGGCGAGACGGTCGAGGTTAGGCGTCTTCGTCTGCGGGTTGCGCTGCAGGCTCCCGATCCAGTCGTTGAGATCGTCAGCGACGAGGAAGAGCACGTTTGGGCGCGAGTCGGCGGCGCGCGTGAGAGGCGCCGCCATGACAAGCCCAACGCAGATCAGAATGGAAGGGTAACGCATCAGGTTAGTTTCAGCTCCACCGGCGGCTATCGCAAGACCCGCGCTCTCAGCTTGATTTCTTACAGCGTTTGGGAAAATAATGTGGACGTGCGTTTGGCATGGCCATTTAAATCCCGCAACGGTAATCGTCGCAACGGAGGTCGCCGGAATGGCCACGACGGCAACGAAGACGAGCAAAACGGTGCCAGAGGTCAGGCATGCCCCGATTTCTTGTGTGTTGGGGCGCAGAAAGCCGGAACCTCGTGGCTTTATCAGCAACTGGAGGCGCACCCCGATTTTTGGATGCCGCCGGTGAAGGAACTGCATTACCTCGACGAGCTAAGTAGAACGAAACGCTTCCATCCTCCGCGCTGTGGCGACGAGCGCGATGCTGTCTTTCTAGAGAGCATGAAAGACCTCAGTACGCGATTCTATCTCGATCTGGAGCGCTACGGGCGATTATTTCAGCACAAGGGGACGCGTGTTTCCGGCGACATTTCGCCCGCTTACTCGACGCTCCGTGATGAGATCATCGAGCGAGTGGTGAATCACTTCCCCAACTTGAAAGTAGTGTTTCTGGCTCGCGACCCTGTCGAGCGCGCGTGGTCGCAATTGTCCATGGGGGTGCGCCTCGGAATGATCCATCGTTTCGATGCTACGGATCCAGAGGAAGTGATTTGCAATTTGCTGAATCCGGGTGTGCTGGTCGCGGTCGCATCCCAGCAAGGTCGTGGCGCGCTGGAAACGTTACGTCCGTCCGGAAAACTTCCGCGTCTATTTCTTCGACGACTCGAGGGAAAAGCCGGCGGAGTTGCGTCGATCAATTCTGCATTTTCTGGGCGGCGATCCCGAGAAGCCAAGCGGACAAGTAAAGCCTAACGAGAATAACGACGCCGGCCGCGACAAGCTCCGGCTGACAACGAAGGTGCGCGAACGTATAGCCCGGTTTTTCGAACACGAACTCAAAGCTTGCGCGGTGGAACTTGGCGGACGCGCAAGAAGCTGGCCGACCCGATATGGTTTTTCATTGCTACTATTGTTCTGGGACTTACTGGACGACAGCATCGATCTCTTCTTCTGGTGTGATTGGATTGCCTGAGGTAGGGGACGGCGCGCCGCGGTCGCCGCGGCGATACATCGCAGCGCGATGTCGCTACCATAAGTTCAACAAAAGGTTGTTTCATGAGATGGGCATGGCCGTTTAACAGTCGCGCCAGCGGCAGGCATAAGGAAACCAACAACTCTGCGAGCGATACAGGGCCGAACTTCCTGTGCGTCGGAATGCACAAAGGAGGAACGACCTGGCTTTATCAACAACTCGACTCGCATCCGGATTTCTGGATGCCTCCTTTGAAGGAACTGCATTATTTTGATCAGTTGGGAAGGGTCCAACGCTCATCTTCTCCGCGCCGCAGAGATGAGCGCGATCTTCGCTTTCTCGAGAATATAACAAACCTCAGTGCTAAATCGCATGTAGACCTCGAGCATTATGCCCGACTCTTCGAACCCAAGGGACCGCTACTGTCCGGTGATATTTCGCCAAACTATTCGACGCTGGGTGATCAGGTGATCCGGCGAGTGGTCCGATATTTCCCGGACATAAAGGTGATTTTTCTGGCGCGTGATCCGGTTGAGCGAGTGTGGTCGCATTTGTCGATGGAAGTGCGTTACCATCAGATCGAAATGTTCGACGTGACCGATGTCGACGAAGTTAATCGGAAGTTGCTCCGGCGCGGGATGCTCTCGCGTTCGTACCCAAGCGCAATTGTCGCGCGATGGAAACGTTACGTTCATCCAGACCGGTTTCGCATCTATTTCTTTGACGACCTACAAAGAAAGCCCAACGAACTGCGGCGTTCCATCCTCGATTTTCTAGGCGCTGATCCGGATAAGCAAAGCAGCCGGGTGACGGCCGATTATAACAGTTGGGCCGGGATGGATAAGCTTGTGCTTACCGAAAAAGTTCGGTCGCATCTGGCTCAGTTCTTCAAGAAGGAACTGAAGGCCTGTGCGGATCGGCTCGGCGGGCCAGCCAGAAGTTGGCCGGCGCGATATGGTTTTTCATTGCTGCTATTGTTCTGGAACTTGGCGGACCATATCGATCTGCTGTTCTGGTGTGACTGGATAAGCTAGGTGGGGGGGCAGTCCTCTGCACGCCTTCTATTCACACAACGGCTCGCACGGAGTGACGGGCCCTACCAGCATTTGATCCATGTGTATGCTGTGTCACCCTCCGATCAGGCGCGTCTCTGCCAGGTCGAGGTCGCGCTGAATGCGACGCAACGCATCATCATTAATCACCCGCTGGTTTCGCAAACGGATAATGGTTTTCCGTTCGACCCGCAGCGCTTCGTGTTGCAAACGCTGATATTGCGGTGTGGCGATCTCGCCCCGACAATCGTCGGGGTTAGACGCGCAAAGTTCCAACTGCTCGATCCGCTCATCGTATTCCACGCGCAACCTATCTACGGCGTTTGGCGAAAAGTTGCCGTCCGTCCGCGCTTTGTCGATCCATTCAAGTGCGGCCTTGTTTGCTTCCAAACGCGCACGACGCTCCTCTTCGTCCGTTTCTCCGTCGTGCGAAACCCCGAGTTTCCGAATCAACACTGGCAGCGTCAGACCTTGAAGCACGAGTGTGACCAGGATCACGGCAAAAGCGACAAACAAAATGTAATCGCGCCCCGGAAACCGCCTGCCGTCAGGCAACGTCAGTGGCAATGCAAACGCTGCCGCCAATGAGACGACACCGCGCATGCCTGTCCAGCCGATGATGGCAACGTTTCGCCACGACGGAATTGAATCGCGCGGCCGAAATTTGCTGCCGAAGAGATACGGTAGGTAGGCCGCCGGTACGACCCACACGAAACGAATCAAAATCACGGTTGCACAAATAATGCTCGCACTAAAAATCGCGCCGGTAAGTGTTTCGCGATTCCAGGCACGGAGGATTCCTGGAAGTTGCAGGCCAATAACGAGAAAGACAAAACCGTTAAGAAGGAAAACGATCGTCTCCCAAAAGGCGTAAGCCTGCAGTCGCGTGCGCGCACTGATCATCAGCGGTGAATGCCATCCAAGGAAAATACCGGCGGCAACCGTCCCTAAAACGCCCGAGGCATGCAGTTGTTCAGCCGTTAGATAGGCAATAAACGGAGTTACGAGTGAGATTGTGATTTGGATCGGTGGGTCATCGAGATGGCTCTGCACCCAACGTATTACGACGCCAACCAACAACCCGACTCCAATGCCGGTGGCGGCCACCCAGACAAAGCGACCCGCTGCATAAGTTGGCGAAAAAGTCCCGGTAGCGATTGCGGCAACCGCGAACTGCAAAGCGACAAGCGCAGTGGCATCGTTCACCAGACTCTCGCCCTCCAGAACTACCTGGATGCGATGCGGAACGCCAAGCCGGCGAATTATTGCCGTCGCCGCAACCGCGTCTGGCGGGGAGACGATCGCGCCCAGCGCAAAAGCGCCGGCCCAGGAAAGGACCGGCACAATGGAATGCGCGATCCAGGCAACCGCCAGTGTTGTCGCCAGCACCAGACCGAAAGCGAGCATAAGTATCGGCCGCAGATTTCGGCGAAAGTCCCGCCACGATGTAAATAACGCAGCGGGGTACAGAAGCGCCGGGAGAATGAAATAAAATACAACGTGCGGATTGAGCCTAACCTCCGGCAGTCGCGGCACGAAACTGAGCGCGAGTCCGCCAACAACAAGCACGATCGGATACGGCAGCGTCAGCTTGCAGGCCAGCACAGCCAGAACCGCGACTGCCGTAAACAAAAGGACAATTATTTCAGCCTGATGCATGAGTCAGCCCACAGTTGCTGTAGCCGGGGGCGGTGACCCCGGCTCGCACGAAACATATCTCATTTACCGCGGTCAACGCCCGCGGCTACAGATTTCGCCCGCGCGCGGTTCGCCTGAAGTTCCGCGAGATGTTTTTCCGACCACCGGCACAGCCCCTGCAATGGCTCAATCAATGTCCGTCCTAATTTTGTCAGCGCATATTCCACCTTTGGCGGCACGACTGGATGAACAGTGCGTTGGACCAGACCATCGCGCTCGAGGCTGCGCAGAGTTTGGGTAAGCATTTTTTGCGAAATCCCGCCGATCTCGCGCTGAAGCGCAGCATAACGCATCGTGCCGCTGGCGAGAATCTGGATGACGAGTGCCGTCCATTTGTCAGCAATACGGTCAAGCACCAGCCGCGATGGACACCGTGGATCGAGCACGGAGGGAACCGAAGATCCTTTTGGCATGGCTTCCGTGTAAAACAACTTGATGACAGGTGCAAGCCGGAAGGAACATTCCAAATAGTGTGTATGAGTTTAAATGGTGTGTAGTTGACTGATGGTTTTAAGCTCCGAAATTTAAAATGATGACCATCATAGCTCCTTCGAAAATGAACAGCCGGTCCGTCGATTTCCTCTTGAATGAGATGGCCCCCGAAGCCTCAGCGCCAGTTCGCGGCGAGACGCAACCGAACGATTCCGATTTGCTTGACGCGTATTCCCGCACCGTGGTTGGCGCAGTTGCGCGCGTCGCACCGGCCGTCGCGAACATCGACGTGAAACAACGTCGCGCCGCTGGTGGAAGGCGCGAAGCGCGTGAGATCAGCGGGAGCGGCTCAGGGTTCGTGATCACGCCCGATGGATTTATTTTGACCAACAGCCATGTCGTCCATGACGCGAGCGCTATCACCGTAAACCTGCAAGACGGACGCGAATATCCAGCTCGATTAACAGGCGACGACCCGGATACCGATCTCGCCGTCATTCGAATCGACGCACCACAGCTCACGCATGTGCGGTTGGCCGATTCTGGGAATTTGCGCGTAGGGCAACTGGTCATCGCGATTGGAAACCCGCTCGGTTTTGAGGCCACCGTGACTGCCGGCGTGATCAGTGCAGTGGGTCGCTCGATGCGCGCACAATCGGGTCGGTTGATCGACAACATCGTTCAAACTGACGCCGCGCTGAATCCCGGTAACTCCGGCGGACCATTGGTCAATTCAGCTGGTGAAGTTGTGGGCATAAACACGGCGATGATCCGGCCAGCGCAGGGCATTTGTTTCGCCATCGCCAGCAACACGGCAAAGTTCGTAGCGGGCTGGCTCATTAAAGACGGAAAAATCAGGCGCAGTTACATCGGTGTCGCCGGCCAGAATGTGCCTATCCATCGGCGGGTCGTGCGCTTTTACGGTCTGTCGCACGAGACTGGCGTTCTGGTTGTTTCGATCGAAAACAACAGTCCCGCTGAACGCGCCGGATTGCACGATGGCGATCTGATCGTCGCCTTCAATGGCCAGCCCATCGCCAGCGTGCACGATCTGCACAAAGTTTTGGTCGGTGAACAAATCGGCGTCAACACAAGCCTCACAATCATTCGGCACACGGAAAAATTGGAATTGCCGATCTTGCCAGCGGAATCACGCCCTCTGCAATAGCGTGATCTGTAATCACTCGTTCGCCGTAGCACGAATCCGCAGTGGTGGACTTGCGAATTCCGGCGCAACCGAGACGGTTACGCTACTTCCTCCATGAAAATTCTCGTTATTGGCAGCGGCGGCCGCGAACACGCCCTTGCATGGAAGCTGCGGCAATCGCCGCATACGGAGCGGATTTTCTGCGCACCCGGAAATGCGGGCACCGGTGAAATTGTCGAAAATGTTCCGATTCCCGCGAGCGATTTGCAGGCGCTTGCCCGATTCGCAAAAGAAAACCGCATCGATCTGACGGTCGTCGGCCCGGACGATCCTCTCGCCGCTGGGATCGTTGATTTGTTTAAGGCCGAAAAATTGCGCGCCTTTGGTCCCGACAAATCGGCGGCACGAATCGAGTCATCAAAAATCTTCGCAAAAGAATTGATGCGTGCACATAAAATTCCCACTGCCGAAGCGGGCACGTTTTTCGAGGTAAGTGACGCGCTTCGTCACTGCGAGAGAGTCAAATTTCCAGTGGTGATCAAAGCAGACGGCCTGGCGCTGGGCAAAGGCGTCATCATCGCGACGGATGCGGGCATGGCGAAGGCGACAATCGATGAGATGATGAATCAACGGCGCTTTGGGGAGGCCGGGCAGCGGATCGTGATCGAGCAATTTTTGCGAGGCACAGAATGTTCGCTGCACGCATTACTGGATGGAGAAAATTATCTTCTGCTGGAATCGGCGCGCGATCACAAGCGCGCGCTGGACGGCGATGAAGGGCCGAACACAGGCGGAATGGGCGCCTTTAGTCCTGCCGATAATTGGAACAGCAAATTGCAAGCCCGCTTCGAGAAGGAAATCATGCGGCCGTTGCAGAGCGCTCTGATTCAAGAAGGTGTCACATTTCGCGGACTGCTGTATCCGGGGTTGATCATCACCAGCGAGGGACCGCGCGTGCTCGAGTTTAACTGCCGATTCGGCGACCCGGAGACGCAAGTGCTTTTGCCCCGGATGAAATCGGATCTGTTACCGCTGTTGGAAGCGACGATTGATGGAACGATCGACCAGTGTGCAATTGAATGGGATCTGCGCGCTGCGGTCACTGTCGTGCTGGCTTCTGCAGGGTATCCTGGCAAATACGAAACTGGAAAACCAATTTCCGGTCTCGACGACGCAATGAAGCTGGAAAACGTCTGGATTTTTCATGCCGGATCTAAACATGACGGCGCGGTAAAGACTTCCGGCGGCCGTGTGCTTGCCATCACGGCACTTGGGGCAACCATCGAAGCGGCTCGGGCGCGCGCGTACGAGGCCGTATCGCGAATTTATTTCGAGGGCTGTCATTACCGGCGCGATATTGCTCTGAATGCTGTTGCGGCTAACGTCACGGAATTATTGTGATGTTTCGACTCTTTCTGGCGGCAGTTGTGGCCTCCGTATTTAGCTCAAATATTGCCGCTCAATCGCCGACACCGGCTACGACCGCCGGAAAAGCGCTACAGGCTCAAGCGAAACCGCCTGCCCCGTCCACCCCTTCACCCTCGGCTACGCCTACGGTACAAGAGCTGGTTGATTCGCTCGGTCCAGCCGATCTGCAGGCGTTCATCACGTTACTAAAAGGTAATTTTATGGACCCCGACGCGATCACCGATACCGAGTTGAACCGGGCAACCGTCGAGGGTCTGGTGGTGCGGCTGCCGCGTGGCATCACGCTCCTACCTGGAAAAGAAAGTGTTTCCAGCGCAGTGCCGGGTGCATTCTTTAGTGAGGTCATCGCCGGGCGCATCGGGTACGTGCGCCTCGGAACCTTGTATCACGCCAATCTCCAAGCGCTCGATAAGGCCCTAGGCGGTTTCGCCGGAAAAAAAGTGAATGATCTCATCCTGGATCTTCGCGCAAGTCCTGCAACGGGTGATTTGTCGCTCGCGGCAGAGTTCGCGAAACGGTTTTGTCCAAAAGGCAAACCGATGTTTACGTTGCGTAAACCAGCGGGGCGTCAAGACCGCGTATTTAGTTCCGATCGTGAGCCGGCATTTCATGGCTTGATCATGGTACTCGCCGATAGCGACACAACCGGCGCCGCCGAAGCGATCGCAGCGGCAGTACGCTTTTACAACAAAGCGTTGGTTATCGGGCAACCAACCGCGGGCCGCGCCGCCGAATACTCGGATTTGGCATTACCGGATGGCAAAATCGTGCGGCTGGCAGTAGCGGAAATGATTTCGCCCGACGGTAGTTCGTTGTTTCCAGAAGGTCTAAAACCAGATTTGCCCGTCGAGATGTCCCTGGCCGAGAAGCATCAGATTTTTCAGTCGAGCAGCGAAAAAGGAATTGGTCCATTCATTTACGACACGGGCCGCCCACACATGAGCGAAGCGGCATTGTTGGCGGGGACAAATCCCGAACTGGAGGCTGCGGAAGCTGCACAGCAACGTCGCGGTCGAGCACCGGAAAAACCAGCGCCGCACGACCCAGTATTACAGCGCGCCCTGGATGTAGTGACCTCGCTGGAAGTTTATCAAAAACGATAAACGCGGGCCATTAGATCGTTCATTTGTCGCAGGCCGCGTGTATCGAGACGCCACTGGTCTTTAAGAGTTGACGGGATTCTTCGATTTAGCCCAGAATTGGTGGCGTGACGCCGCTAGAGGAATGTATCGGCTACAAGTTCCGCAACTCGCTTTTGTTGGCCGAAGCGCTCACGCACCCAAGCCTCGGGCACGAAGCGCAACGTTATCATTTTGATTATCAGCGTTTGGAATTTTTGGGCGACGCCGTTCTTCAGCTTGTCATTACCGAGTATCTGTTCCGCAATTTCAGAGTCGAAGCCGAAGGGCAACTGACGAAGTTGCGTTCACGGCTGGTGTCTCGCGATGCATTGAAGACGCATGCTGCGGCGCTCGATCTGGGGCGTTACATTTTGATGGGGCGCGGCGAAGAGGCCAGTGGCGGCCGGGAACGTACGTCCACATTGGCCGATGCGTTTGAAGCGCTGATCGGCGCCCTTTACCTCGATGGCGGCCTCGAGGTAGCCAAGGTGTTCATTCTGACGCAGACCCGCGACGATCTCGAGAAACTGGCGGAAGAGCCGGTGGATATCAATCCGAAGGGCGATCTTCAGGAACTGTTGCAGAGCATCTCGCCGCATAGTCCGGTTTACGAATTAGTTTCGCAGAGCGGGCCTGAGCACGAAAAGACGTTCGTTTCACAAGTTGTTTGGGAGGGTAGTGTTCTTGGTCAGGGCTGCGGCCGCAGCAAAAAACAGGCGGAAACTGCGGCTGCGTTCGAAGCGTTGCAGTTGAGGCGCTGGGAGAAAAGTCACAAAGAGACCGGCTGAGATTTATTTCACAGCAAAGGGTTAATCCAGAGCCGTGCGTCAACGTTGCGGCGCGCACGGCGGTCACGCCCCACCATTTCATATCGAATGCGTAAGCGCGTCGAGAATGTCCCCCTTCTTCGACATCCAGCGAAAATGTTGCGCGACCGATTTAGTCAGAAATCTCTTGGCCTGCCTGATCGCCTGTTCCAATGAGAGGCGCGAGGCCAAACCGGCCGTGATTGCTGCCGAATAGGTGCAACCGGTGCCGTGCGTTGAAACACCCTGCACAAATGGCGCGGAAAAATCTGTCAGTTGGTCATTATGAAAAAGTAAATCGATCGCGTTCTCGCATTGAAGATGGCCGCCTTTCAGCAAGATCGCGCAGCGAAATTGCATCGCGAGCGTCTTCGCCGCTTTCTCCATCTGTTCTAGGGCTTTGATTTTTGTCCCTAGCAGCAAGCCCGCTTCATCCAAGTTTGGTGTGATAAGTGTCGCGAGCGGAAAAAGTTTCTTCTTGTAAGTGTTGATAGCTGCCGGTTCCAAAAGGCGGTGGCCACTGGTCGCAATCATTACGGGATCGATCACGAGTGGGATATCAGGTCCGCTGCCCTGAAGAGCCTCTGCCACAGCGGAAACGATTTCCTCCGAGCACAGCAGGCCGGTTTTTATCGCGCCGACCTGAAAATTGTTCAGCAGAACTTTGATTTGATCGCGAACGATTTCCGCTCCGGCCGGTTCAATCCGCGACACTTTTCCCGGAATTTCCGAGACGATACACGTCACAGCCGTCAATCCATAAACGCCAAGAGCGGTAAAAGTTTTCAGATCCGCCTGAATACCGGCGCCGGCGCTGCAGTCGGACCCGGCAATCGTGAGCGCGACTGGTGGCGAATGAGCTAGGCGTTGGGCGTTGGACGTCTGCCGCGCCGTAGCTTTGCGAAGGCGGGTTGGGCGTTCGGCGTTTGCTTTCGCAGTCACACGCGTTTGCGGCGCGCCCGGCCGTCGCCCGTTACCATTTAGGCGCCGTTCCCGTCATTGCCGATCGCTTCGACGGGGCAGCCTTCCATCGCTTCTTTACAAAGGCCTTCCTCTTCGGGCGTCTCCGGTTGCTTGTAAACATACGAGTGGCCACCGTCATCGTTCCGTTTGAAGTTGGCGGGGGCGGTCTCGCGGCACAAGTCGCAGTCAATGCATTGATCATCGACGTAGAATTTGCCGGGTACGTTCTCGGGATATTTGTTTGCGGCGTCGGCCATGTTTCGCTGAAAGTGAATTGAAACGTTAAGAAGAAAGATTCCTAACGCAATAATCTGCTCATTGATTGACTCAGACGCAACCGCAACCCGCCGCTGACACGTATCTCCTCAAACGTCAAAGGCGTTGAATCGTTCAAGCGAAAAGCGCATGATGGCCGGCCATCTAGCGAGACTTGAATAATCTACCCAACTAACCCCGTAACTCTTCAACGCGCTTTTCATGAACAAGGCCGAAACCAAAAGCGTGCGCGTCTTCGCAATCGAGCTCGCGATCTACGCAGTTCTTGTCACCGTTTACTTCTTCCTGGTGCTACACCTTTTGGGCGAGTGGTTGTACCGGCTCGAAACGCAGCATCGCATCACTTATGCCGTGGTAGCACTCTCGTTGATTATTGGGCAGGCCGTCGTCTTGGATGCGGTAACCTCGTTCCTGTTTCGGTTTCTGCGCCGCCGCTGGAAATAACTCATGTTTTTTCCAATCTCCAATACCCACATCAACCCGATCTATCTGGTCGTTGTCGGGTTTATCATTGGCATCCTGGGAGGGTTTTTTGGCGTAGGCGGAAGTTTCATAGCCGGTCCGGCACTGCGTTTGATGGGAGTGGATTGGAATTACGCGGTGGGCACCGACCTGGCGCACATTGTCGGCAAGTCGATCGTCGCGGCCAGACAGCATCGCACACTGGGCAACGTCGATCTTAAATTGGGATTTTTCATGGCCTTCGGAACCATCGGCGGCGCGGAAGCCGGAGCACAGATGATTCAAGCGCTCAAACGCGCAGGCAACGTGAACACCGTCGTCAGTTGGGTGGCCATTGTGGTTTATCTCGGCATTTCCGTCTTCATGCTCTGGGAGAGCTACAAAACATTGAGATCAGACAAGAAGCGACCGCGTCGCAAGGGCGCGGAGCTCAAAGAAGACCGATCCTCGTTCGGACATGTGACAAAAAAAATTCAACGGCTGAAAATTTGGCCGATGATTGACCTGCCCACGTCAGGTATACGGCAGATCTCTCTGTGGATAATTCTTTTGGTCTCATTTGTCGGAGGGTTCTTCAGTGGCTTTCTCGGCGGCGGCGCGGGGTACATTCGAATGCCATCAATGGTTTACGTGCTCGGCATTCCCACGCACCTGGCCGTGGGAACGGACCTTTTTGAGATCGTGATTTCAGCCAGTTATGGAACGCTTACGCACGCCATCAAGGGCAATGTGGATATTCTGATCGCGCTCGTCATGCACACCGGTGCAGTTGTCGGCGCGCAAATCGGCGTGGTGGCTACCCAATATTTTGCCGGCCCGAAGATCCGGCTTGCGTTTGTTCCCTTGCCACTGATCGGCGTGGCCATCGTCGTGTACACACTGATAACCGGTCACAAATTCTAGCAATGAAAATCTTGATCTGCAGCGATGGTACGCAATCAGCCGAGACGGCAATCCACCTGGGGGGCTTATTGGCCGGGCCGCTCAAAGCCGAGACGACGCTGCTTGGGATTGCCGAAACATCAGATACTGAACAGCCTTTGCGTGAGGCGCTTCATCAGCATGCGAAATCGCTTCAGAGTCGCGGCATATCGCCTGAAATCGTCGTGCGCTCTGGTGAACCGATACACCAGATTCTCGATCAGACATCGAAGAGCAAGTACGATCTGGTTGTCATCGGCGCGCGATGGACTGGCGCGGTGGGCGAGTACTGGCGTTCAAGGAAAACTTATGAAGTGATCAAGACCGTTCAGCCTCCAGTGGTGGTGGCCATTGGCGAACGCGAGGAACTGAAGCGTTTCGTCGTTTGTACGGGGGGAAAAGAATTCATCGAGCAAGCGGTCCAATTCACAGGCAAACTGGCCGCCGCCGTAGGCGCATCCGTTACATTGCTGCACGTGATGGCTGAGCCGCCGGCGATGTATGCCGACCTCGTCCGCATGGAAGAAAACGTCGACCAGTTGCTCCAATCAAAATCGGAGCTTGGGACCAATCTGCTGCGGCAAAAACGGGAACTCGACCGGCTCGGGGTCTCTGCCGAAGTGCATCTCCGGCACGGAATCGTGATTGATCAGGTGTTCGAGGAAGTGCGCGAAGGCGATTACGACTTGCTCGTGACCGGCACATCGCAGGCGCGCGGCTTGCTTCGGCACTACATCATGGGCGATTTGACGCGAAGCATTTTGAACCGCGCCAACATCCCCGTGCTCGTCGCTCGCGCCGGCCCGCCCAAGCCTGCTCGAACACTTTGGAAGGCTATCAAGGGATTGTTTGGCACGAGCTAGGTTAATCGATGCAACGACGGCTTTGCGCTCGAAAGCTTTCGTGAACGAGGTAAGCGCTTCGGGCAGCACTGGCACGAACTTCTTTCGGTGTGCGATGCGCCCTCGCAGCGATTCTGCGGTTTATGCGAACGCCTGGAATCAAACCAGTCGAACAACCAACCCTCTCCACCTCGCGAGTGCGGCGCTGGCTTGGTCATCTTTTCCGTGAATGGACTATCGAAAGCTGGCGTCCGATTTCTCCAGCCTTTGCCAAACCCGAGCCCTCGAAATGGAGCGACGCGCAGCTCACGTTGGCCTGGATTGGACACTCCACGGTCCTCATCAATTTTTTCGGAGTCACAATTCTTAGCGATCCCGTGCTTTTTCCACGAGTAGGAATTCGTCTACTTGGGTTCACGATTGGTCCAAAACGAATGACTGCGCCAGCACTCAACTTTCATCAATTGCCGAAGATCGATCTCGTTCTCCTTTCGCACGCGCACTTTGATCATTTTGATCTGCGAACGCTGCGTTGTTTTGATGAGTCCACGAGCGTCGTTACCGCACGGGCAACAGGCGATTTGTTGAAGCGGATCCGTTTTCGCGATGTGACGGAGCTTCAGTGGGGCGAAACGAAGACGTTGAACACTGCTGTGGGCGAGACCGACATTACTGCGTTCCCCGTCAAGCACTGGGGTGCGCGCACGCAGCACGACACGCACCGCGGGTACAACGGATACTTAATCGAACGACGCGGACGCCGTATCCTCTTTGCCGGCGATACCGCGATGACCGACAACTTCGCAACGCTGCCCCGGCGCGGCCCCGTCGATGTCGCCATCATGTCAATCGGCGCGTACAGCCCGTGGATCCGCTCGCATTGCACACCTGAGCAGGCCGTCCAAATGGCCAGTGCCGCCGCAGCGCGATTCATTGTTCCGGTGCACCATCAAACGTTTCGGCTCAGCGTTGAGCTTTTTCACGAACCCATCGAGCGCTTTGAAGCGGCGTTAAGTAAAAGTCCAGAACGCATCGCGCTGCGTGAAATCGGCGAGACATTCGTGTTGCCACTGTAACCGCGTCTCTATGAGACGCAACGAACGCGTTGCAACCACATATGCGGGGCTTTGTAATGAATTGAGAATTTGTGTCAACGCTTCGCACAGCAAAGCGGCTACAGGAGCCCGCTTGTCTGAAGGGCCGGTGGATGCAATCTTTTGGCCGTCCGCGCCGACGTAGCTCAGCTGGTAGAGCAACGGTTTCGTAAACCGTAGGTCACGGGTTCGAATCCCGTCGTCGGCTTTTACATTAAAAGTCCCCAGGAAAGTAGAGCGGACGCGTCTCGCCAGACTCGGCCGGAGTTGTCGCCCAGCACAACGACGATGACATCCTTGCCGGGGCGCGTTCCGCTCGCGATCAAACATTTTCCTGCTGCGTCGGTGTAGCCGGTCTTCATCCCGTTGCAGTACGGGAGCCGTCGCAGAAGCTTGTTTGTGTTTTCAAGTTCGCGTGTGCGGCCGTTTGAATAACGAAAAACAAGCTGCGGCAGACAAACGATCGACCGGATCGTCGGGTTTGCGTAGGCAGCGCGCGCAATGAGCGCTAGATCGCGGGCGCTGGAATATTGGCCCGGTATAGGCAGGCCATTTGGATTCACAAAGTGCGAATGCACAGCGCCAAGTTGCAGCGCCCGTCTGTTCATGGTCTCGGCAAACGCGTCAATGCTGCCGGCATTGTCCCGCGCCAGACAGCGCGCAACGTCATTGGGACTCTTCACCAGCAACGCCCGCAAAAGATCCATTCGCTGATAAGTCTCGCCTGGCTTGATTCCCAGCTTCACCGGCTCGCACACTGTATCGACGGATTGCACCGTCACCGAGCGATCGAGAAAGCCGGTCTCCGCCACAATCAAAGCAGTCAGCAATTTTTGCGTGCTCGCGGGCGCTCGTGCCTGGTCCGCGTTTTTTTCATACAAAATCCTGCCGGTATTCGCGTCCACTACAATTACTGAAGCCGCGCTGGTCTTCGGTATTCCATCAGACGTAAACTCGGTGGGCGCGGAAATTGTATCCGCTGGTTCCTTCGATTTTGTGCGTGCCCGACGCGACCGGGCGTGACTCGATTTTGATTTCTTCGGTTTCGGAACCGCGGATTCGGCATCGTCGTCTGCATCTTCTTTCGTTGTAACGGCCTTCGCCTTGCGGATTGGCCCGTGGACACCGCTGGGGCGCACCAAATCGGAATCAACGGTGTCCTGTGCCCAGCCGCTCAATGCTGAGCTCAGGATCAATGCGCAAAGGATTGAAATTCGATTGCGCCAAATCATGGACGTGAAATTAGCGACAAAACGTTCACCTGCGCAAGTGTTCTCGGTTTTGTCATCCCGGGCGAAGTCGAGGGACCTCGTGGCAGAACGCGAATGCAACGCATCGGGATTCCTCGACTCCGCTGCGCTCCGCTCGGAATGACAGTTGGCGTTATTTCTTTCCGCGCTCGATCAGTTCGATCTCGTATCCTTCGGGTGCATCGATGAATGCAATTCTGCCGCCGTTGGTTGAATGCGGCCCATCCGACAACGGATAACCTTTTGCAGCAGCATGCTTCGCGAAGTTATCAATGTCCTCCACTTCAAAAGCCAGATGGGTAAGATCCGGACCGACGACGACCGGTCCGCTATCGTCGAATTTGCAGATCTCAATTTCCTCATCAGTACCCGGCGCTTTTAGGAAGACAAGTTGCGACCCGCGGCCGGAAGTATGCCGGCGAATTTCCTGAAGACCGAGAACGTCCTTGTAGAACGAGACTGTTTTCTCCAGGTCATGTACGCGATAGCGCGTGTGCAGTAATTTCTTGACCATTGCACAGTTTATTGCTCGATCGCACCGATTCAAACGTCCGTCTCTGGACAAAGCCAGTAAAACGGCTTATTTCCGCGAACGCGAAGTCACCGGGCTGAAGCCACGGTGTTAATGAGAGTCGAGGCCGCGCGTTTCTTCGTCATCCCGAGCGAAGTCGAGGGACCCCGCGGCATTACGCACAGGTTGCTCGACGGAATTCCGCGACTACGCTTCGCTCCGCTCGGAATTACGGGCACTGCTTATGAAAAAAATCGGAATACTTTTTGGACAGGAACACAGTTTCCCGCCCGCGTTTGTGGAGCGGGTGAATCAAAAAACCGGCGGCAAAGACATTGTCGCGGAGTTCGTCAGGATCGACAAAGTAATCCAGGGCGAACCGTGCGGTTACGATGTGGTCATCGACAGGATCTCACAGGACGTCCCGTTTTATCGCGCCTGGCTGAAAAACGCAGCCCTGACCGGCACCGCCGTGGTGAACAATCCGTTTTGGTGGAGCGCTGACGAGAAATTTTTCAATAACGCGCTGGCGACTAAGATCGGAGTCGCTGTCCCGCGGACCGTCTTGCTTCCGTCACATGAGCTGCCGCCAGACACAAACGAAAAGTCATTTCGCAATCTTGGTTACCCGCTCGATTGGGAATCAATTTTTAGCTATGTCGGTTGGCCTGCCTTTTTCAAACCGTTCAGCGGTGGTGGATGGAAAAATGTTTACCGGTTGCACAACCGGGAGGAATTCTTCCGCGCTTATAACGACACAGGACAGTTGGTGATGATGTTGCAGGAGGAGATCAAGTTCGACATGTATTTCCGATGCTATTCGATTGATCAGCGTCACGTCCGGATCATGCCCTACGAGCCACGGAACCCGTTTCATCTGCGCTACCAAACCGAGTGGCACGCCCCAAAGGAAGTTCTGCAACACGTCGAGGAGGGTGTGCTACGGTTGAATCAATTTCTCGGCTACGACCTGAACACGGTGGAGTTCGCCATCAGCGACGGCGTGCCGGTTGCGATCGATTTTTGCAATCCCGCGCCGGACTGCGAAGCGGCATGGATTGGTCAGGCGAATTTCGAGTGGGTAGTGGAAGCCGTCGCCGAAATGGCCATCCGCAAGGCGCGCGAACATGTCCCTGGCCGCGACAACTTGAGTTGGGGGAAATTCCTGCAGTCGGCAGTCATGAAGCGTTCGTTAGGCCAGTCTGGCTAATCGCCTCTAGGCGGGCGTAAAGATTTCCAGCGGTTGCGCGATTCCTTCTACGGCTTGGAGTGGCAAAGCGCGCAACGGAAGTGGCTGTCGCATGGCGTCTCGAGTGGCTCTGCTTAAAAGCAACGTTGTCCCCACTCTTTTATTCAAGGCTTCAATGCGCGAGGCGATATTCACCGCGTTACCGATCACGGTGAACTCCATTCGTTCCGGCGATCCGATGCTTCCAACAATGACGCGCCCACTATTCAGTCCGATTCCGATCCTGATCGGTGCTTCGCCGCGGCGGGTCAGATCGGAATTGATTCGTTCCATTCTCCACTGCAAATCACGCGCTGCCCCTAGCGCCTCGTCCGCGTGATTATGGTGAGCGCCATCCACTCCAAAGAGCGCCATAAAGCCGTCGCCAAGGAACTTGTTGATCATTCCGCCGTGTTCGATTTCCACTACTTCAACCATGACGTGTAAAAAATGATTCAGGAAACTCACAGCCTCGCGCGGTTTCAAATCGGCCGTGCGCGCAGTGAAGGCGCGAATATCCACAAACATGATCGTCAGCTGCTCCTCCGTTCCTCCGACGCCGGGATCGCGCGCCAAGATCTGTTCGGCCACTTTCTGCCCAACGTGCAAACCCAATGTACGCTGCACGTTTTCAAGCCGTTTTTTTTCTTCGATTTCCGCTTGGAGTGCAGCCGTTCGGCGCTTCACCGTTTCTTCCAACTGATAATGCGAGCGGCGAAATTCAGTCAGCAGCCAGACAACAACGACAAAGAATACCAATAGCATGATTGCATTCCAAACAGGGACCAGTAAGTGTTGATAGGCTGGGCCACCGAGCATATCGCCGATCAACCATACGCACGTGCACAACGCGCCTACGGCCAATCCCGACCAACGCCCGACCACCCATGCTGCAAGCGATGTCGGCAGCAAATAGAACGCGGATATTGCCCACTCGCGGCCGGTAAGATAATCCACGACGCCCAGACCGATTGCCAAGGCGACAGCTGCCATTGTCGCGACAAGCTTCGATCGCAAGGAAAACTCCCCACCAGTGTTCACGCGCAACCCTCGCACAACTGAGGATGACAGCCCACGGTTTTTGAGGGACATTTCCCGCCCCGCATGAGCGCGAAGCCGCACACGTTCACACTTGGGATTGAAGAGGAGTTCGCGATCATCGATCCGGAGACCCGCGAGCTCCGTTCGCATATTCACGAGATTCTCGAAGGCGGAAAGGTCACGCTCAAGGAACAGATCAAGCCGGAGATGCACCAGTCGGTGGTGGAACTGGGCACCGAAATTTGCGATTCGATTGGCTGCGCGCGGGAACACGTCACCGGACTGCGGACGAAACTGGCGGAGCTGGCGGCGCGCAGCGGACTAAAGATCGCGTCGATGGGCACGCATCCGTTCTCGCACTGGCGCGATCAACTGATCACTGAAGGTGAACGTTATCAGGAAATCGTGAAAGACATGCAATCGCTCGCGCGTGCAAATCTGATTTTCGGTTTGCATGTGCACGTCGGCATTCCTAATCGCGAGACGGCCATTCACGTGATGAACCAGGCGCGCTATTTTCTGCCGCACATATATGCGTTGTCGGTTAATTCACCGTTCTGGGTTGGCCAAAACACTGGACTGAAAGGTTATCGCCTGAAAGTGTTTGAGCGTTTTCCACGCACCGGCATACCGGATTCATTCGAGTCGCTCTCTGAGTATGAGGACTACTGCAAACTGCTGGTCAAAACCGGTTGCATCGATAACGCGAAAAAAATCTGGTGGGATATCCGGTTGCATCCGTTCTTCGACACGCTGGAGGTGCGCGTGTGTGACGCGCAGTCGCGCGTGGACGATACGCTCGCGATCGCGGCGCTGATCCAGGCTGTGATCGCAAAATTGCACAAACTGCTTCACCAAAACATCACCTTTCGGATTTATCGGCGCCGTCTTCTCGATGAGAACCGCTGGCGCGCGGCCCGCTACGGCATCGATGGTAAATTGATCGACTTCGGGAGAGAAGCCGAAGTAGACGAGCGAAGCCTTTTACTTGAGTTGCTCGAATTCGTGTCGACGGAGGTGAAAGAACTCGGCAGCGAGAGAGAAATGGCGCATGTTGAGCGGATGACGCGGGAAGGCACCGGAGCGGACCGGCAACTGGCTGTGTGGGAACGCACTCAGGATATGAAAGCAGTCGTCGATCATATCGTAACTGAGACGTACGAAGGCTTAATGTTGCCTCCGTAACTCCGACGCAAATCCCGTCTCGCTTCCGCGCAAGATCTTGGCCCTTTACAGCGCCTTGTAGTCTACGGAAATGGTGCGGTAAACGAGATTGTCGTGTTGCGCTGAAAAATAAAACAGTTCGAGCATCGTTGTACCGACCATCCATTGATAGCCGACCAATGTTTGAATCACCTCGGTATCGTGGTCGCGAGAGCGGGACACCAGTTTTCCGGTCCCGTACTTTTCGTCGAAGTATTTGCGAATTTCCCCCATTCGTTGGTTGTAACGTTCAATCGACCAGTCGGGGTATTCGTATTGCAACTCCACCGACACAAGCGACCGCTCCTTGAAAGTAAACACGGTACGCTTGAGTCCAGGATGAATGAGTCCCTCCACAGTCCAGACTTCGCGATTTTCTTTTTTTCCGCGCGAAATGATTTTTGCTTTCGCGCCGTGGAGCACAGCCTCCACGCGCGCCATTGAATCATTCCAACGAAACCCGAATGGCGGCACCAATTCATCGGCCGCATGGATATGCAACGGGCAAAAAACCAGGTGAACGATCAGTCCCAGCAAGAAAAGTCGCCGAATGATCGGCCGGTTCGAACGAGCGACGCACGTCGAGAGTCGCCTCATGATGTCGGTATTAATTGCCTGCATCTGCCAATTCGCTGAGCGTTTGCCGCCGCTCACAGAGGCGGGAAATTGCGCGCAGAGGGTGATTCGGTCAACTCATCGATGGCGCGTAGAGGTAATGAGTTAAACCTACTCGTCGCGGCCAGTTCGGATCGATCGCGTTTCCGCGCAAAAATTTTCTCGAACGCGCTGGGCCTTGTTTTTACTGCACGCGCCTTTGATTTTCTGAGTCAAGAAAATTTTCTCTTTGCAATTGAAAATAAAATTCATTTTTTTCTTGTCGGTTTCGCAACGGATTTCTAGTCTCAAGCCCGCTGGCGAGGGAAGCCACAACGTGCATGTGAATAAGTTGTGAACATGTCTGAGAAACTTCCAGCAGCTAGAATGAACAATACGCTAAGGTCCACGACAGAACGATTGATTGCGCATGCGCGTGGCCTTGTTGATACAAAGATAGTGAGCGGCGCATCTGGTAGTTCTCCTTCGTATTTACGTGCTGCCGGCAATTTTTTTCGGCCTTATACAGCGAAAGCACACTGGGGCGCGCCTCCCTGTTTGGCCGTTCGAAGCGTGCGATTTCTCATTGCACCGGGCAATATGGCATTTGTGTAACACTGTTAACAACTTCGCTATGGACAAGAAATGCGCGCAACTATGGCAACGATTGTCGGCCGCGCTCAAGCCGCAGGTTAGCGTTGATAGTTTCAAGCGCTGGTTTTCGACGGTTGAGTTAATCGATGCGAAGGATAAATCGATTACGCTTACTGTTCCGAACAACATCTATCAGCTGTGGATCGAGAGTAATTACATGCCCGCATTACAGAATGCGATCGTCGCCACGTTTGGGTCTCCGCGTTCGGTAAAATTTTGTGCTCCTTCGGCAACTGGAGACCAAACATCCTGGGAAGATTCGAGCGGAGCAAAGGAAACATTGCTTCCGCAAGTCGTGAATGTACGACCAGGCGCAACCGTTCCCGGCCTCAATCCGCGGAACACATTCGAATCTTTTGTCGTCGGGCCGAACAACGAAATTGCGCATGCGGCCAGTCTTGCTGTCGCGCAGGCGCCGGCGCGGACGTACAACCCGTTGTTCGTTTACGGCGGCGTCGGCCTCGGTAAGACGCATCTAATGCAAGCCATCGGCCAATACGTCTGGGCGAAGAGGAAAAACGTCAAGGTGATCTACCTCTCCAGTGAGCTGTTCATCAACGAGTTCATCGACGCCATCCAGCACAGTAATCTGGTGAAATTCCGGAAGCGCTACCGCCAGGTCGACCTTCTCCTGATTGACGACATTCAATTTCTAGGAGGCAAGGAGCGATCGCAGGAGGAATTTTTTCACACGTTCAACACGCTCTTTGACGGCCACAAACAGATCGTGCTCTCCAGCGACCGGCCGGCTTCAGAAATTGCGAACCTGGAGCACCGCCTGGTGTCGCGGTTTGAATGGGGTCTTACCGCCGAGCTTCAGCCGCCCGATATCGAGACGCGCCTGGCAATCCTGCGAAAGAAGGCGGACACGATGCAGATCAAATTGCACGAAGACGTCTTTCAATTCCTCGCCACTCGTATCCGAACAAATGTCCGTCGTTTGGAAGGCGCGCTTATGCGTGTGGCCTCTTTCGCGTCACTCAGCGGCAAGGAACTGACCAAGGAAACCGTGGAGCATTTGCTGAAGGACATTTTGCAGGAAGAAGGACGGCAATCGATCACGATCGAACAAATTCAGCGGCGCGTAGCTGAACACTTCGACGTGCGGCTCGCCGATATGACTAGCAAACGACGCCCGGCCAGCATCGCCTTTCCACGACAGGTGGCGATGTATCTGGCGCGCGAGCTGACTAAAGCCTCCTTAAATGAAATCGGCGATGCTTTTGGTGGCCGCGACCACGGCACCGTCCTGCACGCCTGTAAACTGGTAAAAAGACGAATGACCGAGCAGGACAACATTCGCCAGACGATCTCGTATATTGATAGCTCGCTCCAGCGGTAGGGGGTTGCACTAGTCCAACGGTACGACGGGCAGATATGAGAGATTGCGGTTGCCGAACAAATTCGAAAGACTTACATCTTAAGGCGCTCGCTCTTGAACATGAAATTTAGCGTTACCAAAGAAAAACTGCTCGAGGCCCTGCAACAAGTGCAAAACGTGGTCAGCACCCGGACAACGCTTCCGATTCTTTCCAACGTCTTGCTGCAGGCGAATGAGAGTGAATTGTATCTAACAACTACCGATCTGGACGTCGGCGTGCGCGGCGCTTGCGAAGCACACGTGGATAAGGCAGGAGCGACCACGCTCCCAGCGCGGCGTGTTTTCAACATTATCCGCGAACTGCCCTCAAGCGAGATTCAGGTGGACGTCGACGGAAAAAACGCCGCGTCCATCCGGAGCGGCCAAAGTTTCTTCAAAATTCTAGGATTGCCCGAAGATGAATTTCCGCCGCTGCCGAAATTCGAGGGCGCAAAAGTCGTGACCATGCGGCAGAAGGATCTGCGTGACGGCCTGCGCAAAACTTCCTACGCGATTTCGACCGACGAAACCCGGTACGTGCTCAACGGCGTCCTGTTCAGTTTTAAGGATAATAAGCTAACGTTGGCGGCGACGGATGGACGACGGCTCGCCATGGCTGAAATCGAACTCGAATTTCCGCGTAGCCACGAAGGGGACCTGATTATCCCTACCAAAGCGGTGACAGAATTACAGCGTCTGCTCACCGACGAGGGCGACGTGAAGGTGAGCATGGCCAATGGCCAGATCGCGTTCGATCTCAACAAGACGCTTCTGGTCTCGAAATTGATTGAAGGCAATTATCCAAACTATCGCCAGGTGATTCCCGCTGAAGCGAAAGAACGGGTAAAACTCGAGCGGGAAATGTTTTTGAATTCGCTGCGGCGCGTTTCGCTTTTGGCCAGCGACAAGTCGCACTCGGTTAAGTTGAACTTCAGCAAGAACAATCTCGACATCACTGCGAACACACCTGAGGTCGGCGAAGCGAAAGAATCGCTCGCGATCGCCTACAAGGGGCGCGAGTTCTCCATCGCGTTCAATCCGGAATTTCTGATGGCACCGTTACGCGCGCTCACCGAGGACGAAGTCTTTCTCGATCTGATCGACGAGATGAGCCCCGGCGTGTTGAAAATCCAGACGCCATTTCTCTACGTCATAATGCCGATGCGTATCAGCTCCTAGGCTAAAGCCAGGTTGAATCAAGACAAGGCCGCGCGCACGGAGTGACGCGCCTACCCACGAAAGGCAAACACACGCGGATTCGGTAGGGCGGGCAGTCCTCTGCACGCTCTTTCGTTGCAGCTCACAATACCCGCCGCTGCGGCACCGCCGATTGCACCATCATCAATTCGGTGACGTTCTCTGGGGTGAGTATACCGACTAGCCGTTTCATGCGATCGAGCACGGGCACCGCCGGGCAATTGCACTCCTGCATGATTCGAAACGCGTCTTCAAAGCGTGTGCCGGTAGTCACGGTGGGGATGTCGCGCCGCATGACACTGCCAACGCGCAGTGCGGGGTCGTTCTTGCGCAACGCAGCAATGAGATCCTGACGCGTCAATAAACCGACGACGTCTCCGGTGGCATTCACGACCGGAAAATCATGCTGCGAAGTCGCCAACAATGCGTCCACGGCTTCCTCCAGCGTGGAATCTTCGGAGAGCGTGCGGAACTCGCGTACCATCGCGCTGGAAACCGGAAACCGGCGCGAGACATCTTTCATTTGTGCGAGGGCCGCCTCCTGCGATGCGCCGATGTAAACGAACAGCGCAATGAAAATTAAGAATGGATTAAAAAGCAGGCCGATAAAGCCGAACACAAAGGCGAAACCTTGTCCAACAGTCGCAGCGATTTGCGTGGCACGAGCATAGCTCATGCGCGTGGCGAGCAGCGCGCGCAGCACTCTGCCGCCATCCATTGGAAATGCCGGCAGCAGGTTAAAGAGAAGCAACACCACGTTTATCGTGAACAGCAGATCAGGAATGTTGGTTTTCACGGTGGGCGGATAATCCCATGAACCGCCTCCGACGAATGCACCGAGCGCGATCAGCGCGGTCACCGCCGGACCTGCCGCCGCTATCACAAGTTCTTGCAGCGGCTCGTCCGGGATTCGTTCCAGTCGCGCGACACCGCCGATGGGCAACAACGTGATGTCGGGCGTGTTGATCCCAAAGGCTTTCCCCGCCAAAGCGTGTCCGAACTCGTGCAACACCACGCACGCAAACAACAAAAGAATGAACAAAACTCCGCCGATTGCTGCGGGCGATCCGCCTTGCGCATAATAAGCAAATGCGACCCAGCCGATTAGCAGCAAGAACGTAATGTGAATCCGCAATTGAATGCCTGCGACGCGAAAAATGGGGATAGACCAGCCCACGGGGATTATTGTGCTCTGTGATTAAACCGCGCGCCAGTGCAGATTCGGCGGCAACGACGTTTGTCATCCCGAGCGCAGCGAAGCGCAGTCGAGGGATCCCGCAGCAAAACCATAAAGTAGTGCCACGGGATTTGATTCGCTCACTTCCCGTTCGCTCAGCCTCCGGCCTTCCCGTCTATGTTGCGGCTTCCCCAGCCGCTCCATGCTCGACTTCGCTCGGAATGACAGAATTAAATGTGTCATGGAAACGTTTGACGTAGCAATCGTCGGCGGCGGACCGGCTGGATCGAGTTGTGCCTCATTTTGCGCGCTGGCTGGCCTGCGAACACTCGTGATCGAGCGCGAGAAATTTCCGCGCGAAAAAGTGTGCGGCGATTGCTTAAATCCATCGTGCTGGCCAGTGTTGGAACGTCTCGATGTCGCGCAGCAGGTGCGAAATCTGCCACATTCAAGGCTGACGTCGGTCAAGTTCATCGCCATCGGCGGACGCGAAGTGATGGTCGATCTTCCAACGGGCGATGACTGCGAGTTGTCGTTAAAGCGCAGCCTTTTCGATGATCTGCTGCTGCGGCGCGCTCGGGAGCTCGGGGCAAACGTTCGGGAGCAAACCATCGTCACCAAATTGAGTCAGAACGGTGAGTGGAAAATTCAAACTGGTTCCGGTGAACATTTTCACGCGCGGATCTTGATCGGGGCAGACGGACGCAACTCTACCGTGGCACGTCTTTGCAATCTGCTGCCGCGGCCCGCGCGTGAACGCGTGGCGCTACAAGCGCACGTGCCGTTACCTCCGAATTTTGGGAATCGCATCGTTTTGCAATTTTTGCGCGAAGGTTATTCAGGACAGGCTCCAGTAAATGAGAGCGAGTTAAATCTTTGCCTCGTGGGTACGCCACCGACAATCTCCAGATTGCGCAAATGGGCGGAGCGCCAATTTCAATTACTCGCGGATCAGCCGTGGCGTACGATCACACCGCTAACGCGTTCGCCTGTTCCCTGCGCTCGCGAGAATCTTTTCTTCATTGGGGACGCCGCGCGCGTGGTCGAGCCGTTCACAGGCGAAGGAATTTATTACGGTCTGCGCTCGGGCGAACTGGCCGCAAGCGCAATCACGAAGATTCTTCGCGGCGACGATCGGCAATTGGTTTTACGCGATTTCACTCGCGCGTACGTCGAAATGTATCGCGGGCGTTTATGGATTAATCGCCTTGCCCGCACAGCGGTGGTCCGGCCGCATATCGGCTCATTCTTTGTTCACGCGGCGCGGCTTTATCCATCGATCATGAAGTTGCTAACGGCGAAAATCGTGTCGGCGAACGAAGTCGAAGAATCCCGCTGAATGAGGTTTCAGATAATGCTACGGGATTTGATTCGCTCACTTCCGGTTCGCTCAGGCTCCGCCCTTTGCGTCTATGTCGCGGCTTCCCCAGCCGCTCCATTCTCGAGTTCGCTCGAGATGACGGTCTTCACAGCGATTGCCTCGCGGCTTTTACCGTGTTCGCCATTAACATGGCAATTGTCATCGGCCCGACGCCACCGGGCACCGGCGTGATGGCGCCTGCCTTTTCCGACACTTCGTCAAATGCGACATCGCCCACAAGGCGATAACCGCGATCCCTCGTGGCGTCTTCCACGCGATTGATTCCCACATCGATGACCACAGCTCCTTCGCGCACGTGATCGGCTGTCAGAAATTCAGCGCGGCCAATCGCCGCAATAACGATGTCGGCCGAGCGCGTAATCTGCGCGAGATCACGACTGCGCGAATGAACGACCGTCACCGTGGCGTTCCCGTTTTTATTTTTCTGCATCAGAAGAAGCGCCAGAGGTTTGCCAACTATCATGCTGCGGCCAAGCACCACGACATGCGCGCCGCTGATCTCAATTTCGCTTTCGAGAAGCAAACGTTGCACACCCAGTGGCGTGCACGGCACGAACCCGCTTGGGTCCTCAAGCACGAGCTTGGCGACGTTTTCGGGGTGAAATCCATCCACATCCTTGCGCGGGTCGAGCGCGCGCACGATTGCTGATTCATCGATATGCTCGGGTGGCGGGGATTGAACAAGAATGCCGTGAACAGTAGAGTCCCAGTTAAATTCCTCCACGCGCGCGATCAGTTCGGCCTGCGTCGTTGAAGCCGGCAACTCCAGCTTCACCGAGTGCAACCCAAGTTCGCGGCACATCTTGTCCTTTGAACGCACATAAGCGCGCGAAGCTGGATTATCTCCCACGAGAACGACGGCAAGGCCGGGCGTCACGCCCTTTGCTTTCAGTTCCGTAATTTCGCGGCGAAGTTCCACGTACACTTTCTCCGCAATCGCGCGTCCATCGATAAGCTTTACCATAATTTGTCTTTGTCATTCCGAGCGTAGTCGAGAATGGAGCGGCTGGGGAAGCCGCAACATAGACGGGAAGGCCGGAGGCTGAGCGAACGGGAAGTGAGCGAATCAAATCCCGTTGCATCACTTTCAGCCAGCTCTGCGGGCTCCTTTGACTCCGCTTCGCTCCGCTCAGGATGACGAAGCCTAAGGCTTAGCGCACTTCAACCAGCTTCATCATCGCATCCTGCAGCGCGAGGCGTTCGGCTTCAAATCCGTCGGGTGTGCTGGTCGGTTTGACATGGTGCGGATGGCCGATCAGCACGCGCACTTTGGCAAATGGTTGGGGAATAATGAACCGGTCCCAGCTTCCCAGCCGCCAGCAACGCGAATATTCCAGATTCATTGGCAATACTGAAACCCCGGATTTTTGGGCCAGAAAAATAATGCCCGGCCCAAGCTCGTAAACAGGGCCCCGCGGACCGTCCGGCGTTATGACCACGTCGCGCTTTGATGCAAGCACCTCCGTAAGTTGAAGTATTGCCCTCGCGCCGAGACGTGAACTCGAGCCGCGTGCGACGTCATAGCCAAAACGGTGAATCGCGTCCGCGAGCAAATCACCGTCTCGACTGGCACTGATCAGGGCAGCGCCAGGACGATTGGGGAAAAAGCGTCGCAACACCAACGGGAATATCAGCAATCGATTGTGCCAGAGCGCGCCGAGGTAATTTTCAGTGACAGGCTTGCCGAGGATGCCCGCGCGATCCTCAACTTCGTAGCGCAGAGTGCGTTCCCAGCCCCGCAACAAACAGACTCCGAACGCAATCAGCCACCGCGCTAGCCTGCCTTCAATCTTCAACTTTTGCTCGGAGTTCCGCGTTTACGCGGCTCACCGCCCGTGCCCGCCGCCTGAAAGCGGAACCCCAAACGGCTCGTGCGTTTACTCTTGCTTTTCCGCTTATTTTTCTTGCGCGACGTTTTCGCTACCACGCTTTCTTCTCCCCAATGATATGCGCGCGAGCTGGGCAACCCAATTTGGTCGAGAATACGCCAAACGACGGTGTCGGCGATTGCGGTAACGGAATTTGGACGGCTGTAGAAGGAAGGAATTGCCGGCAGAACAATGGCGCCGGCCTCGAGCAGAGTCACGATGTTGCGCGCATGAATCAAGTTCCAAGGTGTCTCGCGAGGCACGAGAATCAATTTTCGCCGTTCCTTCAAGAAAACATCGGCAGCGCGCAACAGCACGCTGTCGCTGCAACCGGAAGCGATTCGTCCGAGCGTAGCCATCGAACAGGGGACAATCACCATCGCGTCGAAGCGCGATGACCCGCTCACAAACGGCACATTCATGTCGTTTTCAGAATGCCGCGAAATCTCCGCAGGAATTTTGAAATCATCCACCTCCTGCTTCGCAACCGCTCTGGCGTAGGCGCTCATGACGAGATGCACCTCGTGCGCCGCGCAATCGATCTGCGCAATCAGCCTTTGGAGATAGATTGTCCCGCTTGCGCCCGTCGCCGCGATTACCAGTTTCATGATTTTGTTTCTGTCATTTCGAGGTAAGCCGGGAAATCTCTTCGAATAACGACTTCTGTCATCCCGAGCGAAGTCGAGGGATCCCGCGGCATTACCATCCGTTGGTCCGCGGGATCCCTCGACTGCGCTTCGCTCGACTCGGAATGACGGTTCAGCGTTAGCACAGTTTTATAAATAATGCGGCAGCATCATCCGATTAGCGCGAGCATCTTGGTGGCGACGCGATGAAATCGCAAGCGAAAGGCTTGCACTACATTTCATCAGCTACGATGCGTCTCGCTTCGCATGACCAAGCATACACTCACGGGAAACATTAAACGGCACCGCGCCTTTCCTTCGAGAATTCTAGGGAACCGGCGCGACGTTCTGGTTTATTTGCCTCCTGGTTATCCACGTTTCTCGTTGAGACGTTATCCGGTTTTATATTTGCACGACGGGCAGAACGTTTTCGACGCCGCCACTTCATTTGCTGGAGTCGAGTGGGGCGTCGATGAAACTGTGCAGCGCTTGATCCACCGAAAACTGATCGAGCCGCTCATCATCGTGGCGGTGGCGAACGTCGGCGAAGAACGAATCCACGAATACGCGCCAACGCCCGGTGTGATCGACCCAAAGGACCATCCCAGAATGCGCAGCCGCGGTCTGGCCCACGTTTACGGGCAATTTTTGATCGAGGAATTGAAGCCGTTCATCGATAGAAAGTATCGAACGATGCCGGATGCAGAATTTACCGGACTCGGTGGCTCGTCGCTCGGCGGTTTGGCCACGTTAGCGATCGGGATTTTGTATTCGGAAGTATTCACACGTTTGATGGTGATGTCGCCATCGATTTGGTGGGATGATTACGCGATTTTCCGGCTCGTGGGCATAGTGGGTGAAAAGCTGCCGCTAAAAATCTGGCTCGACACTGGCACGCACGAACCGGGTTGGGAACATGCGCGCAACTTGTGCGAATACTTAATCGACAAAGGCTGGCGGCTCGGTGTCGATCTGAGTTATCTCGAAGTCAAAGGTGCCGACCATAGCGAAGCCGCATGGTCAGCGCGCGTCGAGCCGGCGTTGCGCTTTTTGTTTCCGCTAACGAAATAACATTGGGAGAATCATCTCCCAACGGGCGGCACTGGCGGTGGGTTAGGCGGCAACGGTTCCGGAGGCGGCCCGGGCGACGGCGGCGGTTTGGGCGGTGACGGAGTCGTGGGCATCAGTGCTCCATTATAGAATCGCTTTTACTGCAGCGGCTTGCCGTAAGTTTGATAAACTCGAATAAAGCCGCCGACAAAGTCCCAATCTTTTTGATACGCGAAAGCGCGGTCGTGCGCGGACCAGGTGAGATCGCGCGGCGATTCCGGATGATTCGGATCGTAAACGACGTAGTGCTCAATTCCGGGATTCGGCGAAGAAGATTTTCGCTTATAAACCAGGACCGCGTGATTGATGCTCAGGCGGGGATAAGTGGTAAGAAAAGCAACGAACAAATCGCCACGCGCCAAAACAGCATTCAATCGCGCGTGAACCTCTTCCTGATACCCGGGGCCGTCTTGAAAAATCATCCGCATATTGCTGATTCGAAAATAGCTCGGCCAGCCATGGCCAATGCTTAATTGTACGAGTTCGCGACGCGCCTTGCTCATTTCCTTCAGGTCCTTGTACCCCGGAAAAACAATTCGTTGATTTTCCGGCAACGGCTCCGTCCAAGCCGCCTGATGTGTCACCCCGCGAATACGATCCGCCAATGCCGTATCGTCCAGGGGAGAGCTGCGTGGATCGAAGCGCGCAAATTTCTTAAATTGCATGGCCGTGCGGCACATCACGAAACAGTGGCGATTATATGCGTCTCGCTTCGTCGCGGACGGTCTCCGTAAAGAAGCGTGGCCCTCGTGGTACTCGAACACAGTTTGATTAGCGAACGCGAAGGTATCCCGATCGAAACGGAACGCCGGCGTTGAGTCCTCGGCGTGCGCCACTGTGACAGCGGCAAAAATGCCGAGCCAAAAAAAACCCATTGATTTGCCCCAACTCCTAAACATCACATCAAGAGCGAGCCGGGACAGTTACAGTTTTGGCTTCGGAAAACACGCCGAGACGGCGAAATTTCTGATACCGTTTCTCCAGCAATTCCCCGATCGGAATTTGAGAAATTCGTTCCAGGTTGCAGCGTAGTGCCTGGCCAAGATTAGCAGCAGCAGAATCGTAATCGCGATGGGCTCCGCCCTCCGGCTCGGGGATGATTTCGTCTACCACTTCCAGTTTCAACAGATTCTGCGCAGTTAATTTGAGCGCTTCAGCGGCTTCGGCGGCATGACGCCGGTCTCTCCACAAAATTGCGGAACAGGCCTCTGGACTAATCACCGAGTAGTAAGCGTTCTCGAAAATCAAGACGTGATCTGCGACGCCGACGCCCAGCGCGCCGCCTGAGCCGCCCTCGCCGATCACCGCCGCAATAACCGGCACCCGCAGCTTCATCATCTCACGAAGATTCACAGCAATTGCCTCTGAAATGTGGCGTTCCTCCGATCCAATACCGGGAAAAGCCCCTGGCGTGTCGATCAATGAAATCACCGGCATTCCGAATTTTTCGCCCAGCCGCATCAGGCGCAGCGCCTTGCGGTAGCCCTCCGGATGCGCGCAGCCGAAATTGCGCATCAAATTTTCCTTCGTGTTGCGTCCTTTTTGATGAGTGATGACCACGCAACGCTGCGTGCCGAGCATGGCTACACCGCAAGGCATGGCACGATCGTCGGAAAAGCGGCGATCGCCATGCAGTTCGATCCAATTAGTAAAACAGCGTTGGATGTAATCGAGCGCGAACGGCCTTTGAGTGTGCCGCGCAATTTGCACTCGCTGCCATGCCGTCAGGTTCTGGTAAATCTGTCGGGAGGTTTCGAGAAGCTTGGCCTGCAATTCTTTCACCGCTGAGCCGAGATCGACATCGTGCTTTGTGGAATGACTCTTTAAATCCTGCAGCCGCCGTTCCAATTCGAAGATCGGCTTTTCAAAATCAAGCGGTTGCCATTCCATGGGCGTTAAAGGTTAAAGCGTTGAAGCATTGAAGCCGGGAGCCTTCTTTGTCATTGCGAGCGAAGCGAAGAATCTCTGATTATTGTGGGTACTCACGTCCTGCAAACGATACCAGAGATGTTTCGCTTCGCTCAACATGACAGACGAGAAAGACGCTTCAACGGCTTAACGCTTCAACACTCTTAGTCAATAATAGTCACGGGAGTGCGATTGTTTACAAGGGTGCTTAGCTCCTCGAGATCTGTGGCAGCGAGACCGAGGCCCGTCGGCGGAGGCGGTTGCTCAAGATTGGGGTGTGTCGAATCCGGCACCGCGTACAAGGTGTAAGCTGCCCCGCCGGCGAGTCGGATCCACTTCGTGCTGGCCAGGTACTCTTTGCTGCCGAGGCCGACGCGTTGGCCATTCTTCCAAGCCATGGTTTCGGCAACTTTTGTTGTGATCTTAGACGGTTGTTTCTGCGGTAGCTTCGCCTCCTGCACGTGATATTGCTTGAAGAATGCCCCGTGATTCAAGACCTCGACTAGGTTCGCCTTGCGTTGGATCACCATCGAGAAATCGGGATGAGAAATGAGCAGGCGTTCCCCAATCCGCAGCATGGTGCCGCTCATATTGTTCATACGCATGATCAGCTCCGGCGTCGTCTTCAGCTTGCGCGCAATCTTCGCCAGCACGTCCCCAGATTTCACAATGTATTCGATCTTTTCCGGAGACGGATAACGCGATAACAAAATCTCAACATTCACTTCTCCCAGTAAATCCCGTGCTTCATCGAGGTGCTTTCCGGTGGGATATTTTTGGATGAAAGATACCAGTGCATCGCGCGCTTCTGCGAGCTTTCCATCCTGTCGCAGCTTAACCGCCGCCTGAAAGTCCGGCAGGCTGACGTCCACCACGGGCGGGGGAGTGACTTCACCGCTCTGCTCTTTTTTTACTTCGATTTCTTCTTTGATGAACGTGTTATAACCAAACCAGGCAGCGCCGCCGAAGATGGCCAGTGCCAGCAGTAAAACGAAAAGCCATTTCATTATTTTGTCCTTAGCGTGTCATGTTGAGCGGAGCGAAACATCTCGGATTTGTTTCTTTTGCAACGTTGGACAAAGACGTCTTTTGAAACAAATCATCTGAGATTCTTCGCTTCGCTCAGAATGACAATCGACGCTCGGAAGAAAGTGTCTGCTGCTCGCAGTGAGTCAGCAAGCACGCTCCCTGGAAGTCTTTAGCCCTGTTCAGCCTCGTTCCCGGGGAAGAATCGATGCCAAAGCCGTCCGATCGTGGGCTGTTCCCGGTTCGTCCAGGTAAAATGACAATCCTGGCAGTAAAATTCCTTCGGAATTATTTTGAGCGCGCAAAGCAAGCCAACGAGCGCGGGCGTCAAAAACTTTCGCGTCATCTGCGGATATTCGATGTTTGAAGAGTTGCATTGCGGGCAGCGAATCAGGGCAGCAGAAATATCCGGATCGGTTGCTTCCCATTCGATCATGAGACTTTGCGCCTTCTCGAAATCGCTGTCGTCGACCATGACTTTCGCGTTCGCCTGCGGCTTGGACATGAAACCGAACTCCTGCAATGGCGCCTCGTTGTGAACGTCGACCTTGAGCCCTTTATCTTCGAAACGTCGCTTGAGCTGACGCGCTTTGGCGGCATCATTGAACGTGGCAATCGTCACCATAAAATCTCCTCCATGCGCATCGATGTGATAAAACATCAAATCGCCGCCAAGTGCAAGATTTTGACTGTCGTGGGATTCTGTCTGCCGCTGTAGTGTCCGCTGTCCTCAGCGTAGGGATGTGGTGACGCACGACGCCGATGCGCTGAGGCAGGGCACGCTACAGCAGTTCCTACCCGCCCGGCGGGAACCATTTGTACAGAAAGAGATACACGATGACCCCGGTAACAGAGACGTAAAGCCAGATCGGAACCGTCCAGCGCGCGATCCGCTTGTGCCGGTCCCATCGTCGACGAAAAACCTGAACGAGTGTCACAATCACCAGGGGCAACGTCACAAAAGCCAATAGAACGTGCGAAGCCAGCATCGGGAAATAAACCGCCGCCAGCCAGCCGGTGTATCCCGAAGATTTTTCACCGACGCGCGCATGATAAGTAATGTAGCCAACGAGGAAACAGATCGACGAGAGGACGGCCGTGATCATGCACACCATGTGGCGGCGCCACTCGCCGCGCCGGATGAAATACCACCCCATTGAAATGAAGATGGTGCTCACGAGATTAAACGTGGCATTTACGGCAGGCAGATCGGAGGTTGAAATCACGTTGAAGAGGTTGAACCGTTCAAATTAAGATGTCATTCCGAGCGAAGTCGAGGAATCTCGTGACACCACGTACCCCGGGATCCTTGGGCTCCGCTTTGCTCCGCTCAGGATGACCAATTGCCGATCGAAGGCTTCAACGGCTTTAAACGTTTTATCATCAGACATGCCCGTTGTTCTGGAACCAACCGAAGTTCGCCGTTCGCCACAAACGCCACGACTGCGGCGGGTGCGCCGCGTTACTGCAATTGCAATCCGCCTAACAGTTCTCGCCGCCATCGTTGCGATTTTCGGCGGCGGTTATTACCTCGCGCGGCGGGGTTTTGGCCGTGAATGGCGCTACCGCGTAGTAGAAGAACTGCGCAAGCGCGGCGTGGAAGCGCAAATCGGACGACTAACACTGGACCCGTTTCGTGGGCTGGTCGCAAAACATGTAAGGATTTTCGATTACAAGAACCGCGAAAACACCGTTGCCCTGATCAGCGAAATCTCCCTGGACATCAATTATGCCGCGCTCGTCCACAATGAACCATTTCTCAACGCACTGGATGTGCGCGACGCGCAAATTACGTTCCCGCTCAAGACCACCGAAGGCAAAGCCAGTCGGGCGCAACTGACCAATTTGCGCGCTCATGTCTATTTTCCGCCAGAACAGATTTACGTCAGTCAAGCGGAGGGAATCTTTTGTGGGATTCGGGTCTCTGCCAGGGGGCAGTTGATCAAGCGAGAGAATTATCAGCCGTCCCCGTCCCTTGCGCCGGAAGAATGGCAAAGACGATTGTCGATGGCGCAGCGCGTGTTGAATGAATTGCAAAAGTTCAGGTTCCCCGCAGGGCCTCCTTCCTTGCAGTTGAAATTCAGCGGAGACATCGCAGAAATCGAAAAAGCTCACGTCGAAGCGACGCTGCGCGGGGATCGATTACAGCTCGGCAACTACGAAATCAGAGACCTCTCAGCTGCGGCCGAGTGGAATAACCAGCGGCTGGATATCGCGCAGTGTGAATGGAGCGATCGCACGGGGACTTTCGCCGGCCGCGGCGATTGGAACCGGGAAAGCAACACGGCTAAGTTCCAAATTCACAGCAGCCTCGATTTAAAGGCATTTCTCGATGCGTTTGATCTACGGGAACCGCTTGCAGGCGCGGAATTTCATTCGCCTCCTGTGCTCGAAATCGCGGGTTCGCTTCATTTCGAGGGACAAGAACTTCGACCAGACCTGATCGGGCACGCGGCTTTTGGCCGGTTCACGTATAAGAACGTACGGTTTTCCGATCTAACGGCCGATTTTTCGTGGGATGGCCAGCGCACATTCATTCGGGATTTGCGCGTGCGTCATCAGACCGGCCAGCTCAGGGCGGATGTTCTCGACGGTCCAAACGATTTTCGACTCAATCTTGAGAGCACTATATCCCCAGACGCAATCCGCCCGCTCGTTCCCGTCGAGGCAAACGAGTTTTTGCGGGAATGGCAGTGGCAACGTTCGCCTGCGATTCGAATGACGATACGGGGCACGGATCGTGATCCTGCCAGTTGGAAGGGCGACGGGACAGTTACCTTGGGGCGGACGCGCTTCCGCGGAACATGGATGAACGGCGCCAGTGCGCGAATTCGTTTCGCCGATGGCGCGATCGCTTGCGAGGATCTTCACGTCACGCGCGATGAAGGTGCCGGCTCGGGCAGTTTTACCTACGACTTCAAAAAACACGAGGTAAAGGTCGCGAACATTCGCAGCTCAATGTATCCGGCTGAAGTAATTTTCTGGATTGACCCGAAGACCTGGAAAACCGTTGCCCCGTACAAATTCCGGCGTCCCCCGAATATAATCGCAAATGGCGTTTACCAATTTCGCGGCGGCAAAAACACGCGTCTCGAGGTGAAAGCAGATGGCGCAGGCGGAATGGACTATGTCTTTCTCGGAAAAACGCTGCCGTTCGATCGCGTTTCGGCGCGATTACTATTCACAAACCAACGACTGCAAATTACCGACGTCCGCGCGGATCTTTTCGCCGGGACGCTGCGCGGGAATGCTGACATCTCGCTGGCACGAAACGATCCAAAGTTCCGCGCAACTCTCTCGATGAGCAACATCAATTTTCCGCGTTTGACCGATTTGTACTACAACTACAAAACCTCCCAAGGCATGTTGCGCGGCACGTACGAGTTTACAGGCTTGGGCAGTGATTGGCGGACGATGCGAGGCAGCGGAAAAGTCGAAGTCACTAACGGCGATGTTTTCGCCATACCGATTTTGGGGCCGCTTTCAGGAATTCTAAACAAAATCCTTCCCGGCAGCGGCTACAGCATCGCGCGCGCCGCAAGCGCAGATTTCAAGGTCGAGAACGGCATTATTCACACTGATGATTTCGAGGCCGCTGGTGCTCTGTTTAGCATGCTGGGCAACGGCGATCTTTATTTTCTCGACGACAAACTCGATTTCAATCTGCGGCTGGATATGAAAGGTCCCGGCATGCTGCTCACCCCGGTATACAAGCTTTTCGAATACGCCGGCACAGGAAGTCTGAAGAAACCGGACTGGCACCCGAAACGGTTTTGAAGTTGCAGGGAAACAAAAGAGCTAAACGGCGAAAGGGTGTGACGGTGACTTCGCCCGTTCGCCCGGTCGGCCATTCGCCGACTCGTCCCATTCTTCTCGGCGCGCACATGTCCATACGCGGTGGGGTGAGCATGGCGATCGGGCGTGCTCGCTCCATCCACTGCACGGTCATGCAAATATTCGTTAAGAATAACATGCAATGGTTTGCCGGTCCGCTGACCCGCGAGGAAATCCGCAGTTTTCTTGATCACGTCCAGCGCGGTGAATTGTTGTCCGTATTCGGGCACGCTAATTATCTCATTAATCTCGCCACGACGAATCCGAATTTTCACGCCAATTCCATTCGCGCGCTTGCCGAAGAACTTGTTCGGGCAGACCAACTTGAATTGCCGTTTCTGGTATTGCATCCGGGCGCGCACCTGGGCGCCGGCGAAGAAGCCGGTTTGAAAAAGATCGTCGTTTCAATCGACGACGTGTTTCGGAACATTCCAAAGGTGAAAACGAAAATCGCGCTGGAGATCACAGCGGGGCAGGGTTCATGCATCGGCCATCGATTTGAGCATCTCGCAAACATCATCGAGAACGTGCGCGAGCCTGAGCGATTATGCGTGTGCGTGGATACTGCGCACCTGTTCGCCGCGGGTTACGACATCAGCAGCGAACGAGCGATACGAAACACATTTCGCGAGTTCGATCGTGTCATCCCGCAGGCGCGGGATCGTCTCGTCGCGCTTCACATGAACGATTCAAAGACAGACCGTGGTTCGCGAGTAGATCGACACGAGCACATCGGCAAAGGCCGGATCGGCCTGGATGCTTTCCGCTTCATCATGCGCAGCCGCCGTTTCCAGAAAATTCCAAAGGTGCTGGAAACACCAAAAGGGAAAGACCTGCGCGAAGACGTGATGAACCTTAAAACGCTGCAACGATTGGCGAACACGTCACGCTAGTCAGCCTGTCATTCTGAGCGGAGCGAAGCGGAGTCGAAGAATCCCGCTATCTTAGCTCAAAGCTAGCGCGCCGGGATTTGATTCGCTCACTTCCTGTTCGCTCAGCCTCCGGCCTTCCCGTCCATGTCGCGGCTTCCCCAGCCGCTCCATTCTCGACTTCGCTCGGGATGACAGCGTTGAGTTACTTGTTGAGTTACTTGATCAGCCGGATCGTCAGTGGATAACGATAGAATTTCCCCTCGCTTGCTTGAATTGAGGCGACGATCACCAGCACCAGATTCAGAATGTGCAGAATGGCGAGCAGGAGAAAACCAATCAACACAAGACAGAGGACGCCAGCGATCACGTTGTAGATCAACATAGAAATCTGAAAGTTGAGCGATTCCTTGCCGTGCTCATCGATCTCAGGCGAATCGCCGCGCTTGGCCAGCCAGACGATCAACGGACCAAGAATATGTCCAGCCCATGGCACGAAAAATCCGGCTAACGCGGTGGCGTGACAAAGAACGGTCCACGTCCGCACGTCTCGGGAAGATGTGGAGGTTTCCATGATTCAACTTTTCTTTCGCCTGCAACAACGATTATCAAATGACGACTGACGAATGTCTAATGACGAAGGAATGACGAAGCCACAGTAAGAGCGAAGCTGCTCTTCTCGCGGCTTGGTCATTTGAGCATTCGGATTTCCTTCGTCATTTTTCCTCTATTCTGACTTCACCCGTTCGATGTGCGCGCCGAGTTCGCTCAACTTTTCATCAAGGTGTTCGTAACCGCGGTCGATGTGATACACGCGGCTCAGTTCGGTCACTCCTTCCGCCTTCAATCCCGCGAGCACCAGTGCGGCTGAGGCGCGCAAATCGCTCGCCATCACTGGAGCGCCGAGAAGATGATCCACTCCCTCAATCACCGCAGTGGCGTCCTCCAGATTTACATTCGCCCCCATGCGCTTTAGCTCGGCAACATGCATGTAGCGCTGCGGAAAAACATTTTCCGTCACCGAACTCGTGCCTCTGTTCGTCGAAAGCAAAGCACACATTTGCGCCTGCATGTCAGTGGGGAAACCAGGATATGGTTCGGTCACTATTTCCAATGCATTGGCGGTACCGTTAGGCAAAATTGAAATGGAATCGCCTGCGATATCCACGGCATAACCACATCGCGCCAGTGCGTCGGTAACCGCACGCACGTGTTCCGGTTCCACGCGTTTTACCGTCACCCCATCTCCGGCAATTGCGCCCGCTACGAGAAACGTTCCGGCTTCAATCCGGTCCGGTATTACCCGGTGTTCCGCGCCGTGCAACTCATGCACTCCTTCGATGACAATTCGGTCCGTCCCCGCGCCCTCAATTTTTGCGCCCATTTTATTGAGAAAATCTGCGAGATCCACGACCTCGGGTTCGCATGCTGCTCCTTCAACGATGGTTGTGCCATCGGCCAACACGGCTGCCATCATTACGTTGTCTGTGCCGAGCACAGTCGGGCCGAATTTGCCCTGCATGCCGATCTTCGCTCCGCTTAATCTCGGTGCGAAAACCTTAATGTCGCCGCCCTCAACACGCACTGCGGTGCCAAGCGCTTCGAAACCTTTCAGATGTAAATCAATCGGGCGATCACCGATCACGCAACCACCAGGCAACGCGACTTTCGCTTCCTTGCACCGGCCCAGTAACGGCCCGAGAACACAAACCGATGCGCGCATTTTTCGAACGATGTCGTAAGGCGCAACCGAATTGATCTTTTCCGCCGTGACGCTCACGGTGCCACTGGCGCGTTCCACCTGCCCGCCAAGGTGCATCAGGATTTGCAACATGTAATGCGTGTCGCTCAGATCAGGCACGCCATGGACAACGCATGTGTCGCGCGTGAGCAATGTCGCAGCGAGAATCGGCAGTGAGGAATTCTTTGAGCCGCTTACCTTGATCGAGCCGGAAAGGCGTCGGCCGCCGTGCACCAGAATCTTATCCATACCTCGCGAACAGGAAACGTGTCACACCTGAGTAATCCTTTTCAGTCCAAATGTCGCGGTAATTTTTTTCGGCCAATGCCGCCAGGAGGGTCTCGCTCTGGCCGGCTCCGATCTCCAGCGCCAATATTCCGCCAGGCCGAAGCCGCGAGGGCGCCCGCGCAATCAATTCCCAGACCAATTCGTCACCGCGCACGCCTGCGAAAAGCGCAACTTCGGGATCGTGCAAGACTTCGCGAGAAAGATTTTGCCGTTGTTCCCTCGAGATGTAGGGAAGATTCGCGACTATCAGATCGAAGACTCCTTCCACGTTTTCAAGAAGATGAGTTCTCACAAAGCGAACACGGCCGGTTAAACCCAGGCGCTGGACATTTTCGGCAGCGAGCGCCAGAGCATCTTCAGAAATATCGGTAGCGATAATTTCCGCCTCGGGAAATTCTGCAGTTAGAGTGAGCGCAATTACGCCGCTGCCCGTCCCAACGTCCAGAATTTTTGATGTCCGTCCGCCTGAGGCGGATTCGATTGTCGATTTGATTAGTTCCACGAGTTGCTCAGTTTCGGGTCGTGGCACCATCGCGCGATTATCACAAACGAAAGTGTGGCCGCAAAACTCGACCGTACCGAGGAGATGCTGAAGTGGTTCGCCCGCCCCGCGGCGTTTTACCAGATTGCGCAACGGCGCGAGCTCCGATTCATTCAATTGACGCTCAAACTCCAAATACAATTCGATCCGTTGCCGGCCGAGCACATGCGCCAGCAGATGCTCCGCATTCAAACGTGGACTCTCGACGTTGTGCTTCTGAAAATAGGCCGTTGTCGATGAAAGGACCTCGAGCACAGTCATGTGGCAGCTTACCTACGGAGGCGCTCCTCTCGCGGACCTGTTTGCGAGAGGCATCGCGCAGCTAGACCGACTTCAGATACTCCATGTTGTCGATCTTGACGCACGGAGTGTCCGCCCCGTATTCCTTATCAATCAAGAGTCGCAGGGTGCGTTCGAAGTTTCGAATTTCCCGTTGCTCCAGTCGTTCCTGGTCTGTCGTTAGGCCAACCGAGCGGCCGCCAAGGATCAGCTCAATTGCATTACGCGACGCCAGAAGTGTAGTCGGAATATCGAACGCGGAGAGCGCACCTTTTGGGTTGCGATTGTAGTCTTCCGCCCGGATGTAAAAGGGGAAGTCGCGAAACGGCGTTTCGATGGCAATCTGCACGAGATTGCGCACGTTCGACTGCAAACTGCCCTTTGTGATTTCGGAAAGCTTGTTCGGAATCACGATGTGGAGCACGAAGGAATCGTACGCCAGTGGTGTGCGCTCCATGGTCTCGGCGCCTTTCCCGTCCTTGACCTTCCGCTTCATGGCCAGCTCGCGTTTATCGCAAAGAGCCGGCACAACCTTGGTCACAAAATTCTCGAAGTAGCCTACTGCCAGTGCTGTGGACGGGAGCACCCCGATCTGTGCCTGCTTTTGTTCCTCCTCAATCGCTCTTCGGATCTGGTTGCAGGCCGCGCCAACTGCAGCCACGAGATTGCCGTCGTCGCGTTTCCGATACGTCGCAATCGTAATGCCAGCGTAATCAGAAAGAACTTTGGTTTGTTCCTCGCACACAATGAACGCGCGGCTCGGCCCGAGTCTTCCGAGGAACAAGCCATGCTCGAAAACTACGTTATCGCGCGGCGCAGATTTTTTCTTGCCCCTACTAGTCACAACGTCGTCCGGCGTCATCACGAGCACGGCGAAATCAAAGAAGTTGGCAATGCGGAGCAATGATTCCAGCGTGCTGGTATTCAGCTTGAAGACGCCTTCGTTCCAAAGCGTCACATCCATCTCCGAGTCGAATTGCTCTTTGATTGCGCGCGCCGTTGCCAATCCTTCGGAAGAGGACCCAATGAAGAGCGTTGGGTTTTGCATATTGTCGAATGTTGAAGCTACGCTATTGCGCGGCTGATGGCCCAGGCAACTTCTTTGCCCGTAACGAAGCCGTGCGCGTCGCCGCCGTTGGGATTTACGATATATTTGCTGCTTTCCAGATTGTGAAAATGGCCGGACTGCCACGGGTAGGTGCCGCCAACTGCCAGCAACCGATCAACGCCCGGCACAACTTCGCCCGCCTCCATCTTCTGCGCCCCGTTTCGGCCGAGCCCGCCGAATTTATCGTTCGCGTCGCCAAACGCCGAGGCGACCGTGCCCGATAAACGTGAAGCAACCGGATAAGCGATGCCCACGGCGCGATCGTTTGGCGTGTATGTAACGAGGATTGGACCTTTGACGCGCCGTTTATCCACTACGCTGCGAAAAAATCCATTCATCGATTTCGAAAAGCCGTTGTGCGAAAAAGCGGTCTGCAAGAGCGACATGCTTTGCAACTTATCTGTCGTGGATGCTGCCGCGGCCGCCGTCACGACGCGACCACCGAAGCTGTGACCCACAAGGTGAATCCGCTGCGTATGATCTGCCAGTCGATCAAGCATTGGTCCCACGCCTTTCTGACCCACTGTTCCTGCGAGTTTTTTCATTTCGTAGTAGGCCATATAATTCAGGAACCGAATCGCTCCGGCTTTGATTCCAGAAAAAACGTCACCCAGGCCGGCTGCACCACCCGCCGGCGTAGTTGTCGGATGAGCACCAAGCGACGCGGCGCCGCCGCCTCCTCCTTCGGAAGAAACCATCGGAGTTGGCATTTTTAGTTTCTCCAGCATCACCGATCCATCGAGCTTGAAAAATAGCGCGGAATTGTCTTCCTCGTGCGCAGCGCTTTCGTCGAGCAGGCTACGCAGCTCGTCCACAAATTTCCGGCGCGCATCGAGATCACTTTCCAGTTTGGCGATCTGTTTCTTCGCAGCTGTGATCTTTTTCGTCGCTTTTTTGTCGAACATGGTCGCGATGACATCGAGCTTTGCCTTGATCGTTTCGTCCGCCGCGGCAGAGCTCGTTCCAAATCCCGCTCCACCGCCGCGCGCTTGTTCTGCAACAGCAGCGTCAACGACATCGGTGAATTTTTTCGACGGCCAGATTACGCCCACAATCGCGATCTTTCCCTTCTGAAGCTGATCCGACGCGACCGCTGCGAAGTTGGCGAACAAGTCGGTATAAAGCCGCTCCGCCTGTTCGTCGGTGTTATTCCACCCATGCGAAACGACGATAACGTCGGTGGTGCCTGCAGGCAGGATGACTTCTTGTTTGTTCAAAGCTGCGCCGTCTTTATCGAAGCGTGCGGCCACGTAGGGAATCCCCGAAATGTTATTCATAAATCCATTGCACTTGTATCACACAGACTGAATGGCGCGCATCAGATCAATCAAGCCCGCGCCTTGAAAAGAGCGCTCCCGTTTCAAGTCGGTAGCCGCGCCAAGAAAAATCTCCTTCACCCGTTCTGGTTCGCCGATGAATTCCCGCCGCACGGAAAGGAACGCTGCAATAACTCCACTGACATGCGGCGCCGCCATGCTGGTCCCGCTGTCCTCCACGTATTCGCATTGTTTGCCCTCCGCTCGATCCATCAACAACTTTCCAGTGGCGGCCGAGAGGATCTTTTCACCCGGAGCCACAACGTCGGGCTTCATTCTTCCATCGCCAGTAGGGCCTTTTGAAGAAAAATACGAAACGCCGTAAACATGCGGCATTTCGCGATGTGTCGAGCCCACGGTGATGGCCAGTTCCGCGTTGCCGGGATCGTTGATCGTAACTTGCATCCCCGCATTGGTTGTCCGCTGCTGTGCAGCCAGCGCACCATAACCGGTATTGCCTGCGGCCACTACTACCACCACACCTGACCGTACAGGCGATTAATTTCAACGCACAGCGGGCTCTGCCCACAGGCAAACCACTCCGGATCGAAATCGTAGCCGAGACTGATGTTAACGCCGTCAATCAGGTTTAGACGGCCGTGGCCATTTATTTCCTGGATGTGCGCGATTGCCGCAATCAGATTGCTGACCTCACCATTGCCTTCATCATCGAGCACCTTCAGGCTAACGAGGCTACAACGAGGCGCCATGCCGCGAATGGAGTCGAGCATTACCTCATGAGTCTCCACAGAAGCCACGTCTCCTGCTTCGTACCCCTTCACGGAGCGGGTGATTGCGCGCATTTTTCGCGCCTGACTTACGGTGCCGTCAGCCAGTTGCTCGCCCGCTACAATTCCAGCTACGTGTGTGCCATGTCCAAAGCGGTCAATCAATGCAGCGTTACGGCCTTTCGGAACCTTGGGCGTATCCGTAAAATCTGCGTGGAGCGGAGAAGCAGGGTCGACATTCCGATGCCGCGTGAAATGCGGATGGTTAACGTCGATACCCGAATCCATGATGGCCCATGTAATGTTAACTCCTTGCGCGGAAAACGAGGTTTGCGCCGCATCGGCTTTTACAGTGGCGAGGGACTTGGTAATACACGGTCCGATCTGGAAATCGGGCCAGATACGATAGATGGCACGAAAACGATAAGGTGTTGTCGTATCCGCGTGTGTTGAGGCTGTTCCGCGTTTCTTCGGCTGCCGCGTTTTCTTCGCCGCTTTTGCTTCCCTGGCCGCACGCTCGACATCCAGCCGGACAAGTTCGCGAATTACTTTTCCGCTGAGACGGGCGAAAATGTATTGATTACTCAAGTCCGTTTTTTTCTCGCGTACACCTTGCTTCTCGCCCGCTGGGGAAATTATGGCGACGGCATTTTTGATCGAATCCCGAATCCAGTTTCGACCTGCGTCTCGACCGTCATGGTAATCAAGATTTACATCTATAATGACGGAACGAATTGCATTTTCGTCCTCGCTGATTTCGTCAAGGAGCGGGATCGCTATAACGCTGCGGTCAAGAATCCGCGGATTAAACCGCTTTATTTCGCTTTGCTCCTGCCCTCGCCGATCAGATGCTGCCATAAATGTAACGCGACGGCGTCCAGTCGCGCAGTACAACAAACCGATATCGTTACGTCAAGAACGGTTCACTGGAAACGTTCGCGGACTGTTCACATCCGCATTTACGGCGCTAAGTCGATTACGCAATGACGGCTGATTGCTTCAACCGCTCGACCACGTCTGCGGCTTGTAATGAGTGGATCAATTCACCAAGATCGCCGTCCATCACCCGGTCCAGATTGTAAAGAGTTAAGCCGATTCGATGATCTGTGACGCGGTTCTGCGGAAAATTGTAGGTACGGATTTTTTCTTCGCGTCCGCCGGTACCGATCTGGCCGCGGCGTTGCGCGCTGTATTTTTCCGCTTCTTCGCGCTGCTTGTGCTCCAGCAAGCGCGCCCGCAATATCGATAATGCCCGTTCCTTGTTTTTGATCTGGCTGCGGCCGTCCTGGCAGCGAACGATCATACCAGTAGGGATATGCATCACCTGCACGGCCGAGTCGGTCGTATTCACCCCCTGGCCACCTGGCCCGCCCGCGCGGGATACTTCGATCCGTAAATCGTCCGGTTTCAACTCAACATCGACATCTTCCGCTTCGGGCAACACCGCTACGGTTGCCGTGGAAGTGTGAATCCGGCCCTGCGTCTCGGTCGCAGGCACGCGTTGCACGCGATGCACGCCACTCTCGTAACGAAGCTTTCGAAAAACCGATTGGCCCGAAACTCGGAAGATTGCTTCCTTAAATCCGCCAAGCTCAGAAGGACTTGATTCCAAGTCCTCAGTTTTGAGTCCCGCAGATTCCGCGTAGCGATGATACATTCGGTACAGATCGGCGGCGAAAATGGCCGCTTCGTTGCCGCCGGTTCCGGCGCGGATTTCTACGATCGCGTCGCGCTCTTCCGTTTCATCCGCCGGCACCAAGGCAATCTGAACATCGCGTTCAAGGTCGACCACGCGTTTTTCCAAGTCCGGAATTTCATCGTCAGCCATGGCCGCGATCTCAACATCGCGCGACGTAGCCAGCTCACGGTTATCGTCCAATTGCTTGCGGGCTGTTTCGAGCACGCGCCATTTTTCGAGCACGTCCTTCAGATTCGCGTGCTCGCGCATGATTGTCTCGGCGCGCTTGCGATTATCAAACAGCTGCGGATCCGCAATCTCACGCTCGACCTGCTCGAAGCGTTCGCGTTTGAATTGAATGAGGGAATCTAGGTCCATGTTACAGCCGCGGCCGTTGACGGCGGCTCCAAGACCGGGGTCGCCGACCCCGGCTACAACCAGCTAAGCTTTCTTCTGGGCGCGAACGGCTTTGGTGCTGCCATAGCGCCGGGTAAACTTCTCGACGCGGCCCGCGGTATCGACAAACTTTTGTTCGCCGGTGAAAAAGGGATGACAAGCGGCGCAAATGCCGATCTTAATATCTTCACGCGTGGAGCGGGTGTGATACACCGCGCCGCATGCGCAGACCATATCTGTCTCGTAGTATTCTGGATGAATGCCTGCTTTCATCTTCTAAAGGAAGCGCGGAATGTATCCGCGGAAGGCAATTTCTGCAAGCGATGAAATCGGACGATCCACTGTTGGCTGCCTGGCAAAAGACGCTGTCGCGCAAAGGTGATTGTGCTGCGGTTCTTGATTCGACCGGCAGAATCGCGCGTAGCTTTCGTGATATTGAAGAGAGCGCGCGCGCTTTCGAGGCGAAGATCGACACCTTGGCCGCGGGCGCGGTCGTGGCGGTCCAAATCGGCAACCACGAAGATTGGCCAGCGGTCTTCATCGCCTGCTTGCGCAGGGAGTTAGTTGCTCTCCCGCTCGACCAATCGATTAGTGAACAACAACGCCAAGCTGCGCTGGAGATTTGCAGGGCGAGCGCTGTAGTGTCCGCCTCCCCCGTCGGAGCCTCGGCGGACGGAACTTCTCCGGACGTCATTCGCCTGAGGACTCCGAAGGATCGCGAGCAGGCAGGCGACGTTACTGCGGATTGGGGCCAAAACGCGCCCTCGCTCCTAAAGCTTACTTCCGGGACGACTGCGGCGCCGCGCTCGATTCGATTTCGCAGTCACCAATTGCTGGCCGATTGCAATCAAATTTGCGATACGATGGGCATTTCAGATGGCGATCTCAATTTTGGCGTGATCCCCATTTCTCACTCCTACGGGTTTAGCAATTTGCTTACGCCGTTGATCGCGCGCGGCGTGGCGATGGTGGTGAGTCGCGACAGAACACCGCGGGCTGTTCTCACCGATCTTGCTCGGACCGGGGCGACGGTTTTTCCGGGCACGCCGGTTTTTTACCAAGCGTTTTGCGAAATGAACGATGTTTCGATGTTACACAAAGTTCGGCTGTTTATTTCTGCTGGTGCACAGCTTTCGCGATCGGTGGCGAAAAAGTTTTTCGAGAAGTTCCATCAGCGGATCCATTCGTTTTACGGCGCGTCAGAATGTGGCGGAATTTGCTATGATCGCGATGGCACTACGTTTGAGGACGGTCTAGTGGGTCAGTCGATGCAAGGTGTTGAGATTGAATTTGTTGAGCCAACCGCGGCCGTGAGCCAGATCCGCGTTCGCAGCGGAGCGGTGAGCGACAGCTATTTCCCAGAGCCGGATAAGCTAAAACTTGGCAACGGTGCTTTTGTTCCGGACGACCTGCTGGCGCGGCATAATTCGGCCCTCAAAATAGTGGGCCGCATTTCAGATGTGATAAACGTCGCGGGGAAAAAAGTGAACCCGGCGGAAGTAGAAGCGTATTTAACGCGTTTTGAGGGAGTGCGGCAGGCGATCGTGTTCGGTTGTCCCAAAGACGCAGGATTACGAAACGAAGAAGTGGCGGCATGCGTGTTGGCATCCCCACAGGTAAGCAAAAACGATCTTTTGCGATTTTGCCGCACGGGGCTTAGCCCGTGGCAGGTGCCAAAGCGAATTTTTATCCTCGACGCATTTCCGGCCAACGAACGCGGCAAGATAAGCAGACGCGAACTGGCGCAGCGATTCTCAGCAAGAGGTGAGAGTTCTCCGTTGCGAAGATTGGCATCTTGATACAGCCTTGATATGGACTTTGGTTACAACGGCATAACATTCCCGCCACCAGCAGCCGGCAAACCCGAGCTAGTAAAAGCCCAATGGAACATTCGAATAGCGAAAAGCGCGACCAGATCGACCAGCCACCCGTTCGGCAAGAGGAGGAGCCAGCGCCAGAGACCGGCACGGGTCCTGAGGCATTTCCGTCCGACGATTGGTGGCGCGCAACGCCGCCTGCCTCCGATTGGGCCGAACCCGTCACGGATGCGGAGCCCGCTGAGCCATCAAAGGCCAGTGCTTCGGGAACGGCTGATGTTTATTTTTGCGGGCGAACGAATCTATTTCCGTTAAACCTCGCAATACGCGCAATCGGAAAGGAGCATCTGACCGGTTTTCTGCGGGCGTGTTGGGACCGGGAACCAATCGATATTCTTGCCCGGGACGGCGAGATTGTTTTGGCCACAAGTCGCGACCCGGATCTTTACTGTCCGGATACTCCGGACATTCTCGCCAACGTGGATCCGGACACTATTACGGACGCTCGCGACCAGCAGAAAGAAAACGGAACTCCATTCCTGTTGACCCTTGCCCGCAGCGAATCGATCGAGCGGCAGCCGGCGTTCGACTTGATGCGGCACTATGGCCAAATGCTCTTCTCTCAATTGTGGTCGGCTCCAAATGTGTGGATCATGTTCGAAAAAAACACGGAATTATTGGGTGGTTTCGGCGACATCACGGGCGATCCAGATGTGGACGACTGGTCACTGGAAACGTTGCGACTTGTCCAAAACCCGAACCAGCCAGCAGGATTCGATCCGGGGTCTATTCCGGCTTTCACAAGAGAAGGTTTCGACCGTGTCCAAAAATTGAAGCTGACTTCTGATGAGGCCCAATTCGCCTCCCAATTCAATGGTGCGCGCTCGGTACAACAGATTGCGAAAAATTTGCGGCTCGATCTCAAATCCGCCCGACAACTGCTGTTCCGGTTCCTGGCGCTCGAAATAGTAGAGTGTTGGCCTGCCAGCACATCGGCGAAGCAAGAACCGAAGGGCGGCTTGGGACGATTCTTCGGGCGTGGCCGATAACGTCGCGTCCTCGCCGGCGGTCGCGCTCATGAAGAGAAGAATTCTCGTCGTCGATATCGGCGGCAGCTTTGTTAAACTGCTCATGTCCGACCGCGTCGAACGCGAGTTCGTTTCCGGTCCACGGATGACTCCAAAACAGTTCGTCACTAAATTCAAGGAGACCGTGCGGGGCTGGAAATTTGATGTCGCGTCTGTTGGTTTTCCGGCGCCTGTGCGCAACGGGCGGATTTTCCGGAAGCCGAAGCATCTGGGCAAAGACTGGATCCACTTCAATTTCGCGTCGGCACTCGGAATACCCGTGCGCCTCGTCAACGACGCAGCCATGCAAGCGCTCGGCAGCTATCTCGGCGGTGGACGCATGCTGTTTCTCGGGCTCGGAACAGGACTTGGATCGGCGCTTGTCTGGGACAGAAATCTTATGTCACTCGAGTTGGGCGATCTTCCCTACTCCAACCGAAAGATCATCGAGGATTATCTCGGTATCCCTGGCCTGCGCATGCTGGGCAAGAAAAGATGGAAACGCGAAGTGCTCTACGCAGTCAACCAATTGAAGCGAGCGTTCATCGCCGATTACGTCGTTCTCGGCGGTGGCTTGGTGCATCGGTTCGGCCGGTTACCGAAAGGAATGGTGCGCGGTCAAAATGAAAATGCATTCCTCGGCGGCCGCCGTTTATGGGAAACAAAAGGGAAATCGCGAGAGCTAAAGTGGCACCTGTTGTAGCAAAAGAGACTCGGTTTCAGGAGTATAGTTTATCCGTCCCGCAGTGATTAAGCTTGACTTAAGCGAGGGCTCTCGCGACGATGGCGCGCCAAAGAAAAGGAAAAAATGAAGAATCACACTTGTCTAGTTATTTCGACTCTATGCATCGGGCTCTTTGCGGTGCTGCCGTCAAGTTCGTTTGCCCAAAAGGGGGGGGCAATTTCAAAGGCTCAAGCCATAGCCCAGCAGCTTAACCTCACGCCACAACAGAAGGAGAAAGTCTTACCCATTCTGATCGCCGAAGGACCAAAAGTGCAGGCAATCAAGAACGACAATTCGCTCTCGAAAATTCAGAAAGTACAACACCTCAGAGCGATTCATCAACAGACCGATCCACAGATGAAGGCCATCCTTTCGCCTGAGCAGTATCAAAAGCTAAAGACGATCCGGCAACAGACCATCCGCGAGGCCACAGAATCTCGGCTCGGCCGCTGAGTGATGGCCGCCCAGGCGGTGGTCGATTCGGCACAAAGCGTGAGCCTGATGACTTCTGCGCGCGGAATGTGTGGCTCTTGACGCACAGCCCGGACGCAAAGGCCAAAGTCCGATCGTCGTAAGTCGCACTGGGTTGCTTCGCAATCCGTGCTCCGCGAAAGTTGCACATCACAACGGCATTCGCTGATGTCTGATCACCGAACACAGATTATCGATCACTTCGAAAAGCTTCGCGAAATTGTGGCGAGGTTGCGCGGTCCCGGCGGTTGCCCTTGGGACCGGGAGCAAACCAACGAGTCGCTGCTGCCATCGTTGATCGAGGAGGCATATGAAGTGGGCGAAGCGGCACGCTCGCATCACAATGCGCATTTTCGCGAGGAACTGGGCGATCTTTTGCTGCTGATCGTTATGCACGCCCAGATCGCGTCCGAAGCCGGTCGCTTCAACATAGAAGAGGTTATCGGCACGGTGTCGGATAAACTCATCCGGCGACATCCGCATGTGTTCGGAACGAGCGACGCGCGCGACTCCATCGCCGTCCTCAAACAATGGGAAGCGATCAAGCGCGAAGAGAAAAAGGGCGACTCCCATTACCTATCCAGTTTGCCTAAAGCGCTGCCCGCGATCGTGCGCGCGCAAAAAGCGCAATCCAAAGTGGCCCGGGTAAATTTCGACTGGAAAGAACTTCGTGATGTAATCGCAAAAATTGAAGAAGAACTGCGCGAAGTGAAAGAGGCGATCGAGTCGCAACAACCCGGACTGGTCGCGGACGAGCTTGGTGATCTGCTTTTCGCGGTGGTGAATGTGGCGCGGAAATGCAAGATCGACGCGGAGAGCGCACTGCAAGATGCGACCGACAAGTTTGTCGCGCGGTTCAATCGCCTGGAGGACGAACTAAAAGCGCGCGGAAAGCAACTGGGCGATGTCGAGCTCGAGGAGATGGACCTGATTTGGGATCAGATCAAAATGACGAAGCTCGAATGACGAATGCCGAAGGAATGACGAAGCACGAATGACTAAGGAGTGCCGCCGCGTTACTCAGGTTTTTCGGAATTCGTGATTCGGGCTTCCTTCGTGCTTCGATATTCGTCATTTGTCATTTGCCGGATTCGTCATTTGTCATTCATCATTTAGCATTCATATTTCGCCTCCCAATGACCCTGTTGATTAATCTCTGCCTGGCGTTCTTCGTGCTGGTTTCTGCCGTCATGGTGCTCGTCATCCTGATGCAGAGGCCAAAAAGCGAAGGTCTGGGCGCCGCCTTTGGCGGCGGGGTCACGGAAAATATTTTCGGCGCGCAAACGACTAATGTGCTGGTGAAATTCACCACCTGGATGGCTGGCTTATTTTTCGTACTCACCTTTGGGTTATCGATCCTGTATGCGCATCGGAGCACTGCCGGCAGCTCTTTTCGGCGTGAGTTGATGAAACAACAGGCCGCGCCCCAAACGTCGCCAGCGCCTGCGACAGCAAAACCGTCGCCCGTCACTTCGCCTATTCAGAGTTCGCCTGGCGCTGCTTCCACAGCGCCGAGTTCTGGCGCGAGCCTTTCGCCCGCCAGCAGCGCATCGCCCGCGCCTTCTCCCAGGTGATTGGCCATGCTGCCAACCTGAATCGGTCACACGCCGGTGGCTGCAGGATTATGTACAGGCGATTAAGGGAACTATTTTACTTTGCGCGCGAATTTTGGCGGGAATAGCCACAAAAGTTTTCCTTCATGCGACTCTGAATCGACCTCGAGCAATGCGACGCCGCCTTTCGAAAGCTTGATCGCTGCGCCTGTCAATTCTGAAATTACATTGGAAAAATCCGGTTCGTGACCGACCAGCATCAATACTTTTGAGCGATGGCGCTTTAGCACGGTTCGTAGCTTGCTCATTCCAAATCCAGGCTCGAGCGCATCGTCCTCGCGCAGTTTCGCTCTTAGATATTCCGCGGCGATCTTCGCCGTTTGCGATGCTCGCGGCAACGGACTGGTCACGATCAAATCGGGGCGCACCTTGAGGCGCTCGAGTAATTTCGCCACTTGGCGCACTTCTTTTTTACCGAAACCCGTGAGCGGCCGCTCGTCATCCGGCTTTGTCCAGCGCGGCCAATCGGCGGCGCCATGGCGAAGAAAATAGAGTTGCATAGGTCTAAATAATCATTCCGAGCGAAGTCGCCTGCCAAGCCGTAGCTTTATGCGAAGGTCTGGAGGAATCCCGTAACACAACGTATAGGCAGTTGCACGAGATGTCTCGACTTCGCTCGACATGACTCAGTTTGTTCCTCATAAAATTTTCCACTTTGGACCGTGTGCTTGCGGGTCGGTTTGCCAAAGGCGAACGCCACCGAGAAAAGCGTTTCGGTTGTGTCCCAACTCGAGTCCGTCTGGCAGATCGTTCAATTTTTTCGCGCTGCCGCCGCCGAGCACGACATAATCGGCGATGAGCGACTTCTTCAATAACACGACGGCGCGAAGGACTTCGCGTTTCCATTCTTTTTCACCCAGGCGCTTCATTCCGGACTTGCCAAGGTAATCCTCGATGATGTGACCGTTGCCGTAAGGCAGATCGCCGAGCTCGAGCGGGAACACATTCGTTTCCCAAATCAACGCCGATCCCAGGCCGGTGCCGAGTCCAAGAAACAACATCCGCCGGCCGCGAAAGCTGCCGAGAGCCTGCATGGCGGCGTCATTGATAATGCGGACCGGTTTGCCTAACGACTTCTCGAAATTGAATCGTGCCCATCCCCGCCCGAGATGCTTGGGCTCGCTTGCGATGCGGCCATTGTGGACGGGCGACGGGAATCCCATTGAAATGGCATGGAAGGTCCAATCTTTTACTAGCGGTTTGATCTGATCGACCAATTCGCGCGGCGTCAAGTCCGGACCGGATTTGAATTTTCGCCGTTGCGTGGGCGAAATCATCAACTTCACATTCGAGCCGCCGACGTCGATGACGAGGATTCGTTTGTTCACCGCGTGAAATGACCTCCGATGCGATTGTGTCCTCAACGGGGCGTCGTATCTCACGGGGTGAACGGTTTTTCTGGTCGCGTCGCGCCGGCTGCTGGGGTGGCATCATGCACGACCGCGATGGGCATCAGCCGGTCCGCGCGCACCTTTTTCGTCGAGCCACTGAGTTTTTTCATCCGCTCCCGCGAGACTTCGCGAAATTGCCACTGCGCCTGGCGTCGCGGTTCCGCGCCTTCGGGCTTTAAACGCCGGTAAGTGCCGTCCGCCTGCAACTCTCGAGCCTTCACGCGATCGTGCAGAAACGCCGGAATCACGTCATTGATGATTTGATCGCGCAGCGCCGGTGTCTCGATTGGGAAGGCCAGCTCGATCCGCCGGTAAAAATTACGCGGCATCCAGTCCGCGCTGGAAAGAAAAACCCGCGGCTGCCCCGCATTTTCGAAATAGAAGATCCGGCTGTGCTCGAGAAACCGGCCAACAATGCTGATGACCCGGATATTTTCACTAAGACCTGGAACTTTCGGACGCAAACAACAGATCCCGCGAACGACCAGATCGATCGTCACATCGGCGCAGGAGGCTTCATAGAGTTTTTCGATGATTTCCTGATCGACCAGCGCGTTCATCTTCGCAACGATGCGGGCTGGCTTGCCCGCGAGCGCATTATCGCGCTCCCGCTCGATCAGTTTGATGAGCCGGCTGTGCATGTCGAATGGCGCGACCATCAATTTTTTCAAGCCAGGATAACCGGCGAGACCGGTTAGCGTGTTGAAAACCGTTGCAACTTCTTCGCTCAGCTGTGGCTCGCCGCTGAGGAGGCTGAAGTCCGTGTAAATTCGCGCCGTCCGGGGATGATAATTTCCAGTGCCGAGATGGACATAACGCCGAAGCTCGTCGGAGTCGCGCCGAACGATCAGCAGCGCCTTGCAATGTGTTTTCAGGCCGACAACTCCATAGATGACGTGCGCTCCGGCTTCTTCCAAGCGCCTTGCCCATTGAATGTTCGTCGCTTCGTCGAAACGCGCCCGTAACTCGACGATCGCGGTGACTTGTTTTCCTGCTTTGGCCGCGTCGATAAGGGCCTCAACAATGGGCGAATCTCCGCTGGTGCGATACAACGTGATTTTGATTGCGAGAACCTGCGGATCATTTGCCGCCGTCTCGAGCAACTCGACGACTTCATCGTAACTGTCGTACGGATGATGGAGCAGCACGTCCTGGCGTCGCAATACTTCGAAGAAATCGACATGCGGTGGCAACGCCGGATCGCGCGCCGGCTGAAACGGACGGTCTTTCAGCTTCCCAAATGCATCGTTTGCTACCAGCGGAGTTAAATGAGTCATCGACAGCGGGCCATCTAACTTGTAAGCGTCGGCTTCGGCCAAGTTGAAGAAGTCGAGGAGCAACTGGAGAAAATCTTTCGGACAATCGGCTTCCACTTCGAGGCGCACAGCATTGCCGCGGCTGGAGCGTCGCAGTTCGTGTTCGATGGTGCGCAAAAGGTTTTCCGCCTCCTCATCGTCGATGTAGAGATCGCTGTTGCGTGTGACGCGAAATGCATGGGCCCCATCTAGAATTAAACCGGGAAATAATTCGCCGATGTGCTGCTTAATGAGCGACGCCAGATAAATGTATTCCCACGGCTCATTTGCACCGGTGCCGCGCGGCAGGAGAATAAGCCGCGGCACCACTCGCGGCACCTGCACTATGGCGTGCAGCGGCTCGCCGCGACGGCGGGTCTTCGCTCGCACCAGTAGATTGTGACTGCGGTTCAATAGACGCGGGAAGGGATGGCTCGCGTCCACAGCAAGCGGCGTAAGCATTGGAAGAACCTCGTGTTGAAAGTAGCGGTGCGCCCACGCCGCGCGTTTCGGTGAAAGTTCGCCCATTTCACGCACGTAGATGCCGTGCTTCGCCAGTTCCGGCAGCAAATCATTTTTCCAAAGCGCATATTGCGTCCCCACCAATTCGCGAACCTTCTTCTGGATGAGATTGAATACTTCCGTCGGGCTTAATCCGTCGGGGCCGACGTCGCTCGTCTCGCTCTCAATCTGTTGCTTGATCCCCGCTACGCGAATCTCGAAGAATTCATCCAGATTTGAAGCGCAAATTGTGACGAATTTGACCCGTTCGATGAGTGGCTGCGTGGGGTCCTGCGCTTCCTCGAGCACGCGCCGATTGAACTCGAGCCAGCTCAACTCGCGATTAATGAAATTCTTCGGGTCGCCAAAACGTTCATGCGCCGTTTGAACAACCTGCGGGACCGTAGTCACGCCGCTTTTCTCTTCAGTCCGGGGAGTGGTCTGGGCTTGCGGCATCTTTAACGATTGCCGATCAGCCGCGTATGCGCAACGCCCGCCGTCTCACGCCCGGGCCGCGAGATTTTGGTGCCTGATGTCCTCTGCTGCTGCGGCGTAAACGGCCTCCTCGGCCATGTTAGTGGCATGATCGCCTACGCGCTCAAGAGCACGTGCAACGAAAATCAGGTTCAAGTAGCCGCGCAATTGCTCCGGGTCCTGCGCCATGCGTTCGACTAGCTTTCGGTTGACAGTGGCGTTTAATTCATCCAGGCCTTCGTCGCGCTGAACCACAGCGCACCCAAGATCGACATCTTCTCGAACGAACGCGTCCATGCCGTCCCTAAACATGGATATCGCTTGCTCGTGCATGGGCCTGATCAAATCGACTTCAGGCAACGGCGGATGCTGATTCAGCTTGCGGGCGCGTCGCGCAATCGATGTCGCCTGATCGGCCACTCGTTCGAGATTTGATGAGAGTTTCATGGCCGATACGACGCGGCGCAGATCGGAAGCGACAGGCTGAAAGCGCAACAAAATATCTACGCCATCCTTGTCCATCTGTTTCTCGAGTTGATCGATTTCCTCATCATCGGCGATTGCGCTTAGGCAAAGATTGTCATTTCGCTCGAACAATCCTCTCGTCGCTCGGTCGAGGCTGCGCTCGGTCAGTCCTGCCATCATCAGCACGTTATTGCGCAAAGAAGCGAGCGCCTCGTCGAAAGTTCCCAGTATGTGTTTAGAAGCGATCATAACAAGAAGGGTGATGTTCCATTAACCAAATCGTCCAGTGATGTAATCTTCTGTCTGTTTCTCACGTGGATTTGTGAAAATTGTTGTGGTTGGGCCAAATTCGATCAGCCGGCCGATATACATGAAAGCGGTATAATCGGAGATACGGCCAGCTTGCTGCATATTGTGTGTCACGGTGACAATCGTGTAGCGCCCCTTGAGTTCATGAATCAGCTCCTCGATCTTCGCTGTGGCAATGGGATCGAGTGCGGAACAAGGCTCGTCCATCAAAATCACTTCTGGTTCCACCGCCAGCGCACGCGCAATGCAAAGCCGCTGCTGCTGGCCGCCGGAAAGGCTGGTTCCCGGCTTGTGCAAATCATCCTTCACCTCGTCCCAGAGAGCGGCCATGCGCAGCGATTTTTCGAGTCGTTCATTAAGCAGCTTGCGATTGCGGACCCCATTCAATCGCAAACCAGCGATGACATTGTCCCCAATGGTCATCGTCGGAAAAGGATTCGACTTTTGAAAAACCATTCCGACACGACGCCGAACGATCGTGGGATCTACTGCGCTCGAATAGAGGTCTTCGCCGTTTAAAAGAACCGTGCCATCCATACGCGTCTTTGGCGTCAGTTCGTGCATCCGATTGAGAGCGCGGAGAAACGTTGATTTTCCGCAACCGCTCGGCCCGATGATGGCGGTCACGGCGTTCGAAGCGATGTCGAGCGTCACACTATCAATGGCACGCTTCTCACCGTACCAGATCGAGAGATTTTTTACTTCAAATGTGTGGGCTCGCGGAATCTCCGCGTCGGGCGGCGGTACTGTCCCTAGTTCGAGACGCTCCATAACGGTTTGTTCGGGTGTTTCCATAACTACATTCTCCATTGCGAAAGCCCTAGACGACGGACGCCCCCCGCCCGCGAGTCACAATTCTCACGATCACATTAACGCAAAAAACCCCCGTGACGAGCACGAGCGCGCCGGCCCAGGCCTGGCGATGCCAGTCGTCGTAGGGAGAAATTGCATAGGTGAAAATTTGCAACGGGAGCGCGGCAATCGGCTGCATTAGGCTGTGGTTCCAAAACCGATTGCCGAAAGCGGTGAAGAGGAGCGGGGCGGTTTCGCCGCCCACGCGGGCGAGCGCGAGCAGGATGCCAGTGATGATTCCCTTGGACGCGGTCTTCATTACGATATGAACAATGGTTTTCCACCGGCTGACGCCGAGCGCGAGCGCGGCTTCGCGATAACCATTGGGAACAAGCAAAACGACTTCTTCTGTCGTGCGCAAGATCAGCGGAATCATGATCAGGGCCAGCGCGAGTCCGCCGGCGTAAGCAGAGAAGCTTTTGAACCGCAAAACCACCAAACCGTACACCACGACGCCCCAGGTGATGGACGGAACCCCGTTAAGAACGTCGGCCAGGAACCGCAGAATAGCATTGATCCGAGCCGAGCCATATTCGGCTAGGTGAACTCCGCCCAAAACTCCGACCGGGATCCCAATCGCACCCGCCAACGCGAGCAACTCAAGGGTGCCAACGATCGCGTTTGCCATGCCGCCGCCAGCCTCACCGACTGGCTTCGGCAGCTGCGTGAAGAAATCCCAGTTAACCGAACCGGCTCCCTTGGCTAGAAGATAAAAAAACACAAGGCCCAATGGTGCGATCACAAGGACGGCGGAAACCAAGGCGACGCCGCTTGCCAGCGCGCTTTTGATTTTGCGCCAAGTGTGATTGTGTGCTCGTTCCAAATGCATGGCTATTGCACCGCTCGTGTTGCGGACGTTGTTGTGATGGTTCGCAGAAGCAGTTGTGCGAGAAGGTTCACCAGGATGGTTATTCCGAACAGGACCAAGCCAATTTCAAACAGCGCCTGCAGATAAGTCTCCGTCGTTGCTTCAGTGAACTCATTGGCAATCACACTGGCCAGGGTGTAACCAGGTTGCAAAAGCGACGCCGCGATCTGAGGCGTGTTTCCAATAACCATGGTGACGGCCATCGTCTCCCCAAGCGCGCGCCCGAGACCGAGAATAACGGCGCCGAACAATCCTTTCTTGGCGTAACTCAGCACCGCGATGCGCGTTACCTCCCATCGGGTCGCGCCAAGCGCGTAGGCCGCTTCACGTTGCAAGTCTGGAACACTACGCAAGATTTCCCGTGAGACCGACGTGATAATTGGCAAGATCATGATGGCGATAATAATTCCGCCTGCGAGCATGCTTGGTCCGTACATCGCCCCGCTGAAAAGTGGTGTCCAACCGAGGAAGCGTTTGAGCACTGGAACCGGATAATCGCGCAGCCACGGGACCATCACGAAAATACCCCACAGCCCGAGGATTACACTGGGAATTGCCGCCAGCATTTCGATCAGCGAAACGAGCGGCTGCCGAATCCACAGCGGAGCAAGCTCGGTCAAATAGGCCGCCGTTGCGATGCTCAACGGCACCGCAATCAGCAACGCAAGCGCCGAGGAAACCAGCGTGCCGTAGATGAATGGAAGCGCGCCGAATTGCTCGGCGACCGGGTCCCAGGTCGAAGTCACCAGGAAATGGAATCCGAATTTCTGGACGGCCTGCGAAGACCCGCGCCACAGTTGCCAGCTAATCAGGATGACGAGTGCAACCACCGCCATCGCCATGGCGAAGGTAAGCCACTCGAACGCCTTGTCCCCAAAGCGCGACGGCGCCGCCATTCGCGCGCGCGCCGGCGCCTCGTCGATCGTGATTTGCGCGGCTACGCTCATCAATTTCGGTTCAGACAACGAATCGCCCCGAATCAACACGGATCGATTGTGTCTCAGCGGCATGCTTTGGAGTGCGGCGATCCGGCGCCTGCGGGACCGCTTTCAAAGCGCGGACTTGTCTGCGCACTCCAAACTTCGGGTTCATTCGTGATTAATACTTGATCTCGTCGATTCGCTTTAGGACACGTTGCTGAACGTTCTCCGGCAGTGGGGCGTAGTCCAAATTCTTAGCCATTCCTTCGCCCTTGTCCTCCGCCCACTTCAGGAATTCCACCAGCTTTTTGCCTTTCGCCGGATCTTTCTGCTGCTGGTAAACCAACAGCCACGTCGCACCGCAAATCGGATAGGCATCTTTTCCTGGCGCATTGGTCATGGAGAAACGGAAGTCGTCCGGGATCTGGGCTGTCGCCAAGGCGGCTGTAATTGACTCGAGCGTCGGTTTGATGAATTCGCCAGCGGAGTTTTTCACATCGGCATACGGCATTTTGTTCTGGATGGCATAGATCAGCTCCACGTAACCGAGCGCCCCTGGGGTTTGTTTGATCTGTCCGGCGACGCCTTCATTGCCTTTGCCCCCGACTCCCGTAGGCCAATTGACAGAAGTATTTGTGCCAACTTTCGATTTCCACTCCGGACTAATCTTGCTGAGATAATCGGTCCAAATGTAAGTGGTGCCGCTGCCATCGGAGCGATGCACGACCAGAATGTCCTGGTCCGGCAATTTTGCTCCCGGATTGAGCGCAGTGATTTTTGGGTCGTTCCACTTTTTGATTTGGCCGAGAAAAACTCCCGCGATCGTATCCGCATCGAATTTCAGCGTTGGACTTCCTGGTAGATTGTAGGTAACCACATCCGCTCCCGCGACGGTTGGAATGTGCAGGAGTTTGCCCTGCGCCTTCGCCAAATTCTCATCGCTCATCGGTCCATCGGACGCGCCGAAATCGACCGTTTGCGCCAGGATTTGCTTTTGTCCGCCGCCGGAACCGATCGATTGATAATTGAATCGCACTGAAGGATCGACCTTCACGTATGCGTCGAACCATTTTGAGTAGATGGGATACGGGAACGTCGCGCCCGCACCGTTGATCATCATTTGCGCAGAAGCGTTCGCGCTCAATCCCAACGCGACCGTTAGCCCAAGAATTTTTAGTTTGGTCATGTGCCAAAACTGCCGCACGCCGATTCCGTCGGTCAAAACCTTTACTGTTACGTTTGTATGACGACGCCTTTCGACGGCGTTGAATCGTTAAATCGTTGAATCGAAAATCCGATGTAACGGATCACGAATCACGCGACCTTGCCGAGGGCAAGATCACTCGAATCCTCGTTCCTTTGCCCAGATCACTCTCCGCCTCGACCCGCCCGCCGTGGAGTTGTGCGATGTGTTTCACAATCGCCAGACCGAGGCCGGTGCCGCGGACCTTCGCGGCGCTGCGCGCTTTGTCTGCGCGATAAAAGCGCTCGAAAATGCGGGGCAAATCTTCTTTGGCAATCCCGATTCCGTCGTCGCTTACGCTCAGCTCGATTTCGCTGTCGCGATGCCGCGCGCTCACCCGGATCTCACTGCGCTCGCGCGAGTATTTCACAGCATTGTCGACCAAATTGTAGAGAGCCTCCTGTAACCGCGTTCGATCGGCGCGAATCGGCGAAAGGTCAGGTGGAACATCGACAATGATGGTGAGCTGTTTATTCGCGAGCTTTCTTTCCCAATCGCGAATGATCTCCGCCAGGAAGCTCGACAAATCGACATCGCCTAACTGCAAATTCGGATCACCAGTTTCCAGCTCGGCAAGCGTAAGCAAATCTTCGACGAGCAACTCGAGCCGATTCGAATGCCGCTCCATCACCCGAAGAATTCGTATGAGCTCCTCGCGCGGTGTTTTTTGGCTGTCGAGTAAGGTCTCGATGTAGCCGCGCAAAATCGACAGCGGCGTGCGCAATTCGTGCGAAACATTGGCCACGAAATCCCGCCGCACTTGATCCATCTTCTTAAGCTCGGTGATGTCATGAAACAAAACGACCGCACCCGTGATCTCGCCCACGTCGTTTTTTGTCGCGACGGCGTGAAGCTCGATTAGCGAATCGTCCAGAGGCAGTTCGCAGCGAACGGGCCCATCGCCCCCAAAAGCATCGGTAAGCAAGCGATCGAGGGTAGGATCACGGACAATCTCCAACAAGGGCGTTGCCATTGAAATTTCGGGAGCGCCGAACAGCTTTCGAAACGTCTGGTTCGTAAGAATTACTCGCCGGTTGGAATCGACTACCAGCAGTGCGTCCTGCATCGCAGAAAAAATGGTTTGCAGCCCCGATTCCCGTTTTGCGATTTGTTTATGGAGCTGCTCCAAATCGCTGACAATCTTTTCCAGTTGGAAGCCGATGCGTCGAGCTGGCGCGTTGCCCTCCAATAAAAACGTCCGCGGCCGTTCGCCGCGACCGATTTGCGCTATGACCTCTTCAACGTGCCGCCACGGCGTGATCCATTTGCGCCAAGCAATCAACGCAACAATGCCCAGCGCAGCGCAGATTAGGAGAATAATGAGCCAGGACATGGACTTTCTAATCTCTCGCAGATGAACCTGCTGTAGCAAAATCGATCAGCGACTTCTTCTGTCATCCCGAGCGCAGTCGAGAACGGAGCGGATAGGGAAGCCGCGACATGGACGGGAAGGCCGCAGGCTGAGCGAGCGGGAAGTGAACGAATCAAACCCCGTAGCGCTACCAGTGAGCTCATTCAATGGGATTCTTCGACTTCGTTTCGCTGCGCTTAACTTCGCTCAGAATGACTGATAGAGCGGCGCGGGTTTACTCATCGCGGAGCCGATAACCGAAGCCGCGCACCGTTTCGATCGCATCACCGGCTTTCCCGAGTTTTTCGCGCAAGCGGCGCACATGCGTATCCACCGTGCGCGTGTCGATTACGGCCTCGTAGCCCCAGACCTCGTTAAGCAATTTATCGCGGTCCTGTACGCGGCCCCGGCGCTGCATCAACGTCCGCAGCAGCTTAAACTCGAGACTGGTGAGATGCAGCCGTTTGCCGTTCACGCGAACCTCGTGGCGTGCAGGATCGATCGAGATCAGGCCGGCCTGAAGTCTTTCCTCGGGTTTTTCGCCGCGCCGCAAGATTGCCCGAATCCGTAACCCGACTTCGCGTGGGCTGAACGGTTTGGTGACATAATCATCAGCCCCGAATTCCAAGCCGACAATGCGATCCACCTCTTCCGCTTTCGCGGTTAACATCAAAATCGGAATATGAGAGGTCGCCGCGTCGGTCTTCAAAATTTTGCAGACTTCGAGCCCGGACATTCTTGGCAACATCAAATCAAGAATGATGAAATCAGGCCGGTCGTCGCGCGCCTTCTGTAAACCGCTTGCGCCATCGGCTGCGGTCGAAACTTTGAATCCTCCCTTGCGTAAATTCAGCGTGAGCAGGTCGGCAACGTCGCTCTCATCTTCAATGATCAAGATCTTCCGTTTAGGGCCGCTGTCCATGAACAGCAAATTCAACTCGCACGGGAATTAAATAGCAATCGTTTCCGCGCTGCTTGATCGAATCACACAGGGAAGCAACCGCAAAGTTTGCCGAATCGTCACACTATCGTCATACGGTTGTAACAAACGGCCTCTAGCCTGCCTCGCACATACAGGAAAGAAATCCCCACAGAGCGCCAAAACCACATACCCAAGGAGAAAACTCATGTTCATGAAGAGACTGATTTTAGGAGCAGCGGGCGCAGGCCTGACTGCAATTGCATTACTAACGGCCCAGCCGCTCCAAGCTCAGGGGTCGTCTGAGGCCGCGCGGCTCGAAAAACTCGAGAACGCCGTGCAGTTATTGGAAAAGCAGAATGCGGAGCTGAAAGCAGAGGTCAGCAGCTTAAAGAAACAGCCTGTGTCTGGACCTATAATCGAGGGGAAAACCAAGACAGTGGTAAGCACTGACGGAAAAACCTACGTCGAGAAAGTCGTCCCCGTCGAGTTGTCGAGCGCCGATAAGTGGAAATTGTTTCCGGCGATCACTGAATTGGAGCTCTTTGGTGACGTGCGTCTGCGGTACGAATATCGAGGTGGCAGACTTCCCGACCACTTTCAGTTCGGTCAGGATAACGCTAATGACTGGCAGGAGCGCGAGCGTGAACGTTATCGTCTTCGCATAGGTCTGCGGGGAACGGTTCTGGATGATTGGTTCTTTGGACTGCGACTGGAAACTAGTAGTAACTCTCGCTCAACGAACGTGACTATCGGAGGCGAAGCCTCCGGCGGCCCGTTTTCTAAAGGCGACGACGGCGTCTTCGTCGGACAGGCATATGGCGGTTACAAGGGCTTCCCTGGCTTTACGTTTACTGGCGGCCGAATGCCGAATCCGTTCGTCAATACGCGAATGGTATGGGATGACGACATTAATCCGGAAGGCTTGGCGGAGCAATGGAAACACACATTTGTGTTTGGAGGAGGCGCCCCGCCCCCGCCTTCATTCAGCAAGGATGGCAAAGCCGTCGTAGCAGGGCCGCCACCGGAGCCATTCCTTAAGCTGAATATTTTCGCGAACTTTGGTCAGTTTGTTTATGACGATTCTAACCCGACAAATCCAATTGGCGCACGTCCGACAACGACGCAACCAATAGGCGGCGAGACTCAGCTCACACCGAACACCAATGCATTCCTGCTAGGCTGGCAGGTCGGCGCGAAATTTGATTTTCCGCACATCGCGTACTTCCAGCTCGCGCCAACCCTCTACAACTACACCGGCGACGGCAACTCGTTTAACGTGCATTTCTCAGGCGATCCCGGTGACAATCAAACGGGTATTAACAGTCTGTTGGTTTTGGACATCCCCGCCGAGATCGGCTGGAAAGTTTGGAAAATTCCAATGCGCATCTTTGGGGATTTTGCGACCAACTTCGAAGCGGACGATCGCGCTACAGCTGCAGGTCATCCAGGAGGCGGTGGCCAGCGCTACGCTTATCAAGGTGGTCTCGGAATTGGTCAGCTAAAGAAGAAGCACGATTGGTTGATCGAGGGCTATTGGCAACACCAAGAACAATTCTCGCTGGATCCCAACCTGATCGATTCAGACTTGTTCAACGCCCAGTTGAATCAGCAAGGCGTCGTCGCGCACGCCGGATACATGCTGGCTGATGCAGTAGTTTTCGAACTCACCTACTCGTATGCCTGGCGTATCAACGGCTCCTACGGTACAGGAGGAATTCCCGACGCCATAACTATCAATCCAGAAGATCAATATCAACTCTTCCAGGCCAGTATGAGCTTTAAATTCTAGCGCGGTTAGGTTAAAGGAAAGCCCGCCGGGAGAGCCTGCCCGGCGGGCTTGTCGCTACGCCCATTGCCTAACAACGCATGAAAACAAAGGAGAAGCGCAAACGAGTACCCCGCCGGATGTCCCAGGAATCGTCTCCCCTGACGATGCTTGAATCCGAACTTCGCGCGCTACACCACGATTTACGCAGGGTTGCCAAGGCATACATCAGCCGTCTCGAAAATGATCTACTGGTCTGCCTCGCCGCGCTCAGATCGTACGGGCCGATCGAACGGGTTCCTCGGGAACTGCTCCAGGAAATTCGCGATCTGACAATTATTGTTCGCAATCGCAAATTGAAACCAGAAAAAGGTCGTCGCAAAGACTTGCGCAAAATCGACTCACTGATCGTGGACCTTGTCTCCACGATGGGACACAAAAATTGACCGCCAGTTCGCGATCGCCGGGCCAAACAGTTGTACCGTCTTGATTTACCTGACGGCTCACTTATGCACGGAAGTGGAGGCTGATAATAGTGTCATCTCAGAGCTTCAGACGCTTCTACTCATGAGCGCCATTAGCTGGTTGACGAGGCGAGGGCGCATGGCGTTTCTTTTCAATTCCGGTCAAACGCTTGCAGATCCGTTCAATCTCTGAGTTCTCGAGCGCCCTGTGCTTTCCTCCGTTTGTGGCTATCAAGTCTGCTTCCCTGGCGGCGGGAAAGCTTTGCCATCGCCGTAACGCGGCCAAAATCGTGTCACGTTCCGCGTTAGTGAGTTTAACTATCATCTGGAACGGCGTTTGATGCTGTGTTCTATCAGGGCCGCGCAGCGTTGTCACGCAATTGTAACATTCCCGTCCCGCGAAAATAACTGGCCGAACTAGACTCGATCGCCACGATTCTTGCGGCCGGCGATCTGGGCAGGACATCCTCGAAAACAGCTATATCCTCTGGCTCGCTATAAACTAGTTTGGCGGCGTAAGTGACATGAATTTGTAACACATGGTGGTGTCTAAAACCTGCTAAAAGAGATCTTGTGCATGTGACTGTACAGCCCGAGGCGAACGCTTCTTTTGTTCCTCTCGATTTTCGTCCGCCGGTGCGAGCCGAATCGATCGATTTACGCACGCTTGTCAGCCACAGAACTGCGGCGCAAAGCGGCGCGTCAACGGAAAGCGTCTCTGAGATTTTTAAGAATGGTACCGCAAATTTTGTAGCTGTGCTGACGGGTGAGCGCCTCCTCGGGATGTGTTCGCGGCAAGAAACTGCAGCGTTGCTTGGCGGACGCTACGGTTTTTCGCTCTGGGCGCGCAAGCCGATTGCTCAACATCTTTGCAAGCAGGAGACGCGCATCAAAGTCGCGATGCCAATCGGGGATGTTTTGCACGCCGTATTTGCGCGTCCGGACGAAAATTTCTACGACGACGTGCTATCGGTGGATCAGAACGGCGGATTCCTCGGATTCATCGCTACGGAAACTCTCTTTAAAGTACAAAACGCGCTCTTGCTGACGAACATTCGCGAACTGGAAGAGCGCGATCGCGAAATTCGTCAGAAAAACGACCAGATGGAAACCGATCTGCGCATGGCGACGGAATTGCAGCAGGCGCTGATGCCGAGCATGTATCCGACTTTTACCGCAGAGGCGGGCCAGGCCGCGACAAAATTGCGATTTTATCATCGTTATCTCCCAGCCAGCATGATGGGCGGCGATTTCTTTCATATAGCAAGGCTTTCCGACGACACTGCCGCCATTTGCATCTGCGACGTGATGGGACATGGAGTCCGCGCGGCGTTGATCACAGCGATGTTGCGCGCATTGATCGAAACACACGCGACCGAGGCCGCCGATCCGGGAAGATTTCTTACAGAGCTGAACCGGGAGTTTACAAGAATTCTGAAGCAGACTGGAACACTGGTTTTCGCGACGGTGCTTTATTGCGTCATCAATATCAAAAGAGCGCGATGCTTTTTTGGCACGTGCCGGTCATCCTGCGCCGCTGCACGTGTGCCGGACCACTGGCGAAATGCAGCCGGTGACATTTAGCAAAGCTTCTGACGGGCCTGCGATTGGCATCATGCCCTATGCGCAGTTTAAGACGATCGAAGCCAAACTTGCGCCGAACGATTTCCTTCTCTTTTTCACTGACGGCGTTATCGAGGCGGAGGATAAGGAATGCACGGACTTTGGCATTGAAGGTTTACGACAAAGCGTTCGGTCGCATCTTGATCAACCTACTGAATCTTTGCTCGAAGCTATCATCAGTGACGTTTACAAGTTTGCCGATTCGACGGTCTTAACAGACGACGCTTGTTTGGTCGCGGCCGACTTGCAGACAAGCGCAAGGACGATCCAGTGAAATGCCCCGGATAGGGGGCGGGGACTGATCTCAACTGTCCGGCGGTAAGAACTCTCCGAACAGCGCGATCAAGATGTTCTGGAGTGAAAAATTGTTATCCATCTGGACCCAACGCGTCCCGGTGCGCGGATAATTCGTGGCTGTCAAAGTGGCAGTGACGCGACCGCTCTCTTTTACCAGGTAAATTTTCGCACCCGGAGCCAGATCGACCCAGCTAAAGATAAGACCTTCGCGAACGCGCGCGACGGGGATCAGTTCACCGTGGCTGCCTCTTGCGACGAAAGTGCGTCGCGCGGAATCGAATTCGACGCCAGGGAAACGAAAGTCGAACGATTCGTTTCTGAGCGGCTCGTCATCACCCGCATAGGGCGAATTACTGAACGTGATGCACGCCGCCAGTTCGCCCGCCCAGCGGCCACGGTGGAGTCGGTGCGAAAGCACTTCGCCGTATGCGAATGTTTGCGCGTGATCGGGGCTGGTAACTCTGATCGCGTCCGCCATTACGGAAGCGCTCGTCGTGAGAATGGCTGCCAACAGGATCGCCAGTCGCATGGTGCATTTGTATGGAGGATGCGCGTTCTCGTCCAGTGTGCGCCTCATCGACGGCCTCCTCGCTCTTCAAACGGGTTGTAAACCGGCAGCTCGTAGTACCACATGAAACCGTCCGGACGATTTGCGCGACTGTGGCCGCGTCCAAAGAGCGCTTCCACGTCGTGCACGGTCGCGCGCCCGACAGTTAGCGAACCGATTCGGCGCATGTAAAAATCGTACGGTAACGCCTGTGCGATATACGCCGGAGGCGTGATTAACACCCCATTTCGATTGAACCGAAACGCAAGCGCATCCGCTCCGTACCCGTGGCGCAGCGGATCGGCGGTATCGATTACAGGCGCCTCAAAAAGCCCGAGTTGCCAGAACAAGCGGAAATCCGGCTGCACAATATAGTAGCCGTTTCGCGGGCCTAACGAGACGTAATGCGAATCATCGTCCCAGGAAGCCGCGCAAGCGAAAGTTGCAAGCGTCACTAATACGGAAGCAGCGTACGACCAACGCTTCATGATTGATCAATAAGCCTGAGTACATCTTCTGTCCACACACGTGCTGTACACGATCGAAGCGCGTGTTGCCGACGGCATATTAACGCTCTGAGGCCACCATAAAAGTCGCGCAGCTTGTCATCCGCGGTCATAGACCAGCCAAGTTCACACGATCGCTACGCAAACGTCACCATTCTTTTGCGAGGTCGCCATCTGTTTGTCACGAGCGCGTGCAACACTGAGGCCAAACCCAAATCAAGAAACTGAAACGCCGATCCTGCAGTGAACGATCTGGTTGACGTTTTCACTCAATGAAATCCTGGTAGTCGCAACAAATTTTTTAATGCAGAGGTTAGGTGACGGCAGAGAAGACCGAAGCCGGGCGCCTTGGGAGGAAATCCCGGGGCGCCCGTGCTTTTTGGAATGGAAAAACTAGCAACTTCACGGCTATCGATGCGAGAAAACAAACTCGGTGGATCGTCTTGTCCTCAAGACGATGGCACCAACCGCCGAAGGCGCAGTGTCTCTTTAAAAGTCAGGCGGCTGGGCCGCATTTCGCTGCCAACGCGTTGAGCTGCCTTCGGTCGCCGCGGCGACCTACGGCGTGCCGAGGGACAACGCCTTCCACCTTCGCGTCAGAAACGCATCGTTTCGCCACACAAAAGTAACACTACTCTTTTTGATGCCGCGCCGGGTTGTTTTTATTCTTGCACGTGATTAGCAATGCAGGCGTTCACGTTTCCTCGAAAAACTGCAGACCAAATTATCGCTGCTCAACAGCGTTTCTCCTTTAGCGAATCGGCTGAGGAAGTCTTCGCTTCCAGGCGTTATCGCGCTGCGTGGATCTCAGACACGCATCTGGGTACGCCTGGCTGCAACGCGACGGCGCTGCTGGATTTTTTGCGCGAGAACGATTTCGGAACTTTGTACGTGGTGGGCGACCTGATCGACATCTGGTCGCTGCGTCGCGGAATTTATTGGCCGCAACTTCACAATGATGTGATCCAAAAAATCCTGCGCAAGGCGCGCAAGGGAACGCGCGTGATTTACATCCCGGGAAATCACGATGAACTGGTGAGTAGCTTTTGTGGCGCCTATGGCAACATCGAGATCAAACAGAACGCAATTCATGTGACCGCCACCGGGGAGCGCATGTTGATTATTCACGGCCACGAACTCGATACCGTGGTGCAAAATGTGAAGTGGCTCGCGTTCGCCGGCGATCTTGGCTATCAGTTTCTGCTGTCGCTCAATCCGCTCATTAATTTCGTCAGGCGCCGCTTCGGCCTTGGCTATTGGTCGCTCAGCGCCTACGCAAAGCGACGCGTGAAAGACGCGGTAAGCTTTATCGGCAAATTCGAAGCGGCTGTGGCGCATTATGCACAGCGCTATCAGGTGGACGCCGTGTTGTGCGGCCACATCCATAGCGCAGCGATCCGCGAATTCGGCAAAGTCTCCTATTACAACTGCGGCGATTGGGTAGAAAGTTGCACGGCATTGGTCGAGGGCGACGACGGCATGATCGCGCTGGTCAATTATCATCCGCCCGTCGCGACTCGTCCCACCCGCAATCGAACCGTCGCGCTTCTCCCGGCGGAATGACGAAATCCGAATGACGAATGTCGAACCAATGTCGAAGCGCGAATGACGAATCAATGACGAATGAAGAAGCACCGTCATCCTGAGCGAAGCGAAGCGGAGTCGAAGGATCCCATTGTGCTGCCTAAGGCAAATGCCGCGGGATTCCTCGATTTCGCTCGGAATGACGGCGTTTGATCAGCTTATTGCTCGTTGTTACTGAATCGTCGCGGGCTTTTAACACTTCGTAACCTGACTCCCCGCGGACTTGGCTTATCCAATGTGCAACTATGAATGTGATTACGGTAAAGCGAACAATATTCAGACGGGCGAGCCTGCAAAAATCGGCAATCCGCCGGTCATTACGCGATCTGGCGCGATGTTTCGCCAGAGAAAGAACCCTGGAGTTTGCAATGGAAGCGCTGCTTTTTGCCATAATCGTAGCAGTCTCAGCGTGGCCAATTTCGCTTGCTGTAAATGCGCTGAGCGAACTTCTTCAACATGCGCCAGGCTGAGTCTGGCGGTTGCCCGCGCCCGGCCCGGAGCTTCCAACCACGAGCTTCTCTGTTGGCTTACATTCCGTCCCGGCGATTGGCGCCCAGAAAGCCGTACTGCGCGACAGGGTTATAGCTCTGTCTCAGTGCGAAAGTCTCGACACCCAATTTATGGCGTTTAGGATGTTGACCTTGTGCCAGGGCTCGATCCGACGCGGAACAACCGCGAAATTGAACGAAAATTTTTGCTGAAGCGGCTGCCAGACAAGCTGCCGCGCTCGCGATGCTACATCATCGAGCAAGGTTATCTGGCGAGTGAATCCGCAGGCCGACAGGTCCGTCTCCGGAAAAAAGGCAACGCCGCATCACTGACTTTCAAGGTCGGCCGCGGCGCACACCGGGAAGAACGCGAGATCAGGCTTAGCCCGAGACAGTTCGCCGCGCTTTGGCCGGGGACCGCCGGGCGAAGATTGCGCAAGGTTCGCTGCGAAATTCCGTGGAAAAATGTCGTCATCGAGATTGATGTTTACCAGGGCAGACACGCCGGTCTGGTGGTGGCGGAGGTGGAATTTCCCGATCCGGCCAGCTGTCGCAAATTTAAGCCGCCTCCCTGGTTTGGACGAGAAGTGACTGGTGAAAAGCGTTACAGCAACGTGCGTTTGGCCAACGAGTAGGCAAAGAACCCCATGGGCTTCCGTCTGAAATTACGCGAACCATTGCCCGATGGGCTGAAAAGGGTTTTCCGGGAACAGATCGAGTCGGCTCTTCACTTGTGTCAGCACCCAGCCAAACAGCGTGGCATCACCGTGCACGAAGTGCGCAAGCATCTCAAGAAACTGCGCGCCGCCATGCGGCTGGCGGTCGGCCAGGTCGGAAAAAATTGCTGGGCGCGCGAAGATCGTTGCGTCCGCAAGATCGGACGACTGGTGTCCGACTTGCGCGATGCGCAGGTGCGACTGCAAACATTCATTCAGCTGCGCGATCAGGCGGCGAAACATCCGGAACACGAACTTTTCCCCCGCACTGAGGAATTGTTGCTGCTCGAACGCGACAGTTTTTCCGCAGCGTTTGCCGGCTGGCAGAAACAAGCGATCCCGCAATTGGAACGCGTGAAAGCGCGCCTGATGAAATGGCCGCTGGACGGCCTCACCTGGAAACAGATTTGCAACGCGGTTGGGAAAATTTATAAACGCGGACAGCGCGGACTCGCCAAAACGATCGCTGATCCGGAACCGGAAAATTTTCATGCCTGGCGCAAACGGGTGAAAGACGTTTGGTATCAGTTGCGAATTTTGCAGCCGCTGAACCGCGTGGTTCTGACAGAGATGGCCCGCGACGCCGAAGTTCTGGGCGAATTACTGGGAAGCGAGCACGATCTCGATTTTCTTCTGGCGCGTTTGGAGAAAGAAAGCGGCGACGAGGCGCTGGCCAAAGAGTTGATGCAACTCAAAAGGCTAATCGGTAAACGGTGCAAGCGATTGCAACGCGATGCATTGGAACTTGGACGCCGTTTCTACGCAGAGCCTGCAAAAGCTTTCGCGAAACGAATCTCTATTTTCATAGGTAAACGAACGTAATCGGTCAGTACGCTTCAAGATATTTGATTCCCGAGCCGGTGTTGAAAATGACCACGCGCTCGCCGGAGGCAATTTTTTGGTTACGTCGAAGCAGTTTGAAAGCTGTGAAACAAGCTGCTCCTTCAGGACAGACGAACAGACCTTCCTTTCCTCCGACCTCCCGTCCGACGCGAATCATGTCTTCATCATCGACAGCGACCGCGCCACCGCCGGATTCCAGCAGGATTTTCAACATCAGGAAATCGCCGATCGCTTTGGGAACGCGCAGGCCAGATGCAATCGTGTGCGCATCGGGAAACTCTGCAGCGGTTTTTTTCCGGGCTTCAAACGCGCGAACGATAGGCGCGCATCCGGCCGCTTGCACCGCAAACATCCGCGGCCGTTTTTTCCCGATCAAACCGAGCGTTTCCATTTCATCGAACGCTTTCCACATTCCGATCAATCCCGTGCCGCCGCCGGTTGGATAAAGAATTACATCGGGCAAGTTCCAGTTCAGTTGCTCCGCTAATTCATAGCCGAGCGTCTTTTTTCCTTCGACGCGATACGGCTCCTTGAGCGTCGACATGTCGAACCAGTCTTCATCTGATTTGCGCCGTGCGATTTCAGCGGCGCAATCAGTAATCAATCCATCGATTAGCGTCACGTGCGCGCCCAGTTCGCGGCACTCGATGATATTTGCGCGCGGAGTGTCGCTCGGCATGAAAACGTGCGCTTCGAGACCGGCCCGAGCCGCATACGCAGCGAGCGCGCCGCCGGCGTTGCCCGCGCTGGGGACCGCGAGCTTCTTCGCTCCTAAATATTTTGCCATCGAAACGGCTACGCTCATTCCCCGGGCCTTAAAGCTTTGCGTCGGATTAAGCGACTCGTCTTTGATCCAGAGGTCGACATCGTCGGCGAATCTTTTGGCGCACAACAGCGGCGTTCCTCCTTCGCCTAACGAGATCGGCTCAACATTGCCGGGCAACGGCAGCACTTCGCGATAACGCCACAAGGATTTTTCTCGCGGCCCCAGCGCTTCGCGCGTCAACGTTTGTCGTGCTTTATCGAGATCGACGATTGCAAACAGCGGTTTGTGGCAGGAGCGACAAAGATTTTGTAGCCGCGACCACTCGTGCTTGAGCCCGCACGCGCTGCATTCAAGGCGCTGCAAAAACATGCACCAATGGAGCGTACATCTTTGGGGAGCGCACGCATCCTGCGGGCAGTGTTTCGCATCTTGCGGAACAGAGCGCGTCGGCAAGATGCCCGACGCAGCACGCTTGAAGCGTGCGCTACCCGCATTCATTGCGTCCTGTGATAGATTAAACCCCCATGGATTTGCTGACTTTGACAGAGATTCGCCGCGCAGCCCAGAACGGCACGGTTCCCGCGCGTCTGCATGTGCAAGTGGAAACCGCATCGCCAAAGCTCACACGCGAACAGCAACCGTATTGCGAGCTTACGCTGGCCGACGCGTGCGACCGGATGACCTTGCGCGTCTGGAGCGATCATCCCGCGTACAAAACGTGCAGCGCGCTCACGCCTGAAAGCTTCGTCGAACTTGCCGGCGAGTTTTACAGGTCGCAATACGGCCTCGACGCGCGCAAGTGGACGGTGCGTCCACTTACCGAAGAGGAAAAAAACGACTTACTGCAAGGCCCGGCAGATTTACGCGCCAAACAAAACGCGGACTGGGACTTCATCACCTCGACAGTGCGAACGATTAGCGATCCCCGTCTGCGCATCGTCTGCGAAGCGTTCTTGAAAGAATGGGGCGACCGGTTCCGGCGCACCGCGGCTGCGCGCAATTACCACCACGCCAGGCGCGGGGGACTGGTTGAGCACACAGCACAGATGATGCGCGTGGGCAAACAGGTCGCACCGCTTTACCACGAGTTGAATCTTGATCTCCTGGTCGCTGGAATTCTCTTTCACGACTCCGGAAAACTTTGGGAGAACGCACTGCCGGAAAATGGGTTCGTGATGAATTATGACGAGCTGGGCGAACTGATGGGACATATCTCCATCGGACTCGAGCTGGTAAATGCGTTATGGAGAAGGTTAAGCGTCGAAAACGCCGAGGCATGGAAGAATCTCTCGCCACCATCGGAAGATGTGCGAATGCACCTTTTGCATCTGATCGGCGCGCATCATGGCGAACTGGAATTTGGTTCGCCGGTCGCGCCGAAAACGCCCGAGGCAATGGCGCTTCATTACATCGACAATCTGGATGCGCGCCTCGAAATGTTTGCCGCCGGTTATACCACGGCCAAACCACTGGCAGTGCGCATCTTTGATCGCGTCCGGCCGTTGCCTGGAAACCTGGTTAAATCGCTGGAGAAATTTCAGCAATCTCCCGACGCGAAAACGGCGGCCGAAAGCGAGCTTCTGTGAAATCACGCGCGCCGATAACATGCCACAAGCATGATGGGTCGAAAAAGCGGCGCAGCGGCGAGCGCTTTGGATTCATCAGGAGCGAGTCTATTTCGCCAGTTGCCGGAACCAGTGCAATGCAATGGACGTTTGCGCGTCGTTGGCTTCGTGCCCGCCGTGGAACGTGCCTATTTTTATCCGTTGAAATCCGGTGCGTTTGATCGAACCGGCGACGTCGTACTGCTGTTCCACCGTGGCGATGCGGTCGTCTCGGCCCGCGCTGATATAAACAGGCGTCATAAGAAAACTCGGTCCTGGTGCGACCCGCGAGTAGCCTTCACTCAACCGATCTTCGTTTGCACCGGTGATGTAAATCCCCACGACATGACAGCCATGCTTTGCCAGTAACGGTGCGACCACACCCACACTTTTGCCGCCGCCGGAAAATCCACCACACGCAACCGGCCACTTATTGGAGCCGGGAAAGCTGCGGTACAGCGCGTCGATCGCGGCGAGCGTCATCGCGCCACGCCACGCGGCAGTGTCGCTGCGCGGATGCTGCGGGCCATCGCCCGCAAGCACCAACCAACCTTCCCGACTTCCGATTCTGCCATAGAAGTCGACAAGATCATCGCGATTTTGCCGTTTGGAATCGCTCGTGGAGCACACGACCAATACCGGCCAAGTTTTTTGTGGATCAAAATTCGAAGGAATCGCGAGCACCGCCACGGCATTCGGCGGGACTACGTTTCCGCCTTGGCTGGCCAACGACTTCTCCTGAGCACTTAACGGAACGTTAGCTTTGACTGTTGAACCAGGAGAAAAGGCGACTCCGGCGAATGTTAACGAACCTGCGGTTGCTGCAACCGGTCCAGCATGGAGTAGCAGGATCAATCCGGCCAGTGACACTAGTCGGAAGCGTATAGCGCAAAATTGCTGGGAACCCGATAAGATCATGTTGTTTCGTACCTTTGAGCAAAAAACGTGCGGAACAGAACGCTCACCTCTAATTTAGAATAGATCGAAAATGTGAAATCGGCCATGCCCCCCCATATTCGCACAGACGTGCAGGTGATGTTTTTCGATACTGATTGCGGAGGCGTTGTATCCAACATTGCGTATCTGCGTTTTATTGAGATCGCGCGCACACACTTAACTGAGACGCTCGGCCTCGCATTGGCAGAAATGGCCGAAAAACAAACTTATCCGGTGGTGGTTCGTACTGAGATCGATTATCGCCGCGCGGCCAGGCTTGGAGATCAACTGATGATTGAGGGCTGGCTGGATCGCGTAGAGCGCGCGCGGTTCTGGTGCGCATTTCGTATCACGCGCCCCGAAGACAACACGTTGATCGCGGAATGCCGCCAGATGCTCGCGTTGATCGAGATGCTCAGCGGGAAACTGCTGCGTTTGCCCGAACATTGGAAACCAAGCTGTCATTCCGAATCGAGCCAAGATCCTGACCGCGAATCTCGAACCGGAACGGTTTCCGGTGAACAATGTGAACAATGACCGCGGACGCACGGACATTAAGCCTTGAAGAAACGCTGCTGGAGCCACCGGCGATTCCTCCGCCGCCGACTCGCCACGCTCTGTTGGTGATTCTAATTGCACTGGCAGCGCTGCTTCACGTCGTCACCATCGGGACCGGGGACCTCTACAGTGAAACCGAAGGCCAATATGCCGGAGCGGCGCGCGAAATGGTTGAGAGCCATCAGTGGTTGCTCCCAACCAACAACGGCATACCGCGGCTGCAAAAACCACCGCTCCTTTACTGGCTCATTATCGCCTCGTACAAAATTCTCGGGATCAATGAGGCAGCGGCTCGGCTGCCCGCCGCAATCGCCGTCGTAGCCACCGTTGCGCTTATTTTTTTGATTGGCGAGAAACTTTCGGATTATTGGCGCGGCTTTATTGCTGGGCTGATTTATCTCAGCTTCTGCGGAACGTTTCTGCTGGCTCGCATTGTCATGCCCGAACCGCTCGTCACCGCATTCATGGCCGGCGCGATGTTCTGCGGGATATGCGGCTATGAACGGAGGCGCCATCGGCGCGTATGGTTCGCTGGCGTCTGGATTTTTGCTGCACTAGCTTGCCTAACGAAAGGCTTGCTCGGTATCGTTTACCCCGCTGTGGTTTTCGTTTTGCTCTCAATTTTGTTTCGCGAAGCGAGGATACGATTTCGCGCGCTGCTGCGGTGGGAATATGCGGTGATTTGTCTTTTAATCGTGGCGCCCTGGCACATCTGGGCACAGTGGCACTTCCCGCATTATTTTCGTTTTTTAGTCAGATCCGAATGGCTGGGACACCTGCGCGGGCTCACTGATGAGACGCACGATTTCCTCGGCGTGCCTGCCTACCAATTTATGATCCTGCATGTGGCCTGGTGGTTTCCATGGTCGATCGCTCTGCTACCGGGCGTGATTTTTGCCTGGCGCCGTGTGATCCGGCCGCGCGAAATCAACTTCGGCGATGCATTACTACTTTGCTGGATGGCCGTGGTATTTGTTCCACTGCTCTTTTTGGGACAGCGGCAAGACTACTATTCCATGAGTATGTGGAGCGCGTTTGCCCTTTGGGCAGCCCTTGCCTGGGACCGGACTCCCCAATCATTGCGCGCCGCGGGCGCCGTCGGGGTGGGTATGGTCGGACTGATGGCTGGCGCTGGAGCATTGTTTATTGGCCGCGCAGCGCGTGCTCTAAACGGAAATTGGGGAACAATGGATGCGCGCTGGACTGCCTGGAGAGCGTTGCACGACATGCCGGTTTCCGCCTGGGCAGCGCTGCGACCTTCGATTGCGATAATAGCCATTTCATTCGTGTTTTTCTCGATCATAGCGCTCCACTTCATTTTCAGACAACGCGAGAAACTCGCTGCCATCGCGCTGGCCGTGTCGATGATCCCGGCCGGTCTTAGCATGGTGGTGGCGGTCGCGAAGACGGCGCCCTATTTCTCGCTCGCTGATGTAGCTCGTTTCTTGAACCCGCGCTTGGAGACCGGCGGCCATGCGATTTTCGAAGGACCACTCGACGACAGCAGCAGTCTGATCTTTTATCTGAAACGAAGATTCTTTTTTGTTAATCAAAATCCCCGGAAGGAAGCCCCGATGGGCACACCCTCTAGCGACATTTTTTTGAACGAACAGGCTGTCCTGAACAAGTGGGGGCAAGCCAAGGCGGTTTATCTTATTGTGGAGCAGAGCCGCGCGGACTACTGGAAAGAACGGATCGACAGCCGGTTTCACGTTTATCACCAGGTCACGACGTCGGGAACTTACGTGGTGCTCAGTAATCAGCTTTAGATCAAGTCGATCGGCTTTTCCGCGTCGTTCTTGAAAAACGATCGCGTCAGGCTAGTGTGCGGGCTCACTTCCGGTTCAATCCTTCAACGGTTCTACGAATTATGTCGCAACATCGCAGTCTAAAAGGCGCTAGCACCATTGCAGCCAAGCGCAACGTTCTGAAACGCTTCGAACGCGTCGAGCTTCTGAAGAAACGCGGGCAGTGGAAGGACGGCCGGAAAGTCATCGGCTTACCGAAGACCAAGCCGGACGTTTGATCGGAAACGCGAGCCTACGTGCGCCTCAACCGCTTCCTTGCCGCCGCGGGAATTGGATCGCGCCGGTATTGCGATGAATTAATCTCGGCGGGTCGAGTCGCGATCAACGGCACGGTCTGCACGGATTTCAGCGCGGAACCGGGCCCGCGCGATCACGTCAAGGTAGATGGCAAACTTATCCGCGTTGGCCCGTCGCTCACCATCATGTTGCACAAGCCCGCCGGGTTCGTGTCGACCCGGAAAGATCCGCACGCCCGTGACACCGTCTTTGATTTGCTTCCGACGAAATTTTCGCGGCTCTTCAACATTGGACGTCTGGACGCCCAGACTGAAGGTCTGCTTCTTGTTACAAATGATGGCGAGCTTGCGCAGCGCCTCACACATCCGCGTTACAAGATCGAAAAAGAATACGAGGTAATTCTGGATCGTCCGTGGGATTCGGCGCTTGCACCGAAATTGCTGCGCGGAATTGTTCTCGACGGCCAGCGAGCAAGGATTGCGCGGCTACACCCCGTCTCGTCGACGCGTTTGCGCGTCGTGTTGCGGCAGGGAATCAATCGCCAGGTTCGCCGCATGTTCGAAGCCGTCGGTTATCGAGTCAAAGATCTTGTTCGCGTTCGGATCGCCAATCTCCGGCTTGGCGACCTGCCGCGCGGCCATTGGCGGGCATTGACAAAGCACGAGCTGAAATCTTTAGAAGGGCGAACTCAACGATGAAACTCGACAACTGTAACGCGCTGATCACGGGCGCTTCCGCTGGCATCGGACGCGAATTTGCACGTCAACTCGCCGGTCGTGCCCAATCGATGATTTTGGTCGCACGGCGTGATGAGAGGCTGATCGAACTGGCCGGTCAACTGAAACAAGAGCATCCAAAGCTTGTTGTTCACATTCGAAAAGTCGATCTCGCTGATTTTGGGCGGTTGCGGGCTTTCCTGGAGTCGCTTGATGGCGAGAAACTCGAAGTCGATCTCTTGATTAATAACGCCGGCCTCGGCGACAGCGGTCCATTTGCGGAGAGCGATCCCGATCGGAACAAGGAAATGACGGTCGTAAACGTTGCGACGCTAACGTTGGTTACTCGTCATTTGGTTCCGCGCATGATCGCACAACGCCGCGGCGCCATTCTCAACGTCAGTTCGTCGGCCGGGTTTCTCCCGATTCCGGGCTCCGCTGTTTACGCCGCGACGAAGGCGTATGTGACAAGTTTCTCTGAGGCGCTTAGAGCCGAGCTCCGCGGAACTGGGGTAAGCGTATGCGCGCTTTGCCCCGGTCCTGTCGCCACAGAATTCCAACAAGTCGCCAGTCGTCCAGGCCGTAATGTAAGGCCCGGCCCCGGCCCCGATTTTCTTCAAGTTTCAGCCGAACAGGTCGTGGGCGATGCGCTCGCAGCACTCGAAGCAGACCGGCCAATCGTCGTGCCGGGTTTGGCTATGAAGCTGTTGATGCTTTTGGCCCGGGTGATGCCACTGTCTGTGATGCGCCTGGCAGTGCGGCTCTCACCTCGGACACGCAGCGGCGTGTAGCTTGTAGGGCGTCTGTGCCAGACGCCACCCAAACAGTCTGCGTTTCACAGAAACGCCCTACAAATCTGCGATCCTCCAGGCAGCCTACAAGTGGCCTGGAGAGACGGCGGGAGATCCGCTAGCGATGAAACCAGTTGTGGTGGCTCGCGAACACCGGGTGACTGACGACAATTTCCGAGACCTGTGAAAACACAACGATTGCTCCGAGCACGACGAGTGGTAAAGCGGTCTCGATCCAGCGAGTTTGTCGAAATCTCGAAGTCGCGAGGTGGCACAAGCAGGAAATCCCATAGACATAGCTCAACGCAAAAGGAATCAGCGCGCCGCTGAGCAAGCGGCCTGATGTAAAATACGGATGCGAACGGGATGGATTAACGCAACTGCCGAAATCGAATTGAATTGAAAGCAGTCCGAGGAAACCGATTCCTGCTGCAACGGTCACAATCGCCAATGCAATCGCGCGCCATTGAAATGCGGTAACCGCAAATTGTTTTCTTAGTCCAAGGATCGCTCCCGCAATAAACACCAGCGAAGAACTGGTGAAGAGCCAATCCGCAACTTGCCAATTCAACTGTTTGCCGTGCCACTCAGCTTCACCGCGCCAAAAACTCGCGATCAAACCCGACCAGAAAACCCAAAGCCCGTGAGGTGTAAAGATCGGATGGTGCCACCAATCGACGAACGGCTTCCGCGTCCAGTCCAGGAAGGCGATTTTTGCGGTTGAGCCAGTGACATCGCCAAACTGCAGTTTCAGCCAAATCATCCAACTGACAATTGGGACGGCGGTGCACAAGAGCAGTCCGGCAAGCGTGATTGAGGCGGAACGAGGCTGTCGCCGCCCGGTTATACCAAGCCTGGCCAGGATTACTGCGACCGCGACGACGATCAGCGGCAAGTTCGACAGTTTGGTCAAATACGTGGACGCAATCGCTAAACCTGTGACGGCTCCGAGCAATAAGCTCGGCGCGTCTGCTCGCAGCCATTGCAAAACGCAAAGGAACAGTACGCCGAAACACAGCGACGACAGCACGTCGTTGTTCATTGCGTAGAACACATTCTGCGGAATGAAAGCCAGCAACAGCGGCACGCCGACGCGCAGCTCTATCCGATCCGGCGCAATTGTTCGGGCGGCGACATAACCCAACCAAACCACTATCGCCATCAGCGCGACATTCAGAAACCGAATCCAATACAACGATTCAATGCCAGCCAATCCGATGTGCTTCCCAATCCACCACCACAAACCTGCAACCGCGTAATACAGCGGCGGCTGAGAAGATTCGAAATTGATTTCACCTCTCCATGCCGCTCTGGTTGCCGCAATCTCCGGTTCAATTTGTGACCAGGGTTGTTTCCACAGCGGCGGCGGAAATTTCCCGCCAGGAAAGTGCTCTGGCGCGAACAGAAACTCCGGCGAAGCGTAAGGAACAATCCAGTTCAGCGTTTCGTCCTTCAGCCGATCGAAACTGCGCGGGACCTGCGCATGCGAATACTGGTTGATGAGATCGAAATGCAGGTCTTCATCAATGTTGCTGAAAAACGGGAATGCGGCTGAGTAAATAAAAACGCGGAGCGCCGCGGCGACACAGAGAAACAAGATCAAAAGGCGCTCGTTCCGATTTGTTGTTGATTCACTACCGACCATACAGATTGCCCACCAATTCATGCGGTAAGAGGGCAAAGTTTCCACATGACGTGCCTGGCGCAAAAAGCGATGCGAAGACGCATCGCACTCCTAAAGCACTTCGTGCGAAAACGACGCTATCGCTTATCTGGTTTCGCGTAAGCTTTGGGAGTGCGTACGCGTCCTCGCGTCGCTTTCGGGATCTCCCGTCCCCCCCGGAAACAAAAACGGCGGCCGATTTATCGACCGCCGCTCTGAAAATTTTCGGAATCCTGTCGGAGCAGGAGTTCTACGACGACTTGTATTTGACCGAGCAACCATAGGGCTTGCTTTGCGAGGTCGTGACGGGTTTGCCCGAAAGCGATTGATCCAGCGCCGCCTTCACGTAATTCGTGGAAGTCGGAATGTCAGCGGGGTTTGGCGTGGCTTTGTTGTCGATCGCGCCATGATAAATGATTTTCCCGTCGGGGTTAATGATTACCATGTTCGGCGTGTTCTTCGCGGCGTAAGCCTGGCCCGCCTTGCCTTCCGGATCCAGCAACAGTGCGGTTTCGTGCGCTTTCCAAGACGTTGCGATCTTCGCGGCTTCTTCGGCCGTAAGATTGCCCTCCGTGCCCGGAGCATTGGAATCGATGGTCAGCCAGACTACACCTTTGTCGGTGTATTCCTTCTGGAGGTTTTGCATGTTGCCACTTCCATAATGTTTCTTCACGAACGGACACTCCGGATTAAACCATTCGAGCACCACGTATTTGCCTTTGTATTCGGAAAGCGAATGTGTGGCGCCTTTCGTGTCGGTAAGTGAAAAATCCGGCGCAGCGCTTCCAACCGGAGGCGGATCCGAGGCAAAGACTGCAGTCGCGATCAATGATGTAAGAACGGTCAGGATCGTTTTTGTATTCATAGATTGGTTAGATTGATAGCGCTTGGAATAGTTCAATTTCTGCGCGGGTAAAACATGGCAATGATGTAGGAAATTCAACGAGGGACGGAGGACGCGACCGGTCCGAGCCGGACTGGCGTTTGGCAGGCCGCAGGGCATTAGGGAAACCGGAAAATAGAAAGCAATCCACGTTGACGCGCTTCCGACGTACCAATTAACCTCTGTGCTACATGACGCGCGGCAGACTTAATTCATGAAAAATTCTCAATCTGCACGCGCCCGTCGTGTCATCTGCGAAGGCGGGTTCTTTAGTCTGCGCCCGATGATCGCACTCCTTCTTTGCGCAGCCGCATGTTCGATCGTGATTGGAATTCCAACGACCTGGGGACTGATTTCTTCCGCACTGAGCCGCCGGCAAAGGTTTCGCAAAGAACGCTGACGTTTGGAGAGCGCGTAGCGTATCAGCGGGCAATCGAAGACGTTTACTGGCGTCACCGCATCTGGCCAAAGGAGCGTCTTGATCCAAAACCATCGCTCGATGTGGTGATGTCGCACGCAACAATCGAGGAAAAGGTCCAGGATTACCTGCGCCATTCAGAGTTGTTCGAACAGGACTGGCAAAAGCCGATTACGCCCGAGCAATTGCAGGTTGAAATGGATCGTATGGCGCAGCACACCAAGCAGCCCGAGGTGTTGCGCGAGCTCTTTGCAGCGCTTGGCAACGATCCCTTTGTGATCGCGGAGTGTCTGGCCAGACCAGTACTAACAGAACGTTTGATCGCCGATTTGTCGGTCCAATACCAGACCGGGTGTCTTGAGTCCGTGCGAACTGGCGAGCTGCAAATGCCGATGAAGGTAGCGGCGATTGACTCAATCGCCAAGGCGGTTCAGGTGAACCGCCCCTACCATCTTCCAGTAATAGCTAGTCCCTCGGGTGGCTGCACCGATGACACGTGGACGGCCACCAGCACCATCAATGCGCCCGATGCCCGATTTTATCACACAGCAGTGTGGACTGGCAGTGAAATGATTATCTGGGGTGGAGAAGGTGCACCAAACTTCGTGCTTCTCAACACCGGCGGGAGATACAATCCCAGCACGGATAGGTGGACGGCCACCACCACGACCAACGCCCCCAGTCCCCGAGAGCGTCACACGGCAGTGTGGACTGGCAGTGAAATGATCGTCTGGGGCGGATTTGGAGACACCGACGATTTGAACACTGGCGGGAGATACAATCCCAGCACTGATAGTTGGACGGCCACCACCACGACCAATGCCCCTAGTCCCCGAGACTTTCACAAGGCAGTGTGGACTGGCAGTGAAATGATCGTCTGGGGTGGATTGGACAATGACATCGTACGTGTGAACACCGGCGGGCGGTACAATCCCGGCACGGATAGCTGGACAGCCACCACGACGACCAACGCCCCCAGTGGCCGAACCGGTCACACAGCAGTGTGGACTGACAGTGAAATGATCGTCTGGGGGGGAACTGGAACGGGCAGCGATTTGAACACTGGCGGGAGATACAATCCCTGCACTGATAGTTGGACGGCCACCGCTACGACCAACGCACCGACTGCCCGATATTCTCACACGGCAGTGTGAACTGGCAGCGAAATGATCGTCTGGGGGGGAAATTGCTGTGGTTTGAACACCGGCGGCAGATATGACCCCAGCACTGATAGTTGGACGGCCACCACCACGACCAACGCCCCCAGTGGCCGAGCCGCTCACACAGCAGTGTGGACTGACAGTGAAATGATCGTCTGGGGGGGAAGTGCAAACTTCAGCTATTTGAACACTGGCGGGAGATACAATCCCAGCACAGACAGTTGGGTTGCCACTAACGCCACCGGTGCGCCTGTCGCACGCGACCATCACACCGCAGTATGGAGAGGCAGTGAGATGATCGTCTGGGGCGGATATAACGGCAGCGATTTGAACACTGGCGGGAGATACTGCGCGGAATTCGCCGCGCCAAGTCCTACCCCAACGGCCAGCGCGACTGCGACCGCAACCGCGACAATCACGCCAACTCCGACGTTTACTCCTACTCCCACAGCAACTCCGACCTTGACGCCTACTCCCACAGGAACCGCAACACCAACCCCTACCGCCACGCCGACAGCAACTGCGACACAAACGGCTACGCCCACTTCCACACCGATACCCACGGCGACTGCAACACCTACCGCTACCTCGACTGCGACGACTCCGCCGACTGCGACAGCAACGCCAAGAGCCACACCAAGTCCAAGAGTCAATCCGACGCCGAGGTCTCGCCCCACACCGGCACCTCGCCCGTAGGCAGCCGCGTTCGGTTGTGAATGGCGATAAGTGAAATGCGAGCAGGTCCCTTTTTCACGAGGGATCAGCGGGCCATCTTCTCGGCCAGATTGCGAAGACCGGCGCGAAAATTTTGATTGATCAAATCGACGAGCTGCGCTTCGTATTCCGGATCGATCTCAAATCGCGAAGACCATTACACATAAGCACGATCGCCATCGGTAATCGGCAAAACACGAAGCGTGGTTTGGTGATTGCGCACTGGAACCGGCGAGCTGACGAACGTGTAGGAATAGGAACGTTCCGCGTCGGAAAAGGCGACGAGAACTTCGCGAAATACCTCGTCATCCGTTTGAGTCAAAACACGGACACATCCAACGCAGGTTGGATCGCTGTCATCTTCGATCGGGCTCGATTTTACAAACGGAAGCCAATCTACGACCGCATCAAATCGCCGAATAGTTGCCCACTTCTCAGCCGGCGCATTCACAACGCTGCTGACAAAAATCCGAGGCATTCACAAATTTACTGCGAGGCCACCCTGCGCGCGTTGGCTTCAAGTTTCTCCAGGACCATGCTTTTGGTGAGCAGTTCCGGGAATACAATTGGCTCTTCGTTCTTCGCGGGATAAAGCACATAGAGTGGAACACCCGGGCGGCCGAAGTGCTGCAACAATTTCGTGATGACCGGATCGCCGTTCGTCCAATCTGCTTTGAGCTTTACAATGCCGTAGCGCTGAAATGCGTCTCGGACGTCCTGACTTTCGAGCACGTTGGCTTCGTTGAATTTGCAGGTGAGACACCACGCGGCGGTGAAATCGACGAAGACGGTGCGCCCTTGCTCGAGTTCTGCTTGCAACCGTTCGGGCGTGAAGGGGTGCCAGTCGCCTCGGATTTGTAAGCCGTCGGAAGCAATTTTTGCGGCCTGAAATTTGTCGCCAATGAAATAAACGCCGCTTCCGATCAGGAGCATGAGCATAAGCACGAGCACGACGCCGCGCTTAGCAAAGGAGCTTGTCGGAACAACAAACGCGCCTTTCATCCAGCACGCGACACTGATGACCAGGAGAAAACAGCTCGCCCAAATCGCGCCTTCCAAGCCACGCTGCGCGCCGAGCACGTAAAGAAGAAACACCAACGTTGCCAGCAGCAGGAATCCCATGAACTGTTTCAGGTGCAGCATCCAGGGCCCGGGCCTTGGCACAAACCGCAGCCACGCAGGCTGCGCGCTCAAAAGCAGATACGGCGCGCTCATCCCGGCGGCCACCGCGATGAACATCGCCAGAATGACGGCGGCTGACTGCGTAAACGCGAATCCCAGCGCCGTGCCGAGGAATGGCGCGGTACATGGCGTGGCCAGCACAGTCGCGAACACGCCTTGAAAAAATGAGCCGAGAAGATCTCTGCGCTCGCTGGTTGAAAGCAAACCGCGGGTAACGGATTGCGGTAACGAAATCTCGAAGACGCCAAAGAGATTCAGGGCAAATACGAGAACGATCACACTCAGCCCGAGAACGAAGTAAGGATTCGTGAACTGTAATCCACCCCAGGTTACGTCGCGCCCTGCGCTCTTAAGCGCAATCAACAGCAGCGCCAGAGCGATGAACCACGCAAAAATTCCCACTACAAATGCAATCCCGCTTCGCAAGATCTTTTGCCGGCTCTGTCCCGCCTGTTGTATGAAGCCGAAGATTTTCAGCGAAATCACCGGCAAGACGCACGGCATCAAATTCAAAATGAAACCGCCGAGAAAACCGAACAGCAGAAATGTGAGGATTCCGCGCCCGGGTGGCGGACGAGCAGCCCCCGAAACAACCGGCGCCGCACTCGTAATTTGCCACGCCCGGCGATCGTCCCCGTTCGGCTGCTGCGAAAAAACCACCAGGCCCGCCATCGACGACAGATTCTTCGGCGCTGACTCAAGCGGAATCCGAAAAACAATTTCGTTGCCATTCCGCGATTGAATCGCCGGATGACCAACAATCGTCTCCCGCTCCGGCAGTGGAAAGAAATCGACTGCCGGATATTTGGCCAAAGTTTCGCTCGAGATTTTCAAGCGAACATCGGATCCAACCCGGCTCCACTCGGCGCTCGCCACATTCGCTCCCGGCCACTTTTGCGGAAGTAACCGGCGATAACGTGCGAAAAGGTCCGTGTTCGCGGCCTGACTTGTTGATGCTACTGGCAAATCCAACTGCAATGTTGCGCTGCCGGGTACGCAGATCTTTTCGCATACCAACCAATTCGCTTCGGCAACGAGTTTCATTGACGAGCTGTCGATATTCGATGGCGGCGTGACTTCTTGAATCAGCAGGACTTCATTTTCGTAGCCGTAGGTTTCAATGTCTCCCGGGTCGATCGTTTTCAACGGGATTGGCCATTGGATCTCGCCGGTCTTCCAGCCAGGTGGCAATTTCCAGTTCAATTCCGTTGGAAGCCCTGCGTCGCCGGAGAATTTCCAGTACGTGTGCCAGCCCGAAGCCATTCGCAGTAGCAGACCGACGGTGAACGGCTTGCCGGGCACGATCGCATTTGTTTCGGCAAGAAGCTCTGCCGTAACGAGCTGCTTTCCCTGGTACGTCTGGGCGAGAGCATGCGGCGCAGCGGCAAAGATTAGCCAGCCGAGCAACCACCAAACCGCAAATCGCGATACCACTCTCACGTGATGAAGTAACCTTCGCCCAAGTCTACCGCAATCGCTAGCCTGTAGCCGCTGCTCCGCTTGGGAAGCGTGTCGTTAACGTTGCTGCAACGCATCTTTTGAACGGCGCTGTCATGTTGGGCGTAAAGCGAAACATCTCTGGTCTATTCTGTTCGCGATCGACCCCTAAATTGATCCGAGATTCTTCTCCCGCGACTGCGGGATCAGAATGACATTGTGAGATGACTCGTGCTCAAACGTTCGCCACGCCGCCCAGGCCCGGTGGCTGCAGAAAACCTCGCCTACGGCACGACAAAAATCTTGTCGGTCCACGGATCTTTAACTTTGGTCCCTGGCGTGTAACCGCTCACGTCCACGTATCTGCCGCTCGAATCAAATGGACTAAACACGTATCCCGGCTTGTCAGGCACTGCCTTAGCAGTTGGGAACGCCGTGGACGTGGAGGACGCTTGCGCCGGCGGCAATGGTTTTGGTTCGGGTTGCGTGGTTTCGCTGTAAGCGATAGGCGGAGTTGTTCTGGGCGGCTTTTGAGATCTTGTCGTATCAGCCTTTCGCCGCGGCTGCGGCGCCGAGGCCATCTGCGTCGATGGAGCAGGGTGGCCGGGCTCGGTCACATCAGATTCGACTGCATCTGTCGTTCCGACCATTTTTGGCTCATTACTGTGGCGCCGCAGAGCGTAATTTACAGGTGCGGTCGCAACGTGATAAGAACCGACTGCCACGTCGCGCGTCACGTGATATGAACTCACTGCCACGTTGCGAGTCGTTCCGCATCCGGCGAGCAAGACCGCCGCCAATACCATTGCTCGTTCAAATAGGTTCATGTCGTCTGTAAGATGGTTCACGGAGCAATCTGTTCAATCATTTAATCGCGACAACATCGCCAACCAGCATCGAAATTTCCTCGGTATTGGTGGACCACGAACACATCAGACGATAAATGTCCGGCTCCATAAATTTGTAGAAACGCCATCCACGCGTGTTGAGACCGCGCACAAGTTCATCGTTCATCCGGACAAATACGGCGTTTGATTCCACTGGGAATACATTTTCCAGCCCTGCCTCGTTTCGAAGGCGCTTCGCAAGCTCGCGCGCGGCCTCGTTCGCGTGTCGCGCGTTTCGCAACCAGACGTCTCCATTTAACAGCGCCAACCAGGGAGCAGCGATGAACCGCATTTTTGAGCCGAGATGCCCTGCTTGTTTGACTCGATATTGAAAATCACGTGAAAGTTTCTTGTCGAAGAAGACAACCAGCTCTCCCGCCGCAATGCCATTTTTTGTGCCGCCAAAGCTGAGGATATCTACGCCCGCCTTCCAAGTGGTCGTTTTCGGAGCGCAGCCAAGAAATGCGACTGCGTTTGCGAACCGCGCGCCGTCCATGTGAAGCAACATTTGGTGCGTGCGCGTAAAGTCGCCAATCGCCGCAACTTCATCCGGTGTGTACACCGTTCCGAGTTCCGTTGCCTGCGCTATGCTAATGGCACGCATGATGTGCCCGTGCAGCTCTACCTGTTGCTGAACGAGTTTTTCTGCCTCGCCAAGGTCGATCTTTCCGTTACACGTCTTTGTCAAAAATAGTCTCGCTCCGCGGGCGTAAAACTCCGTAGCGCCACCTTCGTCCGTCTGAATGTGCGCGCGTTCGTGACAGATGACTCCGTGAAAAGGTTGGCAGACCTGGCCCAGACCCAGCGCGTTCGCCGCTGTGCCGGTGAACACAAAATAAACATCACAATCGGCTTCGAAAATTTCCCGTACACGTTCGCACACCGCAGCAGTCCATTCGTCGTCGCCGTAAGCGGGCGCATGATTTATATTCGCTTGTTCCAGAGCAATCCATGCTTCCGGACAAATCGCCGCCGTATTATCGCTGCCGAAATCATAACGAATTGTGTCGGCACGCATCCCGCCTTCCCTTACGCGAGTTTCTCCGCCTCGCAATAAACGCCAAAGAGATTGCCTGACAGCAGAGCCCTGGGCCTCCGAGTCTGCCAGGCAAATCCCTCTTCTACTTGCTCCCCGAATTGTGTACCGCGGTTTCATTTTATATTTCGGAGAGCGCGCGTCGGCTGAGCGTGTTTCCTAGTAAATTTTTGTGATCTTGAGGTCGCTTTTTGTTGCATTTTGCCTAACGCAAAGGCGCGGACTAACCTTCGCCAATGAGATCGCTCCACAGCGACGTTGAGCAGCGCGGTACGCGTATCTTTGAGCTGGTCGACAAACATCCTGAGCGAATTTTCAGCAAGGCCGGCTTTTATCAGCGTCTTATGACGCTCTCGATGCGCGACGAGCGGTTCAAGACGCAATTGTTTCGGTTCGTCGCCGTCCTGCCCTCATTGCGCGGGTCGCATGAGATCATTCAGCATCTCGAAGAATATTTCCACGATGGCGAGGATGGTTTCCACCCATTGCTTGGGGTTGGTGTTCGCCTGGCGCGCATCGCTCCATGGGTAAGCGCTCCGGTGCTGCGGTGGAACGTATCTGAGATGGCACGTCAGTTTATCGCGGGACGAAATCCGGATGAAGTGATAGCGACATTGCGGAAACGCCGAGCGCAAAAAATCGGCTTTACCGTTGATCTTCTGGGCGAAGCTGTCGTGAGCGAAGTCGAGGCGGATGAATATGCAGGGCGTTACGCAGATTTGCTGGAGAAACTGGCGAGCGAAACAAAAAACTGGGTCGATCCGCTCGGAAAAAACGCCGAGCTTTTTCCGGTCGTAAATCTGTCGGTCAAAATCTCTGCGCTCTACTCGCAATTGAATCCAGCTGCTCCCGCCGATGCCATTGCTCATCTCGGCACCAAGCTCCGGCCGCTTCTCCGCCGTGCACGCGAGCTAGGCGCATTTATCAATTTCGACATGGAGAGTTATGCCCTTAAAAATATGACTCTCGAACTGTTTAAAACCATTTTCAGCGAGGCGGAATTCAAGGGTTGGCCGCATGTCGGGATTGTTATCCAGGCTTATCTGCGAGATTCAGAAGGCGATTTGCGTGACCTGATCGAATGGGGCCGTGCACGCGGCACGCGGTTAGCAGTCCGATTAGTGAAAGGCGCCTATTGGGATTACGAGACAACTAAATCGGGCCAGAACGGATCGAATCCGCCGGTTTTCCTTCAGAAAGCCGAGAGCGACGCGAATTTTGAAAACCTTACGCGCGTGCTTTTTGAAAATAACTCCGTCGCTACGCCTGCGTTTGGGTCGCATAACATCCGCAGCATCGCGCACGCGCAAGCGGTCGCGGATGAACTCGGCATTGATCGCAGCCGGTTCGAGTTTCAACTGCTTTACGGCATGGCCGGCCCGATCAAGCGCGCGCTGGTGGAGATGGGGTATCGGGTCCGGGAATACTGTCCAATCGGCGAGTTGCTGCCCGGAATGGCCTACCTTGTTCGGCGCCTTCTCGAGAACACGTCGAACGAAGGATTTTTGCGCGCAAAATTCGCCGAGAATGTGCCAGCGAAAGACTTGCTACGCGATCCAAGGGAGCAGATTAAAAAAAGCAGAGAAGCGCGCTCCGTCGCGTCCGGGGAGCGCACGCATCTTGCGTGCTCGCGTCGGCATCCTTCCGACGCGATTGTTTCCGGCAAGATGCCGGAAACAGCAGGCTGGAAGCCTGCCCTCCCCAATGCTATTTTTAAAAACGCACCACTCGTGAGTTTTATTTACAAAGACGACCAGGACAAAATGCAGAGCGCATTGCGCCAAGCGCGCAAACGTTTCGGCGAAAAGCATCCGCTTTACATCGGAGGTGAAAAAGTTTGGACCGATAATCTGACGCCTTCGGTTAATCCAGCCGAACCGACCGAGATCGTTGGTTATGGAACCGAAGCGGGAATTGCCGAAGCCGATCGTGCCGTTAAAGCTGCTCGCGGCGCATTCGAAAAATGGAGGTGGACTCCGTTTGAAGAACGAGCGCAGTTACTCGAGCGCGCGGCAGACATTTTGGAGCGACGGCGTTACGAACTTTCGGCCATAGAAGTTTTTGAGGTTGGCAAGCCGTGGTCCGAAGCCGACGGCGATATCCGCGAAGCGATCGATTTTTGCAGATTCTACGCGCAGCAAATGCGACGGCTCGGACGACCCAAGCTTACGCAGCAGGTTCCGGGCGAAGAAAGTTATCATCACTACTGGGCGCGCGGCGTGGCGTTCGTAGTCGCGCCGTGGAATTTTCCCATTGCGATCCTCTGCGGCATGGCATCGGCCGGAATCGTTACCGGTAACGCCGTAATCATGAAACCATCCGAGCAGTCGATCATCTGTGGCGCCATGCTCATGCAGGTGTTCGAGGAAGCAGGTGTTCCGCCGGGCGTTTTGAATTTTCTGTCGGGGCACGGATCCGTGATCGGAGCGCATTTGGTTGATCACAAGGATGTCGATTTGATCGCGTTCACGGGTTCGCGCGAGGTCGGATTGAAAATCTGGGAATCGGCCGGGATCACGCGTCCTGGTCAACGCGAACTCAAGCGCGTGATTTGCGAGATGGGCGGCAAGAACGCAATGATCGTCGACACCGATGCGGACCTTGACGAGACAATCATGTATTCGATTTATTCCGCATTCGGTTTTCAGGGACAAAAATGCTCGGCGCTGTCCCGCCTGATTCTGCTTGAGGAAAATTATGATCGCGTGATGGAACGTTTGATTCCGGCCGCTGCCAGCCTGCGCGTTGGGAATCCGGAGCAACCCGGAATCGTGGTCGGCCCGGTCATCGATGAAGCTGCGTACCGGCGGATTCTGGAATATATCGAGATTGGGAAAAAAGAGGCCACTCTCGCTTATCAGGCAATGGAAGTTCCGCCGCATGGATATTTTATTCCGCCGACAATTTTCACCGACGTAAAACCGGACATGCGCGTCGCACGCGAAGAAATTTTCGGCCCAGTGCTAAGTGTCTTAAAAGTGCGCGATCTCGACGAGGCGCTCGATGTCGCGAATGGAACCGACTACGCTTTGACAGGCGGCTTTTTCTCACGTAGCCCCGACAACATCGAGCGCATCAAAGCGCGACTGGAAGCCGGGAACGTTTACATTAATCGCTCGTGTACGGGTGCGATCGTCGGCCGACACCCATTTGGTGGATTTAAAATGAGCGGCAGCGGCACCAAGGCGGGTGGGGAAGATTATCTTCTGCACTTCCTCGTCCCGCGTGTCGTGACCGAAAACACTAGCCGGCACGGTTTCGCCCCGGAACGGTCGCCCGAGTATCGGGACGAATTTCTCTGGCCCAAGCCGCAAAAGTAACCACTCGACGAGCGAGACGATCAATTCAGCGGTCGGCCTTTGCTGAGCAGCTTCACAACTGTGATGATCATGTAGAGGACGGGCCAGGCCGAGGTGAGAACGATTACGGCGAACGCCGCCATCTCTCTTGCTCGTTCCCGTGCCGCTTCGAGACGGTATTCGCGCCCCAAATCAAAAAGATTCCGGAACCGCGATCTATCTTCTCCGTCGGAAGACCAGAAATGGCCATGCCATTGACCAAAACCGGAATGAAAAAAATAGTCTGTCTGCGGAAAGCGTCCCTTACCGCCCGTGCGAGGACTCCTCGGTTTCATAGACTCTGACCAACAACTGAGTTGGAACCAGCCACACAATATCACGTTCAAAAAATCAATCAGCCTGAAAAAAATAACTTTCCGATTACACCGGGACTGCGAAACACTCGAAAGATAAATATGAAGAGAACCTTTTATCGCGCCGGCAAACTGCTGGTGAGATTGGTTTTTGGCTGCGTCGCGCATGTTCGCGTGCTTGGGCGCGAGAATCCACGTCGGGCCGGCGGATTTTTGCTGGCTGCAAATCACATCAGCCATTTCGATCCGTTTCTGATAGGTCTGGCGGTCCGGCGGAAAATCGATTGGATGACGATGGCCGAATTTTTTCGCCCGGGCCTGATAGGCGTGCTCCTGCACTCGATTGATGCGTTCCCGGCAGAACGCGACCGCGCTGACCTAAGAACCATTCGCACCGCAATCGAACGGCTGAAAAACCGGCGCGTTGTGGGTATTTTTCCAGAGGGGGGTATTCGCGACGGCGCGCGCTCGCTGCTTGAAGGCGCACCGCTGCGGCCGGGCGCCGCAACTCTCGCGCAGATCGGTGGCGTCCCAATCGTTCCGTGCGTGATCCTTGGCAGCGATCGCTTGTATTCAAAAAGACAGTGGCTGCCTTTCCGACGCACGCCCGTCTGGATCGCGTTCGGTAAACCGATCTCAAATTTTCCGGAGCTTCAAAAATCTCGGGCACGCGAACGGATCGAATCCGAATTGGCTGCCGGTTTCAAAAATCTTTACGAGGAATTACGCCACAAGTTTAGCCTGACGCCAGATGATCTGCCTCATTCACCGCATGAGCGCTGTGGAGTGCGGCGACATGTCGCCGCTTTCAAAAGCGCGGACATGTCCGCGCACTCCAAAGTTGCTCGGCTCAATGCAAAAACGATCGATTCGCTGCTCTGCGCATCGATCAATTTGCTTCACAGACGCCACCGGCTGAATGGGCGAAGCCGCGAAGACATGGAGCGCTACGTAACGACATACGAACGGCTCTCGCCGCAGGAATATTATGCCGCACCGCAAGCAATCGATAGAAACGGTGAACTCGACTCGAAGCCCGCGGTGATTGCCACGAGCGATTCACCTATGGCAACCCTTTTGTGGCGCAGCCCCATTAAAACAGCTTTTGCAGAAAACAATGCCGCGCGCGCGGATTTTTTTCGATCCAACACACGGAAATGGGAAGACGCGCCGACTGTGTTTTTCCTGCACGCACTCATGTCTGCGAGCCCCAAGGGATATTACCGTTGCGCAGAAGAGTTTAACGAACTCGGGTGGAATGCCTGTTTCGTTCATCTGCCGTATCACTTTTCACGCGTTCCGGCTGGCTATTGGAATGGGGAGCTGGCGATCACGCCGGATCTTATTCGCAACGCAGAAGGACTGCGTCAGAGTGTGATTGAGCTACGGCAATTGATCGATGCTTTGCGGGCAAACGGCTGTCGTGAGTTTGGCGTGCTGGCCACAAGTTACGGGGGGTGGATTGGCTCTCTTTTGACGCTCGTCGAAAGCGATTTTCGGTTTGTGGCGTTAATGTCACCGATAGTCAACGTCGAGCACGCAATCTGGCAAAGCCCCGCTGCGCGTCGTGTTCGGCGCGAACTACTCCAAGCCAGGATCGAGCGCGCTCTCGTCTCGCGGCATTTTCATCTGAGTTCGCCTTTTCACGGCCAGCCGCTGTGTGATCCGAAGCGAATTCTATTCGTCACAGGCGAATTCGATGCAATCGCGCCACCGGCAGAAATTGAGGCGATCCACGAAAAATGGTATGGGTCCGAATTGTTGCGCGTGCGACAAGGCCACTTCGGATATCGCATGCTGGGCGAAACGATCGCCCGGCTGAGAGAACGCGGCGATCTGCCACCAAGGAACGGCGGTCTCTAATCCACCGTCCCAAAACGAGGGGATTGGAAACCGCCTCTCCTTGGATCATTTGATTCCAAGGAAATCCAAGCTTGCGCGCAGGTCGCTGAATGCGGCGTCAGCCAGCACATTGTGTCCTTTCACCGACGCATGCCAACCATCGATTGAATGGAGTAATTCTGCGCGGCTGAGGTCCGCGGTTGCCAGCGCGTCGGAATATCGCAATTGCATAATCTCGCGTTGCGCGACAACTTCGCGGTTAAGCTCTTCCACCATTACTCGCAGCTCTTCGTTCGCCATCGCAGCAAGCCGAATCAACTTGCGCCGGTAATGCGGATGAAAAGAAAGGAAATATCTATAAGTCGTTTCCAAGTGTGGGTACAGTCTCTTATTCGTTTCTCGAAGGCGCTCAGCTGCCTCGCGACCTTCGAAATACGATCCGAAGTTGATCAGGCCATAAACCACGATCGCCACTCGGTGTTGCTCAATGCCCGCGTGTCCGAGCAGCCGTTGCAACTCGCGCGTGTAATTTTGCCGGAATTCTTTGCTTAGCCGTTTTAACCGCTCCTCCGGTTCGTCCAGCTCATCCGGCGGACATCGCCACGTCCAATCGACATTGTTGTGACCGATTGAGATTAAAATCAGATCGGGAAATCGATGCGATTGCAGTAACTCACTAATTTGTGCCGAAAAATTGCGCGTGCCGAGGGAGGGGCGGAAAGGATTTTGCCGGCTCTGCTCATAATCCACAAACGCGCCGACGCCTGCGCATTCAATCGCCACAAAAGGCGTGATGGCTTCCAATTCTTTCGAAATGCTGCAAGCGCCGGCATCGAAGTGAAGAAACCAATTTTTGCCGCGCCGAGTGTGAGCGCGCCAGAAAGTGCTCCAAGGCGACGAGATGTAGATGTCCATGCAGACGCTGTCACCGACCATCGCAACGTGCGGTAGCCGTGCGATCAACGCACGTCGCGTGATCTCTCGATTCCGGTATGCCAGATAATCTGAATGAAATCGTGACTCGGGTTTCGAAATCCGCTCCAGGAAATTCGGGCTGACAAACGGAGCGGATTTCAAGGGGTCTTTCCGGGCGTTGATGCCGAAGAGTCGCGGGGATTCAGGCTTTGGCTAATGGGTTGTGCGTCTTGAGCTGCGGAAACATTGAGAAATTGCGATCTGCGGTCCACAGCTCGCGCACGCCGTGATAGAGGCAAAGGGCGGCAATCCGGGCGTCGTGAATCCGTCCGCCAACGACATTTCCGCTGGCCAACAACCATTCCAACTTGTCCAGATAGCCGGGTCCTTCCCCCAGCCAGTGGAAATGCTCGGATTCGGTCAGAGAACGAAGAAACGCGAGGGCAATCGGCGGCTTTGTTGGTTTTCGGAAAGGCTTCGGATTCGTCACGACAGAAATGAATTCGTGCGCACATGGCCACGGAACGGCCCAGGGCGAGAAGCCTTCCACCAAAGAACCGACGGCCTTGGTCGCGGCAGCGTGGCCCAGCATCTCAGTTCGATGAGAATAAACGAGCAGGTTCGTGTCGACCGCGATCATTACCGGCCCTCGTAAATGAGATCGCGAATCTTCTCCCAATTCCAATCCCTGAATTCGGGATTCAGACCGCCGCCCTTCGTCACCGGCTTCCATTTCCACGCTTTTGCTTTCGCCTGTTTCTGCTTGAGCACGAGACGCAATCCCTGTTCGGCAAGGGACCGAAAGGTGGTGTTCTCGCTGCGGGCGAGCTTTTGCGCTCGCTCAAAGAGATCATCCGCGATTTCAATGGTAGTCTTCATAATATGGCTGCCCATATTCGCATTGATAGCTTGCCATATCAAACCGAAATGGGGCTGAGGTTCTTAATCGAGCCAATCCATCGCCTCGAGCAGCCGGCGAAACTGCGGATCGTCAGTAGACAGCGCGGGCAGCCATTCGCCGATCGGTTCACGTTTCCACCATGCTGTCTCGCCGGGCGGCGCAAATCGATAATGATAAAGTCGCGCTCGGATGTAATGTGGCGGCGCATCGGGAAAGGGATTGTTCGCAAGCAGCGAGAGCGTGCCAGGATCGTTATGCAGAAGTTTCCAAACAAAATGAAGCGTCCATGGATACTGGGCCGGTGAAGACATCGCTGCGAACCAGATTTGCCAATCGATTCGCGGCTGATACGGCGCGACGAATGGCGGCCGGCGGTTCGGATCGCCTGGCTTGGCCTTGAACTCGTATTCCTTCCATTTGGTGTCGCCGGTTATCAGCATGTCGTCTGTTCCCTCAAAAATAATTTCGTCGCGTTCGCGACCCACGGTGCCGAATGCGCCGTACGTATTCACCAGATCAAGCGGGTCGTAGGAGTAATTCATTAGTTGCCGACCGGAGACCAGATTGAGCACCGTCGGTATGCTGAGCCACGCAACCAATATCGACAATGCGACAGCAATCGCGTTGTTGATGCGTGACGGCCTCGATTCCTGAGCCGCGCGTTCCGCGCGTCTAACAAGGGCTGCCGGCAAAAAATATCGGAGGAACGTGTCATCAAAGCACGCGAGAAACGGAATGATGGTCAGATAATTGAGGAACGAAAGATTACCGCTGATGATGAGAAAAAGCTGAAACGTAACCAGCAGCACGCCGGCAATGTGCCGCGCCCTGAGCGGCCCGAACGAAAACCATGGGACGATGAGTTCGACGACATGGTTCCAAGCTGTCTCGAACTTGAGCAGCCAATGCGGCGAAAAATGCAAATATCGGCTGATCGGGTTTGGGATCGGCTGCGTTTCGTAGTGATAATAGAGACAGGTGAGATCACGCCAGCAGGTGTCGCCGCGCAATTTGATCAGTCCTGCCCCAAACATGATCCGAAAGCCAAGCCAGCGAAAAAGCCAGATAACGAGAATCGGCGGCCTGCGCTTCGGAAACGGCCGTCCGTCGAGCAGTGGACAAAGAAAAATCGACAAGAATCCGGTCTCGAGCAGCTGGATTTCCCAGCCGTAGCCGTACCAAATCTGCCCGACGTGAACGATCGACATGTACATAACCCAAAGGACTGCTAGTAGAATCGCGTTCGCATACCCGCCTAGGACGACAAGCGACAAGCCAACGCCAACCCAGGAGAAAATCACTAATGTGTGGTCCGAGATTCCAAACCAGAAAAGTGTCGGCACGCGAAGCGCACCGGCGCTTCGGGAGCCGAGTTGCGTTTGAATCCCATTTAGGAAATGCGTCGCCGGCGTCAATCCATGGTCGCCAATGAGTGGCACGAGCTGATTGGCCGCGACTAGAAACGCGACAGCATACACGAAACCCAGCAGCCTCAGAATGACGAACCGCGTCAGCCAATACGAATTTCCGAGCTCGAAAAATCTTTCCACGACGTTTTCCTGATCCATTGCCGAAGAGAAAACGTCCAACGTCGAACCCGCTTTCGCAATTGCTACAGCGCGGCAGGCGTCCAACGTCCAATGCTCAAGTAATCGGCAATCTGCAATGGTCAATCCGCAGAAAACCGGCAGGGGGATTCGGACTCCCAACCATACGGGGCAAAAGCGGCGTCGAGCCGGCGCACTCCAAGGCGCGCTTCGCGCGCGAAATCAATCAGCAATCGACAATCGAAAATGAAGCTGCCAGGGGGGAGAGTCGAACTCCCGACCAAGGGCTTATGAGTCCCCTGCTCTACCACTGAGCTACCCTGGCGCGAAGGACGGAAAAGTTGACGGCTCCGCACCCCAGTGTCAACGCCACGAATTGAACGTGTTATTTATCCGGCGCTTTCGAAAGGTACGGCTCCAAGTCTTTGCCGCGGCCTCGCACCGCAGCCATGAAGCAGACACCGCTGTGCTCGGTCACTGCACCGGTCCAGCCTTCCTGATGAACATAGCGCCAGCCGGGAAACCCCAACACTGCTCCGGTCTTGGTGTCTCTTTCGGCAGGAAAAAGAAAGAACTGCATGCGCTTCTCGCCCACCCAAATTTGGGCGATTCGCCGTGATTCGTCGTCGTCAAAAACGCGGCAACCGATCGTGTTAAAATCGGCGAACTCTGCTGGAACATCATAATGCTCCAAGCCGTTTTTCATAAAAAATAAGTCGCTCAACGTTCCTGCTTCGGCGTTGACTGGGTCAAGCATCACCGGTCGAGTGGAAGCAGCCAGGCTCAACAATTTGCGAGCTGTCGCCGACCCCGGAAAATCATTTAGGTGACTGAGAAAATTGAACACGAATACGCCTGCAATGACCGCAACGGCGATGCTGATCGCGAGGACGGCGGGGTTCCGCACCATCTTTTTCCAAGTCCACTTCGGGGCGGACAAGAGGTCTTTTTCGGAGAACCACTCGGCAGACTCAGCCGGAATGGGAACAAGGCGCACCAAGCCCGCCACGGCGCGATCGAAGTTCTGTTGACTAACGAATTCGACGGAACCATCTGCACGAGATATTGCCGAGCGCATCGAACGGTCGGCCGACTGACGCGCGCTAATCGGTGCGCAATTTAAAAGGGAGCGTTGACGCCGCATGAACGATAGCATTTTCATACGTCGCTTCGTTGAGGAAACTTCGCGTCAAGCCACGCCTGTAGTTGCCGGCGGCCTTTCGCAAGGAAACGCGAGAGCTCGATTAACTTGAGTTCGGTCAGATCGAGGATTTCGCGATAATTGAATTCGTTGAGATAATAAAGTGCCAGCGCGCTCCGCTGCGGATCCGGCGCCGCCGAAATCCAAACCGCGAGCTGCATTGGATCGAGACGTTCGATTTGTGCTGCCGCCTCCGGAGCGACGTCTTGCTCATCCATTTCAAATGACTCGGGTTGCAATTCCGTTTTTGTTGCTTCCAAACAGCGCCACCGCGCATCCCGGAAAAGCCAAAACGGCTCGGTCGGTATCTCACCGCGAGCAGCCCGCACGCCGGCCTCGCGTAGCGTAGCGTGAAAAACTTCCAGCGCCTTGCTAGTGTCGCCAAGCATCAGGAAGCAGAAGCGATAAAGTTGCGGCAGGTTTTGTTTTTGATCCGGCACGCCTGATGGTTCCCGAGAAACTTCGCGCAATCTACCCGTGTCGAGCAACGCAGGCAATCCTGACTGAGTTCCAAGATAAGGTTGTCCTCATCACGAACTCGGAAGTTTTTTCAGCCGACGCGCCACTTCTTCAGCATTTTCGCGGCTGTTGAACGCCGATATGCGAAAGAAGCCCTCTCCCTGTACGCCAAAACCTGCGCCCGGTGTTATTACCACATTCAGCAGGCGCAACACCCGATCGAACATTTCCCAGCTCGTAATGCCGTGGAGCGTTTTCACCCAAATGTAAGGCGCATTGATTCCTCCGAACGCCTCCAAGCCAGCGTGAGCCGCCGCATCACGAAGAAGTTTAGCGTTGCCCATGTAGTGATCGATCAACCCGCGGATCTGTTCGCGACCGTCAGTTGAATACAACGCTTCTGCGCCGCGTTGCACCGGATAAGACACGCTGTTGGATTTCGTACTCCACCGGCGCTGCCAAAGTGGATGCAACGGCAGGCGGCGACCATCAGACGTCCGAGCAAGCACCGATTTAGGCATGACCGTAAACCCGCAGCGCACACCGGTGAAGCCGCCGTTCTTCGAAAAGCTGCGAAATTCGATGGCGCACTCGATGGCGCCGGGAATTTCGAAGATGGAATGCGGAATTTGCGGATCGGAAATATACGCCTCGTATGCGGCGTCGAATAGCAGAAGCGCATCGTGTTTCAGCGCGTAGTCGACCCAGCGCGACAGTTGTGCACGCGATGCCACTGCTCCGGTTGGATTGTTAGGAAAACAAAGATACACGAGATCAACGCGTTCTTTTGGCGGCTCGGGCACGAAATTATTCTCTTCAGTGCAAGGCAGATAATGAATTCCTTCGTAGCCGCCATCTTTTCGCGCCAGACCGGTGTGTCCCGTCATGACGTTTGTGTCAACGTAAACCGGGTACACGGGATCGGGGACCGCGACCTTGTTTTGGCCGCCCAGAATATCGAGAATGTGACCGCAATCGCATTTCGATCCGTCGGAAACAAAAATTTCGTCGTCGGCGATCTCGATGTTGCGATCGCGGTAGTCGCACTTCGCGATGGTCGATCTGAGAAATTCATAACCCTGTTCAGGGCCGTAGCCATGAAAGGTCTCGCGATGTCCAAGTTCTTCCACGGCGCGCGTCATTGCTTCAATTGTTGCGCGCGGAAGCGGCTCAGTCACATCACCGATCCCGCAGCGGATCAAACTCTTGGCAGCTTCAGGATTAGCGTCGCAGAATGCGCGTACGCGCCGCGCGACCTCTGGAAAAAGATAGCCGGCCTGAAGCTTTAGATAGTTCTCGTTTAAGTAGGCCACGTTTATTTCTGGGTAGCGCACGCTTGTAGCGTGCTGGCGAATGCATCATGCATTCACGAACTTTCTTTTGTGATTCTCGTCATTCCTGATAGCGGAAGCGTAAGAAAAGTTTGTGAAGGCAAAATGCCTTCACTAGCACGCAGCATGCGTGCGTTCCCCAAACAGCCAACGCGCTGCTACGCGTAGTTCTTGGCCACCGCGTCCCAGTTCACGACATTCCACCACGCTTTGAGGTAATCGGCCCGGCGGTTTTGATATTTCAAGTAATACGCGTGTTCCCAGACATCGACGCCGAGAATGGGCGTGTTACCATCCGTCAACGGGCTGTCTTGATTTGGCGTGGAGATTATTTCGAGCTTGCCATTCTTGTTCTTAATCAGCCACGCCCAGCCGCTGCCGAACCTGCCCACTCCGGCTGCAGCTAACTTTTCTTTGAAATCATCGAAGCTTCCAAACGCGGATTTGATGTCGTCGCCTAGTTTGCCCTTTGGTTCGCCACCGGCGTTTGGCCCCATGATTTTCCAAAAAAACGAGTGGTTGGCGTGGCCGCCTCCGTTATTGCGCACGACTGTGCGAATGTTTTCAGGAACGGCGTTGAGATCGCTAATCAGGTCTTCCACCGTTTTCTTCTCGAGGTCGGTGCCTTTAATCGCCTTGTTCACATTGTCGATGTAAGCCTGGTGATGCTTGGTGTAATGGATCTCCATCGTCTTCGCATCGATGTGCGGTTCCAAGGCATCGTACGGATAGGGTAATTTAGGTAGTTCGTAAGCCATGATGTGTACTGTTAGATCGAATTACGCCGAAGGATAGGTTTTATTTTCATGCTCGGAACCGAGCAGTCTAATTACGCGAGGAGACGCACTGCAGACGCGTGGCTACAGCATCAATCGCGCCGGTAAAAACCCAAGCGATGCCCGAGCCCGCTGCGATAATTCACATACGTCGCCAAAGCCAGCAGCGGGAAATTCTGCCGATACATGTCGTACTTCAGATAAAAAGTACGCGGAAACCCGGTGCCGGTGATTGCCTCTTCGTCCCACGAGCCGTCGGGCTTTTGGGTCCGAAGAAGGTAGCGCAACCCGCGCTGAACGCTCGGGCGGTCCAGGTCGCCGCATGCGCAGATGCCCATAATTGCCCAGGCTGTTTGCGATGCCGTGCTCGGGCCAATGCCTTTGGTCGATGGATTTTCGTAGGTGCCGCAGGTTTCGCCCCAACCGCCATCGTTGTTTTGGCAGCTTTCGAGCCAATCCCGCCCGCGCAATACCCAGTCCTGCATCATGTCTTCACCGATTGCGCGCAGGCCGCGCAGCACCTGCCACGTGCCGTAAATGTAATTTACTCCCCACCGTCCATACCACGAGCCGTCGTCATCCTGAGTGGCGATTAGGTATTGAATCGCATCGCGGACGCACTTCGCGTTGCGATCGAAACCGATGTAGCCAAGCAACTCTAGTGTGCGCGCCGTCAGATCGCTGCAGGTGGGATCGAGAATCGCGTTATGATCCGCGAACGGCATGTCTTCAAGCCACGGAGTTGTCACGTTCTTGTCGAATGCCGCCCAGCCGCCGTCGCGACATTGGAAACTGAGCTGCCACCCAAGCGCGCGACGAAACAGTTCGTTGAGTGACTGTGAGTCTTTCGGTTGAACCAGCCTCAGCGCCATCAACACCATCCCAGTGTCATCAGTGTCCGGGTAATAGACGTTGTTGTACTCGAACGCCCAGCCACTCGCTTCGGGATACGAATTGTTCACTGCCCAATCGCCGCGGATGCGCACCTCCTTGCTAACGAGCCAGTCACCGGCTTTTTGCAATGCGGGATGCTCTGGTGGAAGACCAGAATCCACGAGCGAAATAATAGTGATAGCGGTGTCCCAAACCGGGGAGAGGCACGGCTGGATTCGGAAATCTTCGGGATCGTCAACGAATAATCCTGCGAAATCGTTTTCACCCTTTGCATAAACAGGATTTGTTTTTGAATAGCCGAGAGCACGCAGCGCAATAAGGCAGTTCAGCATCGCGGGAAACACCGCGGCAAGACCGTCACTGCCCTCTCGAATGCGTTCCAGCATCCAGCGCTCCGCTGCTTCTAAGGCTCGCTGGCGCAGTAAACCAACGCGAAGCGGCTGCAGAAATTTCAACGTGTCATCCAGCCGAAGGAAGAAATTGCGCCAGGTCCAGAACTTCTCGCTCCGTGGCAGCCGCAAATCGGCCTGCTCAGTACCGAGGGGATACAACTCGTGCAATTGCTTTGCGCCGGGAAGAACGCGCGTCGGCTTGAAATGGTTGATAATGGACAGCGGCATGAGCATCGCGCGACTCCACGACGACATTTTGTAAATGTGAAACGGCGCCCAGCTTGGCAGGAGCACCATCTCTATCGGAATCGCCGGCAGATATTTCCACGGAAACTGACCTAGCAGCGCGAGATAAAGCTTGCTGAAGGTGTTCATCTGCGGGATACCGCCGAGACGCATGATCGTCGCGCGTGCTTCCTGCATAAACGGCGCGTCCACAGAACAACCGGCAAGTTTCAGCGCGAAATACGCTTTAACCGACGCGTTAATCTCGCTGGGTCCACCGTGGTAGATGTTCCAGCCGCCCTCAGGCAATTGGCGTTTAAGAATGTGCCGAACGCAACGCCGCTGCAGTCGGGCATCTACTTCGCCGCACCAATGCATAAACACGATGTAGTCGGAACAGAGCGTGCTATCGACCAGCAGTTCGCCGCACCAATGTCCGTCAGGGTTTTGCTGCCGCAAAAGATTTTCCTGTGCGCTTGCGATCGCCTGCGCGATCTCTTCGCTGGCCGCCGAATAGGATTCCGATGTCTCCGGCGCGCTCGGCAAGACTATCAGTTGGTTCGAGGGCATCTCGATTCTTCAGGAGGCTTTCGCGGTCGGTTCTGCGCGCTTGCCGGTCAGATGACCATTTCCAGAAGTGACACCATTATACGCGAGAACTTCATTGCCTCGGCCCGTGGGTTTCGGCTTTCGACCAAAATTGAATTTGATCGTTTTCCAAGTGTCGCCGCGCTGGTTCTGTAACCCCAACGTGGCAGTAGGCTCGTAGCCACAATGCACCATGCAGTTTTCGCAGCGACTATCTCGCGCCACGCCATTGACCACGCCATAGCTATCCCATTTCGTCTTTTCCAGCAGCTCCGCGTAGCTCGAGTAATGTCCGTCAGTCATCAAATAACATGGGCCTTTCCAGCCGCGAATGTTTCGAGTGGGAATTGCCCATGCCGAACAAGTCAGGTCTCGTTTGCCCCCGAGAAATTCAAAATAAACCGGTGTCCCGAAAAACGTGTATCGATTCATCCACTCCTCAATCTTTCGGAACTTTTCGACAGTCATGGCGCGGGTGAGAAAGAAATCTTCCGGCCGCAAGTTGAGCCGTGTGATCATGTCTCGCTTTGCGGCGTCATACTCGTAGCCAGGCGTGATGGTGTGGCCATCGACCTCGAGGTCGGAAAGGTAATCGAACATGCGTTCGATCTCGTGCATATCCGTCTCTTTATAGATCGTGGTATTCGTGGCGACCTGATACCCGAGCACCTTCGCCATTTTGATCGCCAGGATGCATTCTTTGAAAACGCCCTCGCGTTCCACTATGAGATCGTGCGTTCGCTCCAAGCCATCGAGGTGCACGTTCCAGTACATCCATCTACTCGGTCCGATCGTGGGCTTCGCCGGATCTTTTGGACCCTTGCGAATTTCCGCTTCGTCTTTCTCGGAAATCAATCCACGCTGGAGGAGCACTCCAATCTTGTCCTGCAATTTTTGACCAGTGCCGTTTTGCGCTGTGCTCAGCTCGTGTGCCAGCCATTCGCGCATTTTCTTACGCATGAACATGGCATTGGTGCAAATGTAAACGATGCGCTTTTGCGAGAGCAATCCTTCCACCAGTGCTTCGATATGCGGATATATCAGCGGTTCGCCGCCGCAGATGGAAATCATCGGCGCGTTGCACTCTTCCGCTGCTCCCAGGCAGTCCTCCAAGCTCATGATGTCCTTAAGCGACGTGGAATACTCGCGAATCCGCCCACAACCGGTGCACGTCAGGTTGCAGGTATGCAACGGTTCAAGCTGAAGCACGGTGGCGAATTTCTTCGTACCGCGCAGCTTATGTCCGATCACATAGGCAGCGATTTTCGCAGTGAGTGGAAGGGGAAATCTCATAAAAGCGTGGATTTTAACGAGAGCCGCTCAGGGTGTCAATAAGCCGGCCCGTTTGTTATTGTGAATCGACCTACGGCAGATCTTTGGATTTACCCGGAGACCTTACGCTATTGGTAGTGAACAGCAAAATAAGCTTGCGACTACAAGGGATTTCTGTGGTTCAATAGTCGCAAGTGGAAGTTTAGTAAAATTAAGGAGTTAAATATTATGAAGCGATTACTCTTAGCGGCATTTGCCGGTGGGCTGATCGGCTGCGCAAACCAACCCGCGCCCCCGCCCGGTCCGGCCGTGACCGGCGGTTACCCTTATTCCCGGTATGCTTATACGGCGGACGTATGGGGCCATCGTAGCCCCGTCTATAAGGATTGGAGCACGGCGCAATTGCAGCAGCGCCGCCTCGATCTCTACGCAACAGTCCCGTTCACCAGGACACGCAATGAGGTCCCTGCCTACATCTACAACGGGATGGCGCTGCCACAGCAGGACGAGATCAAGGCAATTGAAGTTGAATTGAATTGGCGTTACCAGCACGGTGATAAGACCGCCGAATTGAAAGAGTTCTGGCCCAGTTCACGTCGGCACATTGCCTCCGGTGGCCGTTTCGAAACGGGTATGTAACCCAGCGACGAACTTCGAGTTGCCCAAGTTTGTGAACCGGCGAAATCGCCGGCGCGCAAATCTTTCGAATTGAACTCATTCGGCCGAATCATACACCATGCCAACCGCGTCGGATCAAACTGACGGCGATCGCGGCGAGCAGGAGCGCCACGATTTTTGATACGCCCCGCAATCCTTGTCTGCCCATCCAGCGCGCCACCAAATCGGCATTCCAGAAGGCGATCGCAACCAGCGCTAGATTGACCAGAAGTGAGATCAGCGTAAACACCAGGCCCACTGTATCGGCCAGGATCAGGAGTGCTGTCAGCAGCGCCGGCCCGGCGATCAGCGGCATTCCAAGCGGAACGACGCCGAAGTCGTCGCTCGCTTCGCGATCGGTTGGCGCGAGGTTGAGCAATTCGCGTCCCGCCAGCCCGAGCAAAATCAGGCCACCTGCCACCTGAAAATCCGCCACGGTAATTCCCAGCGCGGTAAAGATAATTTTCCCGAGAAATACAAAGCCGACCGCGATGCAGAGCGCCGTGAGGATTCCGGTGAAGCCTTCCCGGTGGCGCTGTTCGCTCGTGGAGTTGCCGGCCAGCCCTATAAACACTGCCACCAGCCCAACAGGATCGATCGCAACAAAAATTGGAATGAAGGCGACGAAGAATTTGTGGACCATGTTTTACCGGTTTTCCTGACGTCCTGGCTCTCGTCCAGATGAACACAGATGGAAGATAGATTCATCAAAATTCCTTCTGCGGTGTCTGAAATCTGTGTTAAACCTGTGGCCCGGTTATTTGTTTCCACTCTTATGTCGAACCATTCCTTGAAATTCACATTTCTTTGCGTCCCGCTCATTTTCCTGGGTTCAGTTCCCATGCTTTCCGCGGTCGAGTTGAAAACGGTGGATGATTTCCGCGGCGCCGCGGTGAAGGCGAACGCCGTTCTGACCGTTCCCGATTGGGAGCAAACGCCTAAAGCAGTCGAGGCAGCGATGAAAGACGCCGTTGCCAGGGCGAATATGGCACTGGATCAAATCGGGTCTCAGGACCTGAGCAAAGTGACGTTTAAAAGCACCGTGGTTGCGCTGGATGATGTCACTTATCAGGCAAGTCTTGCGGCCAACAAGGCCACCATCATCAAGGAAACGAATACAAATCCCGCGATGCGCACTGCCGCCGAGAATGCCGTGAAAACGTTCGAAGACTGGGCGGTCGGCATCGATTATCGCGAGGACGTTTACAAGGCCATAAAGGCTTTCGCTGACACGCATCCGAAGTTTTCCGGCGAAGACGAAAAATTGTTCAAGGAAACGTTGCGCGATTATCGGCGCGCCGGCTTGGACCTGCCACCGGATCAGCGCAAGGAGGTCGAAGAACTGCGCAAGGAATTGTCCAGGCTCGGAACGGATTTCGACAGCAACATCGTTAAGGCAAACGCTCCGGTGATGTTCACGAAAGCCGATCTTGATGGTTTGCCCCCTAGTTTCTTTAATTCGCCCGGCATCAAGACCGGCGACGACGTTTACACGGTCATGGCGAATGTCACCTGGCAGTTCGACACTGTGGAGGAAAACGCGAAGAACGAGGCCACCCGCAAACAACTTTATCTCATTCGCGAAACCCTCGCGAAAAAGAATGTCTCCGTTCTCAATCAGATGCTGGCACTGCGGAATAAGATCGCGCTCCGGCTCGGTTACAAATCGTGGGACGATTACCAGACGGAAGTCAAAATGGCCAAGACCGGCGCAAACGCGGAAAAATACATCAACGATCTGGTCGCTGGCATCCAGCCAAAGTTCGATAACGAAGTGGCGGAAATGCAAAAAATGAAAGCCGCCGAGACGAACGATCCCAACGCCAAAATCATGGTGTGGGACTGGCGCTATTATAACAACCAGCGAAACAAACAAAAATACGCCGTCGATAAGGAAGCGCTTCGTGCGTACTTCCCATTCCAAAAAGTGCTCGCCGGTATGTTCAACATTTACCAGAACATTTTTGGTCTGAAGTTCGAAAAGATCGCCGCCCCCTACAAGTGGGTTGACGATCTCCAGCTTTATGTGGTCACCGATTCGGCCACGGGCGAGCCACTCGGCATGTTTTATCTCGATATGTTCCCGCGCGAAGGAAAATTCAATCACTTCGCCCAATTCGACATCATCAGCGGCAAACTCTTGCCGGATGGAAAATATCAGCGGCCAACGGTCGCTTTGCTGTGCAATTTTCCGCCGCCAACCGGAGACGCTCCGTCGTTAATGACGCATCAGGACGTGGAAACTTTATTCCACGAATTCGGTCACGCTTTGCACTCGATTGTCACTCGAGCCAAGTACGGCCGCTTCGCAGGAACCCATGTGCCCGGCGATTTCGTCGAGGCGCCTTCCCAGATGCTCCAAAATTGGGTGTGGGACAAGAAAGTGCTCGACACCTTTGCCGCCGATTATCGCGACCCGTCAAAGAAGATTCCAGCAGATGTCGTTAAAAAACTGAATGATGCCAAGCTAGCCAACGCCGGCGTTTTCTATCGACGCCAGTTCGCGTTCGCTTCGCTCGATCTCGCTTTGCATGATCCGCATCCTGAAGAAATGCCATATGATTCGGTGGCGATATCGAATCCGATCCTCGAGAAAGTCTTTCTACCGATCGACCCAAGCACAACGTTTGTCTCGTACTTTGGACATCTTAACGGTTACGATGCCGGTTATTACGGATATGCATGGGCGGACGCGATCGCCGCGGATATGGCAACTGTGTTCGAAAAGGCCAAAGATGGCTACCTCGATAAGCAAGCTGGAATGAAATTGCGCCGCGAAATCTATGAACCCGGCGATTCGCGCGACGTCAACCAGTCCATCGAAAAGTTTCTGGGCCGCAAACAGTCGGTCGAGCCGTTTTTGAAGAAAATCGGCATCGGAGCGCCGGAGAAAAACATCGGCACGCAGAAGAAGGGATAACGACTCGGCCATCGCAAATTGTTTGATGGCTAGATCTTCGCCAAGATAAACGCGGCCGCCTTTCGGGCAGGTTTATCCGAAACTCGCTACTGCGGCGACTTTGGCGGCGATATCGCTTCGGCCATCGATTTCAGCATTCGGCCGAGATCGCTATTGGTCGAGAGGACTGCGGTAGTGTCCTTTTCAAACGCGACGCGCATAACGTCGAGGCTGCGCAGAAACGAATAGAGTTCCTGCGCGTCAGGCGCGCCGAACGCAGCCGAGTAGATCGCCGCGGCTTCGGCATCAGCTTTGCCTTCAGTTTCAAGCGCAATCTTCGTGGCATTAGAACTGATTGATGCGACGTCGCTTTCCTTTTGCCCGCTGATGTTCGCCGCCTCGCCGCGCCCTTCGGAACGGAATCTGGCCGCGATTTGGTGTCGCTCGCTCGACATGCGCTCGATGATTTTCTCCGCCACTGCCGGGTTGTATTTGCTGCGTTTGAAACGTTCGTCCAGTAGTTCGATCCCGAAGTCGGCAATTTTTTGACGCGTGCGCTCGGTGATCTGTTTCTCAATTTCGCCGCGCCCAAATTCGATATCGGGAATTGTGGTGGGCAGCACCGTGCCGGTTTTTTCCAGCTCCTCGTCGCGCACAGGTTTCCGCCCTTTGGTTACACGAATGATTTCGACTAAATCGTGCGTGGCGACAGCGGTGCGCGTTTCGCTGCCGAGAATGTCGTCCAGACGCGAGAGCGCGCTCCGCTCGTCATTGAGCCTGTTGTAGTAGAGCATCGGATCGCTGATGCGCCACCGTGCGAAACAATCGACAATGATGTAGAGCTTATCTTTGGTTGGACATTCGGTGGGCGGCCCGTCCCACGCGAGGATGCGTTTGTCGAACCGCTGCAACTTATCGATGATCGGCAGCTTCATCTTCAACCCGGGCGTTGTGATAGTGCGAACGATTTTGCCGAAACGCGTGATGATCGCCGTTTGGTATTGCGGCACCACAAAGAGCACCGTTCCCCATTTCAATGCGGTGAAAATGAAAATGATTCCGAGGACCGACATGAACGGACTTTGCAAAAAATGGACCGCAGCGGACACGACAGCGGGTCGGGGAGTCACATCAATCACGTTCATGGCGACCCTTTCGATTCGCCGGGCACCTGAAGCGGCAACGTCTGGAGAATGTTCTTCAAGCTGTCATCGACGATGATTTTCTTTTGCAGGTTCGGCAGGATGGCTTGCATCGCCTCGAGATAGAGACGGCGCCGCGTCACCTCTGGCGCCTTGCGATACTCGGTTAGCAACAACGAGAACTTTTGCGCTTCGCCCTTGGCCTCGTTCACGCGGCGAAACGCATACGCTTCGGCTTGTTTCTCGCGCTCCTTGGCCTGGCCGCGCGCGTTCGGAACAGCATCGTTGTACACGGCCCAGGCTTGGTTGATCGCAGTTTGCTTTTCCTGTTGCGCCTGATTGACATCATTGAACGCTGCCTGCACGGCCGGTGGCGGGCGAACGCTCGTAAGCTGCACCTGTTGAATCTGAATTCCCAAATCGTACTGCGAACAAAGATCGGCCAGACGTTTCAAAGTCGATGTCTCGATGTCGTGGCGTCCGATCGTGAGCACTTCGTCCACAGTGCGGTCGCCGATCACTTCGCGCATCACGCTTTCGGAAAGGTCGCGCAACGTTTTCTCCGGCTCGCGTGCGCCGAACAGATACATTTTCGGATCAGTAATCCGATATTGGACCACCCACGGCACAAGCGCAGTATTCAGATCGCCGGTGATCATCGTCTCAGTTTCCTCCGGCTGTGGATCGCCCTGATAAAAGTTTGTCGCACCCAAGGTGGAAAAACCGAACTCGAGCTTCTGCAGCCGCTGTGTAGGAACGATATGGATCTCGTCGACGTACGGAATGGCATAGGTCAAACCCGGGTCCACAATGTCGTGGTAAGCGCCAAACCGCGTCCTGACCCCAACAGAGTTTGCGGGGATAGTCATGAACCCAAACAGCAGCGTGAAGAGCGTGGCCGCAATCCCGATGCAGGCGATCACACCCAGAATCAGTCGCAAAGGTTTAATGGGAAGATGTTCGGCAACGTCCGGTCTCGGCATAAAAAGCGCTCTATTGACTCAAAGCCGTCACGCAAGCGCAAGCCAATTCAAGGAGTGACGGCTTCCGAGCCGTCAAGCCTCGGTCAACAGCTGCCCAAGCCGTCGTTCCTTGACGGGGTGCGTCTACGCTTGAAAACTGAGTGATGAATATGAGAAATACGATCTTGTCAGCGATCACTTGTCTTGCGACGTTCACATGCATGGCGGCAAATGAACCTCAAACACAACCCGAAGTCGGGAAGCCTGCGCCGGATTTCAGTCTCAGCACCGGTGACGGTTCGCAGGTGAGTCTCAAAGATTATCACGGAAAATGGGTGGTTCTTTATTTTTATCCGAAGGATTTCACCAGCGGATGCACTATGGAGGCACACAATTTCCAACGCGACCTCGCAAAATACAGCGATACCGGCGCAGTGATTCTCGGCGTGAGCGTCGATACCGCGCAATCGCACAAAGATTTTTGTGCGAAAGAAGGACTCAACTTCAAATTGCTGGCCGACCCCGACGCGAAAGTCTCGACCGAGTACGGTTCGGTGATGGATTACAAGGGCCAAAAGCTCGCCGCGCGTAACACGTTTATCATTAATCCAGACGGCGACATTGTGAAGGTATACACCGGCGTCAAACCCGCCGACCACAGCGAGCAAGTGCTTAAGGATCTGGCTGAGTTAAAGAAGAGTTGACCGCGAATTGACAAAAATTTTGTCGTTTCCAAGTCGCTTTGGCAGCCGGCTAAGGGAGCTAAGCGCGAGCGATTACTTTCCCAGATGACTGATCACTTGGAATTCAGGGCGTCGGGCGCGGAGCCGGTGTCGGCCGCGGCCGTGGGAATGGAGTAGCTCTGGGCGTCGCGCTTGGTGTGCCTGTAGGCGTGGCCGTTGGTGTGATAGTGGCTGTCGGTGTCGGCGTGGGACTGGGCGTCGGGCCTTGAGCGGCTGTGCTGAGGATCGTGCCAAAGCCGCCTGCTGCGGTTCCGGCATTTGTCTCAGTGAAGAAGACATTATAGAGATCCTGGTTTGTGCCGCTTTCCTCACGAGTCCAGGTCTGTCCTCCATCTGTGGTTGTAACGATTGTGCCGAGTTGTCCGACAGCTGTTCCATGAGATGCATCGGCGAAAGAGATACCTAAAAGGAGCTCAGACACGCCGCTAACCTGACTGGCCCAAGTCTGTCCTCCGTCTGTCGTTCTTAGAATGGTGCCCAGGTCGCCTACAACTGTGCCTGTGTTGGCGTCTGCGAACCAAACCGCTCGGAGCTGATTGGTTGTTCCGCTTGTTTGCGGGGTCCAGTTTTGGCCGCCGTCTGTCGTTCTCAGTATCACGCCATCGTTGCCAACGACCGTTCCCGTATTGTTATCTGTGAAATACACGCCGAGCAGCCCGGTTGCCGTGCTAGATTGCACACTCCAGTTTTGTCCGCCATCGGTTGTGTTGACAATTTTGCCTTCCAGGAACCCAACAGCTGTCCCATGATTTTCATCGGTGAAATGTACGGCATAAAGCCAGTCAGTTGTGTCGGTGGTCTGTTGTGTCCAGTTATTGCCGCCATCGGTTGTCCTCAGGATTATGCCCTCCTGGCCTACAATGGTCCCAACGTTGGAATTGATGAAGTTCACGCCGAAAAAGTTCAGGCCGGCAAACGGATCGCCTATTCCACTGTTTTGCCGTACCCAGCTGTTACCGCCATCTGTTGTTCTCAGGATCATGCCGTCCGGATTTTCGTAACCCACAACAGTTCCTGTGTTCGCATCCGTAAACGAAACGCCGTACAAGAAATTGAAAGTGACGGTTGGCTGGCTATTCCACTGCGCGCCTCCATCGGTAGTTTGAAGAATGATGCCAGCGTCGCCGACAATCGTCCCGGTGTTCGCGTCGGTGAATGACACCGCGTAAAAAGCGTTGGCTCCTTGAGGCAGCGTGTAATTTGTCTGTTCAACCCAGTTGTTCCCTCCATCTGTTGTTCTGAGAATGATGCCGGTCCCGCCCAACTCGAAGCCGGCAATCGTTCCGTTATTCGCGTCCGTGAACGAAACGCCAGAAAGAGTTTTGGTCGTTCCGCTCGTTTGAGGCGACCAGGTGTCGCCGCCGTTGGTCGTTCGGAGAATCAGGCCTCCATCGCCGACGGCGGTTCCGGTATTCGCATCGGTCAACGAAACTTTGAAAAGACACACCGTTCCCGGGTTTGCTTGTTTTATCCACGTACCGCCACCATCGGTCGTTCTGAGAATGGTGCTTTCTCCACCGATTCCGCACGATCCGCCCACGGCTATTCCGGTATTCGCATCGACAAACGAAACACCAAATAATAACTTCGTGGTCCCGCTTGATTGAGGGACCCAGCTGTTTCCACCGTTAGTGGTTCTGAGAATCGTCCCGCTGTCGCCCGTAGCCGCTCCATTATTTGCATCAGTGAACGAAACTCCACGAAGTTGAAGGGTCGTTCCGCTTACCTGGCTAACCCAATGAGCACCTCCATCTGTGGTTCTAACGATGGTGCCGCCTTCACCAACAGCCATTCCGTTATTTGCATCTGTGAAGGAAACGGCCCACAGAGTTTGTGTTGTGCCACTGGCTTGAATTGTCCAACTGTTTCCGCCATCTGTCGTTCGCACGATCGTTCCGTATTCGCCAACGACAGTACCAGTGTTCGCATCCACAAAGGAGGCGTCTCGAAGGTTGTTACCCTGCGGAAGAGGATTTTGCCAGAGCCATTGCGAGCTTGAAGCGCCATCTCCGCGACGGCTCGCGTTGTACGCTGCTCTGCCCCTTTGTGTATGTTCGGCGTAACCGACCAGCACGGACACGGCAGTAGTCACGAAGAGAAGCAACGCTAGTGTTAGTTTATTCGCTTTCATAAGTGTAACAGAGGCGACAGTGCTTCTTAAGCCGATGGAGTAGGACGAGGCCTCGGCGTAGGTCTGGGCCTTGGTGTCGGAGTCGTTCTTGGCGTCGGACTTGCGGTCGGCGTAGGAGTGGAACTCGGCGTTGCCGTCGGAGTAGGTGTTGGCGTAGCAGTCGTTAGGTCTGTACCATAACTTCCCTTGGCACTCGCCAGCAATAGCCGGGAACTGCCCGCAAACGCCAGTTCACGGGGTGCGACGACATTCTCAAGGCCGTTCGAGAAAGGCGCGAATGTCGCTCCAGTATCCGTTGAACGGAGCACGGCGTCGCCGCCACTTAATTGAGTAACAAACAGCATTTGACTATCAATGGGATGACATGCTACATCCCCGACCGTTTGATTTCCTGTCCAGCCTGTAGAAGCCCAAGTGACACCGCCGTCTATGGTGCGAAAAAGACCGCCCGACTGGAAGCTAAGCCAGCCAGATATCAAAACGGTCTGCGGATCACTTGGTGAAGCGCACAATCGCGGACTGCGGAAGAATGCTGGCAGCCCGGCGGACGAGTCAAACCAGGACGCGCCGGCGTCGGTCGAGCGCAGCGCACCGCCTATGTTATCTCCCGACTCGCTGTTCCAACCTGCCACCATATTCTGATCTGTGCCGTCCTCGATAATTTCAATGTCAGTTATCCTATGGAAATCGCCCAGCTCATAAACCTTCGTCCAGCTATCGCCGGCGTCGGTGCTGCGCCAGATCGTACCCTCGAAGCCTGCCACTCCGAAGTCGGCGCCGCCGAGCAGAATGAGATTCGGGTTGTTGTGGCTGAAGCGCATCGTATCAAGATCGGATTCGTACAAAGGACCTTGGTCAGGACCGAGTGGAGTCCAGCTTCCGTTGTCCTCGCGACGGTACAACCCTTCCTGAGCTACAGTCGATGGCCCGGTGGAGATCGCGTAGAGCTTGCCGTCAGGAGCAAACCGCACTGCGCTGTAGCGGGTCGGAGGCGCCGATTCCGTCTCCCAGGTTGCGCCGCTGTCGCTGGAACTTAACACCCCGCCGTTATTCTGGCCTTGGAAGGCAACGGCAAGCTCATTTGATGCTACAGGGCTGGCGTCAACGGAGAACAAATTAAGGTCAGAAATGCCGTCGGAAGATTGCGCGAAATGATCGCCTCCATCGGTCGAGTGAAATACTGCCAGCGAGCTGGTACCGAGAAATAACTCGCTGGAACTATTGGGACGAAACCGCAACGAACGTCCAGCTAGTGCACTCGTTCCGCCAGTGCCAATTTCCCACGAGTCTCCGCCGTCTGTCGTTCGATTGACGCCGCCGCCGTCGGTGGCGACCAGAATAGTCTGTGTGTCGTTTGGATCGACCGCGATGTCATCAACGACTAGCACGGGCCACGTACCATCATAGAGTGCTGTCCAAGTCGCTCCCACGTCTGTCGATTGGTAGAGTCCGACGCTTTGCGAGCCAAACAATAGACCGCCTCCAACTAGCAACCTGGTACCATCATACACAACCGCCTGCATCGGATTATTCGGCAGACCGGCCGACCGATCGGTCCATGAATCGCCGCCGTCGGTGGTAGTCCATACCTGGCCCCCTCCAAAATCTCCTCCGAAGACCGCGATCACCGTATTCGAATCGCTCGGATCGACCGCTATCCCACGGCACGAAATTGGTGCTGTGAGGGAAGGCGTTCGATCTGACCATGTCGCGCCGCTGTCGGTCGATCGCATGACGTTGACCGGCTGCGAACCGCCGGCATCGGCGATCCCAGCCCAGATTATTAACGGATTTGATGGATCAAGCGCGATGTCGAATACTTGGTCGTTCACTCCAATGCCGAGATTCAACAAGGTCCAACTAATTCCGCCGTCAGTACTTCGCCTGACGCTATCCTGAGTGCCAATGTACCCTACCCCGTCGAGAGCGAATTCGATGTCGAAAACGCTTATGCCATCCAGAGGCAGCACCTCGGACCAAGTGTTTCCGGCGTCAGTCGAACGATAAAGTGTGCCACCAAAACTGCCGTCGGGAGCGATTCCGGCGAGAGCGACGTTCGGATCAGTCGTCGACGCCGCGGCATCCGATACATCGCCACCTGGCGGTCCGAGAGAAAACCAATCTCCATTTCCAGCGGGCCGCCGAATTGCGCGACTGTTTCCGGGACGCAGCGGTAACAATGATAAGCCTCCTGGCCGATTTCCGCGCTCGTCGAGTCGATGTGCCGGGCCGACATTGGATGCGATGCTGTTTTGAGAAGACAGAGGTAAAGAGGTACCTGTTACTGCCTGCGACCAACCGATTCGTGCCGCAAATGCTTTAGATATCCCGCCAAACCCAATCAGCAGAACACCGCCGCTGAGTAACACGACTAGAAATCCGAGTAACAGACGACAGTTGGAATAAAAACGGTTGCAATTCAAATGGTTCTCCTTCGTTACGTTTTGGCGACTGAAGTCTCAACGCGATGATCGAGAAAGGATGGGGCGAGGAGCCGGTGTCGGACGAGGCCTCGGCGTTGGCGCATTCCTCGGCGTAGGCGTCGGTCGCGGCGTTGGAGTAACTGTCGCCGTGCCCGTCGCAGTAGCAGTTGGTGTGGCTGTTGCGGTTGGCGTGGCTGTTGCGGTTGGTGTGGCCGTAGGTGTACCTGTAGCGGTTGGTGTCCCTGTGACCGTTGGTGTCGCGGTAGGCGTTGATGTTGCCGTTGGACTCGAGGTCGGAGTAGGCGTTGGTGACGAACCTGGTTCGCCGCCGTCTGCTGTCCAGAGAATCGTGCCGCCGTCGCCAACTGCGATCCCTCGCAACGCGTCACTGGCGAAGGAAACATCGTTAAGGTTGGCGGAGGTCCCACTGGTCTGATCGGTCCAAGTAATTCCAGTGTCCGTGCTGTGCGAGATTCGTCCGCCCCAGCCCACCGCAAAGCCGCTGGTTGGCTGTGGAAAATCAATTCCCTGGATAGGCTGATCGAAAAATAGCGTTGACCAACTCACTCCGGCGTCAGTGGTTCTGGCGATGGCGCCGCGTCCATCAAACACCGTTCCCGAAACAACGCCGGTGTTTTGATCAAAGAAGAACACGTCCGTGGCACCGCCTTCGTTTTTATCGAAATAAAAAGGCTGAAACGCCCAATTGGCGCCACCATCAGTGCTAGCGCCGAGCAGCGACTGGAAGATCGAATTTTGGCCGGCAACGAAGCCTAGGGTCGCGCTCAGCATCTGCGCGCCTGGGAAGCCGCCACCGAAGAAATCGGTTTGACTGATCTGCCATGACGCGCCTTGGTCGGTCGAATAAAGAATCGTTTGCGAATCGCCACCCGAGATTCCATTTACACCATTAAAAGCCACTGACCGAAGGGCATCCACCACGCCGCTTGTAATCGTTTGCCAGCTCTTCCCGCCGTCTGTCGTCCGGAGAATCAGACCCTGGTCGCCCACAGCAACTCCATGAGTCGTATCGAAAAAATAGACACCGTACAACGCGTTCGTCGTGCCTGACGTGAGCGGCGCCCATGTTGTTCCGGCATCCGTCGTTCTAAGTATCGTGCCCGCATCGCCCACCGCATAGCCGACTCCTGCATCGAGTAGATGTATCGCATTCAGATTGTTCGTTGTTCCCGAAGTGGCGGCGGACCATTGGCCAAATGCGGTTAAGCTCGAACAGAAAACGAACGCCAACGCGAAATGAAATGTTTTAGCCCTAAACATAAGATTACCTCCTATTGTTAATAACCCGATCAATTATCCCAAAAAAGAAAGGGCTACCGTTTCTGGCGCCCTATTTCTTGAAGCAATTCGATCTGGATCTGCTGAATTTCGAATAGCCGATTATATTGACGGCGCAACAAGTGATCGAGCTTCTCGTGCAAATGCCGGATCTCGAGTTCCGCTTTCAAATTAATTTTGTAATCATTTTCCGCCCGTAAACGGTCCCGCGCCTCCGCCCGGTTTTGGCTCATCATGATGACCGGCGCCTGCACTGCGGCCAGACAGGAAAGAATCAGATTGAGAAGAATGAATGGATAGGGATCGAAAGCGCGCGTTACCAGGATCACGCCATTAATGGCGATCCAGATAAGGAGCACTGCGCCAAAACTAATGAGAAACTTCCAACTGCCGCCAAATTCGGCGATGTGGTCTGAAAGACGCTCGCCAAATGTGAGCTTCTTTTCGAATTGCTTTTCGATGTCGCTGGAGAGAATCTCGTGCTGTTCGAGGCTTTCGATCACTTCCTGGTCGAGCGCAGAAAGTTCCCCAATCTCGTCTTCCAAGACTTCCTTGACGTAATCCTTTCTGAATTCGCCGAGATCCTGGAAGCAGATGAACCCCTTATTGTCGACGTCGGGGAGGTTCTTTTTGATGAAACCGAGAAGCGACGGCCGAACTAATTCGGCAATCATTCCGCTATGCGGCGATTTCGACTTCTTACAAACCTGGCAAATGAGTGGTACAGTGGACATCGGGATTCGTCGCCGAATTAAGCCGCTTCTGGATGGATTGTCGATTCCGTCTTCGATTGGTGCCGTTGTTGGTCAACCTTGAACAGCGGCTTGCAGACGATCAAGAAAAGGCAGCTGCGTGGGCTTTAATTTGCGTCTGGCGGTTTCTTCCGACAAAAAGCACACCTGATCGACTTCTGGAAAATTTTCGTATTTCCCAGAGTGCCGCGGCCACTCCAGCTCAAACAAGTTGGATTTGCATTCGAAACCTTCCGGTAAATCTCCTTCGAACGCCCAAGCATGCACAATTTTGCCGCCTTTTTGTTTGATCCAGCCGAGCTCAATCCATTCTCCGGCATTTTCAGGGCGGCATCCTACTTCCTCTTCAAATTCAATTTGAGCACGCGTCAGTAAATCTTCGCCCGGAGCCGCTTCGCCTTTTGGTATTGTCCAATAGCCGTCGTCCTTGCGGGCGAAGAACGGTCCGCCGGGATGCGCCAGCAGAAATTCCAATTCATCGTTCCTGCGCCGAAACATGAGCAGCCCGGCACTGATACGGCTTCGCGATGGCTTAGACTTTTTTGGCACAATCCATTTTACTGCGGCCGGGCGCGGGCGCGACAGGCTCGACCTTCTTTTTGCCGTACTAGATTTGAAGAGACGCTCGCGCAAATCGCAATTGTCGATTCCGTGTTGAACGCGCAGCAGTCAATCTTACCGTTGCGGTAATGCGCGTGCTTGCGATCGACGCCTCTTTACGCAACACCGGTGTGGCCATCGTCGATGCAAACAATGGAAAACCATCGCCTTTATATTTCGGGACCATTCACAACCCGAGTTCGATCCGTTCGTCGTCCTGCCTGGTTGCGATTCGGGATCGACTGGTCGAATTGATTCGCACGCACGAACCGGACTGTTGCGCGCTCGAGTCCGTTATCTACGTCCAAAGCCATAAGACGGCGATCATCCTCGGCGCCGCGCGCGGCGCCGCCATCCTGGCTGCAGCCGAAAACGGATTGCCGGTTTTCGAATATCCGCCGAGACGAATCAAACAATCTGCCGTCGGGCACGGCACCGCGGGAAAAAACCAGGTGGCCTTTATGGTACGCGCTCTTCTCGGTTTAACAGAAACGCCGGATGCCGACGCCGCGGACGCGCTGGCAATCGCTCTCACCCATTTGCGCACGCAGGAGACAGCGGCACATGGTCTTCCGGGAGGAACGCAAATATGAACGTTAAAATTGGTAGGGACGCCGGGCTGCCCCGAAAGCTTTCGGGGGTCGGCGCAGCGCGCCGACCCTCCCTGACCGTGCGCTGGTTGGGACGGGTGGATTTTGCTGACGCGCTTGCGTTGCAGGACGACCTCGTAGCAAAAAAACGGAACGACCGTTTGTTGGAAGATCAACTGCTGCTTCTTGAACACGAACCGGTTTATACAATCGGTCGCACTCCTGACCGATCCAGCTTGTCCGCCACAGGACGGATTCGCCGTGGCGAATTAGGCGGCGCGCACTTGCCGCATCCGCTCTATTCGATTAATCGCGGCGGGCAGGCGACCTATCACGGGCCGGGCCAATTGATCGGTTACCCCGTTCTCGATTTGCGCCGGTGTGGCCAGGATTTGCACAAGTATTTGCGCTGGCTCGAGCAACTGCTCATCGAATTTCTCGTGGAATATGACATCGGCGCGAACCGGCGCGAATCGCTCACAGGCGTCTGGGTAGAAAATCGCAAGATTGCTTCAATCGGCGTCGGTGTGCGGCATTGGATCACCATGCACGGATTCGCGTTGAACGTGTGCGGCGATCTCTCGCCTTTTGATTACATTGTTCCCTGCGGCATCAATGATGTCGCGATGACGTCGATGGAAAAGGAGGCCAGGAGAACATTCACAGTCGCCGAGGTTGCCGGAGCTCTTGAAAAATTGGTGTTCGATCGAATTAGCAGTTCGTGCGTTGCGCCGGACGCGCAACTGATAAACGCTTAACGAATGATTCCACTCGAAGATAACGCAGCCGATATCATCGGAAAAGCCCAGCGCGGCCTCGGAATTTCCGATTCCGAACTGGCCGAAAAAACAGGTCTTAGTTCGCAAACAATCCGCAAGCTGCGTGAAGGGGAATTCGATGAGTCGGCGCTGCTGAGCGTTGCGCCGATTCTCCGTCTGGACGGGCCCGCGTTGTGCGCTCTTGCCGATGGCAAATGGGACCCAGAAGAACTCGAATCATTTGAAGGCCTCGCTCAATTCAACAGCGATTATGACGGTATGACAGTTAATGCCTATCTCGTGTGGGACCCTGCCGGTCGTGCCGCGGCAGCCTTCGACACCGGCGGCGATTGCAAGGAGATGGTCCGCTTCGCGAAGCACCACAAACTAAATGTGGAACTCATTCTCCTTACGCACGCGCATCCCGATCACATCGCAGACCTGCCGCGTTTGCGCGAAGAAACCGGCGCAGATGTTTTTACCCCGGCACGTGAAGCGGTTCCAGGTGCGGAGCCGATCGATGAGGGAAAGAAGTTTCGGCTTGGGAAATTAGAAATCGACACGCGACTTACTTGGGGCCATTCACCGGGCGGGATGACCTACGTAATAACCGGGCTTGCGCGTCCAATCGCAATTGTCGGCGATTCGCTTTTTGCCGCATCAATGGGCGGCGGCAATGTGTCGTATCGCGATGCCTTACAAAACAATCTCGAGAAGATCATGACGTTGCCCGACGAAACCATCATCTGCCCCGGACACGGCCCGATGACTACGGTCGGCGAGGAGAAACAGCACAACCCATTCTTCGCGGGACGCGTCTGATGTTTGACGTTTGATGAACTCAATGACGAAGCACGAATGACGAAACAAGCTCGAATGCTCAAATGACGAATCGATCACCAAAAGCTTTATTTTTGTCATTCGGACTTCGACATTCCTTCGTGCTTTGTCATTCGTCATTCGTCATTTAAAGCCCATGAATATCGGCTTTGTCGGAGTTGGTCGGATGGGCGCAAACATGGCGCGCCGGCTGAAGGATCGTGGTTTTCATGTCACAGCGGTTTACGATACGAACCGTGCCGCTGCCACAGCGCTCGCATCAGAGCTCGGCTGCGCCGCCGCGCAGGATTTATCGGAAGTAACGGCAGAATCCGATGTGATCTTCACCGTGGTGACCGACGACAAGGCGATGCGGCAAATCTTCGCCGGACCCGGTGACAATCTGCTGGTCAACGCGCGCGGCAAATTGTTCGTCAACTGCGCCACGATCTCGCCGCACGTCCATGTAGAGATCGAAAAACTGGCCGAGAAAGCTGGGGCACAATCGCTCGAAGCATGCATGGCTTCGAGTATTACGCAGGCGCGCGAAGGGAAGCTCTACTTAATGTGTGGCGGAAGCGAAACGGCTTTCCGCAAAGCCGAACCAATTTTGAAAGAGCTAGCCGCTCAGATTCGTTTCGTCGGAAAAGCAGGCGAAGCCGCCAAGGTGAAAGCATTGGTCAACATGGTGATGAACATCAACACTGCCGGGCTCGCTGAAGGTCTCGGCCTTGGCGCCGCTCTCGGTCTTAACCTAACGATGCTGCGAGAAGTTTTCTCGCAGACCGGCGCAAACTCGCGCGTGCTCGAAACCGACGGCGAAGACATGCAAAACCGCGAGCACAGCTGCTTTTTCTCCGCCGCGCATGCAGCGAAAGACAGCGGGATCGCACTCGAACTCGCGCGCAGCCTTGGTCTCGATTTACCGCTCGCCCGCGCAACCAAGGAACAATACGACCGCATGATCGCCGAAGGCCGAGGCGAACTCGACAAATCCGGCATCGCCGAACTCACCTTTAAAGACCGCCACAAACACTCTGGGGATCGGGTTTAGCCGATTCGGCCGTTAGGCCAGTCGTCGCGTTTCCAAGTCGCGCTCAAAGAGTAAATAACTCGGACTTTCCCTCAAAGCCCTTTAATTCGAATTCACCAAGCGAACGTGTTGGAGCCAAGTCCCCCAGCTTTATGTGTGCCGCCTCGCTCAGCGCGCACGGCTCGCCTAACGAACTAGCCAGTTTTTCCAAGCGAAAGATCAAATTTACTTCGCTGCCCATCAAGCTTTCTTCGCCCATCGAAGCGACCCCGCCAATCGCGACTGCCCCGAAGTGAACAACAAAGCGAAACTCCGGCCATTGTTTTCGTTGCAATTCTTTGAGAGCGGAGATGACCGCGGCGATTTCTTCCCGGCGCGTAGCTGCATCCGGCCAGTATGCAAGAAAACCCATCGCCGAGATATTTGTTAATCATTCCGTGCCGATTTTCGATGATCTCATTACAACTGAAAATCCACGTGCCGAGAAGGACATCCAGGTCCTCGCTCCGACGTGGCGACTGAGAGGCGTAAAGCTGCGGATGTCCGCGACCAGAAGCCAACAGGGAACACTTTCGATCTCCCGCAACGTTCGTTCCATGACCGCCGTTTTTTGCTCTTCTGAAATCGCGAGTGGCTGCCGGAACTTGAAAATCTGATCGCCGATTGTGATTTGATCGCCATCGCTTAATCGAATCGGGTGTTGAATCCGCCGCTTATTCGAAAACGTTCCGTTGCTGCTCCCAAAATCGATCAACCAAAGCTCGCCGATATTTTGGAGATGGGATGAGAGCGTGCCGGCGCGACACTTTGGGCGATTCGAGCACGATCGTATTAGCGGCGGTCCGCCCAAGTGAACAACTGCCACGGATCGGGTGACGAGTGCCATCGGTCGCTTCTAGCCAAGCACCTTCCTCTGGGGGCGTTCACGCGGAGACACCTTATCAAAGTCTCGTGTCAGACGCAAAGGTGTCGTGGCGGCCCATTTTCTGCGGGCAAGACTCAAGGGCATTTTGGGAACGCCCCCTCTAGCTTTCACCTTCCTTTCGACGGCAATGTTGTATACTTTGGCCAAAGTGAGCAACGACCGCGCAGGCGATGTCATGGCCGCGACTTCGCGTGAGTTTGTCAGCGGACAAAAGGTTTTTGGCCGCTACACGTTGACCAAGGTTCTCGGACGCGGTGGAATGGGAATTGTGTGGCTGGCGCGCGATGAAGAACTGGAGCGCGATGTCGCGCTGAAATTTCTTCCGGACCTGATGATCCAGGATC
>DASYDV010000035.1:0-24665 GCA_036499375.1 Candidatus Udaeobacter sp.
AGCGCTGGAGCAAAGTTTAATGTTCGCCACGGCGAATCCGTCCATTGGCGGATTTGATGTTCGCCACGATCCCGCCTCTGAGGCGGAACGAGGGCCTGCGCGCTCCCCAATCCGCGTGATCGGCGTAATCCGTGATTCGGGGTTCGTCATTTGGTCGTTCCCATTCGACAGATGCTCGCGAAAACTTTCGGAGTTCGTCATTCGGCATTCGAGCTTCGCCTGCCACGCCGAAGTCCCGCCTCTGAGGCGGGACGAAGGTGGGTCATTCTGACACTCATCCGTGCCATCCGCCTACCACGCCGTAGGCGGGTGCGATCCATGGTTCAAGCTTTGTCATTTCGTCATACCTTCGGCACATGCTTCTACGGAAAAAGATCTCTGCAGTTCCACTAAATCTGCACTGTCATTTTAGTTCACTTACTATTGGGCAGGGCGAGAGAATCTGCTGTGCCGAATTTGCGGGCTGCTTCCATGCGCGATCCGGCCTTCGCAGACGCTACGGCGGAGTAGGCGGCGCAGCCCGCTCCGCAGGAGAATATCGAGCTGGGGATGAGCGCGCAGTGATCCGCCTCCACTGAAGTTACGGCGGACAAGTCGATGATTGGTCGTGCGCGGCCGCGCGTGCTTTGCCTTCGCGCGGACCTTGCTAGTTATGCTGGGGGCAAACATCGGGGGCAACGGCAAAAAGGTCAGCATCAATTACTACGGAAAAATATCTCTCCAGTTCCGCTTTATCAGAAAAATGAGCACTGACAGCGGACCCTTGTAGCGGCAGGCATGTCGCCTGCATCCCAGCAATCGGAGGTCGGAGGTCAGCCTCCTGCGCGCCGAAGCGGCTACGGCGGCGGCGCGGCGAAAAGCGGCGTCAACCAGCCTTCGCACGAGGCTACGGCGTGTCGAGAGCCGCCGCACTTCGTAAAGGAGCATGGCTCCCACGGAGCTTTACGCTCCAAAGCGCTTCGCGCGAAATCCGTGCTATCCGCGCAATCCGTGGTTCAAGCTTTGTCATTTCGTCATTCCTTCGGCAAATAACTCTACGGAAAAAGATCTCTGCAGATTCCACTAAATCTGCATGTCATTTTAATTAAATTTAATATTGGGCGGGCGAGAGAATCTGCTGTGCCGAATTTGCGGGCTGCTTCCATGCGCGATCCGGCCTTCGCAGACGCTACGGCGGAGTAGGCTGGCAGGCTGCCAGCCTGCCGAGTGAAGCCAGAGGCTTCACTTCCTTATCTGCTTGCCCTTCGTTACTCAAATCACTTCCTCTGGCTCCGTGCCTATCACTTGCCCCAGTGAAACGGTCGATCGCGACGTGGAGCCAATAACGCTTTTCGCCCAGGAGGGTTTTAACTGCGTGAGTTGCCAAGAATTGCACACATTTTCGCAAGATATGCAGAGCCAGCCAGAAACCAGCTGTTTTATTTGTTTGAAATAAAAATTAAGACGCGAATTGAGAGATGTATGTGAAATTAATTATTGACCTTGTTCGCAAAGACTGCGATAACGCCCGCTCTACCTAGGCAAAAAAACTAGAAATAATCAAGACAAAGAACCCCAAAACACCCCCTGGACAACCCAGAATCCTCTGAGACTCGCCTGTGCTGCGCCATGGGTGCGGCAGGCAACTTTCAAGGAAACCGCGGAAAGGAAAACCACTAACCAAAAATGAAAATCACCCCCGGAACAGAAATTACGAAATTGACGATGCGCGCGGCCATTGCGCTGGTTGTAGCCTCAGTCGGCGCGACGTGGTGCCTGCTGGCGATGAATCCTGCCGGCCCCCTCACGAAATCAACACAGCGCAGGGCAACTGAAGCGCCCTTGACGATTCCAGTTGCTGATATCGCCTCGGCAGGTCCGCTTACTCACGTTTGGCTGGGCAACGAGCTGAGCTGCCAGGTCCAGCACGTCGATGACGGAGAGGTTCATGAGTTCTACCCCGATGACACAATTCCCGGCGATTGCGGCACGTTCATCGCCATGGACGGAGTTCTCTACGCGCCCGATTTTCCCGCGCACGGCACGACCAGCACGGACAGCATCGGCGCGCGGACGGTGTTCACCCCCATCAGCCAAACACCGGTGAGCGGCTCCGGGACGACGGCTGATCCTTTTAAAGTAATTACGGTCGTGGGCGTGGCCGATACGGGGATGGTCATTCAGCAGACCGACACCTATGTCGTCGGTGAGGATTATTACACCACGGAGGTCATGATTAGCAATGAGGGTGCCGACACGGCAAACGGTGTCCTCTATCGCGCGGGTGACGCGTTCCTGGCCACGTCCGATTTCGGCTACGGCTTCACAGAAGTCTTCGGCGGCAACCGCAACGCGGTGGCTTGCTCTGTGAATGAAAACAACATGCCACCTGCTAAGATCGAAGAGTGGATCCCAATCACAGGCGGCAACAATTATTTCCAAAACGACTACGATACAGTCTGGGGTGAGATCGGTTCCCAAGAGTCGTTCCCGGATACCTGCGCCTGCACAGACTTACTGGACAACGGGGCCGGGATCAGTTGGAATTTTTCCATCCCTGCTGGCGCCTTTGCCACCTACTCGCACGTGACGTTAATTTCTTCTCGGGGGTTGGAAGGGCTCGTGGCCTCCAAGACTGCTGACAGCTCGACCTCGCAGGCCGGAACACAAAACGGCTACACGATCACCATCCAGAACCCGAATGCGAGCGATGTTACAATGAGCTCGATCACTGACACGCTACCGGCCGGGTTCGTCTATGTGCCGGGCTCGACCACCGGCGTGACGAGCAGCGATCCGGCGATCTTTGCGCAAATGCTGACCTGGAGCGGATCATTCAGCGTGCCGGCAAGAGACTCCATCTCACTCCACTTCGCAGTCATCGTTGCCGATGCGCCAGGCGATCACTTCAATCAGGCGGGCGGGAGTGCTGAGGGAGGCTATAACGTCATCAGCACCGGTCCGACCGCTCAGGTCACGATTATGGAAGGATCCACGCCTACGCCTACGCCTACGGCCGGAGCGAGCTCTACGCCGACAGCCACAGCCACAGCGACGTTCACGCCTACGCCAGAGCCAACGGCTACATTCACTCCCACGCCTACTGCCACGGCCACGTTTACTCCAACTCCCACCGCTACGGCGACAGCCACGGCTACGGCAACGTTCACGCCTACGCCAGAGCCAACGGCTACTTACACTCCCACGCCTACAGCTACGGCAACGTCTACTCCAACCGCGACCGCAACCGCTACTTTTACTCCAACTCCTACTCCTACAGCCACGTTCACGCCGATGCCAACAGCTACGGCAACATTTACGCCTACGCCTACAGCAACGTTTACGCCAACCCCAACGGCTACCTATACCCCAACGCCAACACCTACATCAACGGCTTGCGCAGGGTGTACCATAACTCAGATAGGCGGCACCATCGTGCCAGGTGACACGGACGCCGGCATTCACGGAGAAGATCTTGTGACCAACGTCGCGCTTCCCTTCCCGTACATGGCTTGCGGAATGGCTCATACCAGCATCAATGTCTCCGTCAACGGCAATGCACAATTCACGACCAGCGATGTGGACTATCTGAGTAACACGTGTCTCCCATGGTTGGATCACGACTGTACTATTTTCCCGTACTGGGATGATCTGCGCACCGATGACAACAGCGGTTGCACTGGTTACCCCGGGGACACCTGCGGCATTTATACTTCAGTGTCCGGCACCGCTCCCAATCGCATCTTTAACATTGAGTGGCGCGCCGTTTATATGGATTCGCCGGACCAGAAGGCCAACTTCGAGTTGAGGTTATATGAGGGGCAGAACAAGTTCGACGTAATTTACGGGACATTGGACCAAGGCAACAGCAGCGCCACGGCAGGAGTGCAGAGCAGCGACACCTGCTTTGCTCAGTATTTCTGCAACGGCTCAGGTGGTTCGCCTACTGGCGGCTGGACCGCAGATTGCCTGGAAGGCACACCGAGTCCGACGCCAACAGCTATGGCTACGTTCACCCCGACGCCAACGGCTACAGCTACGGCGACGTTTACGCCAACCCCAACGGCAACGGCCACGGCTACGGCTACCCCGAGCACAACACCAACAGCTACCTCCACGCCCACACCCACTCCCACGTCGACGCCGACACCTCAGGCCGGGAGTTTTGTTATCGGCGACCTAGACGCGGTGGTTGGCCAGAAGGTAACCTTCTGGGGCGCCCAGTGGTGGAAGGCTAACGATCTCAGCGGCGGTTCAGCCCCCTCAAGTTTCAAGGGCTTTGCCAACGTATTGACCCCGAACCCGCCATCGTGCGGAGGCACCTGGCTGAGCGACCCGGGCAATAGCTGCAACCCGCCGGATAGCGTTCCCGCCTACATTACTGCTATGGCCGCAAGCTCGATCACCAAGTCTGGTTCCCTCATCTTTGGCAACAGCCGCAAGCTGGTCATTATCAAAACCAACCCAGGCTACGGGCCGGCTCCCGGCCACACGGGCACAGGAACTGTTACAGCCGTGATCTGCTCCCAGTAGAGCAGAATACTGGAAGCGATCTGATAAATGGTAGGGACGGACCGCCGGGCCGTCCGCTCGGCGCGCCCGGCGGTCGCGCCCTATCAAAACCTCGCATTCTTGGTTCGCTGTTTGCGGGCCGAGGGCGGCCCGGCACCATCGGCGGCAACTGGAGACGATGTGCCATCAGGCCGTTCTGCGGATTTATGAGGCGCGTTCCAGACTAGAGAATACCAGGACAGTTTAAGAAATCTTGTAGCCACCGGGCTGCTTGTCTCGCCGTAGCTTGGCGAAGGCGGGCGGCCTCCGGTTGATCTCCGTACGGTTTGTGACACCAGGAAAGGACGGCCCACAGGGCCGTGGCTACATCGGCCACAGTTTTATTTAAACCGCCCTAGCCCAAATCCCCTGCGGCTTACTCCTTCACCACCTCGATCTGCTTATCAATCACTCGGCCGGTAATGTGGAGGCGACGCCCCCGTCGGCTGAGGCGTGCGCGACGCCCCGTCGCGTTTTGCTGGGCTGCGAAGCGGCGAGGGCGTCGCTACCACTTCACGCGGCGAGGCGCCGCGTCTACGGCGCAAGCAGCACCGCTTCGGACCGTTCCAACGCACGACGCGCCATCTCACGCGTCACTGACGGGAAGCACTCGAGGAACTCTTCCAAGCTATAATCGTTCTCCAAGTATTCGAACGATGTTCTGACCGGAACCCGTGTGCCCTTAAAAACCGGCGTGCCGCCCAGAATGTCGGGATCAACCGTGATCAGATCGCTCACTTCCATGCGCTACCAATAGTCGCGTTCTGCCTGCACGTAAGATCGTTAAAAAACGATAACTTCGGAATCCGATATCCATGTTTCAGTATCCAGCTTGCCCGCCGTCGTGGGCATCCAACATCCAGTATCTATCAGCTATCAACTCCAGCCACTACTCAGTCACTTCTTCGAGTTCTTGATCGACTATCGTTCCGTCAAAGCGATCGATGGCGATGTGAAGCCAGTATCGTTTTTCGCCTTCCACGATAAAGTCCGCAAGACCTGTGGCATTGGGTTTGTAATGCCCTGTCTGTGCGACCAGGTCGATGAGTAAACCCCAGGTGCGCGTCTGTACCACTTCGGCGAGCGCCCGCGCGATGGTCTCTCTCGCTTCGCTTGTGCCACCCGTTCCGTCGTCGTTGGTGAAAGGAGAGTTTGTGATCGTCGTCGTTTTCGCTAGATTGCCGATATCGGCCCGACTAAGAGCGCGCGACGTGGTATCCTTATTAGTCCCCAGATTTATCATGCTCTTCGCCGCGGTGGTCGCATCACTGTTGCTAACTACGCTCGAATCTGAGTTCTTATAAATTGCCCCCTTAAGGAGCGCAGCGAGAACCGGAGGCTGCCGGGTATTGAGACTAACGATGCCGGAGCGGACCGGGGCGCTATTGTAGGTAAAGAAATCAAGGAGAGCAGGGTCGGGGTTGGTGCCGGCCTTGTACTTCTCTTTAAAATTAGTGAAATAATATGGGCTGTTATTGCGCTGAGTGGCGTCATACATGCTATAGGCATAACTAAACTCACCCACACTGCGGAGGGGCCCGTTGAGGAAAACATTCGCTGCGGTGGGTGGCGTTGGAGAGGCCGATACTACGCACGATAACGGAGGTTGGACCATGCTGCCGGAGTCTGCGCCAAACGTTATGCAGGCGGATATTAATGGGTCGCAGTTATCGGGGTTGGAGCCAGGGTTAAAGTAGATTCCAGTAGCCAGCGCGTCGCTGTCATATTGATCAATTATAGATGCGCCCCTTTGTAACGTTAAAGGACAGTGTGTCGAGTCGGCGGTAGTAACACCGAAAAGTGCATAATTAATATACTGAAAAAAATCGAGGGTGGTGAGGTCGCTGGGAAACGCAGGAATAGATGACAACGGCGTGTGGTTAGCGGGATCGTGCCCCACATATTTCCAGCGAACCTGGTTATCACACGGGCTCGGGTTTGGCGTTACCGTCGGCGTGGGGGTGACCAACTCCAACCCAAAATAGGTTCGGATAGGGTCCGTTGTAAGTATTGGCGTGGGCGTAGCGGTAGGTGTTGGGGTAGGCGTACCTGGGGGTGTTGGAGCGGGGGCGTGCACTTCATTCAGATTACCAAGATAGAATCTTTGCGGCAACACAACCCTGGTAAACCCGGCCGACACCGTTGTGGTCAGTTGGAAGTTTGGTTTGTTTTGCTCTCGCGAGAAGGTGCCCAGATATTGGAGCGTGTTCACGATTCCTGTGAAGGGTATGTCGGTGCTTTTCACAAAATCGATCAGCGCAGCACGAGTGATGAAATTTTGATCGGTTCTAACTGATCCTGATGCGTTACTGCTAAATGTATTAACCTGGCCGAAATCCTGGGTTGTGCCTGTTTGTGGTGGTTTCCCCAAGTAGTAATCGACGAAGGCCACCGCCTGAGCGGGAGTGATATCGCTGCCTAAAGTATCTGTGCTTCCCATTGTGGCATAATTTCTGAACAAGATGAATTTATTAATGGCGGCGGTACTCAGGAAATTGCCCGGAGTTGTTGGTAGCGCGGTAAGATCGGCAAAGGCAGGCACCCCCTTCCTTCCAATGTCAGTCACCGTGGGGGCGCCTGTAGAGGTTGGATAGCCAGCGACATTGATATCCAGCAGACCGCCTTCGTCATAGACGGCATAGGCGTAGCGGCCAACCGCATAGGTCGTGTTAGCAGGTGCTGGGTCTTTGAGGGCGGAATTCCATACTGGAAAAGGAGTTGGCCCAGCTCGCGTAACAATCACCCAGTCGGGCGCGGTAAATGCGGCCACCGGATCAGTTTTGTTGTCGCCTGTGTTCGCTTTGGGAATTAAGTAATGACTGTTCCAGCGTGCGCATGTAACATCCCCGCGCCTCGGAGTCGCTGCTGGGGATGGCGATGGTGCAGAACTAACGGCTGATGCTCGACTGGGAACGATGGGAGGGGCCGGATTCGCAGCTGCGTAAACACTGCGTCGAATCAGATTCGGAATGGGATCGTTTGGATATTCGTTCCCGGTAAAAAAGGGATTACCGTTGCGCATCGGCACAATACAATTAATATTGTTCAAGGTCTGCGGGATATAGACGGTCGATCCGGAGACTTGGATAACGTTAGAGCCATTAACCATTTCCTGTTTGAGATCGCCGATGACAATATCCAGGGCACTTCGCGCGAGCAGATCCGCTGCCGTGTCATGGAAACTGGAGTGGGCCAGTTGTCGATCCGTGGTGGTGACCGAGAGGTAAGCGACACTTAAGCCGGCAAGAATGGCGACAAAGGCAAGGACAATAATAAGCGCCGCGGCCCTTTCAGAAGCCATTTCACAGATGTTGTAGCCGCCTCGCTGAGCCTGCCGCGCCGGAGCAACGCGAAGGCGGGTCGAGGCGCTCTGGCGTTGCGCCTGGTTAAAACACGGCGGCCCAGCGCCCCGCACACGGGCGGGCGGGCTGTGTCTACAACGCCTCGCATTTGTAGCGTCGCTTCTCCTAGATGATTGCCGGGGCAGATGAGAAGCGCGCATTACCGGCCTCACTGGTTAAGATAAAAATAACGTTCGTACACCCGAATACCGGAAATCGCCGGGCGTGGCAAGCCGATTGTATTGGTGTCGAGAGCGGCTTGCCAGCGCACAAGCAACTGGCCGGGAGCCCATCCTGTCGTGAAATCGGGCAAAGTTCCTGCAAGCGCGGCGATCTGGTCATTACCCAGAAGCACTTTACTTTTGGGCTCAATTACCGCGATAGCTACGACGATTGCTGCTACGTCCTTCACTTTGAACGTATCTGTGCTACTCCAAGGTCCTCGGGAGAGTTGATTGGCTAGCCCTCCATTGTTGTCGGCGTCGAGAGACAAAGTGTAACCATTGATGTCGCGATGCGGGCTCGTAGGGTTGTAAAACCAAGCGGAGCTGAGCAAATAATAGTATTCAAACCGAAACACCTCCGGTCCGGCCGTTTCGTAACAACCGGTGTTGTTACAATCCGAATCAGTGCTACTGCTGCTGGTAGCAGCAGGCCAGACGCCTTGTATCGTTGTATTCGCGGTACCATCAAGAAACAGAAGTGGAATCGAGGCTGCATAAGCTCCATTCAAAGCGAGTCCCTTACCCATGCGCTCAAGATGATTATAGGACGCTGAATTGGAATCGGCGTTTACACGGTAAGCGACTAATGAAGCGTTGCTGTTATAACCTGCCTGACTGTAGTAACCAGGCACACCACTAAAAAAAGCAATTTGATCGTTACCAGTCTCAGTGTTTCCGACCGTCTTTACGTAGTAGCTGACGTCCGCGCGTTTCACCATCTGCGCGAAATCGATCGCCATACGATCAAGAAGCTGGCGCGCTTGTGAATCCGCGTCCATGCGTTTGTTACCCAAGGTTATAATAGTTACCGCACTGTTAAGAAGCTGGCCGAAAAGCGAAACAAGCAGCACAAGCACGCCCATGCTGACCAGGAGTTCGGCAAGGGTAAAGCCGCCGGAGCGGCCACGTTGTTCCAGGGTGAAGGCGACCCTGTAGCCACGGCTCTGGGAGCCGTTCTGACAAGACTCTTGCTGAAGCAGATGTCCCATAGGGCCGTGGCTACAGGTTGGCCGAGGCGATTGTGTATTGGCAATCGACATCCGTTCGGCATACTCAGGACAGGCTCTTGCCTCTACACGAGTGCCATTCTCCCGGCTATTCGGCGAGGCCGCCGAGTAGAACACCCGAGGGCGCGTATGCTCCCCAGACATGTTGTCTCGCCGTCTCGTGGGCTTGTGGTCAAACATCGCGCTAGTTCCTGTAGAATGCTGCAAACGTTTCCGCCGAACCGCTCGCATTTGCCGTCGTAGCCGCAGCTGGCCAAGTAACCTTCAGGTCGGCGCAGGGCACTGCGGCCGAACAAGCCCCTGTCGAATTGGCTACGTTCCAGGTTACGTTCAGCTGGCAGCGGGAGTTCGCGTCCAGCGACGTTGTAGACTGGCCTGCGCTGTCAAAGTAAAGTGGAGGCTGCGCACAATTCACACATCGATTAGTTCCAAAAGTTATTCCGAACTGCGGCGAAGTCGTGTTCGTTTTTGGCGTGGCTCGCAAATCGGCAACAACCGCAGCCATGATGTTCACCGCAGCGGTTTGCGAAGTGGCGTTGCGATTTGTTTGCACGCCAACCGGCATCAAAGCGAAGACGCCAAGCAAGCAAAAGGCGGCGACACTCAGAGCGAGCGTTAACTCGACAAGCGAGAACGCGCCTGCAGCGGCTAGCTTTTTCATTGCCGGTAAATACTTACGTTGCTGCCAATCCCCGTAAATTGAACGGCGGAAACATTTCCCGGAATGGAAGCGGGCGCGGAAGATCCGTGCGTTGGTTCTAGCCCGATCTCGGCTGAGCTTTGTAAAGGGAAACGCTCCGCACCGTTCGCGTCGACCGTGCTGTTGTTGATTCGAGCTTCGCCGCGGGGACTAAACTGAATCGCCTTCCGAAATGTATATTGCGCAGCTGGACTTCCTACAGGGTATCCGAATGGTGTGGTCGAATCGTTTTGGGGAGTCGTATCTCCGATGCAATAACCGCCCGAGACGTTTCGCCGGGTGGGAAACGTTGAGCCGGTCCCTGAAGGAGAGTCCGTGTGAGTCCACAGGTGAACGTTGTCAATCTTGACCAGCTTACCCACCTGAACAACCCCAGTGGTCAGATCCTGCTGTGCCAGACTAATGGGATCGTATATGATGGTGCCGTCCTTCGAGGCAACGATCGACATCACTAGCCGCCCGATGCCTGGGGTTCCGGGCGTTGTGGATGAGACGTCTTCCTCGAAAAAGCCAACCCAGGTATAGGTGTTGTTGGCTTTGGCGTACGTGCGGGCGGTGTCGAGCAGGCCTTTGATCGTGTATGCGGCGCTGGTGACATCGCCAGCACTTTTGAGGCTGGTGAATGCGGGGGCGAGCAGTACCATCAAGATCGCGATGATGCTGATGACGATGAGCAGCTCCAGCAGCGTAAAAGCGCTCGCGCGCTCACGCAGCTTGGGCAGCGTGAAACCCCGTAAGCTTTCGGGGTCACGTTGCCAAACCAAGGACCAGCCGCCTTCGCCAACAGCTACGGCGTGGCAAGCGGGACCACCCGGCCTACGCCAAGGCTTCGGCGTGGCAAGGGGGACCACGGGCTGCTCTTTTTCGTCATTCGTCATTCGGACTTCGTCATCGCCGTGACACGCTTCTCCGGAAAAATGTCTCTGCAGTTCCAATAAATGTGCATTTAATTTAATTAGATTTGATATCGGGCGAGCCGACAGACTTTGCTGTGCGGATTTTGGGAATTGCTAGGCAAAATTTGCAAATCGCCCCGGCAAATTGACCGCTGCGGGCGCTTCTGGGATTCGCCGCCGCGGAGCCTGCGGGGGACAAGTTGGTAATCAGCGCTGCGCGCCACCGGCGAGCGCATCCGAGCCGGCCAAAGATGCTTGGGAGGAACATCATTATTATTGTTCCTTCTTATTTTTTATTAAGAAGAGGGGTTGGCATCATAATGAGAATCTGGCGCCTTGCAAATGCTGAATTTGAAGAGCAAAGACCAGAGCGGAGGGGCAAGAAATCACACGTGAGCGGTCCGAAATGTCCGGGCGCACATCGCCGGGCTTATGGCGTAATCTGCCGTCTCAGGAAGGCGCCCTAAAAGCTTCAAGAAAAAGACTTCACAAGAGCCAAAACACACACTATAAATGCGGCCATGAACATCCGACCCCGCTGTATTTTGTTCGTCGCGCCGGTTGCACTCGCCTCGGTGACTTGGCTGTCAAACGCGGTGATCGCCAGCGATTTTGAGCAAGCGCGCGTCACGCAGGTTGTGAAGGAGGTTAAAGTTGTTCCCACCGGGGCAGCAGCGCGTCCGGCAGCGGTAAACGAAACTGTTCATCAAGGTTCGGCGGTGCAAACTGGTACGCAATCGCGAAGCGAGTTGACGTTTCAAGACAAGTCGATCACGCGTCTGGGGGAGAAAACAATTTTTACCGTGGGAAAAGGCGGGCGCACAATCGAGCTGGGCAGCGGACAGTTTTTGCTTTATGTGCCAAAGAATTCCGGTGGCGCAAAAATCAAGATGGGCTCGGTGACTGCGGGGATCACAGGCACAACTGTGCTCGGAAATGTCCTTCCGAACGGAGTCGTCGAATTTACGGTGCTTGAGGGGAGTGCGAACGTCCAGTTGGAGAGCGTCGGGCAGTGTTTGCGGATACACGCCGGGCAAAAAGTGACTTACGACCCCATTTCCGGCAGGTTGGGCAATCCGGTGGACGTGAATATCCAGCAGCAACTGAGCTCTCCGCTAGTGGCTGATTTTGGCCAGTTGCCCAGCGCGGCATTGATTAATCAGGAGATTCAGCTTCGTGGGAGAGCCAATGAAGATTTGGCGCGCGCGGTCAGCGCGTCAGGGGCTACCATCGCGACAGCAACGCCCGAGCAATTTCTGGCTGCGTTCGATTCGCTCGTCGTCCGTGAAAGCCGGCGCGACGCATGCGCGCTGGTGGGGAGAGCGGTGCTGGCGCGGCCGGATCTCGCCGCCAGGATCGCCGTAGCAGCTTTAACCGCGAGTCCTGTTCGCGCGTATTCTAGAGATTTCAAACAGGGCGCAGGCAGGGAAATTTCCTGCGACTGGGCGGAGTGTGTTATTGAAGCAGCCATCGCAGGCAATCCGGGGGCGGCCGATGAAATTCGTGACGCGACGTTATCGGCGGCGCCCATGCTGCGCGACTGCATTGTGACGGCAGTAAACGCGCCATGCTCTTTCCAGAACGCGTTCTTCCAGGCGTCCGCAACCAGTCCGCTTAACCCCCACGACATTGTTCCGGTTTCGCCCGAACAGCCGCCGACATTCAGTTCCGCCGGCGGGCGATAGGCAAAAGCAACAGAGCTCCTGCAGACGCGTAGCGTTGTGCCCGCGCGTTCACGCTCAGCGCCCGCTGCTACTATGCGATCTGGCCGCTGTTGCGCGTTCGCTCGATGAACGCACGTGCGGCGCGGCGTATTTCCTCCGCCACACGCGCCTCGGGCGAAACGAATTTCGGCGTGAACCAGGGAAATAATCCTATCAAGTCGTACGTGACCAGAATTTGTCCGTCGCAATGCTCGCCTGAGCCAATTCCAATGGTCGGGATTTCAATTGCACTCGTGATCTGCTTGGCGACATCGGCAATGACAATCTCGAGCACAACCGAGAATGCTCCGGCTTGTTCCACGGCACGGGCATCGACCAATAGCGCTTCGGCCTCCGATTGCGTGCGGCCTTTGATTTTGTAGCCGCCTTGCTCGCGGACGGTTTGCGGCAACATCCCGATGTGCGCCATGAATGGTATTCCGGCGTTCGTGATTGCCTCGATCTGCGCGACACGATTCACGCCGCCTTCGAGCTTCACCGCCTGTGCTCCGGCAGCGACAAATTTTCGGGCGGTCTCAACGGCTTGTTCCGGAGTTTCGTAGGTGCCAATCGGCATATCCGCGACCAGAAGCGCCTGTTTTACTCCGCGTGCAGCCGCGCGAGTGTGATGCAACATTTCGCCCAGGCTCACATCCGTCGTGTCCTGATAACCCAGCACGACCATTCCCACTGAATCGCCAACGAGAATGATGTCGATACCGCTCTCATCGAGCAAACGCGCCATTGGATAATCGTACGCAGTCAGCGCGGTAATCTTCTCGCCGCGCTGTTTCATCTGGCGAAAGTCTTTCATTGCGGGCTGGTCGGAAGATCAGCCGCCGATTTGAGAACGCAAGCTGTAGCGAAAAGCGGCGCAGCACCGCCACACTCCAAAACGCAAGCGTCTAACTGCGCTGGATAAGTCGGCCACGTTTTGGACTGCGGCAGCGCTCTGCCGCTTTCGAATCTTTCCAAGCTTACCAGTTGCCCCTGAAACGAGCGACCTCGCCAGATTGTGCCACTTCATTTAGCAACTCCGTCACCGTTTCCGCCCGGTCGGGCAAAACCAAATCCGGGTGAATCTCGGCCAAAGGTTTCAAAACAAACCTCCTCAAGTGAATCCGCGGATGCGGCAGTTGCAATCGTCCATTGTCGATCTGTTGATCGCCGCAGTAGAGCAGGTCGATATCAATAATTCGCGAAACGTTCTTTGGATGATCTCGTTTGCGGCCAAATGCTTCTTCGATCCCAATGAGTTGCTCGAGCAAGGCGGCGGGATTGCCTTGATAATCGAATTCAATCACTGCGTTTAGGAACTTTCCTGCTCCAGGTTCACAGCCTACCGGTTCGGTCTCGTAAATTGCCGATGAAAGAATCGGCGGCTTTACGTTTGGGACACCGAGGATCGCCTTTCGCGCAGCACACAAATTGTCGAGGCGATCACCGAGGTTAGATCCAAGCGCGACTGCAGTTCTCATTGTGTCGCTATCAGGATCGGTGATCCCGGCTGCAGAAATTGTAAGGCCTCTGTGCCAGACGCCGTGGCGTTTGATACAAACGCCCTACAGTTTCAGAGTCCCAGCACATCCTGCATCGAATAGAGTTTCGGCGGTTTGCCCACGATCCACTTCGCCGCGCGTATTGCGCCTCTCGCAAAAATTTCGCGACTCGCTGCGCGATGCGTTAGCTCGAGCCGTTCACCGGGTCCGCTGAACATGACGCTATGTTCACCGACGACGTCGCCTTCGCGAATGGGTTGGATCGGTATTTCGGATTGAATCTTTTGCGCCGCTTTCAAAATCTCGGCGAGAGTTTTCGCCGTGCCGCTGGGCGCATCTTTTTTCGTTCTATGGTGCGTTTCGATAATGTCAGCATGGAAGTCCGCACCTAGCAATTCGGCAGCTTTGCGCGCCAGCCAAAACAGCGCATTCACTCCAACACTGAAATTCGATGCGAAGACGATCGGCACCGAGCGAGCGGTGTCTTCAATTATCGCGCGTTGCTCCTGAGAATGACCCGTCGTTCCGATGACGAGCGATTTGTCATTGGTGAGGACCGCCCGGCAAATTTCGTCGATCGCGTCGGCGTGACTAAAATCGATGGCCACGTCACAATTTCGCATCGCCGGCTCGATTGAGTCGCCCAGATCGCATCCCGGAGCGATCTCAATTTCCGGATCGCTCTTTGCAAGATCGAGCATGGTTTTGCCCATCCGACCGGCGGCGCCGATCAGCAACACGCGCACGGGAAATGATTTCATCTTGGCCAAATCCGAAAGCTACCTTGCCCAACTGCAACGGAGTGCCTGAGACAACGACGTCTTCGACTCCAAAACCGACCACCAGGACCCAGCAAAAGAAAAGCGGCGCAACAGCGCCGCACTCCAAAACGTGGCCGCGGCTATGAGCGCACGTCTTTCGCTTGCGTTTGGGAGTGCAGCGGTGCTCTGCCGCTTTCCATGGACCGCGCTAAGCGTTCGTACGAAGCTCATTTTTCCGCTTCGAATTCTTCGAGCGTTTTGCGCAAGCGCGCCTGGTTCGGCTCGCTCATCTCGCATAACGGCAAACGAACTTCGGCTGATATCGCGCCGTGCCAGGCGAGCGCGGTTTTCACAGGAACCGGGTTAGGCTCGATAAACAAATCTTTGAATAACGGCAACAATTTCCGATGCAATTTGTTGGCGGCTTTCAAATCGTTCGATTCGCAGGCGTGCACGAGCGCGCATACTTCAGATGGAAACAGATTCGAAGCCACGCTCACGACACCCGCAGCGCCCACGGCCATAAACGGAAGCGTGAGCGAATCGTCGCCGCTCAAAATGGTAAACGCTTCGGGCAACCGTCGGCGCAACTCACCAATGCGCTCCACGCTGCCGCTTGCTTCCTTGATCGACACAATATTGCGGCATTCTTTTGCTAAACGCGCCACAGTCTCTGGCAGGACATCTACGCCGCAACGTCCGGGAATGTTGTAGAGCATGATTGGCAACGATGTAGCGCCGGCGATCGCACTGAAATGCCGGAAAAGTCCTTCCTGGCTCGGCTTGTTGTAATATGGCGCGACGAGCAGCGCGGCATCCACCCCGAGTTTCTCGGCCAACCTGGTATTGGCAATGGCATGTTGCGTGGAGTTTGAACCTGTGCCCGCGAGCACAACACAACGTTTATTCGCCTTTGCAACCGCCAGGCGGATCACTTGTTCCCGTTCTTCGTGCGACAGCGTCGGCGACTCACCAGTGGTGCCGATCGCCACGATGCCGGTAATACCTGCGGCTACTTGTGTTTCAATCAGCGTTTCGAAAGCAGAAACGTCAACGCTGCCATCGCGAAATGGCGTGACCAGAGCTGTGAACGTGCCGCGGAACATTGCTCAGAATGGAGTGTTGGAGTGTTGGAGTAATGGAGTAATGAATTGATTGCAACACTCCATCACTCCGCTACTCCATTACTCTGACTCAACTTCGATCGTGCCTTCAAAAACAAATTCGGCCGGACCGGTGAGTGTGACGTTGCGGAAGCTGCCGTCGATCGTTTCGAAACCGACCTGAAGTTCGTCACCGCCCCGCGCGATTACGTGGATCGGACCGGTGGCATTTTCGGTTGCCGCGAAGATGAGCGCGCTCGCGACTATTCCCGTGCCGCACGCGAGCGTTTCGTTTTCCACTCCACGTTCATACGTGCGGATCGCGATTTTGTCAGGGCCACGTTTCTCGATGAAATTTACGTTTGCGCCGTTGGGTGAAAACATTTTGTGATGACGAATCGCCGCACCTTCGCATTGCACGTCGACATCGTCGATTTTCGGGACCGGAATAACCACATGCGGCACACCGCTGTCGATGAAATGAAGTAGACGCGACGCCCCCGTCGCGCTCTGACTCCGAGAAAAGCGGCGAGGCGCCGCTTCCACCGGTAGTTTCACCTCCAGTCGCAAATCAGCAGGCTCTGTCATCCGAAGCGTCACCAGATTGCCGCTCAACTCCGCGGAAATCACGCCAGCCGGCGTTTCGAAAGAAATTGTTTTCTGCGCTCCGGCGACCCTGTTTGCGAAACGCGCGAAACAGCGCGCGCCGTTGCCGCACATCTCGGCTTCCCCGCCATCGGCGTTGAAATAGCGCATCCGAAAATCCGCGCGGTTTGTTGGCTTTTCCAGAAGCAAAACTCCATCGGCCCCAACGCCGCGGTGGCGATCACACAGATTGGCGATCTGGCTTCGATCTAGATCGATCTCTCCTGCCCTGTTATCAATCAGGATGAAATCATTTCCCGCTCCGTTCATTTTCGTGAAGCGCAGCATGATTCGTGATTGTAGCGATGGATCCAGCGATTGTCATGTCGAGGGGAACCACCTGCCGCTAAATCATTGTGCGTGTCATCCTGAGCGGAGCGAAGCGAAGTCGAAGGACCCCCCAGAATCGCCGTTTGGGTGGCGCCAGGGGATTTGATTCGCTCACTTTCCGCTCGTTCAGCCTGCGGCCTTCCTGTCCATGTCGCGACTTCCCTAGCCGCTCCGTTCTCAACTTCGCTCGGAATGACTGAGAGCATTGCCAGATAGGTTTTCGGTGTTTACTTATGCGCAGTGAAAAATTCCGGCGTGTGGATTGTGATGGCGGTTCTTGGGTTCGCGCCGCAGTTCTCGTTCGCCGGCGATTACAACGACCTGGTTCTCCAGCAGGTCAATCGAATGCCAAAAGGCGGTCATTACTCTGTTTCGCATTTTGCAAAGATTCGTCTCCAATCGTCGGCACACTTTGAGTCCGGAAAATTTTTCGTTGTTCCGGCGGGGCCGAGTTTCTGCTCTGGCGCGACGTATCTGGTGTTTATCAGAACGATTGAAGCGCTGCGCGAACGCGGGCAACTTAGTCTCGGTTACAGCACGCTTGAGAGTTTGATCATTCGTGATCAGCACGATGGAGAAGGCGTCTGGGGCCGATGGAACGCGAACGGACCTGGCACGGCACGCCTGTTCCACGAATTGGGCCTCGGCCGAAACTTCGACAGTTTCGATCAGGCCAAGCCCGGCGATTTTATGAAAATTTTCTGGTCGCGCCAGGTGGGAAGAAACGAGCACGGACACTCCACGATCTTCCTCGGCATGGAGAATCGTCCGGATGGCCAGTATGTGCGCTATTGGTCCAGCAACGTTCCCTCCGGTTTTGGCGAAAAAAGTGTGCCGCGCAGCAAATTCGCCTACGCAATTTTTTCGCGTCTCGAAACACCGGCCAATCTGGTGCGAATCGATGGCGCGCCAGTGGTTGACGCTTACCTGGCGTCTCTTATCCGAAGTCGCTCCAGCATTTCAGAGGCTGGCGCGAAATGCGGGCTGTAGGCAACGCGTTGAGGACAACGCGTTCCACCTGGTAGATCGACTTCTCCGAATGGGATGCTGAAAGGGCAACCGACGGCCGGGAAGCCGTCCGTATTTGCAAGCAACGCTTTTCGGAAGTCTGAGCTTGCCTATCCGCAGACCAGTCTTATAAAACGAGGGCATGCTTCTCGAAACCTTAAAACGTCGTTGGTGGGTTCCAGTCTTACGGGGTGTCGCTGCGATCATTTTCGGAGTAATCGCATTCACGCATCCTCTTATGGCTGCCGCCACACTGGTGCTGTTTTTTGGAGCCTGGGTATTGATTGATGGTATTTTTCGCGTGATAGGCGCGATCGGAAATCGTGCCTCGGATAAAGAGTGGGGATTCGATCTAATCATCGGGCTTGTGGGGATCATTATCGGATTACTCACCTTTCACGCACCCCAAATCACCGCGCTGGCGCTGATCATCTATATCGCAGCGTGGGCGCTGATGATCGGAGCAACGGAAATCGCCACGGCTATCAAGCTGCGCCGGGAAATCAAAGGCGAATGGTTCCTCATTCTTATGGGCCTGCTATCAATCGCTTTTGCGGCCTTCCTCTTGTGGAATCCGCTCGCCGGTGCTGCAGCCCTCATCTGGATTATCGCGTGGTACGCAGTCATATTCGGCGTCCTGGGAATTTTTCTCGGCTTCCGATTGCGCAGTTTGCCGACCTTGCGCGCTCCTTGATCGGGACCAGACGGTCTACGGTCCGGCAGCTTATGCTGATGGACAGTTCCGTCGTTTCGTGAGAGCCGCTTCTGCGCCTTACGCGTTTTTTTGCGCGACGAAATCCAGTAGCGGCGGTTTATTGAAAATAAATGCGGCCTTGAGTGACTAATTGGTCGATTACTTACGTCACTGGAATATGATTCTTCCAATGCTAAGCCTCAATTTCACGATGGCGAATAGAGGACGATTCCTGCGAGGACCACTCTATGAAGAAAGCTCCCCTTGCTACAAAAACGCGACTGCGAAACCGCCCGCAAACTAGCGGAAGCGAATTAGACACCAGGCAACTGCTCGGGGCCTTGCTGGCTTTCAAACGCGGCGATTTTACAGCCCGGCTTCCGGAGGATTGGACCGGCGTGCCGGGCAAGATCGCCGACACGTTTAATGCGGTAATCGAAACTAACGAACGCTTGAGCCGGGAATTGGAACGCATCGTACACGTGGTCGGAAAAGAAGGCCGAATCACAGAGCGGGCATCGCTGAATAACGTGTCCGACTCTTGGGCCGATGCCATCAGATGCATCAATGTTTTGGTCGAAGATCTGCTCCGTCCGACGAGCGAAATGGCACGCGTGATCGGCGCCGTCGCGAAGGGCGACTTGTCCCAAACGATGGCCACTAAGATCGACGGACAGTCGCTCAAAGGAGAGTTTTTGCGCACAGCCAAGATTGTAAACACGATGGTCGATCAGCTCGGCGCCTTCGCATCCGAAGTCACGCGGGTGGCCCGCGAAGTGGGCACGGAAGGAAAGCTCGGCGGCCAGGCAAAAGTAAAAGGCGTTGCCGGCACCTGGAAAGATTTAACCGAAAACGTCAATTTAATGGCCGGGAATCTCACGGCTCAGGTCCGCAATATCGCGACGGTCACGACTGCAGTAGCGAACGGCAACTTGACCAAGAAAATCACAGTCGACGTGAAAGGTGAGTTTCTTGAGCTCAAAGATACGGTCAACGTGATGGTGGATCAGCTTCGCTCGTTTGCCTCCGAGGTAACGCGCGTGGCGCGCGAAGTAGGTTCTGAGGGAATTCTTGGCGGTCAAGCTCGCGTCCAAGGGGTGTCGGGTACGTGGAAGGATTTGACCGATTCGGTCAATTTCATGGCGCGCAATCTGACCGGGCAAGTGCGCAATATTGCCGCCGTCACGACTGCTGTCGCAAGGGGAGATCTGTCGAAGAAGATCACAGTCGATGTAAAGGGTGAAATCCTCGAGCTGAAAAACACGATCAACACGATGGTTGATCAGCTCAGTTCGTTTGCATCGGAAGTGACACGGGTGGCGCGCGAGGTGGGCACCGAAGGAAAATTGGGCGGGCAGGCCGACGTCAAGGGTGTCGCAGGCACATGGAAGGATCTCACCGACAGCGTCAATTTCATGGCTGGCAACCTAACTGGCCAGGTGAGAAATATTGCTGAGGTAACAACCGCCGTCGCGAATGGCGATCTTTCAAAGAAAATCACGGTCGACGTAAAAGGCGAGATTTCAGAGCTAAAAAACACCATCAACACGATGGTCGACCAGCTCAGTTCGTTCGCGGCAGAGGTGACACGAGTGGCTCGTGAGGTTGGCACAGAAGGCAGGCTTGGTGGACAGGCGGACGTGCGGGGCGTGGCCGGCACCTGGAAGGACCTTACTGATTCGGTGAACTCGATGGCCTCCAATCTGACGGCGCAAGTTCGCAACATTGCCGACGTCACTACCGCAGTGGCCAAGGGTGACTTGTCCAAAAAAATCACCGTGGACGTTCAAGGCGAGATTCTCCAACTCAAGGACACCATCAACACCATGGTGGACCAACTTCGCTCATTCGCTGCGGAAGTTACGCGCGTCGCGCGCGAGGTCGGCACAGAAGGCAAACTCGGCGGCCAGGCGCAGGTGCCCGGGGTCGGCGGGACCTGGAAAGATTTAACCGATTCGGTCAACTCGATGGCGTCGAACCTTACGGGACAAGTGCGCAACATTGCCGACGTCACTACCGCAGTGGCCAGCGGCGATTTGTCCAAAAAAATCACCGTGGACGTTCAAGGCGAGATCCTCGGATTAAAGAACACCATCAACACGATGGTTGATCAGCTTTCATCCTTTGCAGCGGAAGTGACGCGCGTGGCGCGCGAGGTCGGTACTGACGGAAAACTCGGCGGCCAGGCCAATGTGCGCGGTGTTGCTGGCACATGGAAAGACCTGACCGATTCTGTGAATTCGATGGCGTCCAACCTTACCGCGCAGGTCCGCAACATCGCTGCAGTAACCACGGCCGTCGCGATGGGCGACTTGTCCAAGAAAATCACCGTGGATGTTAAAGGCGAGATTTTGGAATTGAAGGACACCATCAACACCATGGTGGGCCAACTTCGCTCGTTCGGATCGGAGGTTACTCGCGTGGCACGCGAAGTAGGTTCTGAAGGCAAATTGGGTGGACAAGCCGATGTCCGCGGTCTGGCGGGCGTGTGGAAAGACCTCGGCGACAACGTCAACTTCATGGCGTCCAACCTAACGACACAGGTTCGCAACATCGCCGCCGTGACCACTGCGGTCGCTACGGGCGATCTGAGCAGGAAAATCACCGTCGACGTTAAAGGGGAAATTCTGGAATTGAAGAACACGGTGAACACGATGGTGGACCAACTGTCCTCATTCGCCGATGAAGTCACGCGGGTCGCGCGCGAAGTGGGGATGGAAGGAAAGCTAGGTGGCCAGGCCGTAGTGAAAGGCGTTTCGGGAACTTGGAAAGATCTTACCGATAACGTCAACTTTATGGCCTCGAACCTTACCGATCAGGTGCGTGGCATCGCCAACGTGGTGACGGCAGTCGCAAACGGCGATTTGAACCGCAAACTTTTCCTCGAAGCCAAGGGCGAAATCGCCAAACTGGCGGAAACGATCAATAACATGATCGACACGCTCGCCATCTTTGCCGATCAAGTTACTACCGTGGCTCGCGAAGTGGGCGTTGAAGGAAAGCTTGGCGGCCAGGCGAGCGTGCCGGGCGCCGCTGGAACTTGGCGCGATCTCACCGACAACGTCAACCGCCTCGCAGCGAACCTCACGACGCAGCTGCGCGCGATCGCAGACGTTGCGACGGCGGTCACCAAGGGCGATCTCACCCGTTCAATTCAAGTGGACGCGCAAGGCGAGGTTGCATTCGTCAAAGACAACATCAACGAGATGATTCGCAATTTGAGGGACACAACATTGCGCAACGAAGAGCAAGACTGGCTCAAGACGAACCTGACAAAATTCACTCGTATGCTGCAGGGACAGCGCGACTTTTTGACAGTTGGCAAACTGATTTTGTCAGAGCTGGCGCCGTTGGTCTCAGCGCAACAGGGCGCTTTCTACATGATGGATAGCTCCAATGAAGAATCGGAACTCAAACTGCTCGCAAACTATGCTCAACATAATGGCAATGGTGGAAAGAACCGTTTCAAAATGGGCGAGGGCCTGCTCGGACAAGCGGCTTTGGAAAAACGGCGTATTCTTCTGACCGAGATACCGGCCAACTACACTAAAGTGAGTTCCGGGCTCGGTGAATTTCACCCGAGAAACATCGTGGTCCTGCCGATTCTCTTTGAAGGTGAAGTAAAAGCGGTGATGGAGCTTTGCTCGGTGGAACGCTTCAGCCCGGCGCACCAGGCATTCCTTGATCAATTGACCGAGAGCATCGGCATCGTACTCAACACGATCGAAGCAAGCACGCGAACGGAAAACCTGCTCAAACAGTCACAATCGCTGGCGGCCGAGTTGCAGAAGACGAACCTCGAGCTGGAGGAAAAGGCGCGTTCGAACCTGGCGAAGGATCAATTCCTGGCCATGCTCAGCCACGAATTGCGCACGCCGCTGACGCCTGTGCTCGCCTCCGCGCTCGCGCTCGAGAGTGAGCCGGAGTTGCCGAAGGAGATTCAGGAGTCACTGCAAATGATTCGCCGCAACGTCGAATTGGAGGCGCGACTGATCGACGACTTGCTAGACCTGACACGCATCGATCGGGGCAAGGTGCAGCTCACCTTTGAAGTCGTGGATGCCCACACGCTGTTGCAAAACGCGCTCGAGATTTGTCAGCCGGAAATCGACCGGAAGAATCTCAGGCCTTCCCTGGACCTCGGCGCACAAAAAATGTATATGCGCGCGGACCCCGCACGACTGCAGCAAATTTTTTGGAATCTGATCAATAACGCAGTGAAATTCACGCCACAAAACGGGCAAATTACTATTACCACCAGCAACGATTCCGACCGACAACTGCACTTGAAGATCGCGGACACCGGAATGGGAATTGAAACCGAAGCGCTGCCGAAAATTTTTGACGCGTTCGAGCAAGGTGGTCGGACTCAATCAGGTGGCCTCGGCCTCGGACTCGCAATAAGCAAGACCCTCGTTGAAGCACACAAAGGAAGGATTACGGCGCAAAGCGACGGCCAAAACAAAGGCTCGACGTTCACGCTGGTGTTTCCCACGTGCGAACACGCGGAGGCGCAAGTCGCTCCTGCGCTATCGCCGAGGTCCGCGAAGCGGCAGCCCAAGCGGATTCTGTTGGTTGAAGATCATGAGGATACAAACCGTTCGCTCACGAATCTGCTTCGGCGGCGTGGTTATCACGTGCAATCAGCGCTCAATTTTCAATCAGCGCTCGACTTAAGTGAAAAGGAGGAGTTTGACGTACTTGTGAGCGACCTCGGCTTGCCCGATGGGAACGGAATCGATTTGATGCGCAAAATCTCCTCCAAGCAGCCGCTTCTCGGAATTGCTCTCACGGGCTTCGGGATGGAAGCCGATATTCGTAAAAGCCGCGAGGTAGGCTTCCAGCATCACCTTGTAAAACCAATTGACCTCAACAAACTGGATTCTCTGATTCAAGAGGGGCCAGGGGCAGTGCCAACAATTTGACGTTTCAGCGCAGACGACGACTCCGGCTCGCTGATCGTGGCGAACAACTGTTGTCGTCCAACCAGTCGCGCTTCTCTTCGCCGGGCTTGATGCTCGAGAGGCAGGGAATTATCTTCGCGAGGGACGATCCATGAAGCTCAAGTTTTACGGTACGCGGGGATCCATCCCCATTTGCGATGCGAGTTTTCAGCAATTCGGCGGCAACACCACCTGCCTGCAAATCACCGATACGAACCAAATCGCCATCATTGACGCCGGCACGGGAATTCGAAATCTGGGCAGAGACCTTCGCGCCATCGGCCACAAGCAGGAGCAAATCCGTATCGCGTTCACGCACTTTCACTGGGACCACATCCAGGGCTTTCCGTTCTTTGCCCCGGCTTATGATCCCAAACAGAAAATCACACTCCTGACACTCGGCCGCGACCAGACAATCACCGATTTGCGGGAGATTTTCAAAGTCCAAATGCAGGCGGAATATTTCCCGGTGCAATTGGATCACATGGGAGCCAATTTCGAGTTCCTGCAAATCGCTGATGCCAGCGAACACTTTACCGGCATCAACAATGTGGAAACCGTGGTCACCGCTCAAAGGCACAACCATCCCGGTGGAGCGTATAGTTTCCGGATCGAGCGAAATGGGAAAGTGCTCGTCGTTTGCACGGATGTCGAGCATGGCGAACAGATCGATGCGCGGCTGGTGAAGTTGGCACGCGGCGCGGACTTATTGGTCCATGATGCGCAATATACGGCCGAGGAACTGCAGAAGCGGCGCGGATGGGGACACAGCAGCTTCGATCAAGCCATGCAACTTGCGGAAATGGCCGGCGTGAAGCGCCTGGCCCTCACGCATCACGACCCCGACCACGACGACGACTTTCTTGAGCGCATCGAAAAATTGTGTCGAGAACGGTTTCCTAATGCGGTGCTTGCCCGCGAAGGAATGGAAATCTCGATCGGAGAGACAACCTGAGGTTGCAAACAGGAGACCTCAGCGCAGTAGGAGGCCCTCAGCCCTGGAGAATCGCGGTCTTACCGCGGCTCCGCACAACCGGTTGATCGGTAATGATGACAGTCGTGCCCGGTTCGATGGTGTCGTAGACCTTCTGCGCAAACTCCGGGTTGATGCGGAGGCGCGCCGCGATCTTCTCAGCAGGAACACTGCGGCCACTGCTGGTCACATTCATCCACCGGCGCGCGGCGCGGCCCGAAGCAAGCGAGCTCTGCCGATCGGTAGTGCCTTCGAGCAGCGAGAAAACATGATCCCCGAGCGATCCGCGTCCATCAATCTCAACGGCG
>DASYDV010000036.1:0-14235 GCA_036499375.1 Candidatus Udaeobacter sp.
GCGGATCGCGGCGGCAGCGGCGATACCACTGATCTCGCCGTTAAGTTGGATATCCATAAGGACAAGATCGGCGCGATTGCCTTCGGCAAGGTCAAGCGCGTCAGCCGCATTGCTGGCATCGCCCACAACTTCGTAGCCGAGGTCGGCGAGGTCGCGTTTAAGCGCTAACACAGTCAGCGCTTCGTCTTCAACGATTAGAATACGTTCTTTTTTCATAACATGTTAATTAGGCGTGGAGATGAGCATTGGGCTTTTGGCGTGGCAATTTGTTGGGGAAAGAAATGGTTGCACAGGCGCCACCCGCGGGTGCGTCGTTGAGGACGAGTTCGCCGCCAAGTTGGCGTGACATCGCCTGAACGAGTTCGATGCCAGTTCCACGATTTTCTTGCGTGCTGGACGCCGGAAGCACGAATCCAACGCCATCATCAAAGATTGTTAACGTTATCCGATCGGGTGTGACTCGTAGTTCCGCATTAATGTTTCCAGCTGCGCGACCAGCAAATGCGTGCTTCAGCGGGTTCAGTAATAATTCGTTGGCGATCAGGCTCAATAAAATGCTTTGGTCGAGATCCAGCGGAACGTGATCGGCGGAAATCTTGAGCGTGAGCTTGCAGCCCGGAGGCGTGTGCGAGCGCACCAGCATTTCAGCCAGCTCACGCAAATGTGGCGCGAAATCCAGGTATGACCGGCCCGCCTCGTCGTAGAGCTGCTCGTGAAGACGAGCCATGGCGTTGATACGATCGCGACATTCTGTGAAAACATCGCGAACAGCGGGGTCAGCAAACTTGGTCGATTGGAGCCGAAGCAAGCTCGACACGATTTGCAGGTTGTTCTTCACCCTGTGGTGAAGTTCGCTCAACGAAACAGTCCGTAGCGGGAGTAACGCCTCAAGCCGTTGGTGCGCACGGCGGTGTGAGCTTACCAGTTCAGCCAGGGCGACAGATGCCAACACAAGTATGCCGGCGTTCATGTAGGAGAGCGCAATGACGCGTCCGCTGCGGGGCACCATCAAGTCGGCCATGAGCACTGTCGCTCCGCAAAGTACTGCGATAAACCAGCCTGCTTTGCGGCCCCCTCGCCATGTCGCCAGCACTACCGGCGCGAAATAAAAAACCGTAAGAGCGAAGTCGGTTGTCTTGTAGTCGATCCACCCAATCAGGATCATCAGCAAAGCGGACCCGATGACCGCTGCCGTTGGGGACCGCAGGAGATCAAAACTAACGCGGAGCGGTTTGTCTGCCGCGATAAACTGTTGCCGCGCCTCGTAGATCGGCGAATTGACGCGGCGCTGTAGCTGGACCGCAGCTACCGCCGTCCCCCGGTTCGGTTCCATCAGCACTAATCTTAAGACCGCTGAAAATCTGCAGCGTTTAAAATACGTACGGTTTGCGACTATCTTGCTTGGGAGAGCCGCCGATCTTGCCGCGTAATTATTGCTCACCCACGTCAAGTGAGTAACAGATTGCAGCAAACATGCCTCCGTCCTTTCGCGCAGTGATCTTCGATCTCGATGGCGTCCTCGCCGATTCCGAACCATGTTGGAACCAGATCGATGCGAAACTACTCGCCGAATATGGCGTTACATATCACGGCGAATATCACCGCAACGTGCTGGGCGTAAGCTACCGGGTCGCGCTCGAGTTTTACAAGAACGCTTTTCACATCGCCGCACCTGTTGAGGAATTGATGCGGCGTCGTGGCGAAATTGCCACCGAGTTTTTCGCGAAACGTGTGGATCTGTTTCCTTCCGCAAAAGCAGCTCTGGAACAATTGCGCGAGATGAAGTTGCGCCTCGCGGTAGCCACCAGTTCGGTCAGCAACTCCGCGCGCCCGTTTCTTGAGCGGACCGGAATCGCTCACTTTTTCGAGACGATTATCACAGGCGACGAAATCGGACGCGGCAAGCCACATCCTGATATTTACCTGCGCACGGCGGAGAAACTCGGCGTTCCCGCCGCTGCCTGCCTCGTTATTGAGGACGCGCTTTCCGGTATCGCCGCCGCGAAAGCGGCAAAGATGTGTGTCGCCGCGATTCCCGACAGGCGATTTGTGGACCCGCGCGAATACCAGAAAGAAGCCGATTATGTGCTGGGAAGCCTTTCAGAAATTCCGGCGCTCATCCGTCGCGTCGAGAGATGATACGCTGAGAGTATTTGGCAGGCGACGCGCCTGCCCTACAATAGAGAAATTCCTGCTTCACTGGATTCCTGATTAGATCTTTGCAGCTATGACTGAGAAAAAGCATTTTCGTGTGTTTGCCACGTCGCGCATCGGCGATGCTGCGGAAAACCTTTTGCGCGAGCGAGGGTACGATCTGGAAGTGTTCCAAGGACCCGAGGCGCCGCCGAAGAAATTGATCATCGAAAAAGTGAAAAGCGGCGTTGACGGATTGATCACCACACTGCGCGATTTGATTGACGCGGAAGTGTTCGAAGCGGGGATGGGAACACTGAAGGTGGTCGCCCAGATCGCCGTCGGGTTCGACAACATCCATCGCGTCCACGCGAACAAATACAAAATCCCGTTTACCAACACAGCCGACGTTCTGACTGAAGCGACGGCCGAATTTGCATTTTTCATGATGGGAATGTTGGCCCGGAAGATGTGGCAGAGCGAGCGGCTGGTGCGCGGACAGAAGTGGCCGTCTTGGCATCCGTTCCTGCCATTTCTGGGTGACGAGGTTACCGGCAAAACCATCGCCGTCATTGGCACCGGTCGCATTGGTCTCGCCATGATCAAGAAATGCTCCGGGTTCGACATGAACATTCTTTGCTACGACCCGGCGTATCAGAATCATGAATTCATCAAAGCGATTCAGGAGTTGATGGACCTGCGTCAGGCACGCGGGATTCAGAAAGAGAAGACTTGGATCAAATACGTCGACTTTGAGGACGCTTTGCGCGTCGCTGATTACGTCAGTCTGCATGTGCCGCTGTTAAGGGAAGGCGAGGCGGACAAACCGACCTATCACCTCATCAACGAGAACACGCTTAAGTTGATGAAACCAACCGCGTATTTAGTCAATTCTTCGCGCGGCCCAGTCGTTGATGAGAAAGCGCTCGCAGAGGCGCTCAAAGAAAACGTCATCGCCGGCGCAGCGCTCGACGTATTTGAAAAAGAACCGCTCCCGCCGGATTCGCCGCTGTTGGATTCTGAGATCGCCGACCGCTGCCGACTTTTCCATCACTTTGCCAGCGGGGCAAAAATCACGCGACTTGATGTCGATCCCGACAAGGGGATGGCCGGCCGCTGCGTCCAGGGCTTGATTGATGTGCTCGAAGGCAACTACGGCGGCGATCCCACCAAGATGCCGTACGTCGTGAACAAAGAAGCGTTTCGATTTCAGTGACGAGTGCGATTTCAGTGACGAGTGACGAGACGACTAGACGCGTATCACGTGATCGTCACTGCGTTGTGATAGTTCGCTAGTCCGATGTGAGCGACGCCGGTGGCAGGCAGCGTCTGCGAATTGTAACAAAAAAATATTTGCACGTTGCCAGAACTCCGCTAAATACTTAACCAGATGGTTAAATATTCTTCGAGAACGTTGAACCGAACCTTTGCCGCGCTGGCTGATCCAACGCGCCGGCGCATCCTGGCTCATCTGGCACGGGGCGACCGGCGCGTTACCGACCTGGCGAGGCCGCATGCCATGTCGTTGCCGGCGGTCTCGAAACATCTTCGCGTTCTTGAAAAGGCCGGGCTGCTGCGGCGGCGTCGCTACGGGCGCGTGCACGAAATGCAGTTGGACGCCAAGCCACTTAAGCAGGCGGCGCAATGGGTCGAAGAGTATCGCAAATTCTGGGAAGGCTCGCTCGATCGGCTGGCCGAGTATTTGGAAAAAACGACGAAACCGTCAACTAAGAAAGGAAAAACCTGATGTGTCCGTTGTGCGTGGCGAATGCAGTTGTCCTGGCGGCGAGCGCGACTTCAGGCGGAGGAGTGACGGCGTTCGTCGTGAGAAAATTTTGGAAGCAAAGAAAAACAAACCAAACGAAGGAGGGGCAAAATGAAAAAAGCAGAGATGGAAACGCCGAAAGTCGTTTCATCGAAGGAATGGGAGGCTGCGCGAAAAGAACTTCTGGTGAAGGAGAAAAAGTTGACCCGCGCGCGCGACGCGTTGGCTGCCGAGCGTCGGCGAATGCCATGGATGGCGATCGAGAAGAAGTACGATTTCGACGGGCCGAAGGGCAAGGCAAGTCTGCTCGATCTTTTCGATGGCCGTCGTCAGTTGATCCTCTATCGCGCGTTCTTCGAGCCGGGCGTGGTCGGCTGGCCCGAACACGCCTGCGTCGGCTGCTCCATGGTGGCCGACCAGGTCGCTGATCCCGCACATCTGAACGCGCGCGACACTACTCTGGTGTTCGCGTCTCGCGCGCCGCAGAAGGACATCGAACGCCTTAAGAAGCGGATGGGCTGGGAGTTCATTCCTTGGTACACGATGAACGACACCTTCGACAAGGACTTCGGCGTGGATGAGTGGCATGGCACGAACGCGTTCATCCGCGACGGCGACCGCGTGTTTCGCACCTACTTCATTAATAGCCGCGGTGACGAGCAGACGGGCGGCACATGGAGCTACCTCGACATCACTGCGCTTGGGCGTCAGGAGGAGTGGGAGAATTCGCCAAAGGGTTATCCGCAGACGCCGCCGTACGAGTGGTGGAATTGGCATGACGAGTACGGTAACGAAGAAGCCTCCGCCAAAGTTATCGAACAGGTCAGCCGTGGCCGCGCAGCCGGGCAGGCGGCGAATGATAAATAGCGAACGACAAACTATGAGCATGCAAACATCGACATCGGAAGAAACCGGCGCGCTTGCAGAACGTGAAGTCGTCTCGCGAGCAGAATGGCTCGTGGCGCGGAAAGATCTGTTGAACCGGGAAAAAGAATTCACGCGTCAACGAGACGCGTTGAGCGCGGCGCGGCGCGCGCTGCCAATGGTAAAAGTCGAGAAGGACTACGTTTTCGAAGGGCCGAAAGGGAAACAAACACTCGCCGAACTATTAGACGGTCGTAGTCAGCTGATTATTTACCATTTCATGCTTAGCCCCGGCTGGGAAGAAGGTTGCAAGAGTTGTTCATATCTCGCAGATCACTTCGACGGCGCGAACTGCCATTTGCCGCATCACGACGTGACGTTCGTAGTCGTATCGCGTGCTCCGTTTCCAGAGATTCAGGCTTATCAGAAGCGCATGGGCTGGCGTTTCAAGTGGATTTCGTCGTTCGGGAACGATTTCAATTTCGATTATCACGTCTCTGGGTCCGAGGAGGAGAAAGCGAACGAAAAAATGTATTACAACTACCAAATGCAAGATTGGATGAACGAGGAAATGCCCGGCCTGAGTGTGTTTTTCAACGACAAAAACGGCGCCGTCTTTCACACGTATTCCACGTACGGGCGCGGGCTGGACATTCTGGTCGGCGCTTACAATTTTCTCGATTTGGTGCCGAAAGGGCGAGACGAAAATCCGGAATCGACCATGGAGTGGGTGCGGCGTCACGACCAGTACGTCTAAGGCTCAATGAGGTCAAAACGATGAAAGCAACAACGATTCTGCGGATCGCCTGTTTCCTCGCATTGATTCAGTACGCGGCGCACGGTTCTCTCTTTTTAATCGCAGCTTCAACTCACGGTCCAGGTGTGCTCGCGAGGATCGCTGCGAGTCGAATCCATAGTTACTGGGACTTGTATTTGGGATACGGCCTGATGGCGATTTTGAGCGGCGTGATCGAGGTTGTGCTGCTTTGGCAATTGTCGCTGCTCGCGAAAACAGACGCTGAACGAATCCGGCCAATGCTGGCGCTTTTCGTCTTTGCCAACGTTGCGCACGCGGCTTTGATTTGGAAGTACTTCTCATTGCTCGCCCCGGTCGTATTTGATCTCCTGATTGCGACGCTGCTCTGCTTCGCATTCGTCGCGGCGCGGGGGAAAGCGACCGACAATTCCGCCAGTCCGCAGGAACTCGGTGCGTCGCCACAATGAGTAATAATCGATCAGCACAATTCTTACAGAAAGGATGAAACATGAATCGCGTCACACACTTTGAAATTTACACTGATGATCCCGAAGCGGTGCAGCCGTTCTACGAAAATGTTTTTGGCTGGACGTTCGGCAAATTCGAAGGCGGCCCGCTTGAATACTGGCTGATCACAACCGGGCCTGATGATCAGCCAGGGATCAACGGCGGCCTGACCCGGCCGCGAGAAGGGCAATGCCCGGGCACGCTGAACACGATCGCAGTTGAGTCGCTCGATCAAACCATCAGCAAAATCGAACAACGTGGTGGAAGGATTTGCGTTCCAAAAATGGCGATCCTAAAAATCGGTTGGCTCGCCTACGCAGAAGATCCAGCCGGGAATGTTTTTGGAATTATCGAGCCGAATACAAATGCAAAGTGATCAAACCCAATATGAACACGAAAACTGATTTGGTGGAACCGATCGTATTGGAGCGCACTTTAGATGCTCCCCTCGACCGAGTTTGGACTGCGCTTACCGATGTGAACGAAATGCGAGAGTGGTATTTCGATCTCAAGGAATTTAAGCCGGAAATCGGATTTGAATTCGAATTCGTCGTCGAGCACGAAGGCAATAATTATCATCACCTTTGCAAGGTCAGCGAAGTGATTCCGCAAAAGAAAATCGCTTTCACCTGGCGATACAAAGGCGAGCCGGGAAATTCGCTGGTGAGTTTTGAACTATTCCTCGAGGGTGATATGACGCGACTGAAGCTGACGCATAGCGGAATCGAGACGTTTCCGAAAACGCCAGCGTATGCGCGTAAGAATTTCGAATCCGGCTGGAATGCGATTATTGGTTCTGAGCTGAAGCAATTTGTAGAAAGGAAAAAATAATGACTGCATCAACAAATACCATCCGGCTTCACCGGGTCTTGCGCGCGGCGCCGGAAAAAATTTATCGCGCCTTTCTGGGTGAGCAGGCGCTGGCGAAATGGCTTCCGCCGAATGGATTCACCGCCAAGGTCCATCACATGGATCCTAAAGTGGGTGGCACTTACAAAATGTCCTTCACGAATTTCACTACCGGAAAGAGCCATTCCTTCGGCGGAACATATGTCGATCTTACACCAAACGAACGCATTCGTTACACGGACAAATTCGACGATCCGAACATGTCGGGCGAAATGCAGACCACCATCACATTAAAGAAAGTTTCTTGCGGAACGGAACTGAACATCGTCCAGGAAGGCGTGCCGGCCGCCATTCCGGCCGAGGCTTGTTATCTCGGCTGGCAGGAATCGCTCAGGCTGTTGGCGAAACTGGTCGAGGCTGAAATTCCAGATTAAGCGTGAACGAGAAAGGCAAAAACATGACTGCCAAAGCGACAGAAAAAACATCACTCGAGATCAAACGCTTCATCAATGCGCCATCCACTCGTGTCTACGAGGCGTGGACCGATCCGGCGCAACTCAAAGAATGGTGGGGACCAGAAGGCGTTCGCACTCGCAGTTTCAGTGCGGACGCGCGTGTCCGCGGCAAATATCGGTGGGATATGGTCAATCAGGAAGGCGAGGAAATGAGCGTCTTCGGGGAATACCGTGAGCTGGTCCCGGGGAAGAAAATCGTTTTCACATGGCAATGGGATGACGACGAAGTTTGGGAGAACCGGACCAGTCTCGTGACGGTTGAATTTTCCGATCGGGACGGTGGAACGGAAGTGCGATTAAGGCACGAACAATTGCCGAGTGAAGAATCACGCGATCGACACAACGAAGGCTGGAATAGCGTGCTTGATAGGCTCGAGAAATTTTTAATGTAGGTCGTTTCTGTGAACCCCGAAGGTCTCGGGGCTGACGCAGAAGCCCTACAACTGTCAGGAAAATAATTAACAGGAGGAAAACATGAGTACAGAAGAAGTTGCAAAAAAGGTAATGGAGTTGGTTCGGAAACAAGCCTGGTACGAGGCGCTGGACCTCTACGATGATGATATCGTCAGCGTGGAAGCATACAGCATGGGAGGCGGTTCCCCGGAGACGCGCGGAAAAGAAGGCGTTCGCGGCAAAATCGATTGGTGGGTCAATGCGATGGACGTACACAGTTTCGAGGCACATGGACCATTTGTTGGACACGATCGATTCGTCGTTCAATTCGACGCGGACGTTTCGGATAAAAAAACAAAAGAGCGCAGGAAACTTTCCGAAGTGGGCGTCTACACTGTGAAGGACGGCAAGATCGTCCGCGAAGAGTTCTTACCGCGCGTCGGCGGTTAATTTCAAGCGGGCTTCGGTTTCGGTAGTAACGAAAGCAGTGACCACGCTCGCAGCGGCAAGCGCGGCGCCAATGGCCATGACTCCCCGGAATGCAGACACAAAGGATTCGTCGATCGCGCGAGGGATCAGGTGTTGTGTTCCGACGTCCAGGTTTTCTGGGATAGCGATGGCCGCGAGCTTGGAGCGCCAGGGCTTTGTAGGGCCCGCCGACTTATGCCGTGAGCGGCAACATAATTTTTGAATCGAATCAACAGGCCCATCACATCTTATCCGAAAGGATGCTACCCGTGTTTTGTGGAAAGAGTATGCGCCGGCGTCTGCCGAGGCAAAACCTATGTATTGATTCGATTTGCATCGACAAATTGCGCCGCTCGGTTTGCCGATTTTTGGGGCCTGCGCTCCTGGGACTTGCGGCCATATTGTTGTCGGCTGTAGCGGCTTCGGCAGAGTTGGTGGCGGGTTCTCTCCCAGCACACTGGAACATCGGCGCCAAGGATTGCGTAGCGTCGCCGCAGCCTCCCTTGGAGGTGCATTCGTATGAGGCGCAAACTTTCATCCTGCGCCAAAGTCCATGTGCAAATCCCGAAGCGAATTTTATTTATCTGCTAATCGGATCCGAAAAGGCCTTGCTGATTGATTCCGGCGCCGTCGCGGATCCACAGAAAATGCCGCTCGCGCGAACCGTTTTGTCACTTTTGCCGATGAAAGATGGCCGACGTCTTCCGCTGTTGATTGTGCATACGCACCAACACCGTGACCATTACGCAGGCGACGTACAATTCCATTCGGTTCCCTCCGTTCAAATCGTCTCTCCAGACCTGACCTCAGTCTGCCGCTTTTTCGGATTCAATCATTGGCCGGAAGGTGTAGCGCATCTGGACTTGGGTGGTCGCGTGGTTTACGTCATCCCCACGCCAGGGCATCAGGAAGCTCACATCGCCTTTCATGATGAAAGAACCGCCATCTTGTTTTCCGGCGATTTTCTAATGCCTGGCCGACTGACACTGGATGACATTGAGGCGGACAAGCGGAGCGCTGCGCGCGTGATCGAATTCCTGGCGAACCGTCCCCTTACGCACATCCTGGGCGGCCATATCGAACGGGACGTCAATGGTCACACTTATTCCGAGGGTTCGACTTATCATCCCAATGAGCGCCCACTGGAATTGTCCAAGGAGGATTTGCTGAAACTGCCAGCGGCTTTGGCGAGCTTCAATGGCTTCTACGGGTCCTACAAGAATTACTCGATTACGGACCCGATGCACAATCTTCTGGTGCTTTTGTTCACAGTCGTCGCGCTATTGAGCCTTGCCATCTTTGGGTTGTACCGATTGCTCCTGCGGCGCCGGAGGCGCCGCGTCGATTGAGATTCACGAATTGCGAACACCCGATCGGTTTCGGAGCACTCGGCAAATCGTCTCGCTGTCGGTAAGCAAATGGTCGCCGATAGTACAACGTTTACTGCTGCCCGTACCTGGCGCCTATGTCATACGAGCAAGTCGTCTCGTTCGACGGGCTTGGACCGCGCTGGAACCGCGGAAAGTGGGCTGCGGGAAATGCGCGAAGTGGCTCTTGCTCGATTCTCGCCAGGTCCAGAGATTTGCCCAGCAGAAATGCATTAACAATGGGAGGCAAACATGAAAAAAATAATTGTAACGCTCGGCTGTATGCTGATTGCGCCGCTGGCATTCGCTCAGCCGAGTTCGACGGATAAGAAACAAGGAACAACTACAGCGGAACCGGTCAAAGTGACCGGAGCGGTCATCAGAACGACGACTGAAGAAGGCGCGGCTGCCAGTTATCAGCCCACCAAAACGCTCGTTGTCCGCGAAGATCGTTCGAATAATCCGGGTCGTTATGTTCTCAACGGACGTGGTCACGTTGTGAACAAAGCGGGGGAAATCATCCAAACCGCAATCAAACCCGGCACTCGCGTTCGTGTTTATTACGCAAACATGGGCGATTTGCGTATGATTGATCGCGTCGTTGTTCTGGACTGAGTCTGCGCGGCTCAGCAATTAAGAATAAAAGCCGCAAGGTTTCGCGACCCTGCGGCTTTTTTGCACCACCAAAACACACGAACGCCGACGCGGATGAGGCCTACCGCGACTAACAACTAACTGAGTAACGGCGCGTATCCCGGAGTGCCGACGCAAGTTTAACAAGGCTTTCGCGAATCTGTGTTGGTGTCCACGCGGCGAATCCAAACACGAATGCTGGCTTTAGCTTCGCTTTAATGCAAAAGAATGAGAGCGATGATGGCCTTACGCCGATATCATGGGTGATGCGCCTTATCATCGGGAAGTCTTTCTCGCGTTTAAGCCAGGCGACGATGTTCAATCCGGCCTCCGGGATCTGCAAAGTGAAGCGGTCACCAAGCAATTCATTGAATTGTTTGATAAAGACATCCCGCCTCTCGGCATAGATTGTTCGCATCCGCTTGATGTGACTGAGAAAAAACCCCTCGGTTATGAAACGCGCCAGTGTCGCCTGGTCGATCGGAGAGGAGTGTTGATCCATTGCGCTGCGGATCTTGACTAACGAGTCGACTAACCTCTCTGGCGCAACAATGTACCCAAGACGCAAAGAGGGACACAGAATCTTGCTTACCGTGCCTGCGTAAATTACTCGACTGGCGTTGTCGATTCCCTGCAACGAAGGGAGCGGGGGCCCGGCAAATCGGAACTCCGCATCATAGTCATCCTCGAAAATGAATGCGTTATGAGCACGCGCAAAAGCGAGCAAGCTGGTCCTGCGCTGGAAACTCATCGTAACGCCGAGAGGAAACTGATGGGATGGCGTAACGTAAATCATTCTCGGCAATGGTTCTTTCGGCGACCGCGCAATCACGATTCCTTGGTTGTCGAGCGACTTGGGAGCTATCTTAACGCCGGCCAAAGTAAGGACCCTTCGGGTCTGCTGATAACAGGGGTCTTCGATCCACGCGACTTCGCCTGGATTTAGCACGGCCATTGCGCTGATCAACATCGCCTGCTGCATACCAGCCACAATAACGATCTGATCCGTGTGGCACCTGGCTCCTCGGAAATCGCACAAGTACGCTGCAATTGCCTTGCGCAAGTCGGCATCGCCGCGATTCGACGCATAGCGCAGCAGGTTGACGCCTTTTTTCGACAGAACCTGCGTTCTGAGGCGTTCCCACACCGCTATCGGAAATTCGTCCACAGCGGGAATGCTCGGGACCAGCGAGACGCCTGCACCGGAGCCAGTTGCACCGAGGTCAAACTGATTTCCGACGCGCTCGTCTGGAATTGCCATTACGCGATCAGACAGGCGAACTGGGCGTTGGATGGGTTGGTAGCTTTTCGGTTGGTCGGCGGTTAAAAATGTTTCCGGGAGAAAGTTCGCAACGAAGGTTCCGGACCCAGGCTTTGAGTGGACGTAACCTTCGGCATGAAGTCTTGAAAGCGCGAGTCTGGCCGTCGATCTTGAGATTCCCCGGTCTGCAGCCAGAGCCCGCGAGGAGGGAAGCCGGGATGAGCTTTCGCTGAACCTGCCAGATTTCAACTCATCGCGAATTTGCCTGTAGAGCTGCTCGTGGAGCGGCTCCGTCGCCGTCCGGTCAAGCCGAATCATCTCGAAGGCGATGATCGAACTACGGCGGCGCTTCTGCAGGCGCGATTTCTTATCAGGCATGCTAATGCGATAATTTCCTGCTGATAATTCTTCCATTTTTGATCGTATTCTCAACTGCGGTATCCTGCGCGAAAAATTTCAGGTTTGCCATTGCGCGTGGAATGCGGACGCAAGAATATGGTGAACTTCCGAACCGAACCACAATTGCGATCGGACAAGAATCTGTCGCAGTGAAATCCTGTTTTTGTGATGCCAGCACAACCCCTGATGACTACGTATCTTGAAATGCGATCGCCGGATCAGCTGTCGCCGAAACGCGCCGATGGGCGATTTCGGGTCCGCGAAGAGACAGGACGCGATTGGCGGTTCAATCGTGACCTTTATTTTCGTGTCGGCAAGCAGTGGGAGTGGATCGATAAACGACCGTCTTCCGATGATCAATGGAAGGAATACGCGATGGCGCCGGAGTTGCGGACGTTCGCGGGATACTACGATGGTGTGCTTGCCGGCTATTATGAACTGCGTCAGGACGCGGAAGGCGGAATCGAGATCGCGTACTTCGGCTTGCTACCTGAGTTTATCGGCCGCGGGTTAGGCGGTGCATTGCTCACCAGCGCGATCGAAGAAGCCTGGTCGCGCAGTGCCGGGATCGCACCAGTGCGCGTTTGGGTGCATACCTGCAACCGGGATCACCCCCAGGCGCTGGCAAATTATCAGGCGCGCGGCATGAGAGTCTACAAGGTGGAACAGACCCCGTAGGGGAAGCGGCAGTGATCCCGGGGAAGCAGTCAGCTACCCCCAACAGCAACGCTCAGACAAAGCGTTGCCTCTCTGGCTTTGGCCCAAATCAAAAAATTTCAAATTTTTTGAAATGTCCGGCTTCAAAATCTTGAGAAAGGAATTAAGCCAATCGTGACCGGTCCCAGGCCGCTCGACATCCTCACCCGCGTGACGGCTCGTCTGGGAGACACCAAGCGTTCGACCTCCACGTTAGAGAAACTGCTTTCGATTCCATACGAAGCGCCGTTGGCCGCCAATCCTGCGCTCACTCCCGCATTGCTCCGGCTGGATCCGATGTTTGAACCACTGCACAAGGACCCGCGCTTCCTGAAACTGATTGCGTCCGAAAAGTAATTCCGGGGAGCACAGGCTGCCAGCCCGTCACAGGACGGATTCGCCGTGGTGAACCTGTCGGTTTCGGCCGCTGGCCGAAATATTGGTTTTGTAGCGTAACCCGGCCTAATCGCGTCTCGCCTCCAACCGATTCGATTCGCTGCGGTCTGATCCGTCCATGACGATTTTGCTATTTGAACTTCTTGCGTCAGACTGAAATGAAGCCACAGAACGACTGGGAGGGATCGCAGCGTGAACCTGCCACATTTTTTCGGCGAACTGAAGCGACGTAGCGTTTACAAGGTCGCTGTCGCTTACGCAGTCGTGGCGTGGTTGCTGATACAGATCGCGACGCAGGTCTTTCCTTTTTTTGAAATTCCAAACTGGGCGGTTCGCCTTGTCGTGTTGTTGCTGATGCTCGGGTTCCCGGTCGCGCTGGTTCTGGCCTGGGTGTTTGACCTGACTCCGGAAGGGATCAAACGAACGAAAGAGGTCGCGCCTAACGAGTCGATCCGTCACCGAACGGGGCGCAGGATTGGCGAAATCACCGTGATTCTGGCGATGATCGCCGCGGGGCTACTCGCGTTCCGATTGTCGCGCCAGGGGAATGACGTCACGCCTCTGCCGGGCGCGCCGGCTACAGAATCGCAACCCGCGCCAGCGACGATTCCGGAGAAATCGATCGCGGTGTTGCCATTTGAAAATCTGAGCAGCGATAAGGAGAACGCTTATTTTGCTGATGGTATTCAGAACGAGATCCTGGCCCGCTTATCAAAGATCGCTGATTTGAAGGTGATCTCACGGACATCAACGCAGAATTACAAGACCAGACCGGAAAACCTCCCTGAGATTGCGAACCAACTCGGAGTTGCCAATATCCTTGAAGGAAGCGTCCAACAGAGCGGCAATGAAGTGCGCGTAAATGTGCAACTGATCAAGGCAGCTAACGAGTCCCATATTTGGGGCAATGTCTTTGATCGCAAACTGACTGATGTCTTCTCGGTTGAAAGTGAGGTGGCCAAAGCCATCGCCGATCAGTTGCGAGCGAAACTCACCGGCCAGGAAGAACAAGTCATCGCCGCCAAGTCGACGAACAATCCCAAGGCTTACGACGCCTATCTGCGGGGCCTGGCTTATACTCTGAAGACGGGAGGCGCGACCCCCGCCAAATCACTGGGGGCACAGAAATATCTCAGAGAAGCGGTGCGCCTGGATCCGAAGTTCGCCCTCGCCTGGGCGCTACTATCAAACGTCGATGCTATCGGGTACATCACGCAGAGTCTTCAACCAAC
>DASYDV010000037.1:0-118513 GCA_036499375.1 Candidatus Udaeobacter sp.
GCGCAAATTGCGAGAACCAAATTAAAAAAAGGAAGCCAGCGAAAGCTCCAACGGAAAAGACCCGCCGTTGGGATCATGCACAACAAGAGCACGAGCAAGAGCAAGAGAAGCTCCCACTTAATTTGCTTCACGAGCATACGCGCACGCCAGAGGAACCCAGCGATAAGTGCTGCGGGAGCGACCAATCCGGATGCTAATTCAGTTGCTGTGTGCGGCAGATAACGGCTGGAAAAATCCGGCCAATTGACAGTCCAGCATGGTAAGATCAAACCGGGCAATGCCGCTGACGGAACCAGCCATTGCCAATGCGCCGCTGGCGATTGCAATTCGCGCGCGGAACCCTGAACGAGATCGAGAATCGCGAGCCACGCAGGCGCGGACAATCCGAAACCGAGCGCGACACCAAAGAGCATCGGCAAGATTGCCAATGTGGGAGGGACCTTGGTGTCCCGACCGTCGGAGCGCTCCCACATTGTTTTAACGGACAACCACCCGATCAAGAGCAGCAACATTAAAACCGTGTACGGGAATCCGCCCGTCACAACGAGATAAACGAATGGCGCTGGCCAGAGGAATCGCCATTTCGTTCTTTGTTGATCCAATGCCCGCTCCGCTCCCCACCATGCCCAGGGTAACCACGTGAACGCTCCGAGCGCGCCGAACCAATCGGTCGCGCCCCAGCAAATGATCCAGCCGCCTAACGCGGCAACCAACGCGACAAAGATTGATAATGGAATCGAAAATCTGCGATCGCGTGCGAGCAAAAATGCGCCGATCGCCAGGACAAAAAGGTGCGTAATCGAGAGTGCGGCCGCCTGTTGCGGAAATGTCAGTGGAAATTTCCAGATGAGAATGACAGCCGCATTTATAAAAGCCGAAAACGTGCCGTACTGAAATTCACCCGCCAAATTGCCGCATACCCACGAGTACGGGCTCAGGATCGGCCAATTCCCCTTCGACCAGCTGCGCGCCATGTCAGCAAACACCGGCAGAACTGACAATTCGTAGTCGTCATTCCAAAAGGCGAGCGGATTGTGCCAGAGAAGAAGCAAGCAGAACGCGACAACGATTACTCCGGCAGTTATCGCGCCAGAAAATTCCGAACGCGTGGAACGCGGACGAGGCATTTAAGAAAGAAGACGCCGAACGCCCAACGCCCAACGCCCAACGTCGAACTCGGAAGGGCCGCGCATCATTTGGCATTCTTTTCAGCCGTCCTGATACTAGCCACGAAAATCCGGATCAGCTCTTCCACTTCATTTAAACACGTTACGAAGTTCGCAGGCGATCCGAGTTTTTTCACTCGCCCTACGAGTCGCAACCACCGTTTTGTCTCGCGCAGTTCTTTGAGACAAATTCGCAGTTTGTGCAGGAAATCTCTGCGGGATTCTGCGGCTTCAACTTCCCCATGATTGGAGAAAGAGGATGTACCGCATCGCAAGAGCTGTCCCGCTATGTGATTTCCAGCTCGAGTATTTGGCAACGACTCCGTGAGTTCAACAATGTTTGCAGCAAACTCCAACAGCCGGTCCTCGAGATCGTAAGCGCGCTTGCGCCTGGAGTCGTACTCTCCGTCAGGAATCTCAGCGACACGCCAGCTTCTAAATTCAATATTCGGCGTTCGACGTTGGGCGTTCGGCGTTTTCTTATTCATAAAACCACCGGCTTTCCCTCGGTCATCACGAGGACCTTTTCCTCGATACCATGAGCGCGAGCAGACCTAAGCAGGCGTTGAGGTGGTTCATTGAGCGGTTCAAAACCGAGGCGAAATGTGCCGTAATGCATCGGGATCAAAGTCTCCGCGCGAAGCTCAAAAAATGCTTGGACCGCTTCTTCTGGATTCATATGAACTTCACGACCGGTGGGCGCGTCGTAAGCGCCAATGGGAAGCAATGCAACATCGATATTAAAGCGGTCGCCGATTTCCTTGAACCCGGGGAAATAAGCAGTGTCGCCGCAGTGAAAAATCGTGCGGCCGTTCGAGGCGATCACAAATCCGCCAAAGTCGCGGTGCAGATCCGCGAGGAACCGGGCTCCCCAGTGGTGACACGGAGTAAGAGAAATTTTCAGCGGCCCGAGCTCGACCGTCTGCCAGTAATCGAGCTCGTGGACAATGTGGAACCCGAGATCGTGGACCAAATTTCCCACGCCCATGGGCACGACGATCGGTTGATCTGCCGCCACGCGCCGCAGCGTGCGCCGGTCGAGATGATCGAAGTGAGCATGCGTAACCAGGACAAAATCAATCGAAGGCAAATGATGAATTTCAAATCCCGGTTGCTTGAGTCGCTTGATGACTTTGAGCCACTTCGACCAGATCGGGTCGATCAAGATGTTGACCTCATGGGTTTGAATGAGAAATGAGGCATGACCGATCCAGGTAACGCAAATTTCGCCTTCGCGAACTTTCGGGAATTGCGGAGCCGCTGGACCACCCGAACGCTTCACGAAAAGCGAAGGGATCAACACGCTGGTAAGAAAATTGCGCTTGTGCCAATCCGCTCGCGGACGCAGCCGGACGCGCGTGGAATCCCGCAGTCGCGCGACAGGCGCGCCGTCCCGTGAAGATTGGCGAACAATGTTTCGCCGACTCTTTTTAGGAAAACGAATGGGCACAATGCCAACGATATAAGTCTGCTCCAGTGAAGTAAAACTCTTTGCGGATGTGCTCTTTGTCATGTCGAGCGAAGTCTCCCGCTGCTGCGGGATCGTTATCCGCTAGCGAAGCAAGGAATGGAAAATCAATCAGTACGAGATTCCTTCACTTTGGTCGGAATGACAGATGGCAGTATATTTGAAAGGCAAGCCGCTAACGCGAGTTGATTGCAGCGCAATTCCGCGTTGAGTTGTGTGCAAAATGCGGACTTGGAAAATTTTCATTCCCATATTGTTAATTTGCTCGGTCGCGTTTGCGTACGAGTCGCGATTGCCGTTCAGCACGGTTTTTAAAGGACAAGACCAATTCAATCGGCTAGTGGCAAAGGCCATGGCGGAGAACTGGAAAGCGCTGCCGATTGGCGAACGCACTGCGGCTGTCGGCCAAGCTCTGGTCGGGACGCGCTACAAACATTTCACTCTGGAGATCGACAACCGGATCGAGTCGCCCTCCGTGAATTTTCAGGGAATGGATTGCTGGACGTTTTTCGAGATTGCGCTCGGTTTCGCGCGGATGCTGAATGAACCGGAATCGAACTGGACGCCGGAACGCATGCTGTATTACGTCGAGCTGGATCGATATCGCGGCGGCCAATGCAACGGCGAATATCTTTCACGCCTGCACTACTTGGAGGACTGGCTTTACGACAACGATCATCGGGGTCAGGTCGAGGATCTGACGCGTGACCTCGGCGGACGCAGCGTCCCGCATGCTGCACGCGAGATGAGCGCTGGCTGGCGACATTACCGTTATCTCGCCGCGAACCGCTCCCTGCTCGGGCCGCTCGCGCGCATGGAAGCGAATGTCTCCTCGCGACCGCTATACGAAATCCCAAAGAGCAAAGTCGCAGGCATTGAATCGAAATTACGCAGCGGCGACATCATCGGGATCATTTCGTACGACAGAAGCGGACTTTATTCCACCGCGCATGTCGGCCTTGCGTTGCGTACAGGTGATGGCGTCCTGCATTTCATGCACGCGTCCTCGCCAAGCAATTACGGCCACGTGATCGTTGATCAGGAGCTTTCGAAATATCTGTATCGCTATGGCTCGGACAGCGGGATCCTGGTCGCCCGGCCGCTGCGCTAGTCAGTTTCCTGCTCGTGGAATTGCGCGAGCAACTTCTCTAAGTCCTCTAGAGCTTCATCCGCATCGACGCCATGCGCTTCCAGAATAGCGGTAGCACCGCAATCGAGGTTCGCGCGGAGAACGTCAATGAGACTGGCAGCAGAAAATCGTTTCCCATCTTTCACCAGCCAGATTTCCGATCGAAATTTCCTCGTCAGTTTGACAAACTGTGCGGCCGGCCGGGCGTGTAAACCGAGCTTGTTACTAATGCGCACCTCGCGCCGTGCGGACACGGGTGCTCGCTTTCGATGTAACATTATGCCTGGCTCGTACCCCAGCGGCGATGGAGAAACTTCTCGATTGGCGAAAAGAAGATTTTGTCGGCGAGCAAACCAATCACGATAATGACGACCATGATCCCAATCACTTGCTCCATTGCGTTCAATTCACGGCCATAATGGAGAAGCTGACCAAGACCAAAACCGGTCAGGATTGTGACAAAAATCTCGGCGGCCATCAGCGAGCGCCAGGCAAACGCCCAGCCTTGCTTCATTCCGCTGACGATAAATGGAAGCGCCGCGGGCAGGATCACTGTGAGCCAGATGTGCAATCGCTTGGAACCCATGGTCAACGCCGCGCGAGGGTAAATCGGCGGAACATTGCGGACGCCGGTCTCGGTTGCGATGATCACCGACCAGAGCGTTCCCATGACAACGACGAAAAGCATCGCCGCCTCTGCTTGGCCGAACCACAAGAGGGCAAGCGGTACCCAACAGACGCTAGGTAACGTCTGCAGGCCAAGCGCCATCGTGCCGATGGTGTCGCGAAATAGTTTCCAGCGCGCTGTTAAGAGCCCGAGCGGGAGTCCCACGACAAGTCCAATGAAGTAACCGAGGAGCAAGCGACGCATCGTTATCAGCGTTGCCTTTGCCAGAGTTCCATCCACTGCAACGCCTTTCAAATAGGTCGCGACCTGCCACGGCGATGGCAAAAGCACCGGTGACCAAATTTTGGCGCGAAATGCTGCATCCCAAAGCAAAACTAGAACGGCGAAAAATGCAGCCGCTAAAAGAAACCGTTTCATTTTGTGGCAGCGTCGTCAGCTCGACCAAGATCTTTCAGAGCTTTGGTAATCCGTGTTGCGTGAGCTGCAAGATCGACACTGTTGATATCGCGCGGGCGCGGCAGTTTCACTGTAAATTCTTCCTTAATTCGACCAGGATGCGGCGCAAAGAGCAGGACACGGTCGCCCAGACATGCCGCTTCGCGAACATTGTGTGTGACAAAAACGATGGTCTTGCGGCGCGCTTTCCAGATTTCCTGAATGTCGCCATAAAGTTGCTCGCGCGTGAGCGCATCGAGCGCGGCGAACGGCTCGTCCATGAGGAGCACACGCGGATTTGGCGCGAGCGCACGCGCGAGTGAGACGCGCTGTTTCATTCCACCGGAAAGTTCATGGATGTTGGCGCGCTCGAACCGGCTCAGACCGACGAGTTCCAGATAATACTTGGCGACGTCACGCCGGTCTTTGTGCGTGAGATTCGGCTTGAGCTTGAGTGGAAAGAGCACATTGCCGAAAACGGTCAGCCATGGAAAAAGGGCCGGCTCTTGGAACATTACCAGACGTTCCCGCCCCGGCCCGATCACGGGCTTCCCGTCCGCGAGCACACTGCCGCTGTCGGGCTTTTCCAAACCAGCGATAATGTTGAGCAACGTCGTCTTTCCGCAGCCGCTCGCGCCAACCAGACAAACGAACTCACCTTCAGCAACGTTCAAGCTCACGCGGTCCAGCGCCAGGACCGTGCCGGATGCGCTTTGAAAGGTTTTCGAAACTTCCTCGATCGCGAGCTTCGAAGGCGCGATCGGCTGAAGCTCTTCCTTGGCAGTGGAGCGGCGGACGGCTCGATGCATTACGGAGTTTCAATCAGCTTCGACGTGTCTGTTGAGCCTTTTAAGAAACCGGCGCCTTTTCCGTCCTGCACCGATTTGGCAATCAAATCGCGCGATACTTCGCTTGTAAATTGGATCCGCTTCCACGCCTGGGCGACCGCATCTGGCGAGAAGTCGGCACGCGTTTCCGCCTTCAGTTCATCGACCAATAACTTCTGCGCTTCCGCTTCATTCTGTTGAATCCATTTCGTTAATTCCACGTTCGCGTCTGCGATTTTCTTCGCCGAATCGCGTCGATCACGCAGAAACTTCACACTCGAAACAAGCCACGTTGTGATAGTGTCCTTGTCTTCGAGAAAAACGCGCGCCTTCGCATCGCGTTCGAGTCGGGTCACCCACGGCTCGACTGTCCATACTGCATCAACTCCGCCGCTTTGAAAAAGTCCGAGTTGATCCGGATTGGCAGTCGGAATCACGGTTACGTCACCGCCGGTCTGGGTAACGTGGAATCCGTGCGTCTTCAACCACGCTCGGCAGGAAATGTCTTGCGTATTGCCGAGCTGCGGCGTACCAATTTTTTTTCCGCGAAAGTCGGCCGGCGTCTTGATAGGCGAATCAGCCTTGACAACGAGGGCCGCACCCGCATTGGCCGCGCCGGAAATAACACGGATCTCCTCCCCGTTCGATTTGAAGTACGCATTGAGCGCAGGACTCGGGCCAACGTAGGTGATATCGAGGGATCCGGCAAAGATCGCCTCCATGGCCGAGGGCCCTGCGTTGTAGGTGAACCATTGAATCTCGACATTCGGTCCGAGGCGTTTCTCAAACCACCCTTTGCCTTGCCGCGAGAGCGCATGTGCGATTACGCCCTGGGCATGGGTGATGTTTGGAAAATGCCCGAATCGAATTGTAGTTTTTTGTTCTGCAGTGGCAAACGGTGCAACACAAAGGATCGCTCCAGTTATCGCTGCTGTTATCTTTTTCATCAGGAATTTGGGAGATAATGACGTGTTTACGAACTGAAAAGCAGTTCAAGCGTGGCCGCTAGAACATCAGCTGCATTCGCCCGATGACTTCATCAAAGTCGTCCTTGCCGAGTTCAGGATTCGCTTCCCGGAAATCCGACCACGTGTGAATGTAATTCACCATGAGTTTCAGATCATCGCCGTGAATGTAGTAGTTCAGCCCAGCAACAATTGACGAGATGCCGTCATTACCCTTTTGCCCGGCGTTTAAGTGCTGCCACTGAACCACAGCCTGAAGCTTCTTCGGTATCAAGAAATAGCCGCCGGTCACGTAGAAGCCGTCTGTCGTGAATTCCGAGAAGCCAGGAGGGACTCCGTTGACGGTGCGAGGGTGAACCCTTTCCTGAAGAAACTCACCAATAAGATCAAAGGGCCCCATCTTGAGCCACGCATCGACGCTCCAAGCTGTCCGCTCATCGGCGCCGGGGAGAACGAATGGCGAAAGCGAGCCGTCGCTATTTACCAACAGGTTCAATGACTGCGAGATGTTTGTTCCCTTGTCGTCGCGGCTGTTCAGAATGTCGGCGCCAAGTTTCAGAAAGGATCCTTTTCCAACAACGTCCTTGAACAAGGTGGACTCCAGCCTACCCACATACATGAAATTGTTGTTGTCGTTATTGGTGATGTTCCGCCCGTTCCCGTTGAAAATGCCAGCATAGTACGTCAGCAGATCTGCGTAATCAGGCCCGATGGTCGCCAACGGTTTTCCCCAAAGTTGGACGCCAATCTGCCGCTCTGGTGTAATCGCCCCGGTGGGTAGAGTTCGCTCGATCGTGTATAGCGTCGTGTCCGGAGTTGTCTGTTCCAAGCCAAATGGCGCTTTCCACTGACCCATCTTGATCTGCGCCCATGGGAATTCATGCCAGTTGATAAAAATGTCCGTGGCCTCGAACGCTGTTCGATTCGAATTAAGTCCGTCGCTATTTTCAAAGTCGCCTTCCAGCTTGAAATCGAATTGCTCGGCAAAATCGCCGGTGAGATTGATCCGTGCGCGGCGCAGACGAAACCGATCTTTCAAAGCGGTCTGGCCAAAACGGCCCTCGAACGCCGAGACATCACCGTCTTCGAAATTCATCTGGACGAATCCGCCCAGCACCAGTTTCAATTCCGGCCCACGTTGCTGCACATAAACCGGCGCTTTCTCTTCTACGACAGCTTTTTCAACGTACGTTTTCCCATCGTAAGTGATTTTGGTCTTCATTCTTCCCTCGGGCGCGGGCGCTGATTGTTTTTTCAATTCAGCAACTTCCTTTTTGAGCTCGGCGACGGTGCGCTCGAGTTCCTGGATCCGCTTGGAATCGGAAGCGCTTTCCGCGGCGAGCGGTTCGATCGACGTTAGCAGCAGTATCGAAACGACACAGCTGATCTGCCATAAAAAACATTTTCTGATCGACATGATTATCTCCTATGTAGCCGCAGTTTTCGAGCGGCCGTTGCGTAACTGGCGACCTCGAGCCCCTGAAAATTGCTTCAATCCCTCCACTCTGCTCCTGCCACGAATCGGCGGCTCACCCTCCTTGGACAACACCGATGCGAGCGGGATCGACCTATGGAGGAAAGGCGGCGTGACTTTATCGCGACGATATTTGCGGAGCGTGATCCCGACGATGTCTGCGAGAGTGAAGCGATCGAGCATTGCGCTGATGGCGTTCCGGACGTCGAGCATCAACATTCGCAAGCCACAGTGCACTTCGTCTGGGCACGAGCAGCGCGCATAGGATGTGGCGCTAACGCAACGGATCGGCGCCAGCGGCCCGTCAATTAACCGAATAACGGTGCCAAATTTTATCCGTTTCATGGAACGCGCGAGCGAATAACCGCCAAACTTTCCACGTCTGCTTTTCACGTATCCGGCCGCCTTGAGCTGTGCAAAAATCTGCTCGAGAAATTTGATCGGCAGTTTTTCCTTAGCGGCCAGCTCGCTTACCTGCAGCATTGGCCAGCCGAGTTCGCAGGCAATACCGAGATCGATAAGAGCTCGGAGCGCGTATTCGCCACGTTTAGAAAGTTTCATGTTTTATTCTTACGCATGCACGGTTCGAAATGCGCCGCCATCAACGCCCTCGTTACGTTCCGTGCGGCGCGAGATTTACTTCTCGTGCAATGACGGTTCCGTCCAAGCCCAGCAAAACCAGTTCGCCCTCTGGTCCAGCCTGACGATCTGGTTTTTGGGAATGATGATTATGTGTTGCCTGTGTTTGCCGATGTGCGCCGTACAGCGCGACGTAAAGCGCAGTCAAAGCACCCAAATGAATCAATCCAATCAGCTGTTTCATAATTTGGCTTCCCAAGTTTTGTGAATGTCTACTAATCCGATATGATTTATGATCTCCTACTATTCGAGTAGGGAATACGAGTCAACTGTATTTTTCCCAAAAAACATTTAGCACCGAAACTCGCCCCTGATATGCGAGCTGGTGGCTGATCACGAACTGCAAGGATGATTGGTTCGGGCCGTATGCAGAAAGCGGATTTGCTGCGCTGTTCGGTGAAAGCGACGTGCTGCTAGAATCGCGAGGCAGGCTGGCAGATTATCGGCGTCGCAACGCTGCACAGAGTCTGGTCCGAATGCTTCAGGAGTTGTAGCCGAATCGGGGATCAAGCTTCATCAATGCATCCGCTGCGTATTTCTGATCCTCGACCGAAAGGTATTCGCGATAGCCTCCTACTTTTCCGCGCGGCGTACCTTGAACGATTCAGGATCGCGCACGTCGCCTGGATGCGGGATTTTCGAATCAAACGCTCCGGCAGCCTCCAGCTTTCGGATGTTCTCAAATCGGGAAAACTCGAGTGCCTAGCGTTCTGGGACGGCTCGATAGCCGAAGCGAATATCGAGCTGGAGAACTCGCTGAATAAATGCACAGCACCATATTTTCGGCGAAACTACCAGGCTTGATCGACCACGAGCAATTCCGCTCCCGAAAACCTCTTTAATTCCTCAAGAAGGTGCGCGCCCATTCATTTAGAATCCAAAGGTTCCATAATCGCTGGGCATGATTGACGCGCCCAGCCTGATGTTGATCGAGGAGATGAGCGGCTGCTTTTTCCTCGATGAACGGCTGGAGCGCCGAGTGAATGGGGAAGAGGCCGTCACGAATCTGCTGCCGTGCTTCGTTGCGCCACCACTGCGCCAGCGGAACGGAAAAGCCCCGTTTCGGCGCACCTAGCACCTCTGGCGGCAAACCCGGCGCGACAAGGTCGCGCAATATTAGCTTGCCTCTTTTGCCGTTTACCTTCCAGCGGCGCGGTAGCTTCGCGCAAAGTTCGACAAATTCATGATCGAGAAATGGTGAACGCACCTCGAGGCTGCATGCCATGCTGGCGATGTCGAGCTTGGTCAACAGCGAATATGGCAGCGGCTCGGTGTTATCCCAGTGAAGAATTCGGTCGAACGCACTGAGCTTGCCGCTCCAGAATTTGTGCACCAGGGCGCTGAGGAAGGAGGTGCTTCGTCCTTGAAGCAATGGCGTCGCGATCGATTGAAAAAAACGACCGGAGAAGAACTCACCCGAAAACAGGCTGCGCGTTTCTGGAAGCAGGCTGCGCCGCAGCTTCTCCATTATTTTAGCTTGCTGCCAAAATCCGCCTTTCATCGAATCCAGAGTCCAACGCTCGCGCCAGCCCGATGGAAAAAAATCGGACACATGATGCTGCCAATTCTTGAGCCAGTGCTTCGGATACCCGGCAAAAGCTTCGTCGCCGCCGTCGCCGCTCAATGCGACTTTCACATAACGACTTGTCAGGCCGCACAAGAGCATGGTTGGCAGCACCGATTTATCCGCCGAGGGTTCGCCGTAATGTCGCACCACATCCGGGAGCAGCTTCAACAAATCGGTGTTCCCAACCAAGAGATGATGTTCCACTCCGAAATGCCTCGCTGACGCACGAGCAATCTCCGATTCGTCATATTCCTTCTGCGTGAATCCGATCGTGAAGGCCTTCACTTTCTGCCCGATGCCGCAGACGAGGCGCGCCAGCAAAGTGTTGGAATCAAGTCCACCGCTCAGCAACAGACCTACCGGAACGTCACTGCGAAGCCGTAGCCGGATGCTTTCGTCGAGCTTCTCTCGTAATAAACCAAGCGCCTCATTGTAACTGCAAACAATTTTCTCCGATTGATCGAACGACCAGTAACGCTGCACTTTTACCTGGCCAGCTTGCCAGACCAAGTAGTGCGCCGGAGGCAGTTTTTTAATTTGTTTTACGATTGTCTGCGGAGCGGAAATGAAGCCAAAGATCAGGTACGACGCGAGCGCGTCGGGATCGATCTCCCATGAGGCGAGCTTTTGGTCCAGGAGTGGCGCCAACTCCGAGCAAAAGTACAGAGCACCGTCAGTTATCGCGTAGTTGAGCGGCTTTTTTCCGAGGCGATCTCTTGCCAGCAGCAACAGTTTCTTGCGCGAATCCCACAGCGCGAAAGCGAACATGCCGCGCAAAAAGCGAAGCATCTCCACTCCGTGTTCTTCGTAAAGATGAACCAATGTTTCCGAATCGCCGCGCGTGCTCAGCCGATGCCCGCGCTTTTCCAAATCGGTGCGCAATTCGATGTAATTGTAAATCTCGCCGTTGAAGACGACATGGATCGTCCCGTCCTCGTTTGAGATCGGCTGACCGCCACAGACAAGATCGACAATGCTAAGTCGCCGCACCGCCAGACCGACGCCAGGCTCCTGAAAATAACCTTCGTCATCAGGCCCGCGGTGGCGCATCGCATTGGCCACCGGACGCAGAAGCCAGCCTGGATCATTACCTTCTTTCGAACTGACGTAGCCGGCTATGCCGCACATTGGTGAACGTTATCTTGGACGCACGCAGGGAAAAAAGCAGGCTTGGTTTGCGGTCTATTTCTGGTAGCCGAACCTCGGGTCCAATGCCGACATCGCTTGGTCTGCGTACTCGACGTCAATTGGATCAAGGTAGTCAACGTATCCGCCGATCTTGCCGCGACGCACCTTGTACGATTCGGGATCGTTCACATCGCCGGGCTGGAGAAGTTGCCGGTCGTAATCCAGCGAAGCTTCCATCTTGCGCATGTTACCAAAACGCGAGAATTCCAACGCATTTTCGAAATGACGCGCTTGCGGCTCGGTTTCACCGACTGCGGCAAGCACATGATGGAATTGTTCGTTTGGAGTCGCATGCAAATCTTCGTAGCGGACGAGTATACAATCGGACCGCCGCGCGAATTCCGTGAGCCATGCGTTCATCGTTTCAATGATCAGAACAATGCCGAAGATCGGATCGCGCAGCGCGTCTCCCACGGCCTGGCTCTTGAGCTCATTGGCTGTCTCGGCCGTTCGTCGCGTCATTTCAATGTAGTGCGAAACGAATGCGTCCCGGGGATCGCGCGTGAGCAAAATAATTCTGGCTCGGTTGATTTGCCCAGGCGGGACTAAAAATTTGCCCCGGAGGCGCTCCCACCAACGCGTCTTTGTGTGATGCTCATACAGGTCATGCGTATAGATAATCCGAGGTATCCGCGAGTCGTGGTACGTTTCGGGATGAAGAGAGAACGGGTGCTCGTAGCGAGCGCAAAAATAAGCGCACAGAAACGTTCGCACCCAGGTGCGACCGCTGTTGGGGATGGAAATGACGATCGCGTCGCCGCCTGAAAGCTCGGGTGCGCGACTGCTGAAATTACGGCGCGTCCATCGTGCAGGCAGACGCCAAAATCGAAATCGCGAAACGGATTTCACAGTGGGCGACAACTCCGAAAGAGTTCCGGGCGGGCTCTCTTCGTAAGCAAGTGTTTCTTCCAACCGGGCTCGAGCGAAAGAATCAGATGTTATTTCGATGGCCATTCAATTCCGCTCCCCGGAACGCTCGGGCTGTTGCATCAGACGGTAAAAAGCCGTAATTGTTCAAGCACAAAAAGGGGGCGTACTGGCTTCGACTCATCGTTGGAAGCGCAGGCGGCATGTCGAGGATGGTTCGTTGGCCTCGTTAAAAACCGGACCAAAAAAATAAAAGCAAATCACGAAGATCTTGCTCTCGCGGCTTAATTGATCGCGACGTTTGACGCTGGACGCCTGCTACGGCGGCAAACGTGGACAGCAGGCTGGCAAATCGGCGGAGCGACCGCGCCGGTTTGTGAATCGATTTCGTGGACGCTCGGGAGCCGGCAGTGTGCCGGTGCATGGCTTGGCTCCTCAGAATTTATCGCCGGATAAACATGTAGATGTGTGCGCGGATGGCGACGAGGACAGGGGTTCAACTCCCCTCGCCTCCAGGCTTCGCTCGCGACGAAGTGGCGAGCGAAGCCTGTCGCGGCGTAGCCTGTGGCGAAGCCGGACCTTTCTGGCTTAACACACCCATGTCGCGATCTACGCCCCGGCAAGCCGGTTCGAATTCATGGCCTTTACTTACGTCTACATCTTGCAAAGCGAAGTCGATCCCGAGCGCTTCTACACGGGATTGACAAAGGATCTCCGGGAGCGAATGAAACGGCATAACGCCGGCGGTATTCCGCACACATCCAAGTGGAGGCCGTGGACGCTCAAGACATATATCGGCATGTCCGATCAAAAAGCGTGCTGCTGAACTGGAAAAGTATTTGAAGTCGCATTCTGGCCGCGCATTCGTTAAAAAGCACCTGTGATCTGGACTTAGCGCAGCAAGAGCGAAGGCTGCCACGCCGGAGTAAAACGAAGGCGGGCCACGTAAGATCACATTGTTTGAGCGCTGCGAGACTACGGCTTGGCATGCCACCTTTCTGTGTTCATGATCCGCTCTTCAAAGGGCGCCGTCTAATGGAAGCGTTCCAGTATGGTTAGACACTCGTTAGCGAACAGACGACCTCAACGCCCGAGTCACGGAGCACAATCGTGGAAAACTAAAACCGCAGTCGCGTTTCGGTCTAAGGCTAAAGCTCACCGTTTTGAACGCTATCTGAAGACCGGTTCAGGACGTGAATTTGTTCGTCGCCACTTTTTGAGGTTTTCGGCACCGTCACTCACTTACTGCGCACTCAATTTGAGCCACTCACTTCTGATGAACGAACAAAGAAATTCATGAAGCCTGGCGCCCGACTAGAGACAAACACTCTCAGGCAGACAAGGAACTTTTACTAATTCGCACTCCAAACTCGCAATTCGCGCAGCGTGATTTAATTCTGAAATGATGCGGGACGCGCTCACCCCAATGATGCAGCAGTACCGGCGGCTGCGGACCAGTATTCCGGCCGATACGCTCCTGCTCTTTCGCCTTGGCGATTTTTACGAGCTGTTTTTTGAAGACGCAAAGGAAGCATCCGGTCTGCTCAACGTCGCGTTGACCAAACGCAACGGCGTCCCGATGTGCGGCATGCCCTATCACGCAGCACCAAGCTACATCGCGAAACTCATCAAAGCCGGGCGGCGCGTGGCGATCTGCGATCAGACCAGCCAACCGCAACCGGGAAAAATTGTTTCACGCGATATCACTCAGATCATCAGCGCAGGCACAGTGAGCGATCTCGATTTGCTCGAATCGAAACGCGCCAATTATCTCGGCGCGATCTATGCCGATGGCGCCGTCTTCGGCTTGGCGTATGCCGATCTCAGCACGGGCGAGTTCCGCTTGACGCAGACGCAAGATCGACAATCGCTGCTAGACGAACTTGCGCGGGTTTCGCCTTCGGAGCTTATCGTCAGCGACGAGCAACAGCAGCAGTTTAAGGAAATCCCGAATGCGCTTGGCTACGACAGCTACGCGTTTCTGCCCGAACAGGCAGTCTTCACCTTGTGCGAACATTTCAAGGTCAAATCGCTCGACGGATTTGGCTGCGGGCAAATGTCGCAGGCCGTCGCCGCTGCGGGCGCGATTGTCCATTATTTGAAATACCAACTCCGGCGAAAAGTCGATCACCTGACCTCGCTGCGCTGCGATGCGCCCGCGGATTACGTCCTGCTCGATGCTGCAACCCAAACCAACCTCGACTTGGTTGAATCGCGCAGCGCGCGAGGCATCAGCCTGCTCGCTGTCCTTGACCGCACGATCACACCTATGGGCGGACGCAAATTGCGCTTCTGGATCTTGCAGCCGCTGCGCAATCTGGCCGAGCTGGACCGGCGTCAGCAGATGATTGCCGATCTACTGCAGGAGCCGGACCTGCTCGCATCGATCCGCACCGAGTTGAAATCGATCCGCGACATCGAACGCGCGGCCGGGCGCTTAAGCCAGGCCTCGGGCAACGCGCGCGATTTGGTCGCGCTCAAAACTTCGCTTCAACAAATCCCGAAATTAAAAGGCGAGTTGGCGAAATTGATCGAGCGAATCGAATTTGGCAGGGCGCGACCGCCGGGCGCGCCGAAGATACAGGAAGGCGGCGGGCTCGGCGAGCCCGCCCTACCATTGTATCTTCAACACCAAATTCACGAAATGCCGGCACTGGCGGAGAAACTGGCTAAGGCGTTAGTCGATGGTCCGCCGCTCGCGCTAAAAGAAGGCGGCATTTTCAGTGACGGCTATGATGCAGACCTTGACGCGTTGCGGCAGGCGTCGCGTGAAGGGAAAAATTGGATCAGTCATCTACAGGAGCGCGAGATCACAACGACGGGAATCAAGTCGCTGAAGGTGCGTTACAACTCGGTCTTCGGGTATTTCATCGAAGTTACAAAATCGAATCTGGCGAACGTGCCTGCGCATTACACGCGCAAGCAAACCACTGTGGGCGGGGAACGCTTCGTAACGCCAGAGTTAAAGGAAATAGAGGCAAAAATCCTTGGCGCAGACGAACGCGCCCGCCAGCTCGAATACCAGCTCTTTCAAAAACTGCGCGACGAAACTTTGCGCGAACTCGGCCCAATCCAGCAAACTGCCGAGGCAATCGCGGTTCTCGACGTGATCTGCGCGCTGGCAGAAACCGCGCGGCTTTTCCGTTACTGCCGACCGACTTTGAATGAAACGTTGCGGCTGGTCATCAAAGACGGGCGGCATCCCGTGCTCGATCAAACTCTGGTAGAAGAGAAGTTCGTGCCGAATGACACGTCCCTCGACGGGGAGAACCTGCGGCTGGCGATCGTTACCGGGCCAAACATGGCTGGCAAATCCACTTATATTCGCCAGGTCGCGCTGATCGCGCTGATGGCGCACATCGGGAGCTTCGTGCCGGCGGAGAGCGCAGAGATTGGTGTCGTTGATCGCATCTTCACCCGCGTCGGCGCAAGCGATGATCTCGCGCGAGGCCAGTCAACGTTCATGGTGGAAATGAACGAGACCTCGAACATCGTCAACAACGCCACCGGACGCAGTCTGGTGATCCTCGACGAAATCGGCCGGGGTACATCGACCTTCGACGGGCTTTCCATCGCGTGGAGTGTGGCCGAGTTTCTGCACGATACGATCAGAGCGCGAACGTTGTTCGCCACGCATTACCACGAGCTAACGAAACTCGCCGAGGACCGTAGCGGTGTCTGCAACTTCAACGTCGCCGTGCGCGAATGGAATGAGCAAATTATTTTCCTGCGCAAAATCGTTCCCGGCGGTGCGGACAAAAGTTACGGAATCCACGTCGCGCGCCTCGCCGGCTTGCCAAAGGAGATTCTCGACCGCGCAAAAGAAATTCTCGCGCACCTGGAAAAGCCTGGTGACGCAGCTGCGGAGCCCGCCAAACGGAAAAGATCGACCAAAGGCATGCCGCAACCGGAGAAGCCGCAGTTGGATCTGCTTTAGGCTGTGACTAGCTTATTCATCTCAGCGCGAAGTTCCATCGCGCATGACGCATGCGTTGCGTTTTTGTGATAAGCTTTGCCGCGAACATGGCAGTTAAAACCGAGAAGGAGTTGAGCGAAGCGTTGCGCGCCATGTGGCTCAAGGCCGTGGCAGCGATCGAGCTGCGCAATTTCGGCTACGCAATTTCACTCTTGCAGGAGATCCTCAAGCAAGAGCCTCAATTTCTCACGGGCCGTGAACTATTGCGGCGCACCGAGGTAATGAGAAGCAAATCGGCGAAGAAAAGTTTTTTTGGCATCTCAATTACGCCGGTAGGTGTGATGAAGGCGCAGCGACAAATCAAAAAAGATCCGAAACACGCGGTTGAAATATTGGAGAAGGTTCTGGAAGCAGAGCCTTACAATCGCCAGGCCAGTCTGGTTTTGAAAGAAGCCGCGTTGGCGGCGGGCTGGCCGGAGATCGGAGTTTTCGCGCTGCGCACGCTGCTCGAGGAAAATCCCCGCGACGTCAAGGTGCTGTACGAGCTTGGGCGCTTGTATCACGAGCTGGGAGACAGCGATCAGGAGGTGGAGGTCTATAATCAAATCACCGCGATAGATCCGCTCGATGCTGATGCGCTCCGTCTGGGCAAAGACGCGTCGGCGCATGCATCCATGAAGCGCGGTGGATGGACGCAGGCTGAAAGTTATCGCGATCTGATCAAGGACAAAGAGGAAGCAATTTCACTCGAGCAACAGAGCCGCCTGCGGTTGACCGGGGAAGCGCTCGAGCAACAAATTGCCGAAGCCTACGCGCGTCATAAAGCGGAACCGGCAAATGTTGATCTGGTGCGACGCTTGGGGGCGTTGAACGAGCAAAAGGAAGATTTCGCGGCGGCAATTGGCTGGTATCAGTGCGCTGCCGATTTAACCAAGGGCGCGGACACCGGATTGGCTCGAAAAGCTTCCGATCTGAAAATCAAATGCCTCGAACAGGAGATTGCTGCGCACGAGGAATTTCTCTCCAGGCACGATGAAGCAAATGAATCGTATGCGAAAAAGTCCGAGCAATTAAAAGCCGCCAAAATCAAACGTGCAGAAATCCTCATCGACGATGCGCGGGAGCGAGTGGCACGGAATCCGACCGATCTCCAGCTTCGATTCGAGTTGGGTGAAAACCTTTTTGATGCCGGGCGTTTTCGCGAGGCGGTGCCGGAGCTACAACGCGCACGGCAAAATCCACATGCGCGCTTGAAAGCGATGAACCTGCTCGGTTGCTGCTATGGCGAACTTGAGATGCTTGATCTTGCGATGAAGCAACTCGAGGAAGCGTCGAAGGAAATTTTACCAATGAATGCGATGAAGAAGGAGATCGTCTATAATCTGGGCCTCGTTTATGAGCGGATGGGCGAAGAGGAAAAATCGCTCGTCTGTATGAAGCAGATTTACGAAGTTGATTACGGCTACAGGGATGTGGCGCAACGAGTAGAAAGTTCCTACGAACAGAATATCCCGCATGCGTGATGGAATTTTCCACGCCTCAAAGCCCTCCGGGATAAAAAATCCCCAGTCTTGTCACACGCCGATTTTTGTATGAATTTTGTGTGCGGAGTCGCGTCCAAGCTGATGCGAAGATGCGATTCCCAAATGCCGGCTCAGCCGGTGCTTATAGAAGATCATCTTAACAAGGAGCCTCTTATGAAACCAAAACTTATACCACTCTCAACGATCGCAGCGGCTGTGATCGCGGTCAGCAGCATCTGCGTTATCGGAACCGTCCGCGCTCAAATCGACAGCGGGATCGGGAGCAACCCTCATCTTCATGCAAAATCGGAGGGAGGCACGCCAGCACCCCCCGGCACAACCACCACGGTGAAAATGAGCCAGAAGGACGTGAACTTTATCCAGAAAGCAGCAGGCGGCGGCGCACAGGAGGTAGAGAATGGGAAGATGGCCGAGAAACAGGCAAAAAGCGCGGAGGTAAAGAGCATCGCCGCGCGCATGGTTGCCGATCATACGCGGCTCAACAATGAGCTGACTGCGCTGGCCAAGCGCAAAGGCGTTACATTCAATACCAGCGGTGTGAGAGCGCAAAACCTGGGCAGCGGGGATTTTGACAGAACGTATTTGAAACTGCTGGATGAGACCCACAGGGCTGATATTGCCGAGTTCGAAAGAGCCGCAAAGAGCAGCAATGACAGCGAGCTCAAAGCTTGGGCCTCGAAAACCCTCCCGACGCTAAAGCAACACCTGGCGATCGTTCAGCAGGCAGAGAAAAAGGGAGGGCGATAAGCAAGGAAACGTGGTCTTGTGCGCGGCACGCCCCACACGACGTGCCGCATAATTAATTACCCACGGGTGTTCTTCCACGGGGACCCCTCGACTTCGCTCGGGATGAGGGCGAAACAAGCCCACGTGCCGGCAGAATAAAAAAATGCGCGGACTTCAGGCCCGCGCGTTCCAAAGCGACGAAAGCGATCCGGCTTTAAGCTTCCACCGGCAATTCGACGTCCACCGGACGCTCCTTCTTGCTTAGAGCGCGGCGAAGCTTCGAGAGCGCGATGTTTTGCAACTGCCGGATGCGCTCCCGCGTCACACCGAATTTCTTGCCGACTTCCTCGAGCGTCTTGGGCTTGCCACCGTCCAGGCCAAACCGCTGGAAGATGATTTTCTTCTCGCGATCATCGAGCACGTCAAGCAAACCCCCGACCTCGTTGCGCAGGTTCTTGTCACGCAACAATTCGAACGGCGTTTGAGCATCCTCATCACCGACGATCTCGCCGAACTCCGTCGAATCATCGTCGCTGATCGGCGCGTCGAGCGAAGCTGGACGAATCGACACGGTCTTGAGTTGCGAAACTTTTCCGCTGGCGATGCCGATCTCATCGCCCAGTTCGTCATCGGTAGGTTCGCGGCCAAGCTCTTCGCTCATCTGCAAGGAAACCCGGCGCATCTTGGAGATTTTGTCCACCAGATGCACAGGCAGACGGATCGTCTTGCTCTGGTTCGCCAGCGCTCGCTTGATGGACTGCTTGATCCACCACGCAGCGTACGTGCTGAGCTTTCCGCCCTTTGCAGGGTCGAAGCGTTCCACCGCCTTCATCAAGCCGATGTTGCCTTCGGAAATCAGGTCCAGCAGCGGCAGGCCAAGGTTCGCGTAGTCATGCGCGATCTTGACTACCAAGCGCAGATTAGACCGGATCATCAGCGCGCGAGCTTCGCGATCGCCCTTCTTAATTTTAGCGGCCAGCTCGATCTCCTGTTGCGGGGTCAAAAGCGGGATTTGCCCGATCTCGCGCAGGTAAATCTTAATTCCGGTATCGCTATCTTCAGCAGCCATATAACTCTTTTTCATCGTTCTTTCGGGGAGATTGGAATAACTGCCTGTACATTTTATTCGCCGGTGAACTGTCGATCACGCGTTGTAGCATCCAGAGAAGTATTTAACAAGGTTAAATATTCGAATCTGTGACACCCTTTTGACGCCTGTTGTTCAATTTTTTTTTGCCGGCCTATTTCGCCCAGTCTTTCTACGGAATGTCCATAATATTAAACCCGTCTTACAGGCTTCAGTCGCGCCCGATCTCTAAGGGCTATTTGCGCTTTTCCATGATGTGATTTTCTGCGACTCTCGCGATCGTGATGCTGGCGAAAATTTATTCTGCTGCTGTTTACGGCGTCGATGCGTACGAAATTGAGATCGAAGTAAACGGAGCGGGCGGAGACCCGAACATTGTTATTGTTGGGTTACCGGACACAGCAGTGAAGGAAAGCCGCGATCGCGTCACCACTGCCATTGCAAACAGCGGCTATTATTGGCCCCGCGGACGCACTACCATCAACCTCGCGCCGGCCGACATTAAAAAGGAAGGACCGAGCTTCGATTTGCCGATCGCTCTGGGAATGATCGCCGTAACCGAGGAATTGGATAGTTCGCCGTTTGAGAATTTTAGCTTCGTTGGTGAGCTCGCCTTGGACGGTTCAGTACGCGCCGTCAAAGGCGTATTGCCGGTCGCTCTGGAGGCGCGACGGCGCGGCAAGCGTGCGTTGTTTGTGCCAGAAGCGAATGCGCTCGAAGCCGCGATGGTGAACAAGATCGACATCTACGGCGTGCAAAATCTGCGGCAAACATTTGCATTTTTGCGCGGCGAAATCGCCCTGCTTCCCACGCGCGCTGATCTGAGCAAATTTTTCGCCACGCATCAAAGTTACGACGTCGATTTTAGCGACGTCAAAGGGCAGAGCCACGTAAAGCGCGCCATTGAAGTGGCAGTGGCCGGCGGTCACAACGTCTTGATGATCGGTCCCCCTGGCTCGGGGAAATCAATGCTGGCTAAACGCATTCCTACCATCATTCCGCCCCTCTCCCTCGACGAGGCAATTGAGACGACAAAGATTCACAGCATCGCCGGCCTCCTCGATACCGAAGAATCCTTCGTCTCCACGCGACCGTTCCGCCCACCCCATCACACCATCAGCGACATTGGTCTGCTCGGCGGCGGCACGTTCCCAAATCCGGGTGAGGTAAGCCTAGCGCATAACGGCGTTCTCTTTCTCGACGAGCTGCCGGAGTTCAAAAGGTCGGCATTAGAAGTAATGCGCCAGCCCCTTGAGGATGGGAAAGTCACTGTGTCGCGCGCGGCAGGCAGCGTGACGTTTCCGTCTGAGTTCATGCTGGTTGCCGCCATGAATCCGTGCCCGTGCGGCTACTTCGCCGATCTCAAACGCGAATGCCGGTGCGGCCCGGTACAGGTGCAGCGATATCGCCAACGTATTTCGGGACCCTTGCTCGACCGCATCGATCTGCACATCGAAGTACCCGCCGTCGAATATCGCGATGTCGCCAGCGAGCGCGCTGAAGAATCCTCGGCGACGATTCGCGAGCGCGTCGCGCGCGGGCGCGAACGCCAGCAAGAGCGTTTTCGCAATGACCCGAAGGTAAATTGCAACGCGCGCATGGCCACGCGCCAGCTGAAACAGCACTGCAAGCTCACCCAGGATTCACAGGAATTGATTCGCGTGGCAATGAGCGAACTCAACTTAAGCGCCCGTGCTTACGATCGTATCTTGAAGGTCTCCCGCACGATCGCCGACCTCGACGGCAAGAGCGACATCTCTCCCGAGCACGTCAGCGAAGCGATTCAATATCGCACCTTCGATCGCACGCTGTGGGTCTAGCAGCGGCTAGTTGCGCTTGGATAAATCGAGCGCGATTCGCGCTATGCTGTAAAACAATAATGCCGCCCCGACAGGCACCAGCCACACGCCGAGGCCGGGGTCGCCGTCGTAGATGATAATTCCGCCAAGGAAAAATCCCGCCGGCAAAAGGATCGCCGCCAAAATCAATGAGAAGGAAACCGATGGTCGCAGGGTAAAGCGCTCCACTGTTCGCACGGTCAGGCCAGCGGCGATGTTCACGACCGCCAGCAGGGTTCCGTGGGCGTGAGCAAGCGTGAACATGAGTCGCCGCGTTTCGTTCCCGACATCGACATACCATCCGATCTTGAAACCGTGCAGCGTTTCGAGAATCGCCCCGAGTGATAAAAAGACGAGAAGCGACCACCAACCGAAGCGCAAATTGCGGTCAGCCAGCTGCACGCCGGGCGGCGCAGGTTTCGAAGGACGACTCATTCTGCGAGAAAAATTGGTTTCTCGTCGCGCGCGCTCCGCAATCTTTTGAAAACATCTTGCTGAACGCGGCCGTCTGAATCGATGGCCGTTTCTCGCCGATAGACTGCCTCCGGGCTGCGCACCGTGCCCAACCATTTTTCGTAAGCGCGCGTCGCCGCTTCGCCCAGCGTTTGATCGGGCGCGGTGTAGGTAAACGAAAAGTCAGAGAACCCGGGCAGCGTTCGAAGCGATTTCCAAGCATCGAAACGCACTGCGGCATAGGAATCGGTCAACGTGTAGATCAGGTAAGGATACAGCCAGTCGCGTCCCGAAACTTTTTGGGCGCTCTCCCACCCCATGCCCCAGGCAACAAGTGCGCGCTGGCCAGCATCGCCTTTCAAGATCCACTGCACCGCCGCAGCGATGGTGCGATCGTCCTCGGAAAGTTCCGGCACAGGCTGGTTATACCATGCTTGCAAATGCTGCGCAGCCCATCCGAGTGTTTGATCGAGATGGCAGAGATTGCAAGCGTTCGGCCGTCCATAGGCAATGCTCTCCTGCACCGTCGGCGACGAGACCTGATGGCTGCGCATCGCGTGCAGCAGCCCGAAGGTTGTGCGCGGCATGTGGCAGTTGTAACAGCGGCTGCCGGATGATTCCGCGGGATGATGCGTGTGGGCGACGAGTCTGGCGCTCATGTCCTTGTGACATTGTAAACAGGCGTCATCCGAATCCATTTTCGGTTTTAACTGAGCAGTGCGCGCCCACGTTCTCGTATCGGTTTGGCCGGGTGAGTCGAGATGCATCTCGTGGCATGAAATGCAGGAGAAGTCGCCGCCGCGAAAACACGGCGAGGCCTGTACGCCATTGAATTCGCGCCCGGTCACGCGAATCATCCCGTCGCCCCAGAATCTGTTGTGAAAAAAATCCGGCTCGCTCCGGCGAATGAAATCCTTTTGTTCAGAGTGATCCCGAGCGTTGGGTTGGACCACGAAGCGCTGCGAGAGATCGCGGGCGCCGGGACGAAAAGCAGCTCCGTGTCGATTGAAATCGATCTTGTCCTCCATGTCATTGAAAGCCCAGACACTGTGGCATTGTCCACAGGCCAGCCCGGATTCCGGACCTTTCAAATTTGCCGGATTGGTCACGGTCGGGTCGGATCTCGTTGTGAGATGAATTTTGAAACGGCGAAACGGATTACGGTTGCGCTCGATGTGCTCGCGCCCTTCACTATGGCAGGCTTCGCACGCGATCCCGAACTCGGCCACCTGCGAATCCCACTTGAACCCCGAGACGAATCGGGATTGCCCCTCCGTAACGTGGCAATCCATGCATGCGCCATTCCATGCTCCCGTCGAATAATATTCCTTCATATTCGGCGGAAGCAGGAAGGTCTCACTCACTGGCGCCCACATTTTCTCGGCAACGATGTAACCAAAGGGAAATTGTTGCAGGGTCCGGCCCTGGCCCGTCTCCAGCCAAAGAATTTGCAGATTGTGCGAACCGGTCACCAGTACGGCTTGCTGCGGTTCACCATAGCTGCCGCCTTCTGGCCGCATACGGACAAACAGCTTGTCGCCCCGTCGCTCTGCTTTGTATTCGCGGCCGTTGTATGCAAGCTCGAGCTTGTCCATGTCAGGCGGCAAACTCTGCGGCGTTGCCACCTGGGTCATAGTGCGATGAAAAGACGCGTGCCAACTCGCATAATTCCCGGGATGACACGCGCGGCAGGCATTCGAGCTCACATAACCGGCGATCTGCGATTGGATGGGACGATTCTCCGGCGGTACCGCTTCGCGCTGGAAATCGCGGAGTGAAATCAATGTGAGCACGCTTGCGGCTACAACCGCTGCGATAACAAGCAGGCCCTGCCACCAGAATCGAGACAGCTTCCGCACAATTTCCGTGGCCGATATTATGAGAAGCGTGGCGCGCAAGCAAACCCTGCTTTAGAGCCAAGCGCGGGGCGCAAAGTAGCGAGCCTCCGGCTTGCGATCCCGTTAAGGGACGCAAGCGAGACGTATGCGCTAATTTTTTGAATCCAATTCAGACGCGCAGCGCATCTCATAGGAAACAAAGAATTATGAAACCGATATTCCCAACAATCATCACTTCCCACCGCCGCGACTCATTTGACGGCGGCAAATGCAGAAGCCGACGCTCGCCAGTCACAGATTACAATTACCATTCTGTCGCCTTCGAGGGGTCGAGTGCACATTATCTGCACACTCGTCCACGGTCGTTCTGGAATATCACAGGCGATTACTACAAGAGCGAAGCGCGCCAGGATTTTTGGGGTGAAGCCTCGCTTTGGGCGGTTCTTGCGCTGACGGCATTTCTCCCCTTGATCAACAACGCACATGCAGTGATGGAATTCGCGCGTGCGATCAGCGGCTATTAATCAACAAGGCATTCGACTCTTATTAGCTGCATTATTGTCGACACTTGCGGGCTGCGGGTCCGCGGCGCATCGCCCACTTGAGGAAACGTTCGAGCAGATTTACACGATTGAACCGAACGCGAACGTCACAGTCATGAATGGCGACGGCGCAGTCTTCGTTTACGGTTCGAACACAAACGAGATGCGAGTGCAAGCCGTCAAGCGAGCATACACCCGCGAGCGACTGAAACAGATCGCGGTCGATGTCTCCGTCCAGCCAGGCTCCGCTTCAATCAACACCAAATTCCCGCCCCAACCGAAATGGGCGCTGTCCGACCGCTCCGGCACAGTTGATTACACCATTGTTCTTCCGGCAACGGCCAATCTCGCACGCCTGGAATTAGAGGATGGCGAAGTTCTGGTGGATGGAATGCGCAGCCAACGAGTGCGCGCGCGCCTGGGGAGTGGGCGAATGTTTGCTCACAACTGCTTCGGCAATGTCGCGCTCACCCTGGATCGCGGCACGCTCACCCTTGCTTACGATTGGTGGGAGCCGGGAAAATTTTCAATTAAAGCAAATCTCGAGCACGGAAATGCCTGGGCCTTCCTTCCAATTGATGTTGTTTGTCATCTGGTTGCAGAAACGGGGCACGGAAAAATTGAAAATGATTTCGAGGAACCAGCGCAGCGCGGGACCAAAGAGATCACAAAAATCGACATGTTCATTCACGGTGGCGGAGAAACCGCAGTTACAATGCGCGCGAAGGAGGGCAACATAAAAATTGTGGAAGCCAATCCATAATCGAAATTGTTTGACCAATTTGAAGTTGAAATTTGAAATTTACTCATGCCTTCGTTCGACATCATTTCAGAAGTGGACAACCAGGAACTCGACAATGCGATCAATCAGGCGCGCAAAGAGCTGGCGACTCGCTTCGATTTCAAAGGGGTCGCTGCCGAAATTCTTCCCGAAAAAGACAAGATCACGCTCACCGCCGACGATGCCGCTCACCTCCGCGGGTTACGCGAAATTCTTATCGGTAAACTTTCCAAGCGCGGCGTCGATCTGCGCAACATCGAACAGGACGAGCCTGCCATTTCATCCATCGGTCATGGCCGGCAGGAGTTGAAAATTCGGCAGGGCTTGGAAGGGAATAAAGCCAAAGAAATTATTCAGGCGATTAAGTCACAGGGTTTCAAGGTGCAAAGCCAGTTGCAGGACCGGCAAATTCGGGTCACGGGAAAGAAGAAAGATGAGCTACAGGCTGTCATTCAGTTCGTCCGTTCCCGTGATTTTGGCGTGGCGACTAATTTCAAAAACTTCAGAGACTAATCAAAACCACGACATGAATCTGGTCTCTGATATCTGACGTCTGACCTCTTGGATTCACCCGCCTTGCACGGACGGCATGATGGCAATCTCCTCGCCCGGTTTCAATTTATGATTGCGATCGACAAATTCCACGCCCGCACCAATCAAAATGCTCTTGTCGTGGGAGCGAAGCGCAGGTTGTTTCGCATAGATTTGGTCGAGCAGCTCGCGCATAGTCGCGCCTTCCGAGAGATCGACCTCCAACTCACGGACGCCAATCAGATCGCGTAGTTGCGCGTAAAATTGAACCCGAATTTTCATCTGCTTGACTGCTCCAGCAATTCTTTCCTTAGCACGCCGATGTGGGGCAGGTTGCGATAGCGTTCCATGAAGTCGAGCCCGTAACCGACGACAAATTCCTCTTCAATTTCGAACCCGACATAATCTGCATCCACATGGCGGGCGCGCTGTTTCTTTTTGCTCAACAGCACGCAAACGCGCATACTGCGCGGTTTGGCCGCTTGCAGCTTTTCACGAATGGCTGCCAGCGTATGACCGCTATCAAGAATATCGTCCAGAACTAAAACATCGCGCCCGACTACGGCAGGAAGGGCGACTTGCTTGAAAATCACCTCGCCGGTCGTTTGCGTTTTTCCGTGATAACTGACCACACTCAGGCAATCCAATTTCAATGGGAGAGGAATGCGCCGCAGCAGGTCAGCCATGAACATGAGGCTTCCGGTCAACACTGCGATCACCGTCAATTCGTGGTCACGATAATCGTTCGAAATTTGCGCAGCCAGTTCATCGAGCCGCTTGTGAATCGTTTGCTCGTCAAACAGCACGCGCTCCAGATCGCTTCGCATTACTTATTAGGCCACTAGCGGACGCGGAGATCAACGCGCGAGTATTTTGCCAGCAATGCTATTTTTCCCGCTGAACATGTTCTTGTCATGTCGAGCGAAGTCGAGACATCTCTGATTGATCGAACCGCGGTGAAATGAAATAAGAGATTCCTCCACTTCGGTCGGAATGACAAAAGGGTTTGAAGTTAAAGGATGCACGTCCATCACGATCAACTTGAAGTCCGCACCCATGGAAAAGGCCTGTACGAAATCACCGATGAAATTCAGATAAAGATCGACAGAAGCGGCGTCCGAAATGGGACGGCGACTGTTTTTGTCCAGCACACCAGTTGCAGCGTTGTCATCATGGAGAATGCCGATCCGACCGCGCGTAGCGATCTGGAAGAATTCTTTGATCGACTCGTGCCTGAGAACGCCGATTACTTCACGCACGGTTCAGAAGGCAGCGATGATATGCCATCGCACATTCGCATGGTCTTGACGCGCACCAGCGAGGCAGTTCCAATTGTCGATGGTAAAATGCAGCTTGGAACGTGGCAGGGCATTTTCCTCTTCGAACATCGGCGCGCGCCGCATCGCCGGAAAATTTTCGTTACAATCATGGGCGAATAATCCAGCGGCTAGTTATGACCGACGAGCGCGGCAGGACATCGTATGAATCCGGCCAAAGAGTCACGTGTAACGACGGACACAAGCGGAAAGCTAGACGCAACACAGTGATGCCGCGCCGCCCAGGGCCTTCCCGGTGACCGGGCTTGTAGGACGGACGATCGGCTACGACCAAACCACACTGACTGCGCTAGAATCTATGGTAGACCAATTGCCGAAATTTCGGCGACGAAGAGTCGCCACAGAATTACACAAGAAAAGCCGCCACGCGCTGAAAGCGTGGCGGCTGATTCATCGAGCCCGGCCTCTCATTGGCAACACGGTAGTGGCTGGGAAGCTACATGCGAAAAGGTTTCAGCGAGGGCCTGTCCGGAGGCGAACGTGCTCCGCACGCCCTGTTGAGTGAACTTATAGACGGCGTCGGCGTTGCCATTGCCATTCACGACGCCTCCATTCACCACATTCACAACAAACAGATTGCCTGCACTGTCAAAGGCCAGACTTTCTGCGCTGTTCGGCACGGAGCCAAAGGTTATGCGACCTTGCCGACGTAGAACTCCACTCAGACTATATTCATAGATGTTACCGCCCAAATCGGCCATAAACAGGTTACCTAGGCTGTCGAAAGCCAGATCGGCTGGGCGATCGGACGGATCCAACACGGCCAAGGTAACGCGCGATCCGTCCGATTTGTATTTATAGATGCTGCCTTGATATATGTTGCCGACACTGTTATCGACTACAAACAGGTTGCCGGCGCTGTCGAAGGCCAGAGCTATGGGATGATACAACCCGGAGGCAAAGGTGGCTCGCAATCCGTTCGGCTTGTACTTATAGATGACACCGTCGTCGTAATCCGCCACAAACAGATTGCCGGCGCTGTCAGCAGCCAGGTACGACTGGTAACTCAATCTGGAGGCAAAGATGCTTAGCGTTCCGTTTGGCGTGATTTTGTAGATCGCGGCGGGGCCGCCGTTATCCAAGATCTCGTAATCCACGAAAAAGAGATTGCCCGCGCTGTCAAAAGCAAGATCCAAAGGCTTGTATAATCCGGAGGCAAAGATGCTTTGCCCACCATCCCAGCTGAATTTAAAGATCTCGCCGCCGCCGGCATCTCTTCCCGACACGAACACGTTCTGTGCGGGCGCGCTGGAGCAGATCAGAATAAACGCTCCTAGACATACCATTCTGACGAATAACTGACCGGCAACGCCAAAGGCAGATTTGAATTTCGTTTCTGTTAATTTGGTTTTCATAGTTTGTTCCTCTGTTTTTGTCTTGGCCTTGTTTGACCTCTCGTCTTTGAGAACTCACTTCTGGCCCTTTACCCTTTCCTTCGGAAAATTTTGGCGGGTATGGCAAAAAAGTTTGCGGGAGACCGCAAAGGCGCTTTTGGCGAAGTAACCGCATGAGAGGTTACGCTCCTGTCGCGGATTCAGACCAAAAGGGGAAAAGAGGAGTCGTGCGTAAAAGGCGGCGCGAGGTTACGCGGAAATGCAGAAAACCTGAGAACCACGGATGACCCGGATGTCACGAATCGGTTTTTCAAGCAGAGGAAACCACGGGATTGGTTCGACCGCCTAATTCCGGGTGAGATCTTCCGCTCCTCAGCCCCAGCACCCTGTCGCCGCACGAAGCCGTAGATAGGTCGCCAATAGGTGCGACAAAGCTTTCCCAACGCCTCTTGCGCCGCGGGCGATTAACCTTGCGCCTCCAGCACCACGCTCCAGTGCGTCATTGCAAACGTGGCGCCCCCGTTGCCGCCAAGCCCCGTCAATGACGCTTCCTGGTCATCAGCCGGCACGCTCAGAGCTTACTAAAATGCCGCGCCGCGATCAAGCCGGCATCACGTCTCAGTCGCGACGATAAATGGCGTCCACCAGGCGCAATGATTTCTCGTTCGGCAAGAGCGATTGCTCCATTTGGTTCATGACGTAGGCGAATGCGATTTTGTTTTCGGGGTCGGCAAAGGCGTGGCTGCCGCCGGCGCCCGGGTGCCCAAAGGAAGTGCCTGATGGACTCATCATTTTTCGCGCTGCGTTGCGCGGATCCTTCATGAATCCGGCTGAAAATGCTGTCGGTATTTGAAAAACGCGGTCCATGCCCTCTCCGAGAGTGGTAGTCATCCATGCGAGCGCCTTTTCTGAAAAGAGAGTCTGGCCATCAAACTTTCCGCCGTTGGCGAGCAGGGAATAAAATTTCGCGAGCGCCGACGCGCTCCCAATCCCGCCAAAGGAGACGATCGGGTGTCCCCGAATTGCGGGATCATTCATCTTGCTGATCACATGTAGGCCGTACGGTGACGTAAACGTTTTGCGCGCCAAAGTGCCTGGCGTAACAAGATCGGCGTAAAATTGTTTCGGCTCGGGCGGCTTGCCGCTCTTGGCGGCGTACATCGTTGCCACGCGCAAATTTTCCTTTTTCGGAAGGCCAATACAGAAATCGAGATTGAGCGGTCTCGCAAAATTTTCCTGCCAATAGTCCGACAGCATGTTTCCGGCGATTCGGCGGACGAGCTCATCGAGAAGAAATCCAAATGTCCGCGCGTGATAACCGTGCGCGGCGCCGGGCGGCCACAAGGGCGTTTGCGCTTCCAGGGCGCGAATCACTGCGTCGTAGTCGAGCACATCCACTCGCCGATCCAAAGCGCAAAGTCCCGCTTGATGCGAGAGTAACTGTGCGAGTGTGATTTCTTCTTTGCCGCCTTGTGCAAACTCGGGCCAGAACTCGGCGACGCGTTGGCTAATGTCGATATTGTGTTCTTGCAATGCATGCAACACACACGCGCTGCCGATTGCTTTCGTCGCCGACCAGACCAGGACGAGCGTGTCAGCGGCCCACGGTTCTTCACGATGCACGTCGCGAAATCCGCCGCAGAGATCAATGATCGGTTTGCCATTTTGCCAAACCGAAACCGTCGCGCCTAGCTCGCCGAACTCTTCGAAATTCTCCAGGAACAGCGGTTTCAATCGCTGAAGAAGCTCGCCGCTTTCCAGTTGCATCGCTGCAGGGTAACGCCAAGGAGCTACAACAGCAGATCTTCCAGTTCCGCTAGCCGCTGTTCGAACAAACGTAACGTGCTCTCGATGGGCGCAGGCGTGGCCATGTCCACGCCTGCCGCCTTCAAGGTCGCCAGTGGAAACTTGGAACCGCCCGAGCGCAGAAAATTCAGGTAGGCATCGACGCTCCCCGACTCCCCGGATAATACCCGCTGCGACAGCGCGATCGCCGCGGAAATGCCTGTCGCATATTTGTAAACGTAGAAGGCGTGATAGAAATGCGGAATACGCAGGCATTCCAAATCCAGCTCCGGATCGAGCACGAAATTCTCAGCAAAATAGGTTTCGAGCAGTTTGCGGTATTCCGACTTGAAACCGTCAAGCGTCAGCGCGCCGCCGCTCTCTTCAATGGCGTGAATAATTTTTTCGAATTCAGCAAACATCGTTTGGCGGAACAGCGTGCCGCGCAGTTCGTCGATTTGCCGGTTAACGATGTAAGCCCGCATCTTCGGATCGCTCGTTGTTTGCAGCAGATGATGCGTCAGCAGCTCTTCGTTGAACGTCGATGCCACTTCGGCCAAAAAAATCGGATACTCGTAATCCTGAAACAGCTGCGAATTTTGCGAGAACCAACTGTGCATGGAGTGACCGGCCTCGTGCGCAAGCGTGTAAATATCAGCGAAAACGTCCTCCTTGTAATTCATCAGGATGTAGGGCAGCGCGCCGTAACTGACGGATGAAAACGCGCCGCTGCGTTTGCCTTTGTTTTCGTAACGATCGCACCAGCGCTTCGAGCGCAAACCTTCCGACAGCACATCGACGTAATCCTTTCCGAGGGGAGCGAGAGCGCTTAAAACTGTTTCGGCTGCTTGGTCAAATGTGAACCGCGTCTCGATTTCCGATACCAGCGGAACGTACGTGTCGTAATAATGCAGCTCGCGCAATCCAAGAGCGCGGCGGCGTAAATCAAAATACTGAAAGAGCGGTTCCAAATTCGCGCGGACTGATTTGATCAAGCCGTCGTAAACGGACAGCGGAACGTCATCTGGAAACAGCGCGGCCTCGAGTGCAGATGAATAGTGTCTTGCTCTGGCACGAAACACATCTGCCTTGGCTGAGTGGGCAAGCGAGGACGCAAGCGTGTACTGATGATCTTGAAATTCGGCGTAGAACTGGTGAAAAGCGCGCTTGCGCAGTTCGGGATCGCGTCTGACGAGGAATGAGCTGAACGAGCTTTGGGTCAGCGGTTTTTCGCGTCCGGTCTCGTCCATCAGAACGCCAAACTTCATGTCCACGTCGGTCAACTGCGAGAAGGTGTCGTCGTAACCGCTGAGCGCGACGCTGCCCAGCGCGAGAATGCGTTCCTCGGGAAAGGAAAGCACATGCGGCTTCATCCTTCGAATTTTGTGCAACTTGATTCGCCAATTCTTCAGGGCCGGATCAGCAATGAATTGCGAAAATGTTTTGTCGTCGATTGCCAGGATTTCCGGAACAACAAACGCTGCTGCTTCACCGATGTTGGTCAGCAGGTTCTGAAGCTGTCCGATACGCGCGAGGTATTCGTTATTCGTGCTGTCCTCTGCCAGTTGCAGCGACGCGTAGTGATGGGCGCGCTCCATCTTCAGCTCGAGCGTTTTCTCAACCTCAAGCACTGCGACCAGCGTTTGTGCCGATTCCCACACCCTGCCTTTCCACTGCTCAAGTTTCGGGTACTCTCGCTGAAGCCAGGCGAAATCCTCCTGCCATTTGCTTACGTCAGCGAAAAGCTGCGTCAGGTCCCATTTGTCGGAATCGGGAATCTCTGAGCGGGTTGGGATCATCGAAGACATGCACAAAACGTCCAACGCCCAACGCCCAACGTCCAACACCGAATTCAGACCACGCTACCACCGACGCTCGCAGAGCGCCGCTACAGCAGGATGGCGCGCGATCAATTTCAGCGCGCGTCCGGTCAGTCTGCGACCGGGCGGAATTTTGTGCCAGGGAGATGCGCCAGAAGGATGCGGCAAAGGAATCACATCGAAGCGATGCTCCGCGCGTGGGACTCGGAATTTTCGACCAATCACTTTCTCCAATTTTTCGCAGTGGATGAATTGCGTGATTGCTAGTCGGCCTACGGGAATGATGAGACGCGGCTGCAGGATTTGAATCTCATCGTCCATCCAAGACGAGCAGTTGCGGATCTCGTCCGGTGCCGGAACACGATCCGTGCCGCTGGAACTTTTCCCGGGAAAACACCGGCACACCGCCGCGAAGTAAATCTTCAATCGAACTGTAGCCTCGTTTACCGCGCAGAATTCTTCGAACCACCGAAAAAGCGTTTTGCCAGCAGTATGCGCAAACGGTCTTTGCAGAACCGGTTCCCGCGGACCGGGCGCCTGGCCGATGATCATTACATCGCTCACGATTGCGCCGCCGGAGACCGGCGTCGATTTCATTCGCGGGCAGCGCCGGCAGCGAAGTAACTGCGTCACGTGTTCATCGAGCTGAGTTTGGATAGAGGTTGTAGCCACGGCCCTGTGGGCCGTTTCGCACACGACTAGACAACGCGCAACATCAGACGGGCGACAGGCCCGTGGCTACAGCCCTTTGGGATACCGAGGCGATTGCAGCTATCAACGCCGGAAGATTGAGAGGATCGACAAGAGCAAACTCGCCACAATGCTGAGGATGATGCAGGTGACGATTGGAAAATAAAACGCAGAATGCTCACGCTCGATCCGAATATCACCTGGCAATCGGCCCAGCCATTTCGGCGCGAAGCCGCTCCACATCACCAGTCCCAACAGCGTGGTGACCACACCAATGATCACGACCAGTTTTCCCAGCTCACGCATCCTTTTAAAAAGTTGCGCGAATCGAACCCAAGCACAAGGAGCCGCGGTCTCCAGTCCACCGTTCAGACACGCATCGCAGTTGCGCGAATTGAGCGGAGGCACAAGCTTGAGAGCAAATGCCCGTACAGTTTCGAGATTATTACGAGACACTCGGTGTAGCGAAAACAGCCAGTGAGGAGGAGATTCGCAGCGCCTTTCGCAAGCTGGCGCGCAAATATCATCCAGATGTGGCCAAGGATAAAAAGGCCGCCGAAGAAAAATTTAAAGAGATCAACGAAGCCTACGAGGTGCTGGGCGATGCGGAAAAACGGAAGAAATACGATCAACTCGGCGCCGATTGGAATCGACCGGGCGGGTTCCAGCCGCCACCCGGCTGGCAGCGGGAAGGGCAGCAACCCGGCGGTGGGTTTTACCAATGGGGTGGCGATGGTGGCGGCGTCCAATTCGAATTTGGTGGAACTGGGTTCAGCGATTTCTTCGAAGCGTTTTTCGGCGGCGGCCGCGGCCGATCTGCTTTCGGCGGATTCGGAGGACGCCAGGCCACGGCGGAGCGCGGAGCCGATGTGGAAGCGGATATCATGGTCACGCTTGAGGAAGCGTTGCACGGGTCCACCAGAACAGTCTCGTTGCGCCGAGCTGGTTCAGACAAAGTCGAAAATTACCAGGTCAAGATTCCGCGCGGGGTACACGAAGGGCAGCGTATCCGCTTGCGCGGCCAGGGCGAAGCTGGCGTGCGCGGTGGAAAAAGCGGTGACCTTTTTCTTCGCGTGCGACTGGCGCGACATCCGGATTTTTCGGTCGAAGGCAGCGACTTGATCCACGAGATAAAGATCGAGCCGTGGCGCGCCGTGTTGGGCAGCGAATTGGTCGTGCCAACTCTTGAAGGCAACGTGCGCCTAAAAATTCCGGCGGGCACGCAGGGTGGCCAGCGATTTCGCCTGCGCGAGCGCGGCCTGCCCGGCGTCTCAGGCAAGCGCGGCGATCTTTACGTCGTTGTTCAGATCAACGTGCCGAAGAAAGTGACCGAACGCGAACGCGAAATCTGGAGCGAGCTGGCGAAACTCCATGGCGGATAACAATGATTGTCATGTCGAGAGTCGAGATATGCTCTCAAATGACCAAATCCGAATGACGAATCAATGTCGAAGCTCGAATGACGAACAAGGAACACCGTGATCGTTCGTCATTTCATCTTTCGTCATTCTTTCGTGCTTCGGCATTCGTCATTCGTCATTGATCCAGAGAGATTCCTCGACAGCGGCGGCGCTTGTCGGTTAACACGGTCACCATGAAAATTGCTCTTGGCTCTGATCACGCCGGTTTTCCTTACAAGGAAAGGGTAAAAGAATTGCTCACCTCACTGGGGCACGAAGTGAAAGACTTCGGCACATTCAGCGAAGAACCGGTGGACTATCCGCTTTTCATTCGGCCGGCAGCGGAAGCCGTGGCGCGCGGCGAGTGCGAACGCGCTATCGTCTTCGGCGGCTCAGGCAACGGTGAAGCAATGGTGGCGAACAAGGTGCACGGAGTGCGCTGCGCGCTTTGCTGGAGCGAAGAGTCGGCTCGCCTCTCGCGACAACACAATGACGCCAATGTGCTTTCCATTGGTCAGCGCCTCGTCCCTGAAGATCTGACGCTCAATATTGTGCGCATCTGGCTCACAACCGGCTTCGACGGCGGTCGCCACGAGAGGCGCGTCGCGATGTTAAACGCAATGTGAATTCAAGATTCGGACTTATTTTGGTATTCGAATTTCAGATTTCGAATTTGTGTCAGCTAGATCAATCGATCTACGCAAACAGCCGCTAAGAACACCGCGCTCACGAACGCGTTGCTTTGAAAAAAAGCCCGATTGATCCCGGCCAGATTCAGTTTCTGGGTCTTGTGCTCATAAAACAGCGCCGCCGCAATCAACGGCATCGACCAGTAATAGGGCGCGCCAAGTTTCGCGGCTAGGCCAAAACCGATCAACGCAGCGAACGTCAGAAGATGCAATAGCTGCGCCAGACGCAAACTGCTCACGACGCCGAGTTTTACCACCAACGACCGAATCCCTTCGCGCCGGTCGAAATCGTAATCCTGCGTTGCGTAAATCAGATCGAATCCAGCGACCCAGCAAATTACGCCCGTCGCAAGCACAATCGGCGCAAGATCAATCCGTCCGGTCTCCGCAATCCATGCGCCGATCGGGGCAATCGCCAGCGCCAGTCCGAGAAAAAAGTGCGTTGCACTGGTAAACCGCTTGGTGACTGAGTAGAAAAAAATCAGCGCGAGAGCAACCGGGGCGAGAATGAACGTCAACCGGTTAATTGCCGCCGCTGCGAGAACAAATCCGGCCGAACTCAGAACCAGGAACACTTGCGCCGCGCGCTTGGAGACTAGTAAGTGACGCGAGGCCGTTCTCGAGTTGCGCTGGTCGAGCGACCAATCAACTAGCCGGTTGAAAAGCATCGCCGCGGTGCGTGCGAATACCATGCACGCGATCACAAAAAGCAAAATTCTCAATGATGGCCAGCCATTCGCCGCGACAACAAGCGCGCCAAGAGCAAACGGCAGCGCGAAGATCGTGTGCGAAAAACGAATCAGCCGCAGAAACCGCGACGCTGGCCCGCCAAGTCTGATTCCTTTGGCTCCCGATCCTTCCAGTCCGGAACTCTCTTCGTGTCTATTCGTGTCCATTCGTGGTTAACCGTTTGGACTCTCAAGCAAACCGCGCAGTCGTTCACTTGCCGCGGACAAGATCGGCAACCCGTGAGCGAAAAACATTCGCTCGGCTTTATAATCCAAAAGTTTTCGTAACGACCGCTGCATTTGTTTTTGGTTTGAGCAATACTTCGCAGGCAAAAACGTGAAGCCATACGGTTCGAAATTAATCAGCGCATCGCCGATGAAGAATGTCCCGCCGTCCGGCGCGTAGTGCAGAACAATTTCACCCTCTCCCGCGCCTTCGATGCCAATCACAGTCAGCGCCTCATGAATCTTGTCACCGTCGGCAACTCTTCTGAATCGCACGGGCAGCTTACTGGGAAATGTCTCGCCATGTCCGAATAGTGCAGCTGAGAAATCTGCGGCGAATCTGGCAGATGCGCGATGATGATTGCCGTTGGTTACAATGATTCCGGCAACGCGACCGGAACCGACCAGCTCGGCCAGTGCTTCGCTCACAAGAGGAATTGGATCGATAAAATACGTTCCTCCAGACGTTCCGAGGCAGGTCGAGTAAAGCTCCGCTTTGACAGCGGAATCATAACCGTGCCAAATCGCGATATTCGAAGCGATTCGATCGAAGTCGGACGCCGGGCCCACAGGCTGCTCCCTCATCCTTCTGGATTTACCGGGAAGTGTTTGTTCTTGAGATGCTCGGGCACACGCTCGGTTTGCTCCATTTCAATCTTTTCCGTCGCTGCGTTAAGTGCGTCATAAGCGTGGCGGCTTTTGGGCGCGCGGCACATGTAAGCAGTCGCATGCGCCAGGGGGATACGCGCTTCGGGCATGCCGACAAATTCCACCGCGTGTTGCGTGGCGATTGCAAGTGGCAACGCTTCCGGATCGGCGAGACCGACATCTTCGCTGGCGAAAATCACGATACGCCGCGCGATGAAACGGAAGTCCTCGCCGGCATGCAACATTTTAGCGAGCCAGTACATGGCGCCTTTTTCATCCGAAGCGCGCATGCTCTTGATGAACGCGCTGATTGTATCGTAGTGCGCGTCGCCTGCCCGATCGTACACCACCGCCTTATGCTGAATGCTTTCCTCAGCAACAGCGAGCGTGAAATGAACGACCGGTTCGTTGTAGCCGGGGGCGTCCGCCTTCGCCGAGGCTACGGCGGACAAGTTGACCCCGGCGGCCCCAGAGTGTTTTTCAAGCTTTGAACGGCCGACCTCAACGCGGTCGGCTACAGTAGGCGTAGTCAGCACACCAATCTCTAGCGCATTAAGACATTTGCGTGCGTCGCCGTCGCTGAGCTTCGCGAGATGACGGCGCGCGTCTTTGTCGATCTTCACGTTGTAATTTCCAAGGCCGCGCTCCTTATCAGCGAGTGCGCGGTCGATCAAATGTTCGAGTTGCTTAACGCTGAGCGGTTCGAGTCGAAAAACCTGCGAGCGCGAAACCAGCGCGCTGTTTACATAAAAAAACGGATTGTAAGTCGTCGCGCCGATCAGCCGCAGATTGCCTGCCTCAACGTCCGGCAAAAGGATGTCCTGTTGCGCTTTGTTGAAATGATGGATCTCATCAATGAACAGGATCGTCTTTTGTCCCGAGGTGCGGAGGCGATTCGTGGCCGCAGCGATCACGCGGCGCATTTCGGCCACGTTACTTTCCACGCCGCTGATTCGAATGAATTTCGCGTGCGTCATCTCCGCAATCACGCGGGCCAGCGTGGTCTTGCCGCTGCCGGGCGGTCCGGAGAAGATCACTGACGGCAGACGATCGGCTTCAATCGCGCGTCGCAGAAGTTTGCCGGGCGCAAGAATGTGTGCCTGGCCGACAAATTCCTCCAGCGAGTGCGGGCGCATGCGCGTGGCAAGCGGTGCAGCGCTGTTTGCACCTTCAACATCTTGCTGTTCCTCGAATAGATCGTGCACGCGCAAAAATACAGCGCGCTCGTTATGCAGGCAATCTGTCGGATGTTTAGCGCCAAAGGCGCTGCCTCACGTTTAGCCTGGGGCATCGCCCCAGGGCTTCAAACCACGGCGTAAACAAGCGCTGAAAGCGCGTTTCAATATACCTCGGGCCTATTGCTGCTCGCGATTGCGGCTTGCCTTGTAAAGGCGGGATAAGCGAAAAGCCCGGTAGATGAAATTGCTCAGCGCGCCGCGCCAGCCATTTGTCGGCCTGGCGTTGATGGCTGCGATAGGAATTATCGGGGGCGAACTATTTCCACTTCCACCTGTCGCCCTGACTGTAGCCGCGATAATCCTCGCGGTCTGCGCTTTTACTCTGCTCTGCTGGCCGAGGCTGCTCGTGACATACGCCGTGGTTGGCGCTGGCTTTTTTCTGCTGCACAATCTTGAGACCCACAACACGGAAGGCCAGCAGCTCGCCGATGAGCTTGGCAGCCGGCCACGAATCGTCACAGCAATCGGCTGTGTAATCAGCGAGCCAAAGGTCGCGCCCAGCGGATTCGCGACGTTCCTGTTCAAGCTTGAGTCAATTGAACTTGAAGGGAGAAAGGAACCGACGCACGCGGTCTGGCAGGTGCGTTGGAAAGCCGCGCCGGAATTTGGCGATGAACTGAAGTTTTTTGGTACCGCCGAGCCGATACCGCCGCCGCAAAACCCCGGCGAATTCGATATGCGCTCTTATCTCGCGCGCCACGACGTTCGCCGAATGCTCTTCGTTCGCTATCCGGAGGACGGAACGCTGATTCGACACGGCGGCGGCAACCCGATTCTGCGCGCGGCGCAGAAGTCACGAGCATGGATGCAGAATGCAATTTGCCGCGGGCTGGGGGACGCGCCTGAGGTGCAAACTTTCCTGAGCGGCATCGTGCTTGGCCTGAGGCACCAGACGCCGGAGGACATCGAAGAGCCGTTTCAACAAACAGGCACACTTCACCTTTTCGCTGTCGCCGGTCTGCACGTGGGAATCGTAGCCGCGCTTTTATGGATGCTGGCAACGGTGGCGCGGCTTTCGCGAAGATCTGCGGCAGCGTTCATCATTCCGCTGCTTCTCTTTTACGCTGCGGTGACCGGGTTGCATATTTCGAGCATCAGAGCTGCGGTAATGGCTTCGATTATGATTGGCGGTTTCTTTTTCGAACGAAAAGCTTTTCTATTTAATAGCCTCGCGGCGGCGGCGTTTGTTCTTCTGTGCTGGAATACAAACGAGCTTTTTTCCACAGGCTTTCAACTCTCCTTCGCGGTTGTGGGCGCCATCGTATTGCTTGCCGATCCGTTGTTCGGGTTTTTGCAGCGTTGGGTGGCAGTCGATCCGTTCCTGCCGCAAAGTTTACTGCGTGGTCCGCGTCGCTGGCTGCACTGTGGATATGAATGGGCTTGTCACGGAGCTTCGGTATCGCTCGCGGCCTGGGCTGGCTCGCTGCCATTCGTTCTATGGTATTTCCATCTGGTCACGCCGATTTCACTTCTGGCGAACCTCATCGTTGTTCCCATCGCATTCTTCGTTCTCGCCATTGCATTGCTTTCGCTTCTTTCCGCGCCGCTATTGCCCTGGTTTGCTGCGATTTTTAATAACGCCAACTGGGCGCTGGCCACGCTGGTGATCGGGGTCGTCCACCTGTTCGCGCAAATTCCTGGCGGACATTTTTATGTCGAACACCCGCATTGGCCCGAGAACCTAGTCGCCAAGATCACTGTCTTGGATCTTGGGGCGGGAGCGGCAGTCCATTTGCAAACGGGAAGCACGGATTGGTTGTTCGACTGCGGCAGTAAGCGGAGCTATCAACGCGTGGTTCGCGAGTACTTGCATTGGGCAGGCGTCAACTGGCTTTCCGGCTTGCTGCTCACGCACGGCGACGCGCTTCACCTGGGTGGTACCGAGCAATTGCTCGATGATTTTCCTCGAACGCGTGTGGCGGATAATCCGGCTCCGGATCGCTCAACTATCCACCGGCGATTGCAACGTCTGTTTCAACAACGCCGTATGCAATCGGACGCTCTGGCCGCAGGAGACAGTCTCCGTCTGTCACGCGACGTCACGGCCAATGTCTTGTTTCCTCCTCGTAACTTCAGTTCACCGATCGCTGATGATCAGGGGTACGCTATCCACCTGTTGATCGGGCAACGTTCGTCGATCTTGTTTATGTCGGATAGCGGCATCAGAACCGAAAAAACACTGTTGGCCCACGATTTGAATCTTCGCAGCGACATTATCGTTAAAGGCCAGCATCATTCTGAACAGTCCGGCTCCGGGGCCTTCCTCGATGCTGCGCGCCCACGCCTCATCATTGCCACCTCGCGCGATTTTCCCGAGCAGGAGCGAATCAACGACACTTGGGCCGAGGATTTGCAAAGACGGGGCATTAAACTTTTTCGTCAAGACCAGACCGGCGCAGTGACATTGCGTTTTGGTCGCGACAGTTGGGAAGCGCAAAGTTATCTCACCGGCGAAATTTTTCGCAGCGCCAACCAGTAAATTGGCGCGTTTTTTTCCCGGAAAGCCATCTCAAATTTGCTCTGAGGCAGATCGACATCAGCGTCATCGATTGCAAAGCCAGGAATCGATTCGGCGGTCTCTTTGATCTTTCGAAAGTAATTGAGATGGTCGGTCGCAATGTAAATAACCCCATTTTGCTCAAGGGCGACGTGAACGGAGTCCAGGAAATCTGGCGTTACAATTCGCCGCCGATGATGGCGCCGTTTCGGCCATGGGTCGGAAAACAAGAGATAGAACGTTTCCACTGATTCAGCGGGCAACAAATAACGCACCGCGTAAGAGCTCTCCATCTGCAAAAGCCGCACATTATCCAGACTGGCGGCTTTACGCGCAGAGCTTTGAACCCGACCGGACAATCGTTCGATTCCGAGAAAGTTTTTGTCCGGCAGCCGCTGCGCCAGCGCGCAAAGAAACGAACCGTCGCCGCAGCCAAGATCGACGTGTACTGGCGCTCTGTGCCCGAAGATCTTTTTCAGATCGAGCCGATTCGTCAGCGAATGCGACGAGTCCGGGATCACCCGAGAATCCCGAAAGCTTTCAGGACTGTGAGCTAAAGCTATTTTCATCTGCATGCACGCCGAGAACAGACGTGCCTGCGGTGAGCTAAGCTACCCTCGCCCGCAGGCACGCTGAGGAGAAATTTTGATCGCTTCGTGACTTGAGCTCCGCCCGCTTATGACAGGCGCTCCTGTCGATGGCAAGCAAAAACAGTCTCAGTTATTCACAACGCGCAGATCAAGATGGTGTCTAAGATCGACAGTATGAAGCGAACCTTTCTTCTCGCGCTGGGCTGTGCAACGCTCGCAGCTGTCACTGCCGCGCATAGCCATGCGCAAAATTCCTCTCCGACGGCAACAAAAACTGCGATTTTTGCTGGCGGTTGTTTTTGGTGTATTCAGCCAGCCTTCGATAAGGCAAACGGCGTGATCAAGACCGTTGTGGGTTATTCTGGCGGGACGGAACCAAACCCCACTTATCAGCTTGTCTCGTCCGAAAAGACAAATTATCGCGAGTCGATCGAAATCACATACGACCCGGCGAAAATTTCCTACGAGCAACTGCTCGACATCTATTGGCGGCAAATCGATCCCACGCAGGCCGACGGTCAGTTCACCGATATTGGTCCGAGTTATCGCGCCGCGATTTTTTATGGCAATGCAGAGGAGAAGAAAATTGCCGCGGCGTCAAAAGAGAAGCTGGCGAGCTCGGGCAAATTCCATAAACCAATCGTCACTGAAATCCTTCCGGCGATGAAGTTCTATCCCGCTGAGGCGTATCACCAAAAATATTATCAGCAAAACTCGGAGCACTTTGAAGCCTTCGAAAACGGATCTGGCCGAGTTTCCTTTAAAAAGAAAACCTGGGGCGAACGGTAGGGACGCCGCGCTGTCCCGAAAGCTTTCGGGAGACGGCGCAGCGCGCCGTCCCTACCCCACAACCTGGACGCCTTCGGTCGCGGTGCGCTGAGCGTAGAGATCGCTGAGGCGCTTCGTCATTGGGCCGACGTTGCCATCGCCGATCTGCCGATTGTCGATCTTTGTGACCGCGGCCAATTCGCCCATGGTGCCCGTGCAGAAGACTTCGTTGGCGCCGTAAACATCGACCACTGACAAGTCGGTCTCGATACAACGAATTTTTTCGGCAGCACAAATCTCGATCACCGTCGCGCGGGTAATTCCTTCCGGGCACGCCACGCAACGGCTGGTCGCCAGATCGCCGCTTGCTCGCGATTTATCGGAGTTGCGCACGATGAACACATGTGTCGCATTCGTTTCCGCGACGCAACTGCGCGTGTCGAGCATAAGCGCGTCGTCCGCGCCCGCGTTGTTCGCTTCGATCTTTGCCAGAATCGCATTCAACAGGTTCGCGTGATGAATTCGCGCATCGAGAACCTCCGGTGGCGGCCGACGCATTTTGCTGGTGATTAAAGTTAGTCCAGTTTTCGAATAAACGGGCGCCTTGTGTTCTGCGAGCACGATCAATGTCGGCCCGCTTTGATTCAGCCGGGGATCCATACCCGAAGTGATTTTTATGCCGCGAGTTAGCGTGACGCGAATGTGCACGCCGTCGCGCATTTTGTTCGCGGTGAGCGTGCGTTTAATTTCTTCGATGATTTTTTCACGCGGCGGAATTTCGGCAAACGACAGTCCCTGAGCCGAACGCTCCAACCGATCGAGATGTTCCTGCAGCTTGAAAATGCGGCCGTTGTACAGACGCAAGCCTTCCCATACCGCGTCACCACCCTGCACAGCGGAATCAAAGGGGCTGATCCCGGCATTGTCGCGATGCACCAACTCTCCGTTGATGTTTACAAGCAGATCGCGGTTTCGTTCGTCGAATTTCTGGAGCATCTCAAATTGTCATTCCGAGCGGAGCGAGGAATCTTGGTTTAGTGTAACCGATATTTATACAGCTGTTCATAACATTCGCGGCAACGCTCGTAAATTTCGCTCAAGCGTTCCGGCACTTCATCGTGTCTGGGGCGATACGGCCGAAACGATGTCGTCTTTGCCACCTCGCCGTACCAATGCTTTGCCCAGCGTCCATCGGTCTCGCGGAATCCGGGCGGCCAGGACAGCATCGACTCGCTAAACTCGACACCGATTGCCTTGCAAAGCAGCCGCAGCATTCGTTCTGGATTTTCCAGCACGTCTTTGGCATCGAGAATAGGCGGTAGCAATTTCACGCGAGCTCGCACAAAATCGAAAATCTGCGCCTGCTGCACATAGCCGAGATCTTCCAGCGCTGGGTTCTCCCACTTCTTAATATAGGAGGCGATCACTTCGCGCGGATCGCGAATGAGAAAACAATTCATCACCTCATCCAGCCATTGCCGATCTATTTCGGCCAGGAGGTGATGCGTCATCTGCTTCTGGAAAAAGATGCGCTTGCCCTTTGGGATTCGGCTAGTGAATTGTGCTACGACCTTTCGCCAATCGGTTTCACCTGTGGCGACCACTTCTTCCGCACCGGGATGCTCTTTGCCGGTCGCCTTCAAATAATAGGCGTAAAACGGTTCATCGATGACAAAGGTGTCCTGTCGATTTCCCCAGGCGCGCATCATGGCCGTTGAGATGTTTCGCGGGCCCGACCACATGGCGACGCGGGTAACGTTGTGCGTCATGAACAAGATAAAGTAAAACGCCGAACGCCCAACGCCCAACACCGAACGCTCAACCGTCTGAATTGGGCGTTGGACGTTAAGCGTTGAGCGTTGGACGTTGAAAACTTTTATGAGGCATTTCTGAAGAGCATGATTAAAGGAAGAAGCAAAGAGGACACAGCGAATCCAGCTTTCTGAAGCGCCTTAATGAGTTCTGTGCCGGAGACGTCCGGCAGTTTACTCATAGTGCGACTTCGACTTTCGCGAGCTCAGGTTCGCCTTCGCGATCTCTGCCGTTTCTCCCTGTGAAGTCACGGGTAAGTCGAGACAGCGAGCAACAAACCACTCGCCATCAAATTGAATTGCGGCGTTGAGCTTTCGCATAGCCCAAAATATGTGCCACAGGGAATCGCGTCAATTCCCCCTGGAATGCCTCGAACGGCGGCCCTATGTCTTGGCGAAAACGCCCAGCAGCGGGCGGCGTGACGGCGTCTTTGAGCGAAAATCGCTAACGAAACCGTTCTCAGTACGGATCTCGACGTGACCAGCCGCGCGCTTGGCGCCATAGACCAACACTGCGCCGACTGGCGCTTGATAGGGATCCGACACAGGAAGTTTTTTAAACCCGTAGTTGTTCACCAGCTCCTGACCGGCTTGTTTCGCCAGAGTTGTTTGCGGTCGGGATTTCACCACGCCGGCAGCAACGAGCGCTTCCTTCACAAAATGCCAGCACTTGGAAAGCGAGTGCGCGTGGGCGCGTTCCTGCGCAATCGTCGCTGCCCGGCGCAGTTTTGGATCAATCTTCGAATCCCCGGCAAACGGTTGCACAATTTTCTTTGCACAATATTTGTCCACAACGTCAGCCGACTGCTTCTTCCCAGACGCATCAGTATAAGCAAACTGCGGCTTCGGCCCCGAGAACCCCAGGGCCAACGCCGGGCGGGGACAAAAAGCCGCGCATCCCAAAATGACAAAGGTAAAGGTGAGAAGTTTTCGCATAAAGAGCGCGACCTATCCAGCAGATCGCCCAAGCCCGCAACCGGTTTTTTTCAAGAAACGTAAAATTTTCCATTTGACATCTGGCGAACGCCCGAAAGCTCTCCGCGGCCTTACATCGACGAGACAAATTCCAGCATTTGCCGACGCATCTTTGCGTCGGGAGACGGCCCCACCCCACCCGCCATGTTATCTTCCATGTGCTGCGGTTTGCTTGTTGCAGGTATCACGCAAGTGACCGCCGGATGGGCCACAATCCATTTCAGAAAGAACTGAGCCCACGATTGGCAACCGATCTCCGCAGCCCAGGGCGGCAGCGGCTTCGAAGCGACCCGTCCAAACAAACCGCCACCGCCAAACGGCCGATTAATAATGACTGCCATGCGAAGTTCTTGGGCCAGCGGCAAAATGCGTTGGGCCGCCTCGGGCTCCATGAGCGAGTAATTGATTTGGACGAAATCGGGTTTCTCGCTGCGCATGGTTCTTTCGACGTCATAAAAGCCGCGGGCCTGCGAATGCGTAATGCCCGTGTAGCGGATGCGTCCCGTTGTTTTCCACTCACGGAGTGAAGACATTTGCGTTTGGACATCGGACAGATTGTGCACCTGCATCAGGTCAATCTTGCGAAGGCGAGCCATCGAGCGCTGCATCATCGCGATCCCGGCTTCTTTGCCTCTTGTCCAGACCTTCGTGGCGATAAAGAGCGAATCGAGCAAATGCGATTGAGCAGCCAGCTCGCCCACAACGCCCTCGGCGCGGCCGTACATGGGCGAGGAATCGACCACCCGCCCGCCAAGCTTGACCAACAGCGAGAGCACTTCCGCCAGTTGCGGTCTGTTCGCTGCCGTAAGATCGACGTCAAACACGCTCCATGTTCCCAGGCCAATCACCGGCAATTTTTCGCCGGAGGATGGAATAGTCCGCGTAATCATCATCGATGATTCGCTCGCGGCCCGGGTACTGATTGGCAAGAGTAATCCGGCGGTTGTTCCGCTGAGCAGTTTCAAAGCTTCGCGTCTTTTCATTTTCGATTAGAGATTCCTCGACTTCGCTCGGAATGACAAGAAAGGTTAGCGGCTATATGAAAAGGACGCGCCGTCAGTTTATCAAACTCTCCGCTGCCACTGGCGGCGCACTTGCCTTCGGAACGAGATCGATCACGCTGCTCGCAAAGGAATCCGTGAAACCTCTTCGCATTCTCATTCTTGGCGGCACAGGATTCACTGGCCCATACCAGGTTCGGTACGCGCTTGGTCGCGGACACAAGGTCACGACGTTCAACCGCGGCAAAACGCATCCAGGCGAATTGCCGAATGAAGTCGAACAATTGATTGGCGATCGAAATGGCCAGCTGGACGCGCTGAAAAATCGACAATGGGACGTCGTGATCGATAACCCGACGACGCTTCCCGCGTGGGTGCGCGACGCGGCGCAGATTCTCAAGGGCAACGTCGAGCGCTACGTTTTCATTTCGACGATTTCTGTTTACGGCGAAGTAAAGACCGGTCCGGGCGAGACCGCGCCGACAGAAAAATACGAAGGCGCAGATCCGTACAAGGAGACGCTCGAGGCGATGAAGGCGGGCGGTTATAAAACCTACGGTCCGCTCAAAACGCTCTCCGAAAGGGAAGCCGAGAAATGGTTTCCCGGAAAAACGCTGATCATTCGCCCGGGGCTCATCGTCGGCCCACGCGACGAGACCGATCGCTTCACATATTGGCCGGTGCGAATCGATCGCGGCAGCGAAGTTCTCGCGCCGGGTTCGCCTAACGACCCGGTGCAATTCATCGATGCCCGCGATCTCGCCGAATGGACAATCCGCATAGTCGAGAACCGCGAGACCGGAATTTACAATGCAACCGGCCCAGCGAAACCGCTAGGCATCGGCGGAATGCTTGATGAAATTAAAGTCGCACTGAAATCAAACGCGACGTTCATGTGGGTCACGGAAGACTTTCTCACGCAGCAAAAAGTGCAACCATGGTCGGACATGCCGGTCTGGACTGGAAAAGAGAGCGGGCTCGCTCGGGCAAAAATCGATCGCGCGCTAAGCAAAGGGCTGACGTTTCGGCCGCTCGCAGAAACTTCGCGCGATACGCTCGCGTGGTTCAAATCCCAGGCGCGAGATCGCCAAGCGAAGTTGCGCGCCGGTCTTGCGCCGGAGCGTGAGGCCGAGGTTTTGACGGCGTGGAAAAAACAAAAAGCGGGGTCATCCTGAGCGGAGCGAAGGACCTCTCCTACTTGTGTGACCCTTTCCGCATTTGGGCGGTCCCTCGCTTGCGCTCGGGATGACATTGCTGTTGCATGAAAAAATTCTTCAGCAAAATCGTTGACGTAAGGCCGCAGGAGATCCGCGCGGTTTGGCTCGGCTTCATTTTCTTCTTTGTCGTCCTCGCCGGCTATTATGTGATCCGGCCAGTTCGCGACAACATTGGCGCCAGTTATTCGGAAAATCTGTGGTGGATGTTTACGGTGGTAATGCTCACGATGCTCGTGGCCAACGCGCTCTTTTCCGCCATTGTCGCCCGCATGTCGCGGAGAAGATTTATTCCGATCGCTTACCGCTTCTTTATCTCAAATCTCATCATTTTTTTCGTGCTAATGCAGTTCGCGCCGCCCGGAAAGCGGCCATGGGTCGATATATGTTTTTTTGTCTGGGTCAGCGTGTTCAATCTTTTCGCCACCGCGGTGTTCTGGGGCTTTATGACCGACCTGTTCACGACTGAGCAGGGAAAACGTCTCTTTGGCTTTATCGCTGTCGGCGGTTCGCTGGGAGGAATCCTTGGACCAATTATTACCGCGTCGCTCGTGCATCGCGTCAGCACAGGTCTGTTGCTATTGATTTGCGCTGCGATGCTAGAGATCGCCGCGCAAAGTGTGCGTTTTTTTCCTGCAGAATTTAGACGAGACGATTCGAAATCAGCACAGAACGAAGCCGCCACTGCCGAAAAACCAATTGGTGGCAGATTTTGGGACGGTGTCACCCACATTTGCCGCTCGCCCTACCTTTTTGGTCTCCTTGTTTTCATCATGCTTTACACGCTGACTTCGACTTGGGCGTACTTCCAGCAATCTGAACTTACCAAGATCGGCTTTGTCGATCGCGCCGCGCGGACCGCGTTTTTCGCGAAGCTCGACCTTTCAGTCAACACGATGACTTTATTGCTCCAGATTTTCGTCACCGGCCGACTGATGAAATTCCTTGGTGTGACTGTGACCCTCCTGTTCATGCCGGTTCTCAGTTTATTTGGCTTCGCCGCGATGGGGCTGGTGCCGGTGCTCACTGTGCTCGCAGTATTTCAAGTCGCGCGCCGCGCGAGCACATTCGCTTTCATGCGGCCCGCGCGGGAAGTGCTGTTCACAGTTTTGCGTCGGGAAGACAAATACAAAGCAAAGAGTTTCATCGATACCTTCGGCTATCGCTGCGGCGATCAATTCGGCGCCTGGTCTTATGGCGGCATGCATGCGCTTGGTCTGAGCTTGAGCATGATTAGTTATATTGCCGTGCCGATAGTCGCCTGTTGGTGTGCGCTTGGTGTTTGGCTTGGGCGCAAACAACGGACGTTAGCGGATGCGCAAATAAAGAGAGATCAAAGTGCAACGCTCGGCGATACAGCCGTGGCTTAACCGGCGTGAGTTGTAGAGGCGCTCGCCGCGGCGAGCGCCGTGGTTTCGTGTCTGGCGCTTGACACAAACGCCGCTACAACGGCTTGTTAAGTCGAAACAAATTGCGTGTATTGGTCTTCCAGCGAAACGTAACTGAACAACAAACCAAAGGAGGTAAAAGCAATGGCAACACGAACTGGATCGGCAGTGTGGGAAGGAACTTTGAAACAGGGCAAAGGCACAATGAAACTCGGCAGCGGCGCGTTTGAAGAGCCGTACTCCTTTTCATCGCGCTTTGAAGAAGCTAAGGGAACAAATCCTGAAGAGCTAATCGGCGCGGCTGAGGCGGGCTGCTATTCAATGGCGCTTTCCGCGAATTTGGAAAAAGCGGGACATCCCGCGAAACGAATCAGCACGACCGCGACCGTGAAACTTGAGATGGTCGGCGGCGGTCCAAAGATTACGACCATCGATTTGAAGACCGAAGCCGACGTTCCCGGAATCGACGAAACGAAATTTAAGGAGCAAGCCGAGCTCACGAAAAAGACTTGTCCAGTCTCAGTCGCGCTCGCCGGCACGCAGATCAATCTCGAAGCGAAGCTACTGTAGCCGCTGGCGTTGACTGCGGCTTTCCGATTGCTATTCCTGCACGAAGTGAATTCCGTGCTCCACGCCTATCTCGATGATCCGCGACATGTCGGGCCCGCCGGCTTCAGCGAAGTTCTCAGCGCAGCGCGCGAAGAATTTCTCGAAGCCTGATGGCGTCGTGCTAATCAGCATCCGCGACGGCTGATCGCCCACGTTCTTGAACGTGTGCACGACGCCGCGCGGCATGTAAGCGGCGCCACTGGGGCGACTTCCTGCCATTCTCCACCTGAGAGGAATGCAACTCGTCCTTCGAGGACGTGAAATGCTTCATCGTCATTCACGTGATGATGCGGCGGCGGTCCGCCGCCGGGCGGAGTGATCTCCGTCCACATGGTGAGTTTTCCGCTCGTTGCCTTGCCGTCCAAGAGAATCCTTACTTCCTCTCCAAACGCGTACAACACGCGGGCAGCACCCCGCCTGACTATGGTACCTGATTTGTCGCTCATGATTACTTCGCCAGTTCGTAGAGATATTCGACGAACGACATCACCGCGCCGTCGAATCCTTGTATCTTCGGGTTCGTCGATTCGATCATGTAATACTCGTCCGGCGCGTGCGCGCCGCTCCCATGACCGAGACCGAAATGGCCGGCAGGGAGCTTGACGGGTTCGCCCGTGAAGACGTAGCCGGGATACGAACCGGCGTTCCACGGCCAGAGCAACGGATCAATTCCGGATTTTTTGTACGTCGCGACCTGCGCTTTAATGAGCGCGGAATCAGCCGACGTGCTTGTCGGATCGTAACCGCCGGTCATATTCACTTCGATATCGCCGAATCCGCGCTTCGTCAGATGCGCTTTCAACGCCGCGAGCGCGTCCGCTGCTTTCATGTCGGGAACGAGACGCATGTCGATCTTCGCCACGGCGCGATGCGGCAGGATTGTTTTGCCGCCGGGACCGGTGTAACCGCCGACCAACCCTTCAATGTTCACCGTCGGCTGCGATTCGAGTCGTTCGTTCGCCTGCTCCCACGGCAGATCGTTGATCCAATGCTGCACGGAAAATAATTTCTTCGCCTGCGCTTCGCTCCGCACCTTCGACACACTGGCGATGATTGCTTTCTCCTCGGCGCTCAGTCGCCGCGGCTTTGGGTAATTGTCGATCCTGATCTCGTTGCCGTCGTCGGACACAAGCGTATTGAGAGCTTTGACCAGGTGCCATGCCGGGCTGTCCACCATCGCCTTTAGCGAAGAGTGAATGTCTTTCGCAGGCCCGCGTCCCCATTTTTCGCCGCTCGACACCAACTCCAGTTCGACCACGCCCTTCGCCCCGAGGCTCACGGTGACAACTCCATCCAAATCCTGGGACGCAGAGGGCATGAACACGCCGACACATTTCTTTAGCGCCGCCAACACTTCCGGTCGCCCAACGAGTTGCGGAACGTGCGGTGATCCGATTTCTTCTTCGCCTTCTGCCACCATCACCAGATTCACCGGCATCTTCTTTCCCGCGCCGCGAATCGCATGCAGCGCCGCCAGGAACGCTGCTTCGGGGCCTTTCTGGTTCACCGCGCCGCGGCCAACGATCACCTTGCCCAGCGGCGGTTTGTCCACGATTCGCGCTTCGGTTGGCGGCGACGTCCATTCCGCCGGATCAAACTGTTTCACGTCATACATGAAATACAGTCCGACCGTTTTCGGTGCGCCTGCATCGAGCGTGGCAAAGACGCCCGGTTTTCCGTCCGTATTTAGGACGATCGCCTGTTGAAATCCCGCATCGCGCGCGAGCTTCGCCATATACTCCGCGCCTTCCGGATACCCGCGGTCCTCGGCCGCGATCGAGACTTGCCCGATCCAATCTTGTAACCGCTTCACTGCTTCATCGTGTCGCTTCGCGATTTCCGCTTTGATGGTGCCGAGATCTGATTCAGCTGAAGACGAGCCGTGGGCACCAGCAATAACTGCGACAGTTGTTAGTAACGATAGAAGTCGTGCTTTCATAATCAGAGTTCCTCCTTATAAAGCTAAACTTTCTTGCTTTGGGCCCAATGCAACTGAGGTGAGCCCGCTGAATTTTTTCATCAGGTCGTCGAGTTTGGCAATGTAGTAATCAATATTTTCGTCACGGTTTTCGGGATCGAATTCGCTGGCGGGTTTGGCGGCTTCGTACGCGGGAACCTTCTTCGGCGTTGCTTTGATGTAGTAACTGACTTGGTCGCCGGGTTTGTAATTGCGGCCGCTGGCCAGCGCGAGCTCATAGGCGGCGGCACGATTCCGCGCGGAACCGGCGATCTTGGCGCGATATTTATCGAGTGAATCCTGGAGCGTGTCGGTCTTCATCAGCATGTCGATCTTCCATTCGCGGTTCCGGATTTTTTGTTCGAATTCATCCCGCAGATCGCCCACTGCTTCCGGTTTTCCCTGCATGATGAGCTTGATCATCTCTTCGAGAAAAACGCGCTGGAATTTTTCGAGTCCGCGGGACTTGAGCGCGCCACCTTTGATGATGACGTCGCCGTTTTTTGTGAGCAGCGCGTAATTCTTGGCTTTGTAGCTGAACATGGCCTCGAATTGCTGGTCGATCTCGACGTCGATTCCGGCCGGCAATTCTTTTGCTAGACCTCTCTGCAAGCGGTCGCTTGTTGTAGCCGGGGGCGTTGACCCCGGCTGGCCCTGCACGCGATCACGTCTGCCACGGCCGGCGTCAGCGCCGCCGGCTACAGCATCACCGGTCGGCACAAAATAAATTCCGTCGGTATCGACCTCAATGACCTGCGCGCTGTGCGCATTAAGCCACTCGATCATCTTCTTTAACAAATCCCGCCCGATCTGAGTGACACGCGCGGCGGCGTCGAAATCGGCGAAATGTCCCTGCGCGAACCCGAGATAACCATAGAAACTGTTGAGCAAAATCTTGAACGTGTTTTGCAGCGCCTGAAGATGATGCAGTTTTGCAGGATCTTGTTCGGCTCGCATTTCCGCCTTCGCTTCGAGCCGAAACGCGCGGACATCAGTCAGCAGATGGCGGAAAATTTGCAGCTGGTCCGTCATAGGGAAACAATCGAATTCCAACATCACTGAGGGATAGAGCGAAGCGATGTCGCAATGCCAGACATTGTGCGCCACGCCTGTGAAGAAGATGTCGGTATAACCGCCTTCGAACGCGCGCGGCATCGGCAGCTCGGGAATGGAATGGCGTTGCCGGAAATATTCGCGCAGGAAAAGCGCGTTAATGCGCGTGGCATTGCCCCGCACGATCACGTCCTGGTAGTTGTAAGGAAAAATTTGCGCCTGGATGAAGTAGCTCGGGCTGAGCAGGTCTGATAACGCACGCGCTTCTCGAACGCCGCATAACGCGCGTCGCCGGAACGCTTCTAAATTCTCCAGATACGCGCGCTCCAGTTCTTTGCCCGTAAGCGCTGAGATTTGTTCGTCGTCGCAGAGATCGAAATGCCGTGCGACGTCCATCCGTTCGAAACCGGCGAGGGAACGCATCCCAACGTCGTAAAATTGCGCGAGCAAAAACGTATCAACAAAGTGGCGGCCATCGAATGTGTATTTCGGATAATCGATGGTCTTCTCCGCGATTTGGAGTCGCGAAGGCCGCGAGCGGAGAAAACCGCCGCTGCGTCCCCAGTCGAGCTTGGTTTTCAGTTTCTTTGCCCGACCGGCGAGACAAGGCAGATCGGACCGGAACAAGTTGTGACCTTCGATCACATCCGGATCGCGCTCTTTGATGAGCGCGGTGAGTCGCTTGAGCGCGTTGCGCTCCGATTCCTCGATATTGTTTGGATCGACAATAATCAATTCTTCCCAGCCGACGTTGTCCGAGACTGCGATGCTCATGATGTGATCGTCGTTGTAGCCGTGGGCGGTGACCGCGGCACCGGGGTCATCGCCCCCGGCTACAGACAGCACTTCGAGTTGCATCCGTTTCAATTCTTCAAACGGCAGGTCTTTGAACAATGTGCGGCCCGTGGCGGTGAGGTAATGCTGCACCGGGTCGGTGAACGCGAAGAAGTCGCGCCCGGCGCTTTTCAATCCGTTACGCAACGCGATGAGTTCCTTCCAACTATCGACGGTGATCAACCAGCCATACTTGAGATCGCCGCGAAGTTTCTCGGCTTCAATGCCGAGATCGACAACGTCGCTGTCGGCCCAGACAAAGGGATGGAACGGCTCGACGTCGGCGATGGTCGATCCATCCTTTTCCCGGCGATAAACTCGCACTGTCCCAGTTTCGCCGGGCTCAATGGCGACGATGCGCGGAGTGGGATCAGCGCCAAAAAGCAGCGTGTTTTTCTCGAACTCCATTTCCTGAACCGCAGATTACGCAGATTAACGTAGATTTGAATCTGGAAACCAGGAAGCCAGGAAAAGATGATTACTGTTGGATTCCTGGCTTCCAGATTTGATTTTTCTGTCTATAACAGCGGGCATGAACATTCGCTCGCTGTCTGTGTTGTTATTGTCGATCTTCTACAGCGCTTCCATCTTCGCCGAACAAACGCCGCAATCACTCGCCGATGCGCAATTGCCGTCGCTGCTCACGATTTACAAAGACTTCCACACGCATCCCGAACTCTCGGGGCACGAGGAGCGTTCGGCTGCAATCGTGGCGAAGGAACTAAAAGCCGCCGGTTGCGACGTCACCGAGCGTGTCGGCAAATACGACAAGCCGGGCCTGACCTGTTTCGGTGTTGTCGGCGTGATGAAGAATGGCGCCGGCCCGACCGTGCTGGTGCGCAGCGATCTGGATGCGTTGCCGGTGCACGAAGAGACCGGCTTGCCCTACGCGAGCACTGTGACGACCAAAAATGACGAGGGCAAAGAAGTATCAGTCGCGCACGCGTGCGGACACGACGTTCACATGTCCACGCTCGTCGGCACGGCGCGCGCGCTCGCGAAGCTCAAGGACCAATGGCATGGCACCATCATTTTCATCGGCCAGACGGCAGAGGAGGCCATCGGGGGCGCGCGTGCGATGTTGAAAGGCGGCCTGTACACGCGCTGGCCAAAGCCTGATTATGCGTTGGCGTTGCACGACGACGCTGAAATCGCGACTGGCAAGATCGGCATCACTGAGGGGTACGCTTTTGCCAATGTCGATTCAGTTGACGTAACTGTGCACGGCATCGGCGGACACGGTGCGCATCCAGAGACGACAAAGGATCCAATTGTCCTATCTGCCCAGATCATCAATGCCTGGCAAACGATCGCCTCGCGCGAGAATAACCCCATCGATCCGGTCGTAGTCACGGTGGGTTCGATTCACGGAGGCGCCAAGCACAACATCATCCCCGACGAAGTGAAAATGCAGTTAACGGTGCGCACCTATAAAAAGGAAGTGCGCGAAAAGGTACTGGCCGCTATCGCGCGGATCGCCAAAGATTGCGCAACCGCCTTCGGTGTTCCGACAGACAAATTGCCCGAGGTCCATGTGCTTCAGGCGGAATTCGACCCTGCGACATACAACAATCCGGATCTGACCAAACGCGTGGCCGCGTCGCTTAAAACGGCATTAGGCAACGACAATGTCGTGCAGAAAGATCCAAGCATGGGCGCTGAAGATTTTTCCGAATTCAGTCTGCCGGATCATTCGATCCCGGCGCTCATGTTCACTGTCGGCGCGGTCGATCCGGCAAAGGTCGCCGAGTCGAAGAAAACCGGCGTATCGCTTCCGAGTCTGCATTCCAGCAAGTTCGCGCCTGTTCCCGAGCCGACCATTCGCACCGGCATTATCGGGATGACGACAGCGGTGCTGGAGTTGATGAAGAAGTAGAGATATCGCGCTGCGATATCCGGACGGTGCTGCGCGGCGTCCTTGCCAGATCATTTCACCTTGATGTTCTTTCGCAGATAGGTAGGGACGTCGAGGTCTTCACCTTCGACGATCGTTGGCTCGCTTTTTTCAAAGCGGCCGCGGGTGACCGGCTCAAATTGCAAAACTTCCTGTTTCGCCGGCGCAGACTTTTCGGACGAAACTTTTTCTTCCTTCCTCGGGACCGTTTTCTTTTGTGGCGCATTGATGAGAGGCTGTGGCTCGCTTGGCACGAATGCGGAGGCTGGTACCGCTTCGGCCGTCACGGGTTCTTCGAACGCAACACTTTCCTCAGGAGGTGCAGATTCCATCGCAGCTGGTTCCGCTTCGATATAAATCTGTGGTGCGGGGTGTTGGTACTGCTCCTGGGTTGGCGTCGTCGCCGGCGCGCTGCTCAAGATCCCCGAGCCAGTGGATTGCGAAATCAAATCCTCCTCCGCAGCGAGCGAGCTGATGATGGTCACGCTCAATCGGTCTCCGAGCCGTCCGTCCACGGCGGCGCCGAAGAGAATTTGTGTTTGCTCGCTCACGTGACGGCCGAATTCCTGCATGAGGATTTCAACTTCAGATAACGTGAGCCCGGGTCCACCGGCTACCTGCACCAGCACGTGCGTGGCGTCAGCCAGCATCCGGCCACGATCCATCAGCGGATTCTTGAGCGCCTGCGTGAGAGCATCATGCGCGCGATTGTCCGAATCGGATTCGCCGTAGCCGAACAAGCAACGGCCGTTGTGAGCGCGCAGTGCGGCGAGCAAATCATCGAAGCCGATGCGAATGAGTCCCGGTCGCTGGATCAGGTTCACAATCGAGCGGACGCTCTGGCTGATTGTGATATCGGCCGTTGCGAAGGCTTGATGAATTCCAGCGTGCGGCGCGATAATGTCGCCCATTCGATCGTTCTCGAAGCAAACCACTGAGTGGGCGACCTCGTTGAGCCGGGCGAGCGCTTCTTGCGCCTGGGCGTTGCGCCGTTTGCCCTCAAATGCGAATGGAAGAGTGACGAAGGCTATCACAAGCGCGCCGGCTTCACGCGCCAGGTGCGCGACATAGGGCGCTGCGCCCGAACCGGTGCCGCCACCCAGCCCTGCACAAATGAAAATCACATTTGCATCCGACAGCGCTTCGCGAATTTCTTCAGCCGATTCTACAGCTGCTTGATAACCAAGCTCCGGGTCGCCGCCCGCGCCCAAACCGCGTGTAACAGTGCGGCCCAGCTGCACCTTGTGCGGCGCGACCGAACTCGCGAGTGACTGCACATCGGTGTTGATCGCAACTACGCCGGCTTTCTCCAAGCCATCGAGCACGACTCGATCGAGCGCGTTTAAACCAGCGCCACCAACGCTGACAACTTTTACCGGAATAAATTCTGCTAGGCGGTCCGGGAGACTGTAATTTTTGCTGAGTTGAATCATATCGCAATCACCTATCGTTCATCGCATTCCGCTGAAAAATTTTCCGATGATCCGGCTGAAGCCTCGCCGCGGCCGATCCGTTTGCATCACTTGTGCGAACTTCACCAAGCCGATGGCTGTCGAGAACTGGGGATCTTCCACTGCGGACGTTACGCCCCATGTGGTCTGCGCGTGTGCCAGGTGCGCAGGGATCTCGAAAATTTCCTCCGCCAGATGATCGATGCCATTAAGAAGGCTACAACCGCCGGTAATGAAAATGCCGGCGCCGAGATAGCTGAGATATGGCTGCTGTTCGAGCCGGCGTTTAAGTAGCTCAAGTCCTTCGCGCATGCGCAGGTGAATGATCGTGTTCAGCACTTCCCGGTCGATCTCTTTTCCAGCGAAACCGGAATCGTCCTTCAACAAAATCATTTCGCCGGGCAAACAATTGCCGAGGATACAACTGCCCTCTTCAATTTTTAATTTTTCCGCGCGCGCCATTGGGATGCGCAGCCCCATGGAGATATCGTTGGTGATGTGATCGCCGCCCACGGCCAGACATCCGCTTTGTCTCACCGCGCCCTCGGAATACAAGACGTAGTCAGTTGTTCCGCCCCCCATATCAATCACGAGCGCGCCGAGGTCCTTCTCTTGCTGGGTGAGCACGACCTGTGCAGAGGCGAGCCCGCTAAACACAACGTCCTCCACGTCCAGAGGCAATTCTTTCACGCATCGAATCGTGTTTTGAATACGTGTGCGCACGCCGTGGAGAATGTGAAAATCCGCTTCCAATTTCTGGCCAAGCATTGCGACGGGGTTCAGAATGCCCTGCTGGCCATCCACCTGATAATGCTGAATGACGGTGTGGAGAAACGCGTTTTGCGCCGGGATGCTCACCTCGCGCGCGTTGATTTTCGCGTCCTCCACATCCTGCTCATCAATTTCATCGCGGTCCTCAGGCAGCATGACACATCCGCGATTGTTAAAGCTCTGCAGATGGGATCCGGCGACAGCGACGTAAACACTCTTAATCATGACGTCGCTTTTCTGTTCAGCATCGACAACTGCTTCATGCACGCATTTCATGGCCGTTTCAAAATCGACGATCTCGCCCTTCCGCACGCCGCGAGACGGCGCCTGGCCTACTCCGAGGATTTTGAGCGTGCCATCGGGTCTGCTCTCCCCGACTACGACACAGATCTTCGAGGTGCCAATCTCAAGACCAATCATCAAATTGTTGTTAGCCATTTTTTTGCTCGGCTTTCTTCTGTTGGTTGCGAATTGGCTTGGGACTGACGCGGGATTTCTGCGATGAGGATCCAGATTGCTGTGCGCCGGAATCCGGGTGAGTCCGCGCCTCGGTAGGATGCACCGGGATTGCCTTCATGATCCGCGGCTCAATGGCAGGCTCGATTGTGTCGTTGATCACTGCCGCGGCTGCACTGGTAAACGTTACCGGAATGTTTCGTTGCGCCACCAGGTTTAGAGTCTCCAATTCCTGCTTCGTGTTATCGCAGTAATCAAGGAACACTTGCAGCCGCCGCAATTGATCTTCGAGATCGCTCAACCCAAACATGACGCGGCCGTGGTCTTTTTCTGTCACTACGAGACAATAACTTTTGGAAATGTCGATTTCGCGAATCTGAAACCGTGTTTGTAAGACGCTGCGTTCGGTGAGACTCAACAACTCAAGTGCTGTCTTTGCTTCGGGAGACTCGATCACCTTTCCAGATTTAAGCGATTCGCTGGTGCATCCTAGTATCAACGGCAATCCTAGATACTCGGGCAACAGCTTCTTTTGTTTCATCAAAACGCCCCGTCTGCCGACCAGAAACGCATTATCTGACGTAAATGGATCGGTAATTTCCGTTTCGCTTGTGATCCAGGCAACCGGTCTTCGTTCCACAATACGAATGTCGATTTCACCCGGTAATTTGCGCACGACCTCAACTTCGTCGGCTTGGGGAAGCTGTTGTATGCGATCGCGGACCTGTGCCAGATTCACACTGAAGATATTTTCGCCTTCATGCAGATCGGCTACTTGTAACACCTGCTCACGCTGGAGGGTGCCGTCGGTCTGTAATTCAATCGTTTTGACTTGGTAATCTGGGTTCTCAAAAAAAAGACGCTTTGCGCCTTGACGCACACCGATGTAAACGCCAGCGCACAAGGCTCCGAGCACAACCACTTTCCATAGCACGCCCATGGCGCCGCGAATCCGGTGCTGAGTCGCTCTGCGGGAGCGGACTTTCACATCGAGGAGATGTTGCTGCCGTCGCTGCCGCGTGTTGGACCGTCGCCGATTGCGAACTCGGGAACGGCTTTGGCTAAAACTCATCTTTTGCCTTCTGTTCTGGCGCGGGAGAGCGTAATGATCCGGGCGCAAAGATCGGCATATTTGATGCCTGCTGCGGCTGCTGCCTCGGGCAGCAGACTGACCTCCGTCATTCCGGGGATGGTGTTGATCTCTAAAATGAAAGGCTGTCCGTTCTCCGATAAGATCGCGTCCACACGCGCATACACCTGCAGATCCGCTGCATGGAACGCACGAAGCACGAGTGCCTGAATCTCCTTTGTTTTTTCGGCGTCGATGTTCGCCGGACAGACATGCTCCGCTCCACCGCCAGCTTGCGGATTGAGAAACGGATACTTGTTGTTGAAATCGTAAAAGCCGCCCTTGGGAATTATTTCGAGAATGGGCAAAGCCTGGTCACCGAGGATACCTATCGTCAATTCCCGACCGGACACAAATTTTTCTATTAATAATTCCCGACCATATTTTGCGGCTTCGCCGATGGCAGACTCAATCTCGCCTTCGTTCTTCACGATGACCACCCCAACCGTTGAACCTTGTCGTGGCGCCTTGACTACGATTGGCAAGGGAATCGTCGGTCGTTGTCCTGGATGGATGATTTCCCAGGGCGGAGTGCTTATGCCGTGTTCCTGAAACTTCTCTTTTGTCCGAATTTTGTCGAAAGCGATCTCACTCGCCTTGACGCCATCGCCCGTGTAAGCAATTCCCCGACGCTCCAGAATTCTTTGAATCTGGCCATCTTCGCCAAAGGTTCCGTGAATCGTAATGAACGCCAGATCGACATCCTCGGGCAGTTGGAAATCTTGGTTGCGGACATCAATTTCCATCACCTCGGCGCCTAACGAGTGAAGCGCTTTCGATACACCTTGTCCGGTTGCAAGGGAAACCTCGCGCTCCGATCCGGGGCCGCCCATCAGTACTGCAATTTTCTTTGGTAATTCCCCGCTTCTTGTCATTCCGGTTCTCCCACGATTTGCACTTCGGTCTCCAATTCGATCCCGCGTTTTTTCCGCGCGACTCTCTTGATGTTGTCAATTAACTCAAGTATTTCCGCCGCAGTCGCGCCGCCATCGTTGACGATGAAATTGCCGTGCACTTGCGAGATGCGCGCATTTCCGACGTGCGAGTTCTTCAGTCCCAATTCATCCACTAACTTGCCCGCTGGAACGGTTGCTGGATTTTTGAAAATGCAACCGGCGCTTTTGGCGATCGGTTGTGTGGTGCGCCGTTTCTCCTGTGATTCGCGCAAACGGCTATCGATTTGTGCGCGGTCGGCCGATTGCCCGCGGAATGTTGCCGAAATCGCAAAATTCTTTTCGAGCAACGGAAATCGCCTGTAAAACACTTCCAGCTCATCGCGAGTTTTGATGTGCGGATTTCCTTCGGCGTCAAGATAACGAATGCGAGTTACATTCTCGAAAGTTTGCGCGCCCATCGCGCCGGCGTTCATCCGTAACGCCCCACCCACTGCGCCCGGGATTCCTTCCATCCATTCTAGTCCGCCAAGACCTGCCGCACGGGCTGCGTACGCAACTTGACGTAACTTTACACCTGCGCCTGCTGTGATTTCGCAAGCTTCGACGTCGATTCTATCGAAATCGCCGCCGCGCGGATGAACGACCACGCCGCGAATCCCTCCATCGCGAACGAGAAGATTCGATCCGCGTCCGATTCCGAACAGTGGCAGATGTTCGGCGCGGCTAAAACGAATGAGTTCCGCAAAACTCTGCTCGCTCCGTGGCTCGACCCAAAATTGTGCCGGACCGCCGACCCGCAGCGTCGTATGCTTCGACAGCGGTTCGTAAAGGCGAATGTCACCCTCTTCGCCGACGATCGCTTTTAATTTTTCCGCGATGACGAGATCGGCGGCAAGAATCTCCAGTTGTTCGTGGATATTGCCCGCGCCCAAACTCAAAACCAGATCGCCGGGTTCGAGCATATTTCCCACGTCCCGATGCACCCATTCCAGACGCGGCTGATAGCTAATGCCGCGATGTCCCCGTCGTATGGTTTCATCGGCAATCGTTCCGCCGCTGATTCCTGGAATCGGGGTTTCGCTGGCAGCATAGACATCCGTAATCACGACCCGGTCCGCATCGTCAAAGGCGCCACCGAATTCGCGAGACAATGCTTTGGTTCGCGAGAAACGATGCGGCTGAAACGTCGTCACCAGTCGCCGCCGGCCAATCGATTTCGCTGTGCTGAGCGTGGCACGGATTTCAGTCGGATGATGCGCGTAATCGTCTACGAGCAAGAAACGGTCGCTTGCGTATTTGATTTCAAATCGGCGGCGCGCGTGTTCGAATCTTCGAAGCGATGCCGTGATCTTGTCGAACGGAATCGAAAGCTCGGAGGCAAGCGCGATGACCCCAAGGGCGTTATGCACGTTATGTTCTCCTGGAACATTCAGGCTCGCTTGTCCTAGTTTTTCCCCGCGCCTGCAAACGGAGAAGGACGAACCAAAATGCTGCAGCTTGACGTCGAATCCGCGATAATCCGCTTGCTCGGAAAATCCGTACGAAACCGCGCGTTTGTGTTTCGAGCACAATCGCGCTGTGTTGGGATCGTCCCCGTTGTAGAGAACTGTTCCACTGGTTTGATCGATCAATTGGGTAAACACTTTTTCGATTGCTGCGAGATCGGCATAAAAATCGAGGTGCTCTTCCTCGATGTTCAGAATCAGTGCATGCTCGGGATGAAAGAAGCGCAGCGTCCCGTCACTTTCGTCACCTTCGGCAACGAAGTATTCGCCGCGCGGGTTCCAATGGGCGTTGGTTCCGAGGATTGGAATTTCAGCGCCAACATAGTGAGAGGGATGCAGCCCGCCTTCGCGAAGCACGTATGCCGTCATTGCGGACGTGGTCGTTTTGCCATGCATTCCGGCTATGACAATGCCGCACTTGGCCCGCATAATTGCTGCGACGGCTTCGGCCCGGCGGCATAGCGGCTTTCCGGAATTACGGGCGGCGAGAAGAATTCGGTTGTCGTCTTTGATCGCGGAGGAAAAAACCACAAGCTCCGCTGCCTCCGCGTGCTCCGGCCGGTGCTGATCATAAAAGTCCAGCCCGAGCCGTTGCAATCGATCCGTCTCTGTGGTGCTGGTCTTGTCGGACCCGGTGACTGTGTGGCCCAGCTCGATCAGAAGCCCTGCGAGACCGCTCATGCCGCTTCCTGCCACGCCGACAAGATGAATTCGATGCTGTTCGCTGCTCAGAAATCGCGTCAGGTTGGGCACTGCCTCGCAACTGCGAAATTTTTCGCGCGGAGCATCGGCGGACGCGGCAATTGCTTTAGACGCGGCCATCATGAGTCGTGTATTTTTCCATCGTGCTCGCCACGCGGCCAGCTGCATCTTTAGGGGCGAGAAGCGTACAATTCGCCGCCATTTGCTGTAGCCGTTGAGGGCTTTCCATTAGCTCGCGGATTTTGCGAGCGAGCGATTCGCCGGAAATATCTGACTGCTTGAGAAGAATTGCCGCATCAGCGTGCGCATAGATTTCTGCGTTTCGCGTCTGGTGATCATCCGCAGCGTAGGGGAACGGAATCAGGATGCCGGGCAATGAAAAGGCGGCGAACTCAGCCAGACTGGCCGCACCCGCGCGCGCAACTACAAGATCGGAGGCGCTGTAGACCTCTTCCATTCGATGATGAAAAGCGGCGATGTAAGCAGGGACATTTTCCCGGCGATAGTTATCTGCAACGAGGCGTTCATCCCGCGCGCCGGAAAGATGAATCACTTGCAGCGGCGCATCTTGCAAGAACGGCAGCGCTTTGATGAGCGCCTGATTAATTCCGCTGGCGCCCTGGCTGCCGCCCATCACAAGCAGCGTGGGAAGATCTTCTTGTAATCCGAGTTTTCGCCGTGCATCTGCGCGATCCAGATGCACCAACTCAATGCGAACCGGCGTGCCCGTGATTTCAGTGCGGGTTTTGGGAAAAAACGGCGCGCATTCCTTGAACCCCAGCATCACCGCATTCACCATACGCGCGGTCCAACGGTTTGCTTTCCCCGGGACAGCGTTTGATTCGTGGATAAAGGTGGCTATGCCCCGGATCCGCCCGGCCAATACTGGCGCAGTGGAAGTAAACCCTCCCATGCCGAGCACCGCCTGGGGTTTGAACTTGCGATAGAGGGACCGGCAAAGTGACAAGCTTTCGAAAAACCGGCGACTGAAACCAAAAAACGCCGGCGAAAATGGCGAAGGCAGTCCCACCGTCGGTAATTTTTCGACTCGAAAATTCGTGCGGCCCGAAAGCGCCACGGCGTCGATGTCTTTTTCGGAAACTAGCAGCATCACTTCGTGTCCACGGTCTTGCAGCACTTCTGCCACGGCGATGCCGGGGAAAAGGTGTCCACCGGTTCCTCCACATGCGATTACAGTATTCATATTTGGGGAGGCGAGTTACGACTTCATTAGATGCGTGGCGTCACTTTGGCCTGCATTGTGGCCCGTTTAACCGGCGGCGGATCCAAAATGCCCTGGCGATAAACGTTCAACAATAGACCGATCCCGAACATACATGCTGCCAAATTTGAACCTCCATAGCTGATAAACGGGAGCGGCAGCCCTTTGTTAGGCAAAAGCGAAGTAGTCACGCCGATGTTGACCGCCGCCTGGAGCGCGAGGAGTGAAACAATCCCGCATCCGAGCAGCAGTCCGAAACGATCACGAGCGTGCAGCGCAATCATGATGCCGCAAACAATTATCACGATAAAAAAGAAAACCACCAGCAGACTGAACCGCAGACCGAGTTCTTCGCCAATGATTGGGAAAATAAAATCAGTATGCGCATAGGGCAGATAAAGCATCTTCTGCCGGCCGTTGCCTAGTCCAAGCCCATCCATTCCGCCGCTTCCCCAGGCGATTAGTGCCTGCATCTGCTGCAACCCGGCGTCGTCCTTGTAGGTTTGCGGATGAAGAAAAGCGGAAAGCCGCCCCATGCGCTCGGAGATTTGCGTCGCAACAACGAGGAGCCCGCCCAAGCCAGCGAATGCCAGTCCACCAAGCCATAGCGGGTTCGTGCCGGCGACAAACATGACAACGAAAGTTGTTGCTCCAATCAGAGCGGTCGTCCCGAGATCGACTTCGCCCAGCACGAGCGCGGCGGGCAGACTAACGATCGCCAGCGGAAGAATGAATTCCCAGAAAAAGTTGCCATCTGGTTTTTCACGTCGCGCAAACCAGGCAGCTAGAAAAAAGATTATCGCAATCTTTGCGAGTTCCGACGGCTGAAAAGTCATGGGGCCGTAGCCGACCCAGCGCCGCGATCCATTGATGCGCATTCCGATGTGCGGAATGTAACAAAGCGCAAGAGCACCCAGCGCCAGGCCAAACCAAATCCACCAGGTTTTCTGCCAGAAATGATAGTTCATCAGCGCCGCAAAAATGCATCCCACCAGCCCGAGCCCGATCCAAATTGCCTGGCGTTTGATAAAAAAGTAAACGTCGCCATGGCTGTCGCGCGCGTACGCGCTGGTGCTGAAAAGCATCACGATGCCGATGACGAGCAGTCCCAACACCGCCAAAAACAGGATGTAGGCACTCTTACGACGCATCGTTTGAACTCATCTCTTCAATCGGGTTGTCATGTCCGCCACGGCGGATTCGTCCTGTGGCGAATTGAGCGAAGCGAAACATCTCTGGTTTGTATCGCCGGTCGGGTGCAACTGATCCGAGATTCTTCTCCCGCGACTGCGGGATCAGAATGACATTCTTAGACGGCTTGCTGGTCGCGACCTTGATTCTCATTTCTTGTTCTTTTTTTTGTCTGTGTTCGGGGTTGGTGTCTTTGGAACCAGTAGCTTTTGCCCGATCCGCAACTTACGCGGGTCGTCGATATGGTTCAGTGCCATCAGGTCACCGTCGGAGACTTTCAATTTCTTCGCGATCGTCACCGGATTGTCGCCTTTTTTGACGACGTAAGTTTTTCCTGAAGACGAAAGCGTCTTGGCTTGTTCTTCCGCGGCAGGTGAATGAGAAGATTTCGGGTGATCTTGCCGCGCATTTTCCTTTTGCGCCGCAGCGACTGGTGCCTTGTCAGCATCCGAGCGATTGACTGTCTCCGCTGAACTGACCACTGTGTTTTCAGTTTGCTCCGGGTTCGCCGGCACGAATGAGTTCTCCCGCGTTTTGATTGCGTTGAAGGCAATAATTCCCGACACCGCAACCACGTGCAAAAGCAAAACAATGAGCAACGCCCGGGACAATTTCATGTTTGGTTCTGGGATGCCTTCAAACTCCATTCCCGCAGATGCGGCCGACGCGCGACGCGCAGTAGCGGCCTGCATTTTCTTTGGTTTGAAAAGGCGCGGGATTTTTATCGATTTCATGACGGCAGCGCTTGCACCAGCGCGCGGAATTGGTCGCCGCGATCGACGTAACTCTTGAACATGTCGAAGGATGATGTGCCCGGAGAAAACAGTACAACGTCACCCGGCCTGGCGAGACCGCATGCGCGTTCGACCGCATCGGCAAGCGAACTGGCAATCTCACAGGTGACGGCGCCGTCCCACGACCGCTTGATGCTCCCGGCCATTTCGCCGATCAGGACGGCCGATTTAACTTTGTCTCCCACCAACGATCGCAACGAATCGAAGTTGAATCCCTTGTCTTTGCCGCCGGCGATGAGCACCACCGGCTTTGTTTGGGCGGCCAGCGCCTTTTCGAGGGCATCCAGATTAGTCGCCTTCGAATCATTTACGTATTCGACGTCGTGGATTGCGCGTACAAATTCGCACCGATGCGGGCGCGGTTCGTAGTCACGAAGCGCCGGTACCATCTGGGTAAACGGCAATCCGCGGGCAACACCAGCAGCCAGCGTTGCCATGAGATTCTCGATATTGTGCAGCCCGCGAAGTTTCGTGTCCGCCAAACGCAGAACCGGCTGATTTTGATAAACAATCGCGCCATCGGATAGCCGGAAATCGGCTCGATCGGAGTAAGCGCTAAAAGTGATTCGGCGCGGTCGAATTTTCGGCAGCACTTCCACGACGTTGACCACGGCAACGTCCTGTTCGGTTTGATTATCGAAAATGCGAAGCTTGGCTGCGCGATAGTCCGACACTGAACGATAACGATCGAGATGGTCCGGAGCGAAGTTGAGCCAGAGGCTGATCGATGGACGAAAGGTGCAGATCGCTTCGAGTTGAAACGAGCTCACTTCAACGGTGAGGACGTCGAGCGGCTGATGTTCCCCCGCAACTTCGGAAAGCGGTTTACCGATATTTCCGCAAGCGATTGTTCGTTGCCCGCAGACATTCAGCATCTGAGCCAGCAGTTCTGTCGTCGTGGTTTTGCCGTTCGTGCCTGTAACGGCGATCATCGGAATGTCGCAGGAGCGCCAGCCCAACTCGAGTTCACTGATCATTTCAATTTCGCGAGAGGAAAAATTGCGCGCCAACGGAGAAGCCGGATCGATGCCCGGGCTTAGAACGGCCCACTGGTACTGCGACGAATGTTCGTCCGCTTCGGGCCCGCAAATTACCTCAATGCCGTGTGTCCGCAGATTTTCGAGAGTAGATTTCAGCAAAGTCTTCTCGTCGGCGCTGTCGAGCACTGTGACCTGCGCGCCTTCCGATGCCAGAAGCAGCGCCGCTGCGCTCCCGCTCAGCCCCGCGCCAAGCACGGCAACCTCTTGATTCTTGTAGCGTCCGTTCTTCATCGCAGTTTCAGCGTGGCCAGTCCGAGCAGGGCGAAGATGATCGAAAGGATCCAGAAACGAACGATCACGGTCGTCTCTTTCCAGCCAGTCAGTTCGAAATGATGATGAAGCGGGGACATTACGAAAAACCGCTTGCCCGTGAGTTTGAAACTCAGCACTTGCAAAATCACGGAGACGGCCTCGATCACGAAAACGCCGCCCACTACGACCAACAGCAGTTCCTGTTTACAGCAGATCGCCACAACGCCGAGCATGCCGCCGATGGCCAGCGATCCGGTATCACCCATGAAAACTTTAGCTGGATAGCAGTTGAACCATAGAAAGCCCAGGCCCGCGCCGATTAGCGCCGAACAGACAACTGTCAGTTCCCCGGCAAAGGGGTAAAATGGGACTTGTAAGTATTCCGCTACACGGAAATTGCCGGCTGCATAACAAAGCAACGTATAAGCAAATGCCACGGTAATCGTGCAACCCGTCGCTAAACCGTCCAGCCCGTCAGTGAGATTCACCGCGTTTGACGTGCCGACGATTACCAGCGCGAAAAAGAAGAACGTGAACCAGCTCATGTTTGCGATCGCTGGCGCCTTTATAAAGGGCACATAGAGCGCACGCGCCTGTACTTCCAGCAGGGGATCGGTGAGGAACAGGCCGGTGATAATTGCCGCTAAAGCGATTTGAAAGAGAAGTTTAATCCGCCCGCTAATCCCTTCGGATTTTTTCTTCGTAACCTTGAGGTAATCGTCGGCGAAGCCGAGTCCGCCGAGATAAACCATGCTGAACAGCGTGAGCCAGACGAATTTGTTGTCCAGACGTGCCCAGAGGATACTCGAAAGGAAAACGGAGCCGATGACTAGCACGCCGCCCATGGTGGGCGTGCCTTGCTTCACCCCGTGCAATTCGGCGAGCCGGTGGACTTCGTCTGCTCCGCGAATCGGCTGTCCCACTTTCAATGCACGCAATTTTTCGATGACGAAATTTCCAAACAGCAGGGTCGTCAGAAAAGCTGTGATCGCGGCGGCAATTGCTCGAAAAGTAACGTAAAGAAAAACGTTGAATCCGATGAACTGCCCGCTCAGCTGATGGAGGTAGTACATCATGGGGAAGTCACGACTGTCGAATTTCGGCTACCGAATTGCTCAATCACTTCCTCCGTCCTCGCGGCGCGGCTGCCTTTGATCAGAACGAGATCGCCGGGCGCGGCAATTGCGCTTAACAACTCAGCAGCTTTCCCGGTTGATGATACGGAGGCAACGTTGTTCATGCCCGCAGCGCGCGCCGCTTGTGCAATGGTTTCAGCCGCGTCGCCGATGGTGATTAGTTGATCTACCTTGAGGGTTGCTGCGGTTTCGCCAACCTCTCGGTGCCCGCGCTCCGATTCCACGCCTAGTTCCCGCATTTCGCCGAGCACTGCAATGCGTTTCCCTTCGGTATCGAGCTCAACCAATGTCCGTAACGCCGCCTTCATCGAATCGGGATTGGCATTGTAGCTGTCGTCGAGAAAATCCACGCCGCCGATCTGCTTAATTTGCAAACGCGCTTTTGTCAGTGGCGCCACGGCCAGACCCGCGGCGCATTCCTCGATTGATAATCCAAATGCCCGACCCGCTGCGACGGCAAGCAATGCATTCTGCACCATGTGCAAACCGGGAACGGACAGCTGTGCCCGACAACGATGAGCTCCTTCGAGAATTGTGAACTCGGAGCCGTCGGCGCTCTGGCGAATTTCAATCGCGCGCACAGTTCCGTCTGTCGTTCCTACAAACACCACTCTTGCGCGGCAACGCGCAGCGATTCCTTTACTAAACGGATCGTCGGCATTCAGAATTACGGTTCCCTGCGGCCCCACCACTTCGGCTAGCGCACCCTTTTCTCTGGCTATTGCTTCGCGCGAACCCATGAATTCGATGTGCGCTACGCCGACGTTTGTAATAATCGCCGCGTCAGGAGCGGCAATGTTGGACAGCGCAGCGATTTCGCCCGGATGATTCATCCCGATTTCCCAAACAGCGGCTTCATCCTCGGAAGTCGCTTCGAGAATTGTGCGCGGCAAACCAACGTGATTGTTGAAATTTCCTTCCGTCTTGGTGACGCGAAATTTTCTGCCCAGAACCGACGCCACGAAATCTTTTGTGCTCGTCTTTCCGTTGCTGCCTGTGATCGCGAGTACTCTAAGCCCGAGCGATCTCCGATAATTCGCGGCAATTTTCTGATAGGCGAGTAGCGTATCGGTCGCTCGGATCACCGCAAAATTTTTCGGAACATTTCCGTTCCACTGGTCATCAACGAGCGCGCCCGTCGCGCCGGATGTTGCAACGGATTCCACAAAATCGTGTCCATCGAAATTTTCGCCGCGCAACGCCACGAATAATTCACCGCGCCTGATCGTGCGGGAATCGGTTCCGATCTTAACGATCACGACAGTGCCGTCACCGGATGAAAGCGATGCTCCACCAAATTGTGCGATCTGAGAAAGCGTGAGCGGATTCATTGCTAAAACTCCACGGGATGATCTTCGATCGCGCGGCGCGCGACCTGGATGTCATCGAACGGGATCGTGTAATCTGCGAACTCCTGATAGTTTTCGTGCCCCTTGCCAGCGACCAACACAATGTCCCGCGGACCGGCAAGCGCAACGGCGCGGTTAATCGCTTCCGTGCGATCGACAATTTTTTCGTACCGATCAGAGCGAAAGCCTTTTTCGATCTCCCCGATGATAGCGTCCGGGGCTTCTTTGCGCGGATTATCAGACGTGATGATGGAATAATCGGCGAGGCGATCCGCCATCTCCGCCATCAATGGGCGCTTTTGCCGGTCACGATCGCCGCCGCATCCAAAAACGGCAATCAGTCGACTCGGCCGAAGTTCGCGCAGAGTTTTCAAAACATTTCCAAGGGCATCGGGCGTGTGGGCGTAATCCACGAACACTTGGAATTGCCGTTTCGCGGGAACAAGCTCCAGACGTCCGGGAACTTGCGGGGCCTTCGCAACACTCAACACCGCATTTCGCAGATTAATTCCCAAAGCGTTGGCAGCAGCGAGCGCAGCTATCGAGTTCGCGACATTGAAACGGCCAATCAATGGGAGGCGAACGAGGTAACTCTTGCCGCGCGCGTCCAGTTGGTACGATGTGCCGGTGAATTCGGCACGATAATTTGAGGCGCGGAAATCCGCACGCATTCCCATCCCATAAGTGACGACTGCAAGGCTTTTGTCGATTTTGTTGAGCAAGAGTTGGCCGTGACGGTCGTCGATATTCACAATTGCTACGGGTTTGTTCTTTTGTTTCTGGCCGGCGAGTCCCGCGAAGAGTTTCGCCTTTGCTTCAAAGTAGTTTTGCATCGTGCCGTGAAAATCGAGATGGTCCTGTGTGAGATTAGTGAACACGGCAACGTTCCATTCGAGACCGCGTATGCGGTCCTGCGCCACCGCGTGCGAAGAGACTTCCATTGCCGCCGCTTTACAACCGGCGTTCGCCATCTGCGCCAGCAGTTCTTGTAAATCGAGCGATTCGGGTGTTGTGCGAATGGCCGGCAAAATCCGCTCGCCGATTTCGTAACGAACTGTTCCGATCAATCCGCAAGCCAAACCGGCGTTTTCACAGATGTGTTTGATAAGAAAGGTCGTCGTGGTCTTGCCGTTTGTCCCCGTGACGGCCGCCAGTCTCATTTTGCGCGCCGGATGCCCGTAAAAAGCTGCTGAGAAATCCGCAAGTGCGGTGCGGGTATTTTCAACCAGCAGGGAGGTGACGCGGGGATCTTTTTGTTCGCGCTCAGCAACGATCACCGACGCGCCTTTGTCGATGGCGTGCCCGATGAATTGGTGGCCGTCGGTCTTCTCACCCCGCAGCGCCACGAACATGGTGTGCCTTTGCACTCGCCGCGAGTCATAGGCGATATTTTCCACCGGGCGATCAACTGACCCGAAGATTTGGCGAACTGGAGTTGCGGTGAGAAGAGTTTTGAGCTGCATGAGGCTTTAACATCTCCGCCTGGAGACGGATTTGCGACGGCGAACCGGGGCGAGGCACTTAATTCGCGACTGTATTTCGGAGTCAACGTCGCGGAGCATCAGTTAAGGCGACTCGTTCCGCCGGCGTCTTGCGTAATCGCTCCGCCGGCTTCGTTTTTTCGACTCGCTGAACGGGAATCGCTTTGCGAATCTCCTCATGCGGCTCAAGATCAAGATAACGAGCGGCTTTCTCGGCAACGTGGGAGAAAATCGGTCCCGCAACAAGGCCGCCGTAATTCAACTCTGGTTTACTCGTGTGCGCATCGTCCAGCACGACTATTCCGACGAACTCGGGATGGTCGGCTGGCAGATAACCAAGGAACGACACGACGTATTTCCCGTGGTCATATCCGCCGTGCGGATTAACCTTCTGCGCCGTTCCGGTTTTTCCGGCGATGATAAAGCCTGGCACGGCCGCGGCGGCTGCGGTTCCCTGATCGCTCACCACGCCGCGCAGCGCCTCGCCAATTTGTTTGGCGGTTTCAGGGGAAACGACCTGCCGCTGTACGACCGGCGAAAGCGAACTGATGATTTTCCCATCCGATGTCGTCACCGATTTGATGATTCGTGGTGTCACCAGTTTGCCTCCATTGGCGATTGTTGCCATGGCTGATGTCATCTGCAATGGCGTGACGCCGATCTCGTGGCCCATCGGTATGCGAGTGATGGAAATCTTGCTCCAGGTTTGCGGCGGCCGAATTACTCCATTGATCTCGCCCGGAAGTTCAATTCCCGTGCGCTCGCCAAATCCGAAGCGGCGAATGTATTCGTAGAATTTTTGTTCGCCGACGCTCAGCGCAAGTTTGGCCGCGCCGATATTGCTGGATTTAACGAGAATGTCGCGCACGCTCAGATAACCAAACGCGCGGTGGTCGTGCAGAGCGGAGCCACCGAAATTCCACAGGCCGTTCTCGCAAAAGACTTCCGAATCAACTCGCATCTTATGCTCATTCAGAACGGCGGCGGCGGCTACAATCTTGAAAGTCGAACCAGGCTCCATCATGTCGATGATTGCCCGATTTTTCATTTGTTCGGGCTTCGCTTCTGAACGGAGGTTTAAATCAAAGTTCGGGCGGTTGGCGATGGCCAGGATTTCGCCTGTCTGAGGCCGCATCAGAATAATCGTGGCTTTTTGTGGAGAATATTCCTTCATCGCGGCGTCGATTTCGTCCTCGACGATGCTCTGCAGACCAAGATCGACGGTCAGATGCACTTGGTAACCGTCCCGCGGAGCGCGCTCCTGGCCACGATAAGGCACGATTTCTTGGCCCGCGCGGTTATGCTCGATGAAACGATAGCCGTCCTGTCCGTGCAGGTACTCTTCCATCGAGGCTTCCACGCCTTGGACACCGTGGTGATCGAAATCGGTAAAGCCAATAACGTGGCAAAGCATCGATCCATTTGGATAGATGCGCGTCGCGTTCTGCTCGAAATAAATTCCACGCAAATTACCAGCGCGCAGTTTTTCACGAAGCGCATTTGCCCGCGCGGCGGGTACTTCGCGCTTAATCACGATATAGCGACGCCCGCTATTTAATTTCTCCGCGACTTGGTCGGATGGAATTTCCAGCTCCGCCTTCAGAATATCCACCGTCGCCTGCACATCGTTAAGGTGGGTGGCGTCAGCTACGACGGTTTCCACGGGGATGTTGCGCGCGAGAACTTCGTTGTTCGCATCAAAGATCAATCCGCGCTCACCATAGGTGATTTGCTTGTAAACGTGTTTCTCCGCGGCGAGCCCAGCATATTCGTCGTGTTTGATTGCCTGCAAATAAATCAAGCGAAACGAAAAAATGCTGAACAGCGCGATGAAGGTGGCGCACACGAGGGCGCAACGAGTTCGGCTATTTGGATTCATGTTGCGCCAGAGGATTTACTACCGGTTGGATCGCATCTTCCTCAGTGGAACGGGCGGGCATCGTAAGCCGCACGATCCTGGACTCTGAAACCGGAATCATTTTCAGGTAACCTTCTTTCAATCGGCGTTGCAATGCCGGGCGCGATGTGAGCGTCGCGATTTGCGCTGAGGCGGTATCGTTTTGAGTGCGGAGGGACGCGAGCTCGTTCTCGACTGCCTTTCTGCGCTCGCCCAGATGATATAGTTGCAGCGTCAAATAGACGTACGCCAATCCCGCCAGCGCCAGAAATGCAGTCATCACAATCCAGCGCGCCAGCGAGGCCGCGTGCACGGTATTGCAATTTCTTCGACGGGATCGGTTCATTTGATTTTCTCCGCTACGCGTAACTTCGCGCTTCGCGAGCGCGGATTGGCGTGCTGTTCTTCCTCGGTCGACTCGACGGGTTTCGGAGTAACCAATGTCAGGTCGTAATCGGGATTGCGCCGCGGCTCAGGCCATTCCGGTTTGTCGACCCATTCCCGGCTGTGATCGCGGAAAAAGTTTTTCACTATTCGGTCTTCCAGTGAATGAAAAGCGATCACGGCGATACGCCCGCCGGGCTCGAGTCGCTTAGTTAAAACGCGCAGGCCTTGTTCAAGGGCGCCAAGCTCGTCGTTCACCTCCATGCGCAGCGCTTGAAACACCTGAGTCGCCGGATGCTGTCTCCCGTGCCGGCCCACCAGTTTTTCGATTGTGCGCGCCAGCGGCAAAGTTTCGCGAAACGGCGAAGTCTTACGCATTTTGACAATCATGCTGGCGATTCGGCGCGCGGCCGGTTCTTCACCCAGTTCGCGGAAGAGGCGGGTCAATTCTTCTTCACTATACTCGTTAAGAATTGTTGCAGCGGTGAGATCCGTTCGCGGATCCATACGCATGTCGAGAGGGCCGTTTCGCATGAAACTGAAACCGCGCTCCGCATTTTCGAGTTGCCGGGAAGACACACCAAGATCAAGAAGCGCGCCGCCGATGCTGCGAATCCCCAGTTCATCGAGAACGCAATCCGCGTGGCGAAAATTCGCCTGCCGCACGACGATGCGCCGGCCTAATTGCGCAAGACGTTCGCTCACATGCCGGACTGCATCAGGATCTTGATCCAGAGCCAGAACATCGGCGCCACTTTCCAACAGCGCTTCGGTGTGGCCGCCGCCGCCGCACGTTGCATCCAGGATGAACATGCCCCCTTTCGGCTTGAGCAATTTAAGCGCTTCCCTCTGTAGCACCGGACGATGATAAACAACATCCTCTCCGGGCTGCGCGGCTTCCTCCGGCGCCCTCGGATCAATAGCGAGCCATGCTGGAGACTCGGTCCACAATGGGTTCATCACGAGTTGGCGCAACATACGTTTACAACCCAATTTCCTTTGCCACGTGCTGGTAGGTGGGAGTTTCTTCTTCGTGCGCTCGTTTCCAGCGTTGCAAATTCCAAATTTCAAAACGCCCGCGATTGCCTACGAGAGCGACTTCACTTTTCAATCCAACCCTTTGGCACAGATCTTCGGGCAACACCAAACGACCCTGCCGGTCCGCGCCTGCGTGTTGAGCGCGAGAATGCAATTGTCGCAGGAAAACGCGGCGATCACGCGCGGAAACCTTGTCGTTCGTTTCTGCGGCTGAGCTCATTTTCGCAAACTCAATCGGCGACATCACGAGGAGAAATTGGTGAGTCGCCTCGGGCAAAAGGATGAATTCCTCCGGACGATTGCGCCGCCAGCGCGAAGGGATAGTGATCCGATTCTTTTCGTCAATGGAATGCCGGAACTCTCCGGCGTAGAAGCGTTCGGGTTGGGAATCGGCGTCCATGTGTCGCGTGGAGTGGTAGCCCACTTTACTCCACTTGACCCCACCTTTAACCACCTCAGAGAGAAACGGTCAATAAAAATCTTCACTCATTTGCGCCTGAGCCATCGGATGTTAGGCTGCCAGCCTGACTCGGCGGGCGGGCTGCCAGCCTGCCCTGCAAAGGCGTGTTTGCACCATGAAATTTTTCTCGCTCGGACTGGCGACTGCTCTCGCTATTCTCATCTGTGGCGCCACCGTCGAACTAAGTCAGGCTCAGCAGGCTCCGACTGACGCTGTGAGAGTGACCATGTCAATGCATCCAGATGGCTCGCGCACCGTTTACAACTTTGATAACGGGCAGCACAAGGCGACGTCCACAACCACTGATCCCGATGGCAAGGTTCGCGAGACGATTCGTTATGAATTGGATAACGCGGGCCGTTTCTCGACTGGCGAAGTTTCCGGACCTGATGGCCGGATCCGGCTCAAAAGCCGCTATAAGTATGACGATGCGGGCCGCATTTTGGAAGAGACCCAAAGCGCAGCCGACGGCACCCTTTTACACAGAATCGTTTACAGCTATGACTCATCCGGTAAGCAAACTGGCTATTCCGTCTTTGATGCCTCCGGCAAATTAGTCAGCCGCACGGGCGGGACTGCTGCGTCTCGCCCTTCTTCCTCCCCCAAATCGCGCGAAAAAACCAAGCGTTAACTGGCCAAGCCAAAACACAATCGACGATCAATCGTCTCGTGTGCATTAAAATACAGGACGAGATTTATGGCGCGGGGCTTACGGTGACGGCTGCTGTTGGCGACGGCGATGCGGAGGCTGGCATTTCCAGCGGCAATTTCAAATTATTAAAATCTGAACCGCTGATCGAAAATGTGCCGTCGCGTCCATCCACGCGCGCGCACAACGTACCGTCGTTGTTTTGAGCACCGACGATCAACTTGTGCGCTGTCTTGTTATCAGGTGAAGTGGTGAACGCGAGCACCAGCTGTGGTTTATCGAAGCCTTGTTGAGGCGTTTTCGGTCCGAGCCACCGCACCGCATGCAAGTTCGACAACGTGTTTATCAGCGATTGCAGATTGGCTTGATTGATTCCGCCGGTTCCTTTCAGCCAATGCCATTGGTTGTTTTGGCTGTGCTCCAGTGACAACTCTTTGTCCGTCGTAAGGCTGACCCGATGAATTTGCTTCGGCCTGAATTTGAAAATCGACAACTCCTGCCATCGCAGGGGATCAGCTGAAATCTGGTTGAGTAATCCGCGATGTACCGCCACAACAAATGGTTCGTCGGTTAGGCGCGCGAAAACGTTGTCTCCCTCTTCTTTTCCAAACGCGACCGTCGCAAACGGCTCCTCGCCCGCTTTGGATTCGGCGGTGTTCTCGGAGGCAAACGAACTGAAGATCAATTGCAGCTGCGGTTTATCCAAGCCGTATTTGGGCAGATTGGAGGCGACGTCTTCGACGAACTTTGTCACCCGCGCATTTTGCAGCGTGTCGATCATCCGCCGGACTGCACCTGAATCGGCGGGGATGTTGTTTGGACCGACGACCGTCCAGTTGTCGTCTTTGCGTGCGAGAACGGTTTTAGCTTTGCCCGGTGCGTCGATCGTGATTCGGTCGAGGATGTTAGTGTCGATCCGAAATAGATGGTTATCGCGCAAGTCCGCCGGCTTCGTATTCAGGATCTCTTCAATTTTCTTCGGCAAGGTATAAACCGACCCGCGAGGAACGAATCGCACATACAACTGCTCCTTTTCTTTTTCCGGCACACTGCCGATTTGCAGCGTCTGCCCTTTATCGTCCCGACCAGCGACTTTGATCGATTCCCCGATCTCGATCTTCTGATCTTTTTTCTGTTCCTGATCAAACAAGGTGATCGATCCGCTGGGCTCTGCCAGTCCATAAGGGCGCAGGTCGCCGCGATCATCGGCTATAAATTCTCCAATGCGTGCGGACGTGACCTGTGAAATCAGATCGTTAACTTTCTGGTCGTCGGCACGCGCCCGGAGAGGCTTGAGAATTTCCCAGTGCGTACCTTTCTTCTCCAGCTCCATCTCACCGGCAGGCGTTTTCAATACCACCCGGCGCACCTGAGCCGTGACCAGATCAGTAAGTTTTTTGTCCCGGAATTCTTCCGGCTTTTTATCGATGTCTTTCTTCACCGATTGACCGGCGAGAAACGTTTCCTTTGAATTCTGGAACCGCACATACATCCTGCCTTCCATTGCGGCGTCTTTGCCAAACAGAATTTCAGGCGGACGATCGCGGCCGAGCAATTTCAGTTTCAGCTTTGCATTGTTGAGGCCGTACTCAGCGAGTTTGCTCTTATCGGCGTCGATCTCTTTGGAGGGGATTGTTCCCTCCTTCTGCCAGTTCTCCAAGTCCGACAACAAGCTCTCGACCAACGCACTATCTGCCTGGTCTTTGATAGGCGTTTCCAGCCGCCATTTGTTGTCGCGCCGCCGTATCTCGATCTTCTGATCGCCATTTTGGATGACGATGCCATCGATCTTGCTTCGATCGAAGTTCACCATGTTCTGCACCTGTCGCCGCGCTTCTTCGGTGCTGGGCCGCTTCATTTCGAAGAACTTGAAGTAAGCGACACCGGCGATCGCAATGATTACCAGGATGACAGTCGTCTTCCAGTTCATATCAGACGCGCCGTTGCCACCACACTATGGTTCCGATGGCGGCGGGAATCAGTGGCATGAGTACGAGTAGAATCCACCGCAGCTGACGCAACGCTTCTGGATCGAGGCTGAACGTGAGAGGCTTCGGGATTTTCGGCGCAATCCCAATCAATTGTTCACGGCTCAAAAGCCAGTTGACGGCGCCGGAGACAAAATCGAGCGCCGCCTGATCCTGCATAATCGCGCTATCCTGAACGAACGTAGCGTTGCTGACCGCGACAAGGCGTGAAGAGTTGACCTGGACGCGAGGGTCTGCGCTGCCGCCTTTTTCGACCGAGGCAGCGATTGTCAGCGGCGCATTGCCGGCTTTTTGGGCATCGGCCTGCAGCTTTGCTTGATTGTCCGTGTTGTAATCGGTTTCGGCAAAGTAACCTTTTTCCGCCTGGATGAGTGGCTCCAGCTGGATGTTGACGGCGCGGACGCGGTTGGGATTCAATGTCAGGGAAGACGTGCCGCCGACAAGAATTGCCCGCACATCGGCGAGCCGCTTGGTGACTGGACTGTCGCCGAGGAAATGCGCCTGGACATCTCTGGTTAGCGCCAGTTCTTCGATGCCCGTGCGCACGAAAGCCATCAGCCTGTCGTCATTTGCCTTCACGCCCAGCTCGTCGAGGAAGGCGCGTAACCTGGGCGTGTTGGCCGCGGGATCGAGCAGAACCAATATTCGTCCCTGTTTATCCCAAAAATCGCGGAGCAATTTCATTTCACGATCGGAAAAGTCGTATTGCGGCCCCAATATTATCACTGCGTTCAGATCGGCCGGGATTGCAGGTTGATCGAGAAGGTTCAGCTCTTGGAACTTAATGTTTTCATTTTCGATGAACGTCTTCAGCAAGCTTATCGGCGTGGTGGGTGCTGAAAGCGCTGGTTCCTTGTGACCGGTGACGTAACCCAGCGTTTTCTTTTTCCCTTCCACAAGGTCAATCATCGCGCTAGTGATGGCCTGCTCACCTTTAAACGCGGCGACTTGCGGCCCTTGACCAGCCGCCGTCCCGCTCTGGTCAATATCGGCCATCTCAGAGGCCTTCACGGCCTTGTTGCGACCATCGTAGTCGAGTACTAAGACGCTCTCGTCCGTGACGACTTTGTATTTGTCGAACAACTCCTTCGCGCGGGAAAGATTCCGCTCGGGATCGATTTGCTCGAGGTCGATTTTTCCTTTCCCGGCGTACTGATATTCGGTTAGCAAATTTTGAACGTCCGCTGTAATGGGCGTGTTGGGCGAAAAGAAAACCGTAATTCGCATCTTGCCCTTCAGCGTCTGAAGGAAACGCTTTGTTTTGTCCGACAACGCATATTTTTGGTCGCGCGAGAAATCCCAGCGCCGGTAATGTTTGAAGGCGAGCGAATTCACCATCGCAGCGAGAAACAGGATCAGGACGAGCTGCACCAGAACATTGAGACCGATCCGGATCCGGCCAATTTTCATTCTGCGGCGCGTACGGGGCTTGGTTTTCTCAGCCATGGATCAGAGCCTCCATTTCCGGGATTGGAACGCCTGATAAGTGAGCACCAGCATCACAATCGTCATGCTCACGTAGAGAACAATCGGCCGCGTATCGATAATGCCGCGGGAGAACGTTCCCATGTGTTCGATTGCGGAAAAATACCCCAGCAAATCCCGTGTGGTGGAAGTTACGTCGAGCAGAACGAACTGCACCAGGCCGAGGAAAAACAGTAGCGTAATTGCGCAAAACGAAATGATTGCCGCGACGATCTGGTTCCGGGTCAATACCGATGTCAGGCAACCAATCGAGAGATAAAACATTCCTAGCAGCAGAAGCATCAGATACGAACCAAAGTATGCTCCGGCAGAATGCGCCGCCGGCTGCTTCGTTATTCTCAAAAAGACCCAGAAGTAAAGCAGTGTCGGGATCCAGAGGATTACGTAAAAAACAAGGGCACCAAAGAATTTCGACAACACGACCTGCCAGTCGCGCACCGGCGCAGTCGTGAGCGGCTCAATCGTGCCGAGCTTAAATTCTTCGGCAAAGAGCCGCATGGTGATCAAAGGAAAAATGAGAACGAAAGCGAACCAGAAGAAGACAGAATTAAAGAACGCTTCCTGGATTGTGTATTGCACCTGCCGCTGGTTCATGAATGAAACCTGGAAATAGAAATCGATGCCGCTGATGATCAGAAAAAAGATCATCACGACGTATGCGATCGGGGAGTAGAAATAGCTGCGCACCTCGCGCGAAAGCAGGGTCCAGAATTTATGCATGTTTATCGATTACGAGCAGGAGCATGAGCAAGGGCGTGACGTTCTGCATTGGACGTTGGACGTTGGGCGTTGAGCGTTCCGCGTTTGCTTCCTGCGTGTTCATTTTTCCATTACTCCACCACTCCACTTTTCCCGGTCAGGCTTGGTCCGGATGCGTCAGTTCAACGAATACATCCTCTAGCGTGCCGCGCCGCTGCGTGAGTTCGCGTATCGCCCAGTGCCGTTCAACGGCGAGCCGGAAAACCTCTTCGCGCACATCCGTACCCGATTCGACTCGCAACGAGAATCTTTTCCACTCGTGCTCACCATCAGTGACCACGTCTCGGACGCCCGCGATCTTTTTGAGTTCCTCCGCGCCGTTATCGTTTCCGACTTTTGCTTCGAGCTCGACGCCGCCGGCTCGTCGTACCTTCCCGAGCAAGTTTTCCGGCGTGTCGCAGGCTTCGATTCGCCCTTTGTGAATGATGATGACCCGGCTGCAGGTCATCTCCACCTCGGGTAAAATATGGGTCGAAAGCAAGATGGTATGCTGCTTACCGAGGTTTTTGATTAGCTCGCGCACCTGCCGGATTTGATTCGGATCCAGACCTATCGTCGGCTCGTCGAGAATGAGAAGATCCGGTTCGGCAAGCAGGGCGTCTGCCAACCCGACGCGCTGGCGATAGCCTTTTGACAGCGCGCCGATGAGCTTTCTTTCGACGTCTTTAAGACCGCAAAGTTCCTTTACATCTCCAACGCGCTCGCCAACGCGGCGGTGCGACACGCCCTTAAGCGCGGCGCGATAATTCAGATACTCCGTCACACGCATATCGCTATAAAGCGGTACATTTTCCGGCATGTAGCCGAGATGCGACCGCGCCTGAAGTGATTGTTCGAAAACATCGAATCCCGCGATGCTGGCGCGCCCTGAAGTGGGCGGCATGAAGCTGGCCAGGATCCGCATCGTCGTGGTCTTGCCGGCGCCGTTCGGGCCGAGAAACCCCATGATCTCGCCCTGGGCGACTTCGAAATTCAAATCCTGGATGGCAGTCTGGCCGGCGTAACGTTTTGTCAGATTCTCAACTTTAATCATTGTGCGACAATTCGATGAGACAACCGAACCGCAATTGCGTTGGCAATTTTTTTATCGCGCAGTCAGCATCACGGTGTTGAGCTGATGGTTTTCTCCACGGGCCCGGATTATTCCGACCGTGAATTCCACCTTTGCGCCGCTCTCGGCTGCCTGGAGTGCCTCCTCGACCTGTTTCACGGAAGAGACCATCGATTTGTTTATGCGATAAATCACCATCCCGCGTCGGATTCCGGCGTCGTCTGCCGGGCTATCCGGTTCCACCGCGGTAATCAATACGCCATGGTCTCGCAGATAACCGAGCGCCTCGCTCAATTCCTGCGTCAAGTTTTGTAGCTGCATCCCAAACAACTTCTCGACGCGGGCACCGCTCGATACGTCAGGCGCGGGCGGGCTCGTCAACTTTCCCTGCTTAACCGCCACTTGCTTGAAGCGACTGACACTGTCACGCACCACGTCTGCCGGAATGGCAAAACCGAGGCCCTGTGTGGGTACGCCTTGTGGAGTAAACGCCATCTTTGCCGAGGCAATACCGACAAGCCGGCCGGAGAGATCGATCACCGGACCGCCGCTATTGCCAGGATTGATCGCTGCGTCGGTCTGAACCAAGTCCTTGTACTCGGTCTCTTCGACGGTGATATTGCGTTTCACCGCGCTCAGAACGCCTCTGCTGATGGAACTTCCATAGCCAACGGCGTTGCCTACCACGATCACCGTCTCACCGAGCAAATTCGGAGAGATATTGTCGAGGTTGATGAATGGGAAATCGGTTTGGGCATCGATTTTGATGAATGCCAGATCGGTCTTGTCATCGCCGGCAATGTAATGAGCGTTGTAGGTCTTGCCGTCGTTGGTAGTCACGTGAATTTTCAAATCCGCAGCGCGCTCGACCACGTGCTGGTTCGTCACGATGTAACCGGCCGGATCGATGATGAAGCCAGAGCCGAGACTTTGTAAAGTCTGGCGGATTTCGCGTGGCCGAAACCGATTATAGCCGAAGAATTGCGCGTAAAAATCGTCGAACGGATCGCGCACCGTGCGCCGAACGACACGCTCGGTATTAATGTTTACAACCGTAGGCAGGACCTTTGCGACAGCTAAAACTGCCGGTTCCGAGGCGGGATCGGCCTGTGCCAAACACGGCCCTGAGGCGGTGAACATCAAGAACGCAGCGAGCACCCAGACAGGATGATTTTTGTCAGGCATACGCGCAGCAAGTAACGAGGCGCCATCCGGACTGTCAACTTGCCGCGGCGTGTAATCATCCGAAATTAAATCTGCCATGCGCACCACAATTGACGCTCGCGCAAATCTCAACCTGATCGAAGAAAATTATCGTCGTTGGCAGGAGAATCCTGAATCAGTCGAGTCGGGGTGGTCCGCATTTTTCGAAGGATTTGAGCTTGGCAACCTGCCGGACCATAACGGAGCCCCGAAAGCGTTCGGAGAAGCTGAGGCACGGGAAGCGGCTCTGCAGACGCGCGTGGATGGCCTGGTGTACGCGTATTGCTCCCTCGGTCATACCATTGCACGCGTCGATCCGCTGGCAGAGACGCGACCAGAAAATCCGTTACTCGGGCCAGGCGAGTTCGGGTTTACGGAGTCGGACCTCGGCCTTCGCGTCTCATCGAAATTCTTCCTGGACAATCGGCCGATGACGTTGCGTGAGATGATCGCGGGGCTCGACAGAATCTACGCCGATTCCATCGGCTCGGAGTTCATGCATATCCAGGACCCGCGGATCCGCGAATGGATTCGCCGACACCTGGAAACGCGGCCGCACAAGCATTCGACACCGCGCTCAGTTCAGGTCGCGTTATTGCGTGCGCTTCTCGAAGCCGAATCGTTCGAGACATTCCTGCACACGCGCTACGTCGGACAAAAACGGTTTTCGCTCCAAGGCGCTGAATCGCTCATGGTGACTTTGGATACCATCCTGCATAAATGCCCGGAAGGTGGAGTCGAAGAGATTTGCATGGGTATGACCCATCGCGGCCGGCTCAATGTGCTCGCGAATTTTCTGCGTAAATCGCTCAAGATCATTTTCACCGAATTCAGCGAGAATTACGTTCCAGATTTGGTCGCCGGCGATGGCGACGTGAAATATCATCTCGGCTATTACGCTGTGCGCAGGCTCGCTTCCGGCGCTGAGATCGAGATCCGGCTCTCGTCAAACCCGAGTCACTTGGAAGCTGTCGATCCCGTCGTCGAAGGCAAAGCACGCGCCCGTCAACGAATTCGCGGCGATACCGAACATCGGAAAAAAGTTTTGCCGCTACTGGTGCACGGCGATGCGGCGTTCATCGCCCAGGGGGTCGTGGCCGAAACCCTGAATCTGTCGCAGTTACCCGGTTACAGCACCGGCGGCACAATTCACGTTGTGGTGAATAATCAAATCGGTTTCACCACTCTCCCGAAAGATGCGCGTTCGTCACGGTATGCCACGGACATTGCCAAGATGATCGAGGCCCCGATTTTTCACGTGAATGGCGACGACCCTCTCGCAGTAAAGTTTGTCAGCGATTTGGCATTTGATTTTCGCCAGCAGTTCGGGCGCGACGTCGTGATTGATTTGTATTGCTATCGCCGCTACGGCCACAACGAAGGCGATGAACCTTCTTTCACGCAGCCTGATCTTTACGCAAAAATCGAGAAGCGCCCCTCGGTGACGCAGCTTTATAAGCGCGAGTTACTTGAAGCCGGGACACTGAGCGAAGACGACGCTGCTTCGCTCGAGACGGAGTTCGGCCTGCGACTGGAAATGACCCGCGACGAAGTCAACGCGATCGAAAAACGGAAGGCTAACCAGAAAGCCAGATTCAGAGAATCGACGGCCATTTTTCAACCGGAATACACAAGCGAGTCGGAGCCCACGGCGATCAGTGAGAAAACACTTCGAACAATCGTCGACCGCCTGACACGCGTTCCGGACGGTTTCGAAGTTCAGCCAAAAATTCAACGCATCGTGCTCGATCATCAGCGCAAGGTCTTCGAGGACGGCGGCCCATACGAATGGCATTATGCCGAAGCGCTGGCGTTCGGCTCACTGCTTTTAGAAGGAATTCCGATTCGATTATCGGGTCAGGATAGTTCGCGCGGCACGTTCAGTACACGCCACTCATTTCTTTACGACGCAAAAAGCGGCAAGCCTTACGTGCCGCTGATGCATCTTGCGGAAAAGCAGGCGCGCATCTGCATTTACAACAGCCCATTGTCAGAAGCCGCGGTGCTCGGATTCGATTACGGTTACTCGCTTGAGTATCCAAAGATGCTTTGCCTTTGGGAGGCGCAATTCGGAGATTTCGCCAACGGCGCACAGACTATTATTGACCAATTCGTCGTTTCGGCAGAATCGAAGTGGCAACGGCCCAGCGGAATTGTCCTTCTGCTTCCGCACGGATATGAAGGCCAGGGGCCGGAACACTCCAACGCCCGCCTCGAGCGTTTCCTGCAAGAATGTGCCGAAGACAACATCCAAGTCTGCAATCCCACGACCGCAGCACAGTATTTCCATGTGCTGCGACGCCAGATGAAACGCGATTTCATCAAGCCGCTCATCATCGCGACGCCAAAAAGTCTGTTGCGTGCGAAGTACGCGTCTTCGCCCGCGGAAGAATTCATTCACGGCAGGTTCGAAGAAATACTCGGGGACGGTGGATCGGTTTCTCCGAAGACGATCAACGCGTTCGGCGTGCCCGCCGAAGCCTCGGCGCAGGCGGGAGACCGCCTTCCGCCCGTAGACAGCGTCAAGCGAATCATCTTTTGTTCCGGCAAAGTCTATTACGATCTGCTCAATTATAGGACGCAGCGAAAGATCAACGATGCGGTGATCATTCGGATCGAGCAGCTCTATCCGCTCGCGGAAAAGAAATTGCGCGAAATGCTCAAGCCATTTCCAAAGAACGCGAAGTTCGTCTGGTGCCAGGAAGAGCCGGAAAACATGGGCGCATGGACCTTCATGGAACCGCGATTGCGCACGTTGTTCTGCACCGAAATCGCGTACACTGGCCGCGAAGCCAGCGCCAGTCCCGCCGTCGGCGCGCTCGCTCGCCACAAACGTGAGCAAGCTCGCCTGGTCGCAGACGCGTTTTCGGTCTGAACCGATTCACCGCTTCGGTTGTTGAGATCGCACCCGCCAGCGCATTGCTTCGTCCGGTGACGGATGTTAGCGTCGCCCGCTCGCCATGAGTCAGAATTACAAAGAAAGCTTGAACCTGCCGCGCACGGATTTTCCGATGAAGGCGAACCTTGCCACGCGCGAGCCAGAAATGCTGAAAAATTGGGAGGAGACGCGCGTTTACCAGGAAATTCAAAAATCGCGAGCGGGCCAGGAGCTATTTGTTCTGCATGACGGCCCGCCGTTTGCCAACGGCGATGTCCACATGGGCACGGCGCTAAACAAGATCCTCAAGGATTTCGTGGTGAAATCGCAGACCATGCTGGGCAAGCGCGCGCCGTACGTGCCCGGTTGGGATTGTCACGGCCTCCCCATCGAATACAAAGTGGTCAAAGAGTCGCGCGAGCTTTCTCCATTGGAAATTCGAAAGCGATGCGAAGTGTTCGCGCGCAAATATATCAACATCCAGCGGGAGCAGTTCAAGCGGCTCGGCGTGTTTGGTGACTGGGATAATCCGTATCTCACCATGGATCCCAGGTACGAAGCGGAAATCTTGCGAGCGTTCGCGGTTTTCGTTGAGGAAGGGCTCGTGTATGAGGCGCAGAAGCCGGTTTTCTGGAGCACCGGCGCGCAGACCGCACTTGCCGAGGCCGAAGTGGAATACCAAGAGCGAGACGACATTGCTGTTTATGTGAAATTCCCAATCATTGGTAGAGCGCGACCGCCCGCCTTCGCCGAGGCTACGGCGGACAAGCCGGGCGCGCCTGCGTCTGTAGGGGAAGCTGACAGCTTCCCCAATGGGACGAGTATTGCCATTTGGACGACAACTCCCTGGACGTTGCCGGCCAATCTCGCCATCGCTGTAGATGCAAAAGAAAACTATGTCGTCCAAGAATTTTCGCGCGACGGGACCTCTGAAACATTACTTCTCGCTGAGAAACTTCTTCCACGGTTTTCTGCAGCCACGGGATGGCAGCCGGTCGGCAAACCGCTTGCATCATTGCCCGGAGCAAAGCTCGCCGGAGTCAAAGCTAGACATCCATTTCTGGATCGCGAAGCCTCGGTGTTTACGGCCGGCTTTGTCACGATGGATAGTGGCACCGGGGCAGTACACATCGCGCCCGGCCACGGCGCGGACGATTACGCGTTGGGGAAGCAGCACAATCTGCCGATCCTGTCGCCGGTTGATGATCACGGCCGATTCACCGAAGAAGCCGGTATGCCAAATCTGACTGGCAAATACGTGTTCGACGCTAATTCCGACATTGTCGAATTGCTTCGCAGCCGTGGCATGCTGCTCGGAGAAGAAAAATTCCATCATTCATATCCGTATTGCTGGCGCTCGAAAACGCCGATCATCTTTCGCAATGTCGAACAATTCTTCATTCGAATCGACGAACTGCGCGGCAGGGCGCTGAGCGTTATTCACAACGACGTGAAATGGATCCCAGCCTGGGGGGAGAATCGCATCGCAGGCACAGTCGAATCGCGCCCCGATTGGGTGATTTCGCGACAACGAAGCTGGGGCGTGCCGTTGCCGGTTTTCTATTCTGCCGATGGCAAGACAATCCTCGACGCACAAGTTATTCGCGGTCTGGCTGATCTTGTAGCCGAGCGCGGGTCAAACATTTGGTTTGAATTGGACGATGCCGCTCTTGCGCGCGAGCTCGGGCTTCCACCGGGAACAACCAAAGGCAACGACACGATCGATGTCTGGATCGATAGCGGTGTTTCGCATAAAGCCGTCTGCGCTTTGCATCCCGAGTTACGGGATCCGGCTGACATGTATCTCGAAGCGACCGACCAGCATCGCGGCTGGTTTCAATCATCGCTGATGACAAGCATCGCGCTCAATAATCGCGCCCCGTACAGAACTTGCGTCACACATGGTTTCGTAGTCGATGTCGACGGAAAAAAGATTTCCAAATCCGGCACGTACGAAAAACCGACGGCTGCCGATCATTTCGTCGGCAAGTATGGCGCCGATCTGCTGCGGCTTTGGGCCAGCAGCATCGATTACACGGCTGACGTGCCGTTCTCGGAAGAAATCTTTACCCGCCTCGGCGACACGTATCGTCGCATTCGAAACACGCTTCGTATTTTGCTGGGCAACCTGCATGATTATCCAAATCCGCTGTCATCCCGAGCAAATCCCGCTGCCGCGGGAGAAGTCGAGGGAGCCCGTGGAGAAAGCTTAAAGGTAACGCAACGGGATTCCTCGACTTCGCTCGGAATGACACTGGTTGATCGCTGGATTCTGGAGCGATTGGATCAGGTGATCCGCACTTGTCGATCCGCTTACGAGAACTTTGAATTCACCAAGGTCTATCACACGCTGAACCAATTTTGCGCTGTAGACTTAAGCAGCCTCTATGTCGACATCACCAAAGATCGGATGTACTGCGATGCGCCCGATTCACCGCGTCGCCGCGCGACCCAAATGGCGATGCGCGAAATTTTCGACGCACTCTGCCGGTTGCTCGCGCCCGTTCTCGTTTTCACCGCAGAGGAAGCTTGGCGGTGCTCTGCTGTAGTCCCGACTCGTCGGGATGATGCCGGCCAGCCGGGGTCAACGCCCCCGGCTACAGCGTCCGTTCATCTGCAGAAGTTTCCGGAGTCTCGAGGGCAGAGCCACGAAGCCAGCGATCAGGTTGAGGAACTCTTGAAATTGCGCGCCGTCATTGGGCAGGCGATTGAGCATGCGCGCCAGGAGAAACTGATCGCCAACACGTTGGAAGCCCGGGTGGTTTTGAATTCGGATTCGGACGTGACAGAAATAATTCCAACGGAAGAGCTGGAGGAATTTTTCATTCTAAGCGATTTAAAAATTCAGCAGGCCAATGAACCGAGCGCTTTGGTAACGAAAACACCGTATCAGAAGTGTGCGCGCTGCTGGCGTCACCGGCCAACGGTCGGCGCGAGTAAGGCGCATCCAGATTTATGCGACCGGTGCGAGAGCGTGGTGTGCTCAATGACGAAATCCGAATGACGAATGACGAAGGAGTGACCAAATGACGAATGATGCAGTCAACCCGAAGAGTGATTTCCTCATTCGTCATTTATCGACGTGAAGTTCATCCTCTTGCTCTCGCTGCCGCTCTACGCTCTGGATCAACTGACGAAGCAGTTGGTCCTGCGATCGATCAGTCCGTATGAAGCGCGCATTGTCGTGCCGGACTTTTTTAGTCTGGTGAATGTTCCGAATACGGGCGCGGCCTTTGGATCGTTCAAGGGCAACAACACTTTTTTCGTTATCATTTCAATTATTGCGCTGGCGGTCGTGACAATTCTGCTTGTGCGACGCCAACGGCCTGATCTGTGGCGGGACGTATCGCTTGCGCTTCTTCTCGCCGGGATTCTGGGCAACCTGACGGATCGCCTCCTCCACGGACACGTGATCGATTTTCTGCTTTTCAATCTGCACATTCGATATGCCGATCCCTGGCCGGCCTTCAACGTCGCCGACTCCTGCATCTCAATTGCGGTCATGCTTTTTATCATTCACTCTTTTCGGAAGCAGGAACGTCCTGCGGGACAAGAAGGCGGGTAGGGGCGATTGACCTCAATCGCCCAGCAACTGATTGTCACGATGCGGGAACCGGGCGGTTCGGGTGAACCGTCCCTACCGATCCATCATGAAGATTTCGCCCATGGAGAAAGCCGCGCGCAGCGTCGCGGCGCGTTTGCGTGAGCAGGGGCACATCGCGTATTTCGCAGGCGGTTGCGTGCGCGACATGGTGCGCGGTTTGAACCCCAAGGATTACGATATCGTGACCGACGCGCGTCCTGAAACTGTGCAGAAGCTTTTTCCGCGAACGTACGCGGTCGGTGCGCATTTCGGGGTGATCATCGTGCTCGAGGACGGCTTTCAGTTTGAAGTGGCTACGTTTCGATCCGATGACGCTTACATCGACGGAAGGCATCCCAGTGCGGTGCATTTTTCCTCTCCGGAAAAAGACGCAGAACGGCGCGATTTCACCATTAACGGAATGTTTTTCGATCCGGTCGCGGATAAAGTCATTGATCTCGTCGGCGGCCAGGCCGATATCGCCGCAAAATTGGTGCGCGCAATTGGCGATCCGGCGAAAAGATTTGCCGAAGATCGCTTGCGCATGCTGCGCGCCGTGCGCTTTGCTGCAGTCCTGGTTTACGAGATCGATAAGGCAACCTGGGACGCGCTTGTGGCCAATGCACCTTCGATTAACCAGATCAGCGCAGAACGAATCCGAGGCGAGCTTGAGCAGATGTTTCTCTCGCCGAATCGCGTGCGCGGGTGGGATCTGCTCGATGCCAGCGGCCTCATGAGCGCGATTCTGCCGGAGCTTGAGGCAATGAAGGGTGTGTTGCAGCCGGAACAATTCCATCCGGAAGGCGACGTGTTCGTGCACACCCGGCTGATGTTATCTCTTCTCCCGGAAAAGGTTTCTGTTCCGCTGGTCTTCGCCGTTTTGTTTCACGATGTCGCGAAGCCGGTCACCGCGCGTGTGGATGAAACGGGTCGCATCCGTTTTAACGAACACGATCGGATCGGAGCGGAAATGACGGAGGCGATTATGCGACGGCTGCGATTCTCAGGCGCGGAAATTGAAGTAGCGGTCGAAATGGTCGGGCAACACATGGTTTTCAAAGACGTGCCGAAGATGCGAGTCGCGAAATTGAAACGGTTCATGGCGCGCCCAAGCTTTAATGAGGAACTGGAGCTTCACCGCGTCGATTGCGAAAGCAGTCATCGAATGCTCGACAATTACGAATTCCTGCTGCGCAAACGCGAAGAGTTTGCCAACGAACCGATCATTCCGCCGCCACTAATGCGCGGCGACGATCTGATCGCGCTTGGTCTGAAGCCCGGCCCCGAGTTTGGCGAAATCCTAGAAGCCGTTGAAACGCGACAATTGGAGGGAAGCCTGCGGACGCGGGATGAAGCGTTTGCATGGGTCAAGCAGCAGTATTTGTTGGGCAATAAGGTGGAATGAGAATTTTGATGGTAAGCGCGGAGGGACCGCCGTTGCAGCGTACGGGAGCGCTGGTCGACGTTCTGGCTGCATTGCCACGCGCATTACGTGCGCGTGGGCATGAGGTCAGCGTTGTTCTGCCGTTCTATCGAGAGGTAAAAGAGAATCGCGCGTTTAAAAAAAGGGACAGCGGGATAACCGTTGATATTCAGTTAGGCGACAACACTTATGTCGCGCGGTACATTGAAGCCCGGAGTGAAAGCGGCGTGCAGTTGTTTTTCATCCGCTGCGACGAATTCTTTGATCGCCCGGGAATCTACGCGGAGCATGGCAAACCGTACGAAGATAATGCCGCGCGATTTATTTTTTTCTGCAAAGCAGCGCTGGAGTTGGCCCGGCGGTTAACGCCGCAAGTAGAGATTTTGCACGTACACGATTGGGCGGCGGCTTTAGTGCCGGTCTTTGCGCAGGCACAGGGCCTACCGTTTAACACGGTGCTGACTATCCATCACATCGCTGACCAAGGCAGCTTCTGGGGACTCGATTTTCAGCTCACGAATCTGCCGGAGCGGTTCTTTACGCTTGCTGGCGTGGAGTTCTTCGGACGGCTGAATTTTCTCAAAGGCGGCATTTTGTACGCCGACCGAATTACCACAGTCAGTGAACATTATCGCCGCGAAATCCTCACGCCGGATGGCGGCTGCGGCCTGGATGTTGTGTTGCGCGAAAATGCGCATCGGCTCAGCGCGATTTTGGACGGCGCAGATTACACGCGTTGGAATCCGTCATTGGATCGTCTACTCCCGGCGCGTTACGACGCGAGACGACTTCGGGGCAAACAAGTCTGTCGTGAGGCGCTCCTGCAACAACTGAACCTCGCGCCTGCGCCGACAGGACCAGTGTTTGGCATGATCACTCGTGTCGTTCAAGAGAAAGGATTCGAAATCCTTGTGCCGCTCCTCGACCGTTTACTGTGGGACGACGTCCGTCTGATTATTCTCGGAGAAGGCGACCCGGCGTATGAAACAGCGCTGGCTCTGGCAGCCAGAAAATTTCCAACCCGTTTCGCGTATCACAAAAACTACGACGAAAGCCTGGCGCACTTGATCGAGGCAGGGATGGACATCAGTCTGATTCCGTCGCGTTTTGAACCGGCAGCGCTAAATGCGATGTACAACCTGAAATATGGCTCCCTGCCGGTCACGCGTGTCACCGGTGGAATTCAGGAAATCATCGAGGATTACGATCCAACGACGGACAGCGGCTATGGTTTTCTTTGCTATGAATATTCAAGCGACGCTTTTTGGGACGCGGTAAAGCGTGCGCGTCAAATCTTCCGCGACCAGCGCCTCTGGACCAAGCTGATGAAACGTGCGATGGCGCGCAATTTTTCGTGGGAGGTGTCAGCGCAGCGTTATGAAGCGCTATACTCGGAGCTTGTCGGCGCGACGGATAAAGCTGCGTAGCCACCGGGCGACGAATCTCGGATCAATTTTGGATCGACGTCGCGAATACCGATACCAGAGATGTTTCCAGCCTTCGCATAAAGCTACGGCCTGGCAGGCGCTTCGCTCAATTCGCCACAGGACGAATCCGCCGTGGCCGACATGACAGCGCCATTTGTGAGGCGGCGTGCTCGTTAAGCTTTTGTTTGCCAAGCCAGGACATCTGTGGAATTTTGGGCGGCTTTTTCTCCCCAGAAAGACTATGGCTTACGCAATCATCAGAACCGGTGGCAGGCAGTTTCGCGTCGCTGAAGGCGACACGGTCGATGTCGATCTTCTCGATATGGAGGTCGGCAAGAGTGCAAGTTTCGGCGACGTGCTGATGTTTGCCGACGGAAAGAATGTGACGCAAGGCAACCCTGTCATTGCCGGAGCAAAGGTGACCGCTGAAGTTGTCGAACAACGAAAGGACAAGAAAGTCATCGCGTTCAAATACAGGCGGCGCAAAGGGTATCACCGCACAGTCGGCCACCGGCGTAAATTGACGCGGGTAAAAATCACAAGCATTGATATGGGAGCGAAAAGAGGCGCGACGAAAAAAGCCGACGAATAAAGGGCGCCACACACTCTCTGCGGATTAACTCTCAACCTATCAGCGATTTCCAATGGCTCACAAAAAAGGACAAGGCAGCGTTAAAAACGGGCGCGACAGCGTCAGCAAACGGCTGGGTGTGAAAAAATTTGGCAGCGAAATGGTTGTAGCTGGCAACATCATTGTGCGCCAACGGGGCACGAAGTTTTTGCCGGGAAAGAACGTGGGGCTTGGCCGGGATTACACCATTTTCGCACTGATTGATGGCAGCGTGCGCTTCGACCATGGCGGACGACGAGTGAATGTCGATCGCCTCGCGGAATCCTCGTCATCTTAAGCCCCGAAAGCTTTCGAAGTCGAAAGATCCCGTAGCAAAACCCAAGGTCATTCCACGGGGTCCCTCGACTTCGCTCGGGATGATGATGCTTGTCGAGCAGGCTGCTTTTGCGGTATAAGCGATTTCCTGGATGAAATACAACACGTTTATTCTTTTTGGCGCGCCGGGTAGCGGCAAGGGCACACAGGGTAAAACGCTCGGCACGATCCCGCGTTACTATCATTGCGCTTGCGGCGATGTATTCCGCTCCATCGACACACGCACCAAAGTCGGCAAAGCATTTCTCGACTATTCGAGTAAAGGCCAGCTCGTCCCGGATGACATCACCGTGGAACTTTGGCGAGAGGCAATTGATGCGGCTGTAGAAGCGCACAAATTTAAGCCGGACATCGACACGCTGGTGTTGGACGGAATTCCACGAAATCTCGGTCAGGCAAAAATTATGGACGAAATGATCGACGTAAAAAAAGTGTTTCATCTCGCGTGCCCCGATCGCGAGACACTGTTTTATCGACTTAAGAAGCGTGCTCTGAAGGACAACCGGCTCGACGACGCAAACGAACAGGTCATTCAGCGACGGCTTGACATCTACGAAAAAGAATCGAAGCCAGTGCTAAAATATTATCCGCAGGAGCTAGTCAGCGTGGTTGACGCCACCCATCCGCCCGCCAAGGTTCTGCTCGATATCTTGAAGAGCGTGAATGGCGTGTATGAACCAGCAGCAGTTTGAAAGCTTCACCGCCTCCAGTCTTTACTGCGAAAAATGCAAAGCCGCGATGCCGGTGCGAGAGCGGCTGCTTTTAGTCCTGCCTGACCGCGAGATTTTTGATTATCTCTGCACAGGGTGCGGATCGTCAGTAGGCCGGCGTGAGGTAACGGCCGGCGACAAGAGGCTCGCGCAAGCGATGACGCAGCGGCGTCCCCGCCGCTCCAGAAAGCTGCACTGACGCCATCACTCGAGGATGCGCATCATCTTTATCGGTACGGGCGAAATCGGCGTGCCGACGCTGAGAGCGCTCCTCAACTCGGAGCACGAAGTCGTCGGCCTCGTGACCCAGCCGGATAAACCGGTCGGGCGCGAGCAGCGAATCGAGGCGCCGCCGATAAAAAAGGGGATAACAAGGAGCGGCGGTTTCCAAACCGCCGTGGGACGTTCGGCGGCTGGAAAGCCGCCGCTCCTTGCGATTTTGCAACCGTCGAAGATCAAAGATCCAAAAGTGATCGAAGAGATCCGCGCACTCGAGCCGGATGTAATTGTCGTGATGGCGTACGGGCAAATTCTGCCGCGTGATGTGCTCGAAATTCCATGCGTGGCCTGTTTGAATTTGCACGCATCGCTTCTGCCGCGTTGGCGCGGCGCGGCGCCGATTCAGGCTGCAATTGCGGCGGGCGATCGTCAGACCGGCATAACCGTGATGTATATGGATGAAGGCCTCGACACGGGGGATATCTTGTTGAAGCGCGAAATTAACGTCTTACCGAGCGACACCGGCGGATCATTGCACGACCGCCTGGCCCAGATCGTCCCCGAGATGTTGCTTGAATCTTTGCGATTGCTCGCGAGCGGAAATGCACAGCGCATTCCGCAGGACAATACGCTCGCGACCTACGCCCCGAAACTAAAACGTGACCACGGAAGAATCGATTGGTCCGAATCAGCCGAAGCGATTGAGAGAAAGATTCGCGCGTTCAACCCGTGGCCGTGCGCGTTTATGAAACTCGGCGGTGAAAATCTGAAGATCTTTTCCGGATCCGTTGTCGATGTCAGCGGCACGCCGGGTGAAATCTTGCACAGCGAAAACGAGCTCGTCATCGCCGCTGGCAAAGGTGCGATTTCCGTGGGCGAAGTTCAGTTGGAAGGAAAACGGCGAATGCGCGCCGCGGAATTCTTACGCGGTCACTCTTCGCTTCTGCGCGGAGCAAGTTAATTCCGATGCCGAAAGATTTCGGTGGGTAGGGCGCGCCACTCCGTGCGCGCCGTGAATTCTGATGGATGGCGTGCAGAGGACTGCCCGCCCTACCGAACGCGACGTGTTGTCGACCCTACGTATTTACTTTCCAAACATGGCGATCTTCTGTTTGATGAGGAGTTGCCAATGCAAACGGAAGCGGCAGTCTATGAACGCATCGTGCTCAAGCTCAGCGGCGAAGCCGTTCAGGAGCGCGGCGGGCGCGACAATATATCGCCCGGAGTAGTGCGCGAGATTGCCGAGCGCATCAAGGAGGTACGCGATCTCGGCGTGCAAGTGGCGGTGGTGATCGGAGGCGGCAACATTTGGCGCGGTATGTCTGCGGCGGATCGTGGCATGGACCGCACCACGGCGGATTACATGGGCATGCTGGCTACCGTAATTAATGCTCTCGCGTTGCGGAGCACACTCGAGCAAATCGGTGTTGAGGCGCGTGTCCAAACGGCAATTGAAATGAAAAATGTGGCCGAGCCATTCATCCTCGGTCGCGCGGTCCGCCATCTGGAGCTGGGAAGAGTGGTCATTTTCGCCGCAGGCACGGGCAACCCCTACTTTTCCACAGACACAACGGCGGCTCTGCGCGCGAGCGAGATTCGCGCCGACGTGATCCTGAAAGCCACGAAGGTCGATGGTGTTTACGACCGTGATCCAAATAAATATCCGGATGCGCGCCGCTATGACCGGATCACATTCACCGAGGCGCTCACCAAACGGTTGCAAATCATGGACTCGACTGCGTTCAGCCTCTGCATGGACAACAAAATCCCGATCGTCGTGTTCAACATGTACAAGCCCGGGATTCTGCGTGACGCCGTGCTTGGGCGAAACGTTGGAACTCTGGTTTGCGACGAAGCTCCACTAAAGTAAACATTCAACGATATGAGCACAGATGACATCCTTCTTGAGGCCGAGGTGTCGATGGAAAAAAGCGTCGACTACATGGTGCACGAATTCGCGGCGGTGCGCACCGGCAAGGCCTCTCCCGGCTTGGTGGAAAACGTCGATGTTCACGCGTACGGATCGACGATGAAACTGAAGCAACTGGCTTTGATCACGACGCCCGAGGCACGCTTGTTGGTTGTTCAACCGTTCGACGCGGGCACGGTACAAGACATCGAGCGAGCGCTGAAGGAATCAAAGATTGGCATTATGCCAGCAGTCGATGGAAAGATTATTCGTCTGCCGATCCCGGAATTGTCGGAGGAGCGTCGAAAAGAATTGGTGCGTTCGCTTGGGAAAATGGCCGAGGAAGCGCGAGTTCGTGTGCGGGCAAACCGGCGCGCCGCGCTGGATGAAGCCAAAAAACTCAAAACCTCTGGTGGGTTGACTGAGGACCAATTGCGCGATGTGGAAGATGAAGTGCAAAAACTCACTGATCGCTTCGTCAAATCCATCGACGATCATCTCAACCACAAAGAAACCGAGGTAATGAAGGTCTAGCCTGTCCTCAGGTCACACCGTTCCGTCATGTCCGCCACGGCGGATTCGTCCTGTGGCGAATTGAGCGAAGCGAAACATCTCTGGCTGTCCACTTCAACGGCGCGAGGTGAGTAATCAGAGATTGACTTGTTCGTCTCGCGACTCTCTCGCTGCTACCCTCGCAGCGCAACCGTCTTATGTCGCTCGCCCCACTCGCTCCATTCTTCGCTTCGCTCAGAATGACAGGACAGGCTCCGTTTAGCGACGTTATTCTGCGAATCACACTGCGAAACTTTCGCCGCAGGAACAGTGGGCCACGGCGTTGGGGTTGGTGACTTTGAATCCGCCTTTTTGCAGATCTTCGCTGTAATCGAGCACAGAACCGCTGACGAAAAGTGCGCTCTTTGGATCAACCACCAGGTGCACGTTTTGGGTCGGAACGAGAATGTCGCGCTCCTTCGGTCCGTCCACCAAATCCATCACGTACTGCAGACCGGAACACCCGCCGCCGATCACCTTGAGGCGCAACGCACCTTCGGGCTGGCCTTTTTCTTGAAGCAGTGAAGCTAGTTTCTGTGCAGCTGCCTCAGTCACGCTGATCAGACGCTCATTGCCAATTTTGTAATTAATGGTCGGTGTTTCCGTGGTCATCAGGAGGTTCTTCTTAATTTATCACGTTTTGACCGCTTCGCGGAGCAACTCCGCGACTTCATTTTGCACAGTCTCCAATTCATCAAGACGCAACCGCGGGTCCGGCACGATGAAAGCGTCACCTGTTGCGCCCTGTTCATAAATGAGGATGCGCCTCCCTCCATCGCGGGATTCGCTCTTTACTTGCTTCAACACTCGCTTTCGCTCGAGCATCGCGGCCAGGACATAGCAGGCGTTCGCAGGAGGTGAATCCGACGCCATTAAACGGCGAAAGAGTTGCTCGGCATTTTCTTTCGCCACGGGCTCGGGCGCTTTTGGCGGCAAGGGTTCGTAACGCGATTTCCAAAATGAAAACGGCCGAATGTTTTCATTCCGGTTTTGCCATGCTTCTTCGCTTAAATCCTCGCGGCGGTAACCGTCGGCGTCGTGATAGAGCAGAGTGTAAAAATATTCGCCCGGACCAAATGGCCGCTGGGTCACGGCGCAGGAGTCGGCGCGATGCTTAATCGCCCATTCGTTTGGGATGGGATTCATCGCGCAACTATACGCCGCGCGGTGAACAGATGAAAGCCAGGCGCTTCACGATTGGAGGCCCGCAGGTAGAGCAAATGCAGACCGATCGCCGCGAAAAGAACGTTCGGTGTCCAGGCAGCAATCCAGGCAGGAACGCGGTCTCCTTCGCCAAGCGCGAGAAAAAAATGAACAAGAAAGTTCATCGAGAAAACGAGGATCACTGCCGCGGCAACACTCGATAGCACCCCGCGCCGTGAATAGCCAACCCCAAGCGGCGCGGCAATGCAAACAACCACCAGGCACGTCCATGGAAGGGCCAGCCGATACTGCAGATGAGTGCGAAACGGCGCCAGCAACGTCGGCGGAAAATCCGCATTGTAATGCAGGTATTCATGGAGTTCCGGCAAGCTCAGGAACTCGGCTTGCTCGTTCGCGCTGCCCAGACGGAATGGCGTTTCACTCCAATGCTCGATCTTCAACGACGGGAGGAATTCTTCCTTGGTGATGTTTCCAGCGGCATCGTAATGGGCAAGCCTCACATTCTCCAGGTCCCAGGTTTTAGTGTCGGGCCGATAGTACGCTCGAGTGGCCACATAACTGGTGACAATATTGTCCTTCGCGTCTTGTTGCAGCACCTGCACGTTGTTAAATGTGTTGTCTCCGTGGCGAAAATTCTGGATAAACCATGTCCGCAGGTCCGTTCGATTGCGAAACACCTGCCCCTGAATGTTCCGCGCGGGACGCGATTGCGCTTCGGAAAGAAATGTTTTGCGCGCCAGTTCCGCGTGCGGCGCCAGCGAATAGTTCAGCGCCATGCTCGCTGCGGCGGTAAGCACGCCGATTCCAATCAACGGCATCAGGACGCGGGGAAGACTTACGCCCGCCGTGAGCATGGAAACAATTTCATTGGCACGCGACATTCGACCGAGCGCAAAAAGTAGCGATAGCAGAAGCGAAACCGGCAGCAGGATGATGAGAACCTGCGGGATCTGCGTCGCGTAGTACCGAACCACAAGGAGGAGACCAACGTGTTCGTCAATAAAGGTCGAAATATTGTCGCTAACGTCGAAAATCAGCCAGATCGAGATGAATCCGGCAATGCAGTAAAAGTAAACCTGCGCGAAATTTCGAATGACGTACCGATCAAGAAGTCGCATTGCGGTCTGGAAATATTCTACCGTAATTAGCGTACTCAAATGAGTGGCTCGCGCCAAATCGCAAGAAAAGAATGACGAAATCCGAAGGAATGATGAATTCAACGCTTGGTGATCCTGAGCGCAGCGAAGCGGAGTCCAGCAATCCCGCAGCGTTACCAATCGGCATCACAACGGGATTTGATTCGCTCACTTCCCGTTCGCTCAGCCTTGGGCCTTCCCGTCCATGTCGCGGCTTCCCCAGTCGCTCCATTCTCGACTTCGCTCGGAATGACAGGCCCGTTTCTTCGTCATTTGGGCTTCGGGCTTCCTTCGTCATTCGTCATTCGAGCTTCGTCATTTGTTGTTGAGAAGCATGATCGCGTTCAAAGATTCTCTGGGCAGCGAATTCGTCGAACGCGTCTGCGGCTTCTTTTCCGAGACGGGCCCGCTCTCAAAAGCAAAGAATTTCGAGTTTCGTCCGGAGCAGCAGGAGATGGCGGCGCGCGTGGCGCAAGCTCTGGAAGAAGAACAGCATCTGATCGTTGAGGCCGGCACCGGCGTGGGCAAATCGTTGGCTTACCTGGTTCCGTCTGTCCTGTTCGCGCTCGAGCGACACAAGAAGGCCATCGTTTCCACGCACACAATCAATCTTCAGGAACAACTGATTCATAAAGACATTCCGATCCTGAAAAAAGTGTTGCCGGTCGAATTTGAGGCGGCGTTGATGAAGGGCCGGCAAAATTATCTTTGCCCCCGCCGGCTCGAGCGCGCGTTGCAAAGCGAACAGGAACTTTTCACCGGCCCGGAGCGGAGCGAACTTCAGCAGCTCGCCGAATGGGCGCGCAATACCCGCGATGGATCGCTCAGCGATTTGTCTGTCGAGCCCAATCCGAAAGTGTGGGCGCAGGTATGCAGTGAAGCGCATATCTGCACCCAGAAAACCTGTGGCCAGGATCCGCGCTGTTTTTATCAGCAAGCCCGGAAACGCCTGCTGGCCGCGGACGTCATCGTGCTCAATCACACGCTGCTTTTCATTTTGCTCGGGTCGGCCGATATGCTGGAAGAACGCGAGAGCGGGTTTTTGTTCCCGAACGATTTCATCATTTTCGATGAAGCACACACCGTCGAGCAAGTCGCTTCGAAGCAGATCGGCATTGGCATTTCGCAGTACGGACTCCGATCGACAATCCAGCGGCTTTACAATGCGCGCTCACGCAAGGGGCTTTTTACCGTTATGCGCGATGCGGCGGGGGTACAACTCGCGGCGGAGTTGGTTGATGACGTAGATAAGTTCTTTGCTGCAGTCGAATCGAAATCCAATTTTCGCAAGGGCCGGGAGTTTCGCGTCCGCGATGTTGATTTTGTTCCGGATACGATCACGGCCCGATTGACTGCGCTTCAGGTTCGAATTGCCGACGTGGTGAAACGCGCCGACGACGAAATCTTGAAAGCGGAGCTGCAGGAGTTTGGGCGGCGCATTCGGGATACGAGAGACGGTATTGCGATTTTCCTGGAGCAGAGCGCGTCTGAGCACGTGTATTGGGTCGAGCGCACCGGCAAAACAGAGCGGTTCCTCGCGCTGAACGCCGCGCCCATCGATCTGGCCCCAGTGCTGCGGCGGATGCTGTTTCGCGACAACTGCTGTTGCGTGATGACCAGCGCCACTCTCGCAGTGGGGCGCCCCGATCTCCTCTATTTTCGCAGGCGCATTGGCGCGACGGAAGCCGAACCTTTGCAACTCGGCAGCCCGTTCGATTTCCAGCGGCAAATGAAAATGTTTCTTGTGAAAAAAATGCCCGATCCGCGCGATACCGCTTATCAAAAAGAGCTGGAGCATTGGATCGCGCATTTCGTCGAAAAAACCGATGGACGCGCATTTGTCCTTTTCACCAGTTATCGCGATATGCAGCACGTCGCCGGAGCGATGGAGAAATTCTTTGTGGCGAACGACATGAACCTTTTCGTTCAGGGTGGGGGCGCGCCGCGCAGCAAGCTTCTTGAGCAATTCAAATCGAGCCCGCGCAGTGTGCTCTTCGGCACGGACAGTTTCTGGGGCGGCGTCGACGTTCCGGGTGAAGCGCTCTCGAATGTGATTATCACGCGGCTGCCGTTTGCGGTGCCGGATCATCCGCTTACCGAAGCAAAACTGGAACTGATCGAGGAGCGCGGCGGCGATCCGTTTACTGAATATTCATTGCCGGAAGCGGTGCTGAAGCTCCGGCAGGGCGTCGGCCGTTTAATCCGAACCAAGACTGATCACGGGATCATCGTCATTCTCGATAACCGCATTATGACCAAGCCCTACGGGCGCGCGTTCATGCAGGCGCTGCCTAAATGCCCGGTGGAAATCATTTGAGTTTCCTCCGTTTCGCGCGCTGTCATTCCGAGCGAAGCGTCGATCCATTACTTCGCCTTTTTGCCAGCGCAATGAAAGCGGCGCAGCAGCGCCGCACTCCAACACGTGGCCGTCGACGGAGGGGGCCATTTGTCGCTTGCGTTTTGGAGTGCGCCGGTGCTCCGGCGTTTTGGAAATGGTTTTGACTTACGGCGGCGGGAATAATGACGGGAAGCTCCCTAAGGTAAACTGTTCACTTGAACATATCCTACTGCCTGTTGTAAACTGGCGGTATGGAAGGGCAGATGGAACTGCAGGAGATCATCAGGATTCTCCACAAATGGGGAATCCATACCGTTGGTCAGCTTGCGGCGCTTGATAAGGAGCAGCTTGGCGCGCGACTTGGCCCCGAAGCGATCCGAATGTGGGAGCGCGCTAACGGCCAATCCAATCGAGTGCTCAAGCTGATTCGGCCGCCGGAGTCGTTTGAGGAGAACTTCGAATTCGAAAACGAAATTGAGACAGCTGAGCCGCTGCTCTTCATGCTGCGCCGCTTTTTGGAGCAGTTGGCGGTGCGACTGAGCGCAATTTATCTGGTCGCAAAAGAACTAACCCTGCGCATTACGTTCGCGAATTCGAGCCAAGTCCGCCACGGGACGGATTCGTCCGACTGGCGAAACGAACCCCTCGTGGCGGGCAAACAGAGTTACGAACGTGTTTTCAAAATTCCGCAACCCACGAACGATGTCGATCTTCTCTTTCGCATGCTCCAGACGCATCTGGAGAATTTTCGATCCGAGCATCCGATCATTGCCGTCGCGCTGAGCGCAGATCCGATCAAACCTGCCCGCGAACAATTCGGATTATTTGAAACGACATTACGTAATCCGCATCAACTCTCAGAAACGCTCGCCCGTTTGACTGCTCTGCTGGGCGCCGACCGGATCGGCACACCGGTTTTAGAAGAGACGCATCGTCCGGATGCATTTCGCATGGAGCCGTTTTCGTGGGCTGCTGTAGAGTCCGCTGTCCCCAGCGGAGAAACTCACCATGCGCTGAGGACAGCGCACGCTACAGCAGCGCTGCGCCGGTTTCGGCCGGCAGTCTCTGCATCCGTCTTGTTGGATCAAGATAACCCGGCACACGTTCGCAGCTCACATATTCACGGAAAAATCATCCATGAACGGGGTCCATATTTTCTTTCTGGAAATTGGTGGGACGAAAAATCCTGGGCGCGCGCCGAGTGGGATTTGCAATTGGAAAGTGGCGAACTGGTTCGGTGTCACGAATCGGACCCGCCTGCGCCAGGCTACGGCGCCGCAAGGGGAACTTGGAGGATCGATGGGATTTATGATTAAGCCCCCACTGGTCATCCTGAGCGGAGCGCAGCGAAGTCGAAGGACCCCGCGAAATTACCCTTAATCTCGCCACGGGATTCCTCGACTTCGCTCGGAACGACGATGAGCTACATCGAACTTCATGCATCCAGCGCGTTCAGCTTTTTACGGGGCGGCTCTTTTCCCGAGCAATTAGCTGAAGTCGCAGCGGAATTGGAAATGCCTGCGATTGCGTTACTCGATCGCAGCGGCGTTTACGGTGCGCAACGATTTTCCGTGGCTGCGCGCGAACATAACGTGCGTCCAATCATTGGCGCCGAATTGTCAATGGAAGACGGCAGCATTGTGCCGGTCCTGGTCGAAAGCCATACGGGTTACAAAAATTTGTGTGAACTGCTGACCCAGGCGCATCTGCGCAGCGAAAAAGGCAAATGCGCAGTGCGATGGGATGAGTTGCCGAGATTTGCCGAAGGGATGATCGCGCTGCTGGGTAGCGCACGCTTCCAGCGTGCATCGTTCGGCATCCTGCCGAACGAAAGAAGTGCTCGGCAGGATGTCGAACACAGCACGCAAGATGCGTGCGCTCCCCAGAAGCGCGCGGGATTTCTGATCGATGCCTTCGGACACGAAAATGTTTTTGTTGAACTGCAGCGACATTTCATTCGGGGCGAAAAACGCATCAATCGCGAACTGATCGATCTTGCGCGTGCAAATCGATTATCGCTTCTGGCGACAAACGGCGTGCAATACGCCAAGCCATACGGACGTGAGGTGCTGGATGTTTTCACCTGCATTCGCGAACACACGCATCTCGATGCGGCTGGAAAACTTTTATCACAAAATGCCGAGCGTCATCTGAAGAGCGATCGCGAAATGCGCGAACTGTTCCGGGATTTACCAGAAGCGATCGAAAACACATCGCGCCTGGCTGAGCGGCTCACATTTTCTCTCGAAAATCTTGGCTACGAATTTCCCGACTACCCGGCGCCGGCCGGACACAGCATGAATTCATTTTTGCGCACGATCGTCTGGTTCGGCGCGCAACAGCGTTATGCCGCGATCAGCCCGAAAGTGAAACGTCAGCTTGAAGAAGAGCTTGCGTTGATCACGAAGCTCGGGTTTTCCGGTTATTTTTTGATCGTTTGGGACATCATCAATTTCTGCCGGGAACACAACATCATGGTCCAGGGTCGTGGCAGCGCCGCTAATAGCGCGGTGTGTTATTGCCTTGGGATTACCCCGGTCGACCCGGTGGAAAATCATCTCGTGTTCGAACGGTTTCTCAATGAGAGCCGCAAAGGATGGCCGGATATCGATCTCGATCTTCCCAGTGGCGATCGCCGGGAAGCGGTAATCCAGGAGATTTACCGGCGCTACGGCAAACACGGCGCAGCGATGACCGCGAACGTGATTACCTATCGCGGACGCAGCGCCGCGCGCGAGATCGGTAAAGCGCTAAATTTTTCCCCGAGCATCATCGATCGGTTTTCGCACTTGTTTGCCAGCGGCGATTTCCCGCACACACTCGAGCTCGAATCGCAAATCGAGCAGGCTGGTTTGCCAAAAGCGCATCCTCGGATGCCGGCATTCATCCGGTTATATCAAGCAATTTATGGTTTACCGCGCCATCTGGGCCAGCATTCCGGCGGCATGATTATCTGCCAGAACAAGCTCAGCTCGTTCGTGCCGCTGGAGAATGCTTCCATGCCGGGGCGCGTCGTAGCTCAATGGGACAAGGACGATTGCGAGGACCTCGGCATCGTGAAGGTGGACTTGTTAGGCCTTGGGATGATGTCGGTAATGCAGGATGCGTTTGAATTGTGTCGGGAACGCGGGCGCCCACTTGATCTGGCTCACATTCCGACAAACGACGAGAAGACGTTCGACATCATGCAAAACGCCGACACCATCGGCGTGTTTCAAATCGAGAGCCGCGCGCAAATGGCCACGTTGCCGCGGATGAAACCGAAATGTTTTTACGACGTGGTGATTGAAGTCGCAATCATCCGCCCGGGACCGATTCAGGGCGATATGGTGCATCCGTATCTCGCACGCCGGGCTGGCAAAGAGCTGGTGATATATTTCGACGATCGCTTGAGACCGGTGCTCGAGCGCACCCTCGGTGTACCACTGTTCCAGGAGCAAATGCTGAAGATCGCGATGATCATGGCGGATTTCTCTGGTAACGAAGCCGAGGAATTGCGCCGCGCCCTGAGCTTTCATCGTTCCGAAGAACGGATGCGCAAAGTGAGCGTAAAACTCCGCGTAGCCATGGAACGCAAAGGCGTTGGGCCCGACAAGATCGACAAAATCATTCAATCCATATCGTCGTTTGCGCTGTATGGTTTTCCAGAATCGCACGCCATCAGTTTCGCCATTCTGGCTTATGGCAGCGCGTATTTAAAAGTGCATCGCGCACCGGAGTTTTACGCCAGTCTGCTGAACAATCAGCCGATGGGTTTCTACACGCCGGCCACGATCGTGAAAGACGCGCAGCGGCACGGGCTGAAGATCAAGCCGGTGTGCGTCACGCATTCCGATTGGTGTTGCATCGTTCTCGATGACAACACAGTGCGACTTGGATTTTGCGTCGTGAATGGATTGCGGCAGGAACACGCCGAAGAACTTGTCAGGCAACGGAAGGACCGAGCATTCGAATCATTGGCTGATTTCAAGCAGCGCGTCCCGCTCTCTAAAGACGAACTGCGGAGCCTGGCGGAACTCGGTGCACTCAATTGTTTTGCCGAACATCGCCGCGCGGCGATGTGGCATGTGGAAGAAACTGTGCATGACGATTTGCTCGGGAGCGGAATTCTGGGGAGCACAGGCTGCCAACCTGTGGTTTGCGGCAGCTTGCCGCAAACATCTTTTGACTCGGCGCGTGCAGACACTCAGAGCGTCCGGCAAGCTGCCGGACGCGACAGGCTGGCAGCCTGTGCTCCCCAGAACCCAGAATCGCCGCTCGCGCCCATGAGCTTACCGGAGCGCGTGAAAGCGGATTATGAAACCATGAATTTAACCACTGGCCCGCACCCCATGAAGCTATTGCGCAAAAATCTGCCTAACATTTGGCGCGCGATTGACCTCGTTCACGCCGTACATGGTTCGACCATTCAGATCGCCGGTAATGTGATTTGCCGTCAGCGTCCTGGCACGGCAAAAGGATTTGTTTTTATCAGTCTCGAAGACGAGACCGGCGTTTCCAATGCAATTGTCGATCCAGACTTGTTCGAACGATTCCGGCTCGTGATCACCGAAGAAGCGTTTCTTCTTATCGAAGGCCAGGTCCAGAATTCAGATGGCGTTGTTTTAATCAAAGCACGCGAGATTAAACCGCTTGTTCACGAACCACTACCCGGGAGTGAATCGCACGATTTCCATTAACGATTGGAATGGCGTCTGACACAGGCGCTCTACAATGTCGTGTTACCTAGGAGGTTTTGGAAGCTGCTTCGCTTTCGCGGGCACCTCTTCCTCGAATGTTACTTCGTATTCAGGTTTCGGAACACCCATCAGCCAATGGTCGAACCATCCGACAATATGCTGCAACCGCTCGACGCGATGCCAGGGCTGACCGGAGCGGGAAAGCTCGTGCGACTCGTTAGGGAAGCGCACCATCACCGTTGGAATCTTGCGAAACTTCAACGCCCGAAACATTTGCTCGCCTCCCGCGCCGGGCGGCGTGCGATAGTCTGCTTCCCCCAAAATAAACATCATCGGCGTCTTCACGTTGGTGATGTAACTGATCGGTGACCGGGCACGATAGTCATCCGGATCTTCGAACGGCGGCCCTCGAAACCAGTTGGGTTTGAAAAGTGTGAAGTCTGCTGTGTACCACCAATTTGCCCAGTCGGCGATGTCGCGCTGCGATACGGCTGCAGCAAAGCGGCCCGTTTGTCCAACCACCCAGTTCGTCAGCAAGCCGCCGCCGCTTCCGCCGGTCACACCGAGTTTCTTATCGTCGATGTAACCGCGTTTGATTGTCTGATCCACCCCGGCCATCAGATCTTTGTAATCGTTACCCGGATAATGATACTGAATCACGTTCCCAAATTCCTGACCGTAGCTGATGCTCCCGCGAGGGTTCGGGTAAAGCACCACGTATCCCTTCGCGGCCATCCACTGAAATTCGTGATCGAAAATGAAACCGTAGGCGACGTGCGGCCCGCCATGGATGTTCAGAATCAACGGATATTTCTTATGCGCATCGAAACCGGGCGGCTTTTGCAACCACGCATGGATACGTTTGCCGTCGAAACTCTCGTACCAAATTTCTTCCGGCTCGGTGAGATTCAGTTTCGAGAACAGCTCGTCATTGACGTTCGTTAACTGCTTCGGTAATGCTCCCGCTGTCGTGCGATCGAGGGCGAAAAGATCGTTCAAACGAGTCGGGGTCGAAATGACATAAACCAGCTTCGAAGCATCAGGCGTAGCGCGAAAAGTCATTACGCCCTGGTTTCCGGACGTTATATCTTGCACTGTGCTATCTTTTCCGGACCCACTGTCCGCGGCTCCAGTTACGTCGAATAGCGCCAGATTTCTTTTGCCTTCCTTTACGTAAACTTCGATGAGGCCTTTTCCGTCTGCGGTCCAGATCGGTTTATTTATTCCGCCGGCCCGCGGCGGCGCACTGTCCCCGATCACGAAGCCGTCGATATCGAAATCAAAGTTGGCGGTAAGATTTCGTGGCTTTGCATTGGGAGAAAGATCAAGGACCCACAGGTCTGGTTCTGTGTAGGAATTGATCGGCTGCGTAGTCGCGGCGACAAATGCGACCTGTTTTCCGTCAGGGCTAAGCGATAACGCGCCTCCGCCGGGGCCGAACTGCGTGTTGAGATCGATGGTTGTGAGCTTTACCGGTTTACCGCCGGTCGCCGCGACCGAGTAAAGATCTGTCCTCGGCAGCTCGTAATACGGTTCGTCGATCCTGCTTGAAGTGAAATAAATTTGCGAACCGTCCTTCGACCAAAGCGGATTCTCTTCGTCAAAGCGGCCAGTCGTAAGCTGGCGCGGCTTTACCTTTTCTTCCGCGGTGCGAGGCGCGTTTACGATCCAGATATGCGTCGGATGCTTGGGATCGATGTAACCTTCATTGTCCTGCCGATACACGGCACGCGTGATCACGCGCACATCGCTCTCATGCTCACCTGTCGCGGGGGCCGTCGACCCCGGTTTCCCCTCTGATTTTTTCTTTTCCTGCTTCGCGAGGTCCTCTGGATTCGTCTCGCTTGTGAATGCGATGTTTTTTCCGTCGGCTGCCCAGACCGGACTGCCGGCGCCTTTTGGCAGATCAGTAAATACAAACGAATCGCCACCATCCATCGGCAGCATCGCGAGTTGCGGCGGCTCAGGCTTGCCATTCTTTTCGGTCGATCGCAGGAACAGCAAAAATTTGCCATCCGGCGACCAGCGAGGCGTGCTATCGTGATCGCCTTTTGTCAGTTGACGCGGGGCTGCACCGCCCGCTGCAGGCACAGACCAAATGGAAGTATTATAGCCTTCCTTCTTCTCGTTCACGGTGACTCGCACGAATGTGACGCGCGATCCATCCGGCGAAACCTGCGGATCACCGATCCAGACAAAATCCCAAAGATCTTTTTCCGTGATGGCGCGCTTCTGGGCAAAGACACTGCTGATTGCGGCGGCCAGGGCGAGGACACTGACGAATGACGAATGCCGAATGACGAAGGAATGATGAAGGCCGAAACGCGAAATATACGGTCGATATTCTTTAGTCATTTGGTGATTCGGATTTGTTTCGTCATTCGGATTTCGTCATTTCGTGGCCGCGGAGCGGCCGCGTCACATATGCTCGATCACGTTGTCGCCAAATTGCGAGCACTTGATCTCCGTCGCACCTTCCATCAAACGCGCGAAATCGTACGTGACGCGTTTGCTGGCGATGGCGCCGCTTAACCCTTTCATAATCAGGTCGGCAGCTTCGGCCCAGCCCATGTAGCGGAACATCATTTCACCGGAAAGAATTACTGAGCCGGGGTTGACCTTGTCCTGGTTCGCGTATTTCGGTGCGGTGCCGTGAGTCGCCTCGAACACTGCATGGCCGGTGATGTAATTGATGTTCCCTCCGGGTGCGATTCCAATTCCGCCCACTTGTGCGGCGAGCGCATCGCTCAGGTAATCGCCATTCAAATTGAGTGTTGCGATCACATCGAAATCTTCCGGCCGGGTCAACACTTGCTGAAGCGTAATGTCCGCAATCGCGTCTTTGATCACAATTCCCGCGCCCGGTTTGCCCATCGGAATTCGGCACCACGGCCCGCCGTCGAATTCTTCCGCGCCGAAATATTTCTTCGCTACTTCAAAACCCCAATCGCGAAATGCGCCCTCGGTGAATTTCATGATGTTGCCCTTGTGCACGAGCGTTACGCTCCTGCGCTGGTTTTGGATCGCGTAGGAAATCGCGCTGTGGATCAGTCGCACACTGCCCGAATAACTGACCGGTTTGATTCCGATCCCGACGCAAACCTCTTCGCTTTCCCGGGCGCCGACCATTTTCCAAAACGTCTTTGCTCTTTCTTTTGTGCCGAAACGGATCTTGTCGAACTCCTTTGGAAATTCTTTTTGCAGAAAATCGAGAATCTTTTGTGCCTCGGGGGTGCCGGCGGCGTACTCGATCCCGGCATAAATGTCTTCCGTGTTTTCGCGAAAGATCACCATGTTTACTTTCTCCGGATGCTTAACGGGTGAGGGGACACCTTTGAAGTACTGAACCGGTCGAAGACAGACGAAAAGATCGAGTAACTGCCGCATGGCAACGTTGAGCGAACGAATGCCGCCGCCGACAGGCGTGGTCAGCGGTCCTTTGATTCCGACCAAATACTCGCGGAACGCTTCCACCGTGTCGTCGGGTAGCCATTCATCGAATTTGTCTTTCGCTGTTTGCCCCGCGAAAACTTCAAACCACGAAATCTTTTTTTTCCCGCCGTATGCCTTTTCCACCGCTGCATCGAAGACGCGAACACTGGCCGCCCAGATATCCGGCCCGGTCCCATCTCCTCGGATAAACGGGATTATCGGTTGGTCCGGCACGTTCAATCTGTCGGTTCTGGTAATCTTTTCGCCTGCGGGCGGCGCAACGTTTTTGTAAGGCATAAGCGGCAACTTTAGCGGCAAGCCCGCGCTGAGCAACAGCCTTGCCCTGCTTGTAGCGCCGAAGCTTGACTTCCAGCCGCGACACCGAATTGACGTGCGGTGTTCCTGAGGCCTGAGAGTCCTCTGCGCCGTGGCTCGCTAGTTGAAATGTGATATGTTTCGAACCACATGAGGGTGTCCGATTTTGACGAGCTTGACCGCTTCGAGACCGAAGGTCTGCTGACCGGGAGTAAGGAACGCAACTGGCTCTGGCTGGGAATAGTTATTTCGCTGGCGATACATTTCGCGTTGTGCACTTATTTTTATCGGACGCGCTTCGCGTCTTCCGACGCGGTCTTCGCCCCAAACGAGCAGACCGCCACATTCAAGATAAAGCGCATTTTGGATTCGAACCTCGACAAAAGCAGTGCCGATCAAATCAGCGCGGCGGCGAAACCGAACCCTGACAACACCGATGTGCAGTTGCCGGATGAGAAGAAGTCGTTCGACAAACTGTTGCAGGAGGTTCAAGCAAGCACGGCGTTGCCGGACGACATGCGGGACGTTTTGCCTGACCAACCAAAGGTGGACCAGCCGGACGTTAATTCTGTCCTGAACGAGATTGAGCGTTCCACGGCGCAAACTCTTTCCAGCGATCCAAACGCGGTGCATGAGCAATCGTTGCTGAACAACAGCTCGGTCTCCGGTCGTCCGCAGCCTGCCCTGAGCGGAACAGAGTTGGCCACGAGCACAGCGATCAAACGGCCAAATACCTTCACAAGCAAGTTGCCCGCTGACAGCGCCGGTCCGAACAAAGGACACGCTCCGGGCTTCAGCGATCTGGATCAGTTGCTGGCGCAGAAAGGTCCGCTTGGCTCAGGCACAAAATTGCGTCTGCCAGACGATCAGATTTTCCAATATGACAGCGACGTGCTGCAATCCAGCGCGATCGGTCAACTCCAAAAACTGGGCACGCTGATCCAGCGCAATCCAAACGCGACGTTTTCCGTGGAAGGCTACACGGATTCATTTGGCACGTTCGAATACAACCTCGGTCTGAGCCAGCGCAGGGCCGACAGTGTAAAGCGGTATCTGGTCGAGGCGATGGGAATCAATCCCGCGCAAATTCAGGCGCACGGCTTCGGTGCGACCAAATTCCGGGCGTCCGCAAACGGTTCAATCGAAGAGCAAAGCCCCAATCGGCGCGTGGAAGTTGTAGTGCGCACGAGCGAAGGGTAATCAAGGAGGGGCGCTTTCCAAAGCGCCCACGGCGGTTGGGAAACCGCCGTTCCTTGGATCATTCCCAGCGCAGTCCAGGAATCCTGTGGCGCAGCTTAAGTAACTTCACGGGATGTCTCGACTTCGCTCGACATGACAGAAGTACTTGTGAAATCGCTGGCCTACCAGTTTTTGATCCACTGCGGAGTAACTGTGTCAGGATTGGGGGGATTATCAGTTAGCCCAGCCGTGCTCCATAGGTCGAACGTGGGATTGTAGCCCTTTGTGGTGTCTTGTGTCGCGACTTGGATCGTCGAGTAGCCGTAGCTGTTGCCGAATGGGTCCTGAATGTAGGCTACCGGCAGAGCCTGATCGCTTGGGCTAAGCTGATTCGACTTGAATGTGAAATATGATCTTTTTGCTGGGTCGGGAGTGCGACTTCCATTTGTCGCGCCAAATAGCGCATTATACAGATAGAGGCTGGCTGGCGGATATGTCGCCCCCGATGGGTTTGCTGGCATCGGACTCGGCATCGGATTGCCATCAGTCTTCGCATTTAGCGTGTCCGTGGCAGTATTTGGATCGCGCGGGTAAATTCCGTTATCGGCCTTGTAACTTTCGCATGCTGCCGAAATGGCGGCGATTTCTGTTTCCGCGCGGGCGCGGGCGGCTTTTTTTCGGGCGTAGCCAACCGTGGTTAAAACTAATCCGGTGAGAATGGCTATGATCCCGATGACGACGATCAGCTCAAGAAGAGTAAAGGCGCCTGCGGCACCAAATGACGAATGACGAATGACGAATGACGAATGAAATCTTGGACGCGCTCGCTCCCCAGGGTTCGGCATTCCTTCGTGCTTCGTCATTCGGATTTCGTCATTCCCGCCGGGACGGCGGGTCATCATTGTTGTTGCAAGCCGGTAATGATGCTGATGAGCGGCGTAAAGAGCGCGAGCACAATCGTCCCGACGATTACGGCCAGGAACACAATCATGATTGGCTCCAGCATCGAGGTGAGCGCGGCCACCGCATTATCGACCTCGTCATCGAAAACATCGGCGACCTTTAGCAACATTTCGGGTAGTTTACCAGTCTCTTCGCCGACATCGACCATGCTAACCACCATGGGTGGAAACATTTTGCTGGCCTCCATCGGCTGCACAATTGACTCGCCTTCTTTCACGCTATCGTGCACACGCGCGATAGCGCGAGCGATGGCGGCATTGCCCGCGGTCTCACGAGTGATATTTAGTGCCTGCAATATCGGAACGCCGCTAGTCACGAGCGTTCCTAGTGTGCGCGCGAATCTGGAGATTGCGGTTTTGCGATTCAAATTCCCAAAGAGCGGCATGCGCAGTTTGAAAGTGTCAATGGCAAGGCGCCCACGACGTGTGCGGTTGAGGAAGTTGTAAACGACCACAATAACCACGACCGCTCCCAACAAAACCAGGCCGTCGTGCTGCATGAAGTTGCTAACACCGAGTACGAACCGCGTCACCGGCGGCAGCGGTTTGTCGCCGAGCAGGTCATGAAAAATTGTTTCGAACCGCGGGACAATGAACACGAGGAGGAAACACATAATCCCCACCGCCATGGTCATGACGATGATCGGATAGACCATTGCCGACAGCACCTTGTTTTTAATCTTCGCGGCTTTCTCTTGAAACTCCGAAAGCCGGGTAAGCACCAGCTCGAGTACGCCGCCGACCTCGCCGGCTCTGACCATGTTGACATACAGATCGTTGAAGATCCGCGGATGCAGCGCCAGTGCGTCGGAGAAGGTGCTGCCGCTCTGGACGGCGTCGGCAAGTCTGTTGATGGTCTTTTTCAACACCTTGTCGCGTTCCTGATTTTCCAGAACATTCAAGCTTCTAAGCAACGGCAACCCGGAATCGATCAGCGTCGCCAGTTGGCGAGTAAAGATCATCAGGATCTTTGACTTAACTTTTTTGCGCTCGAAAAGAGTGATGCCTTTTTTCGCGCGCGGTTTCGTCGCCCGTTCTACCGTCGCTGTACGACGCCGTGCGTCTTTGCCGTCGTGGCTGCTTATCGCTTCTTCGATTACGCTGGTAGGGAAATAGCCTGCCTGACGCAGCTGGCTGATTGCTGCGTTACTTGAAGCGGCTTCCAGCAGCCCGGTCGCTTCCTGTCCCCGGGCATCAAGAGCTACATAGTTAAACCGTGGCATGGGAGCCTATTCTATTAAGTCGCAATCCTCTGTCGAGCCTGTCCGTGGATGACGAATAACAAATGTCGAATGACAAAGGAAGCCAAAATGACCGAGTGACGAAAAGATATTGAGCGAGTGGTTTTCATTCGTGCCTCTTGTTATTTGTCATTAGTTAGTCATTCGTCGTCATTCGCCTGCCGCGCCGTAGCTTTTTAGCAAAGGCGGGTGCTTCGGCATTCATTGCTTACGTATATCTAAGTACCTCTTCAATAGTCGTGTCACCGGCGAAAATACTGCGTAAACCGTCCTGACGTAGCGTGTCCATTCCAAGCTCGATCGCCTTTTGTTTTATCGTTACGGTCGGGGCGCGTTCGTTGATCAATTCGCGAATCGGATCCGTAACCTTCAGTAGCTCGTAAATCCCTTTTCGGCCTTTGTAGCCGGTGTTGTTACAAGCGTCGCAACCTTTGCCGTAAAAGAATTGCTTATCGCCTATATCCCGCCGTGAAATCCCGAGCTCCGCGAGTAAACTGTCGTGCGGCTGATAGGGAGTGCGGCAATTGCGACAGATGCTGCGCAATAAGCGCTGACCGAGAACAGCCTCCAATGTTGACGAAATCAGGAACGGTTCCACGCCCATGTCGATTAACCGCGTAATCGCGCCGGGCGCATCATTCGTGTGGAGCGTGGTAAAAACCAGATGCCCCGTGAGCGACGCCTGAATAGCGATTTGCGCCGTCTCGAGGTCGCGCGTCTCTCCAACCATTATCCGGTCAGGATCTTGTCGTAGGAAGTGTCGCAACACGCGCGCAAACGTCAGGCCGATCGCTTCGTTTACCGGCACCTGCACGATCCCTTCCAGATCGTATTCCACTGGTTCTTCTGCAGTGATCAACTTCGAATCGATCGTATTGATCTTGCGTAAACAGGAGTAAAGCGTCGTCGTTTTTCCCGACCCGGTCGGTCCGGTTGCAATGAAGATCCCGTTTGGTCGCTCGATTATTTCGAGCAGAAAATTGAAGATGTAATCAGGCATCCCAAGTGCTTCGAGATCCAGATTGACGATGGTGCGGTCGAGGACCCGTAGCACCAGACTTTCGCCGAATTGCGTGGGTAAGGTTGAAACTCGCAGATCAACGCTGCGCCCGGCAATTTGCTTCTGAATGCGGCCGTCCTGCGGCAGTCGCCGTTCGGCGATGTTCATGTTTGCCATGACCTTGACCCGCGAGATCACCGGCAATGCAAGATGACGCGGCGGCGGCGACATTTCGTAGAGCGCGCCATCGACGCGGTAACGGATTTTGAATTCGTTTTCGAACGGCTCGAAGTGGATGTCGCTCGCACGGTCCTGGATTGCCTGATAAAGAATGAGATCGACAAAACGAATGATCGGCGTCGCGTTCGCTTCCGCTTCAACTGCGGCGGCACCGTCGGTCTCGCGTAATTGCAGCGCTTCGCCGGCTTCGCCGAGCTGTTTGAGCACCTCCTCCATGGTGGTCGCGTCGGTGCCGTAATACTGCTTGATGAGCGCTTCGATTTGCTCGGGAGGCGAAACCACAACCTGAATGTCTTTGCCGAGTGCGAAACGCAGGTCCTCTGCGATGTGCAAATCAAACGGATCGACCAGCGCCACCCGTAGTGCCGTGTCGCTCACTTCAATCGGAAGCGCCCCGTGCAACCGAGCCAGTCCGCTGGGAATGAAACGTAAAACTTCGGGCGCGATCTCGCGTTCGCTCAGATCTACAAACTCCGAGCCCAAGCCATTGGCAATCGTTTCATAAAAACTCGGCTCGTCGATAAAGCCGCCGTCGACCATCGCCTGCGCCACCGTTTTCCCGTTCAACTCCACTTCGCCTAACACGTCTTCGGCTTGCGACGGCTGGAGGACACGCTGCTCAACAAAAAATTCTGCCAGTTGTTTTTCAGTCATTTAATCGATGTAACGGTTCACGATTTAAGGATGTAATGGCCTCAGCTCATGTCTCCGACCGTGATGGAAATGACTTCGTCCGCCGAAGTGAGGCCGGCCAGCACCTTGCGTACGCCGTCTTCTCGCAACGTTCGCATCCCCAGTTCGCGCGCTCGGTGCCGCAGGACAAAGGTCGAGGTGCGCTTGTTGATCATGTGGCGCACCTCATCGTCAATCACAAAAATTTCGAATATGCCCATTCGCCCTTTGTAACCGATTTGACGGCACAGCTCGCAGCCGACCGGTCTCATGACCTGTGCGTCCGAGAGCTGGCCGGGCTCGATCTGTAGAGCGCGCAATTCGGTGTCGGAGAGTTCCCCCGGCGTTTTGCAGTTGCTACACAGTCGGCGAACGAGCCTTTGCGCCAGGACTGCGCGAACCGAGGACGCCACAAGGAACGGCTGCACGCCGAGATCGATTAAACGAGGAACGGCAGAAGGCGCGTCATTGGTGTGCAATGTGCTGAAAACAAGATGGCCGGTGAGACTGGCGTTGGTTGCGATGCTCGCAGTCTCGAGATCGCGAATTTCTCCGATCATGATGATGTTCGGCGCCTGGCGCAGAATGGAACGCAACGCGGCCGGAAACGTCATGCCAATCTCGGTGTTCACCTGCACCTGATTGATGCCGGTCATCTGATATTCAATCGGTTCTTCGACGGTAATGATTTTGCGGTCTGGTTTATTGATGTAATTGAGACAGGCATAAAGCGTCGTGGTCTTGCCCGAGCCCGTGGGCCCGGTCACGAGGAGAATTCCATCGGGCAGTTTGATCAAACGCTCGAACGTTTCCTGATCGTCGGAGAAAAATCCAAGCTCCGGCAAACCGAGCTTTAAGCTCGATTTATCGAGGATACGCAAAACCATGCTCTCGCCGTGATTGGTGGGCATGGTCGAGACGCGAAGGTCGATGGGCTTCTTTTTGATTCTCACCTGGATGCGACCATCCTGCGGCAGGCGTTTCTCCGCGATGCTCATCGAAGCGCTCATGATCTTCAGCCGGCTAATGATGGCTGATTGCAAACGTTTCGGCGGCGATTGCATTTCCTGCAGCACGCCGTCAATTCGAAATCGAACGCGAAATTTTTTGTCCAGCGGTTCGAGGTGAATATCGCTGGCGCCGGCGCGATGCGCCTCGATCAGCAACATCGACACAAGCCGGACAATCGGCGCGTCCGCTTCATCGATTGGGCCCGCTTCCGTGCCATCGCCAATTTCCAAACCAAGATCGATCTCATCGCCAATTTGCTCTTGCAGTACGTCCGCCGCTTCATCGGCAGTGCCGTAGTACTTGATCAAAGCTTCGCGAACCTTTTTCGGACTTGTGCAAACCAATTCCAGTTCGCGTTGCAGGAGAAAACTCAGGCTATCGATCGTATCGATATCGAGCGGGTTGCCCACTGCGACGACTAGTCCGCTCTCGCCGAACGCGACCGGAATTACTTTGAAACGCCGCGCGTCTTCTCCCCGGATCTCATTGATGACCGGCGGTGGAATGATCATCGTGGAGATGTCGATCCAATCCATGTGCGCCTGCGTAGCGAGCGTGCGCGAAACGTCCACCTCGGACAAAGCTCCGTCGTCGATTAAAACGTCAAGCACACCAGGCTCGCCGTTCAAACGCGAGCGCGCGCTATCGATTTGGTGGCGGCTAAGGAGGCCTCCCTCTTGGAGAACTCCGAGCACATAGTCTTCGTTTTGTTGCACCTGGGGAAAAACGCTGCGCCCAGTGTAGCGTAAACCGGCTTTATTTCCAGTGGCGGCGCTTCTGGGGAAACGGTTGGCGTGGCGACCTGCGATTGGAGGCCTCGCCAATTACAAGGAATGTCGAAACCGCCGTATACCGGGAAACTTCGCGACGAGGACGTCGCGAAGGGCACGCGAGGGCGCGTGCGCTCCCCGAACTGATTGATCCTTCACAGGTTCCGTCGGACCGAATCGGTCACTGCATTTTCACAAAACGGTCGCCCTTTATCAGCGCGCACACTGAAATGCCGATCGAAATATCGGCAAAAATCTTGCAAGGCGATGGTAACCGAACAGGAATCCGGAGCCTACGGGGCTCGAACCCGCAACCTCCGCCGTGACAGGGCGGCGCTCTAACCAATTGAGCTAAGGCTCCTCGGGAAGAAACAGAGTGTAAAGGCGCACATCTTTAGTCGCAACTGTTCCGTCTTACTCTTGCTGCTGCTCATGCTCTTTTATTTCGAGCAAGAGCATGAGCAGGACGAAACAGAGAACTTTTGCGCAACATTCGATCAACATTTCGGTTGAACATTTTGGGGACGCGTGGCGTCGAATTCCGAAAGCTTTCGCGAGTGAACATTGCGAATGCGCCTGGTGACGTTATAATGAAACTCGGTTCGGCGGATTGATCCAAACCAAATGAGCGACGAGCGCAGTGAGGGATTGCAGGGTGGAGAAGGGACCTCAGGTCCGGAAAATCTCCTCGATTCATTCGATCAACTCATCGCATCGCTACCGCCCGGCGATCCGGTTCGCCGAGATCTCTTGCGAATCCGGCCGCACATTCTCGATCATCATGAAACAATGATCGAGGCGCGCCGGATGATTGAGAAGCTCGAAGAAGTCGTCAAAAAAGTAACTTCGCCCGCGAATCGGATCGGCACGTTTCTGGGCGCCACTTCGAAGGAGACAGCACACATCGTGGTGGGCGGTGCTGATTATTACTGCAACGTCGATCCACGTATTCCGCTTTCGAAATTAAAAAAGGGAACGCGCGTGCTCGTCAACGAAGCCTTCGTGATAGTCGGCGATCTGGGATTCGAGACAGCCGGGCCGGTGACGAAAATTACGGAGGTGATGGGTAAGGACCGTTTGCGGGTAGGCTCGGAGCACGGATTGCACTCCATGGTGCTCCAGCGCTCCTCGGAACTTGTCCATTCCACATTGAAATCCGGGGACGATGTCCGGGTTGATCCTAATTACCGCATGGCTTTGGAGATGCTCTCGAGCAAGAAAACTGACGAATATTATCTCGACACCGTTCCGGATCTGCCCTGGGAAAAAGTGGGCGGCCAGGAGACCGCGCTGCAAGCGATCAAAGACGCAATCGAGCTGCCGCTTTTGCATCCGGATCTTTTCAAAAAATTTCAGCACGCTACGCCGAAAGGTTTCCTGCTTTACGGGCCGCCGGGCTGCGGAAAGACGCTTATCGGCAAGGCGACTGCGTACAATCTGACCAAGCAGCTCCGGGAAAAAACCGGGGCCGAGATGCATGAATACTTCATGCACGTGAAGGGCCCCGAGATTCTCAACATGTGGGTGGGGGAGTCGGAACGAATGGTGCGTGAGATTTTTGCTACCGCTCGCGAAAAGCGGAAGGAAGGTTTTATGCCGTTCCTTTTCATTGACGAAGCCGAATCGATCCTCGGCACCCGGCGCGCATCGCGGCACGCGAACATTCTTTCCACGCTCGTGCCGATGTTCTGCTCCGAGATGGACGGCATCAGTTCGCTCAATGATGTGGTGATCATCCTCGCTTCGAATCGCGCGGACCTGATCGACCCTGCAATTTTGCGGCCAGGCCGCATCGATCGAAAAATCAAAGTCAATCGTCCAGACAAGCAAGGTGCGCGCGATATTTACCGTATCTATTTGACGGACGATCTGCCATACGATGGCGTGCTGGCGAAAGAAGCGGATGGAATCGGCGCTTCGATCGAGAAGTTAATTGAACGATTTGTTGACTGGCAATTCGTGCGCCGCGACGAAAACAAATTTTTGGAAGTGACACTGCGCAGCGGCCGCAAAGAGACTCTTTACCGCAGCGACCTCATGAGCGGCGCGATCATTGCGTCGATCGTCGAGCGTGCGAAAGCGATGGCGATCAAACGTGCCATCGGAACACAACAGGATGAAGGGATTCGGGAAACGGACCTGCAACTTGCGTTCAACGCCGAGTACGCAGAGAACGACATTTTCCCGGCCACAGATATCACCGAAGACTGGCTCAAGTTGATCGATTACGATCCGGAAAACGTGGTCAAGATCTCGCCTGTGAAACCACCCTCGGACGGACGTGCGCGCATAACGTCTGTAATTTGAGGTGGCTACGACTATGCTCGGAGTCCGTGTCATTTGGGCCCCCTGACACTGTAGGGGAAGCTGACAGCTTCCCGTGCGTATGGCTGAACCTCCACGCTTGCCGGCAATCCTCTTACCTTGGGAGAAATCGATTATCTATTTTGTGACGATCTGCGTGAAAGAGCGGCACAAAGTGATAGACAGACCGGAAGTGTTCGAGGCTATCGAAACTGCGGTTACAAAACTGCAGAAGTGGCATGTCTTGGCCGGGGTGATCATGCCTGACCACGTCCATTGGGTTGTTTCGCCGGCCGCGGACCGGAATTTGTCCATCCGAGATTTCTCGCATGGATTCAAGCGGACGCTGCGAAAGTGTTTTGGTGCACAATCATGGGAATGGCAGCGCGGATGTTTTGATCGGCTCCTGCGTTCGGACGAGAATCTGTGGAGGAAATGGATTTACGTGCAGGATAATCCAATGCGACACGGGTTGGTTCAGCGGGCGAACGATTGGCCTTATTGTTTGGATTTTGTTAACGAACCTTTGATGAGGGGAAGCTGTCAGCTTCCCCTACAGTTCGCGGGTATTGGCGGACAGTGAAGCTTTGGGAAAAATGAAACGGGTTTTTGGGCTGGAGACGGAGTATGGCATCACGTTGTGCGGTGCGGAGACCGTCGATGTTGTGGCGGAATCGATCGAGTTGGTGCGCCGCTATACCGATCACGGCGCGTTAATGAAATGGGATTACGATCTCGAAGATCCACACCTCGACGCCCGCGGATTTCGGGCGCGCGAGTTACTTCAAGACACCGACGAGTCGGCTTACTACGAAATCGATAAACGCCGCCCGCTCAGTTTTGAGGAAATAAAAAGCGATCTCGTGCTTTCAAACGGCGCCCGCTTTTACAACGATCATGCGCACCCGGAATATTCCACGCCGGAATGCACAACGCTTCGCGAGATTGTGGCGCAGGATAAAGCCGGCGAGCGTATCCTGGCGGAGTGCGCGCGGCGTCGAAATCAAAAATTGCCGTCCGGCTACGAGGTCCGGCTTTACAAAAACAACACCGATTTTGCCGGCCACAGCTACGGTTGCCATGACAATTATCTGATGACACGCGATATCCCGTGGGATCGGATCGTCACCGGCATCCTGCCATTTCTCGTCACTCGCCAGATTTTCTCCGGCGCCGGGAAAATGGGGATTGAAGGCGAGAGCAGCCAGGGCGATCCGGGAATCTATCAAATTTCGCAGCGCGCCGATTTTTTCAGCGTGGTGGTAAGCATCGACACGATGAATCGCCGTCCGCTGATCAACACACGCGATGAGCCGCATGTGGATGCCAGCCGCTACCGCCGGTTTCACGTAATCCTCGGCGATTCCAACATGAGCGGATGGGCCACAGCAATGAAGATTGGAACGACCGCGCTGGTCCTGGATCTGATCGAGCGTGGGAAAGCGCCACAGCTGGAAATTGCGCAACCAGTGGACGCCAACAAATCCATCAGTCGCGATCCGACATATGATTGGATCATCGAATTGAAGGACGGCCGCAAAATTTCTGCGATCGATGTGCAACGACTTTATTTGCGCGCTGCGAGCATGCTGTGGCGCGATCCGCCAGACGACGAGCACGCATGGATTTTGAGCGAATGGGAAAGTGTGCTGAACGATCTCGAACGCGACCCGATGTCAACGCGAGATCGCGTCGATTGGGCGGCCAAAAAATTCCTGTTAGATGCATTGCAGCAAGACGAGAACCTTTCCTGGAGCGATCCCTGGCTGCAATCGATCGACCTCGAGTATCACAATCTCGATCTCGACCGCGGGTTGTACTACGAATTGGTTCGCAAAGGTCTGATGCGCCGCGTGACCAGCGAGGACGAGATAAAGGCTGCAATCTTTAATCCACCGGAAACCACGCGCGCGTTTTTCCGCGGCCGCGCGGTGGCGCGTTTCAACGACGAGATCTCTTCCATTCAATGGGACGAAATCGTCTTTTCAAAGGGTGCCTACTCACATCGTGTCGCCCTGCCCGAAGCTGCGATGGACGCTC
>DASYDV010000038.1:0-21017 GCA_036499375.1 Candidatus Udaeobacter sp.
GCACTGACTATCAGCAAAAATGCAGCTTAAAGAAGGGAAGCGATATGTTTAACGTTGATCCAGCTGGTTACTTGAGCGATCTCGGCGCAGGCATCGATGCGGAGCAAGCGCACGACGCTGCGAATCAGTCGCTTGTACAACATGCTTTGCAAGCGGGGAAAATTACGCGGGACCAATATGGTGAATTTCTTGCAATGCCTCGTGGCGAACGATCCAAATTCGTCGCTGGGATTGCGGCCGGTACCATTGACGAATGGAAGCAGGGTGAGCAGAGATTGCGTCAGATAATGGCGCAAATAAATCCTAACAGCAGCTGGGCGAGCGGCATCTTTGGTGAGCCTCTCAAAGATTCCAAAACCGGTGCCTGGGGAACACATGACGTGGTGGGAAATTTCAGGGCGTTTACACCTGCACCTATGCCAACGCCAATGCCTCCGCCTCCGCCTATGACGCTAACATCAAGCGCAAGAAGCCCCTGGGATAAAATCTTCGCGACCATCTTCGGCGCGTTTGGCGCTCCATCGCCTTTGGCATCACCGGCTACACCTACGCCAACGCCGCAGCCGACGCCCACACCTACGCCGACGCCGCGAGCAACGCCAGCGGGCAGGAGCGTGTTAATGCGATGGCCGGACGGCGTAACCCAGACCGTTCCAGAGCATTGGATTCCGAACGCTATGGAGCAAGGTGCCACGCCCGTGCTATGAATTGTTCGCGGCGGACCGCGCGGAACTATCGCAGAGACTTTCGAAACGAATAAAATGCCGGTTGCGCTGCTAGCCTACTGACCATTTCTCGCCTTTTTCAAAACGGCGAACACCGATCCGGCAGGAATGTTCAACTTTGCTGCGATCTTGCGCCCGGACATTCCCCTTCGACTGAGCTTTGCGACTGCGGTGACATGGCGATCGAGAGTGCGCGGTCGACCGAGTTTCGCCCCGCGATCACGCGCTGCCGCTAAGCCCGCGTTGATGCGCTCCACGATCACACTTCTCTCAAACTCAGCGACGGCGGCCAAGACATGCATCTGCAATCGCCCTGCCGGATTGCTCTCGCTCGTGTCGATGCCCTGTGACGAAGCCACCAGTGCGGTCCCGTGCGTTTCCAGTTCGCCGATGAGCTGCGCCAGGTGCTGCAAGCTCCGCCCTAAACGATCCAGCTTGTAAACTGCCAGAACGTCGATCCGACCTTTCCTGACTTCACTCATCATCGTGTCGAGTCCCTCACGGCTGAACCGTGTGCCACTTGCTGTGTCTCGATATTCGATGACTTGAGCCTTCGGCCATCTGCGCCGGACGTAAGCGCGGACCTCGCGTAACTGACTTGCATGATTCTGCGCGCCAGTAGAGACGCGCCCATAAATTGCCACGTGTTTTACTTTCATGTCGGCAAGTCTCATTGATGCCCGCATATAAATCAAATGTTTTCTATGCAGCGTTGCCGGTTTGTCGTTTTCCCTCTGCCAACGCTACCGCATTTTCGGGGGATGATTTCTATGCAGCCCCTTTTTTGATTTGCGATCATTGGCGCTGGCTGCATATCCTTCGGAATTAATGACTCGATTCAATCTTTCTAATGCGTCACTCCGTTTGGTCTGGAGATGCGCGCTACTATGAGGCCATGAGCAAGTTATTTACTCCAACTACAATCCTTTGCTTCGCAGCATTTCTTGCGGGCTGCGCCACACCTTACGGGAGCAGTGGTTTCCTCGGCGGCTACTCCGACACAGCACTCGCTCCGGACGTTTACCGCATTTCATTCCAAGGTAATGGTTACACGTCGCAGGAGCGAACACAGGATTTCGCTATTCTTCGTGCCGCCGATCTCACTTTGTCGCACGGCTATCGGTATTTTGGCATCGTTGATCAGACCGAAGGCGGGCGTTCAGCCGTCATCAACACTCCTGGCCAAGCTTACACTTACGTAAGCGCGCAGCGCTACGGCAACTTCGTGTCTGGCACCGCTCACACTACTTACATTCCCGGTGCGACTATTCCCGTTTTCTTCCCGCAATCCGGCTTAATGATTCGTTGCTTTAACGAACGTCCCGAAGGTGCGTTTGCTTTGGATGCTGGTTTCGTTTCCCGCTCGTTGCGCGACAAGTATCACGTTAAATAGCCTGACGCTCGCAAGCATCATCATCGCGACACATGAGCACGTCGGCGATTTCAAAGAGGCGTAACAGGACGACGATCCCGCGCCGCCATAGCAGATGGACTATCCCGTGCGCTGCAACGGATTTCACTTAACGAATGAATCGCAAGTTAAGTCGAATGAACCACCCCGGGGGGGGTCTGCCGTCGCGATCAGCCCGATGGCCCTTACCGGTAAGGGCGGAAAGAATTTTCACGGCAAAGGGGGCTTGGCGTGTTGCCGAATCGTTAGGCATTTCGAGAACCAGATGCGCGTTCTTACAGGACCGAACTCAAATAGGGCGCAGATTGGAAAAAAGAACGCGGCGAAAATATTACTCTCAAACAAAGGGCTTGAACGGCTCTCTGACCTTTGCGTTTATCTCTGCGCGGGACCGCCCTCCATAAATGAACCGACGAACGCGGAATCGGATTTATCGAATCGCTTTCCCCTTAGCGGACATCCGCGTTATCCTCGTTTGTGTTCTTACATCTGTCCTTACTCGCTCGATTCAAGCCGGACATAGAAGCTCGATTTCATAGGTAAAAGCGCTAAACACGGATGGGGGGGGATTCGAACCCCCGGTGCCTTTCGGCACACACGCTTTCCAGGCGTGCACAATCAACCGCTCTGTCACCCATCCCTTTTACTCCTGCTCCTGCTCGTGATCATAATCATGATCGTTGGGGATTGGAATCGATCAGGAGCATGAGCACGATTGGAAGCTAAAGCTGCAAACGCCGGAACAGTTCGTCGAGCGGCAATTGGATACCGATGTAGAACTCGCCGAAGTCGGCGTATTCGGCGCTGACTGGATCGAACCGCATTTTGTAAACGATGGCTTTGATCTGAAACGCGTCGCGCGCGAAGAGCGTCACCCCCCACTCCGCATCGTCGAGGCCGGTGGAACCGGTAATCAGCTGTTTCACTTTGCCCGCGAATTCCCTCCCGACAATGGCGTGGCCTTTCATTAGCTTGCGACGCTCGTCGTAAGGCAGAGCGTACCAGTTGCGTTGTTCGCCGCGGCGCTTGCTCATATTATAAAAACAAACTACCGGCCAATCGGGGAGCGTCGGATAAACCCGCTCTTGTCGATAATGCTTTATTCGATCTCGAAATGTCGTCAGCGCTTCGCTCAGCTTTCCCGGATCATCGCGAACACTGGCATCGAGTGATTGCGTATATTCCTCCTCGGTCGTGATGTATTCGCTTTCCTCGGTGAGAGAGAGATAACTGTAAACTGGTGTAAGCACATCCGGCCCTAACGAAACGGACAATCGTTTCTCGATTCTGTTGGCTGCGTGCAAATCCGGCGTAATCAACATGAAACCGATGTCCGCCTTTGGCGTCACCACCCCGAGCGTGAGCAACTGCGTCGAACCCATCGCGCGGACTTCCTGAACCAGCGACGACAGATCTGTTTTCGCCGCATTTTTTTCTTCGCGACTGAGCAACTGCCATTGACCGTATTCGATCCGATAAAAAAGGTGCAAACAATGCCAGCCTTCTTCAGGAACGAGCTCAGTATTCTTGTCGGTCATCGCACTAGTTTCGGGCGTGAAAATCTTTGGTCAAGATACTGCTCAGGTCATGTCGAGCGAAGTCGAGACATCCCGTGAAGTTACCTCAGGACTGCGCGACGGGATTCCTCGACTTCGCTCGGAATGACATCATTGTGCAGGAGTCTGCGCTTTGGGCAGATGCGCCATGCAATATTCCTCGCCGTCGCGCGCGACGCGGAAATCCAGATTTGGATCGCTTAGCTCGGTGGCGCCACAAACCGCGCAACGATGCAGTGTCTCAACTGGGCTGCGCGACTCCGTCTCAAAACGTTTGCGTCGCGTTGAAACATCACGGCGATGCCGCGCCTCGTGAACAAGTTCCGGCCCGAAAAATATGAAGTAGTTCGCGAATGCAGCGACGAGCGCAGCGCGATACGAGTTCGGCCCCAGAACAAATCCGAGCAGCAAAAAGGCCGCAAAAATCCACGCCAGCCATTTGATTTTGACTGGCAAAATAAAAAGGATGTAGATGACTTGGTCGGGATAAAATCGCGCGAACGCGAAGAACAACGACGCGATGAGCATGCCATTGGAAGAACTGCTGCCGAAAAAGAACGCAGCGACGGTGGTGCCAATCATTCCAAGGAAGAAATAAAGCGTGAACCGGAACGCGCCCCAGGCTCGTTCGAGACCTTCGCCTATAAACCAGAGAAACCAGAGCGCGAGCACGACCCACAGCGGTTGCATGGGTCCGGACGCTCCAATGCCGCGGGGAATAAAAATGTAAGTGACAAGCCGCCAGAGTTCTCCCTGGCGAATACGCGCCGGATTGAGCTCGAGCATCGACGTGTATCCCGGGAACAGCAAGCTCAACGCGAACACTAGCGCCGCGAAACCAACCAAAATTCTCGTCAATCCTGGAATTCCTAAAAAACCAAAGCGGCGTTCGAGTTTGTCCAGAAAGGTCATTGCTCGCGCACGGTAATGTTGCGCAGTTCGCGTGCAAGGTGGATCGCGTTGTCCTCAACGCGATGATTTCATCGTCTTCGGAGAAGCCGATCCACCTTTGCACATGATCATAGCGCCGCTTAACTTGGCGCGTGAGCGAAGTCGCACCAAAAAAAACGCCGCTTTACGACGAGCACGTTCGGCTCGGTGCGAAGATGGTTCCATTCGCCGGCTGGCTGATGCCGGTGCAATACACCAGCATTGCGCAGGAACATCAGGCGGTGCGAAATGATGTCGGTATTTTCGACATTTCGCATATGGGCCAGTTGATCGTGGCTGCGACGCCCTCGTCGCAGAAACTTGGCGGCGAGGTCGCCGCCGCCACCTGGCTCAATACCATGCTCACAAACAACGTCGACAAGCTCGACGTCGGCGTCGGGCAATACACTTTTTTGCTGAACGAGCGCGGCGGAATCATTGATGACCTGATCGTTTATCGTATCGGCCGAGAGCAGTTTCTACTCGTCGTAAATGCGGCGCGTATAGATGAAGATTTTGCCTGGCTGCACAATCATCTCAAGGAGAGGCGCTCTCCAGAGCGCCCCAGCGGCGGACTAGAGACCGCCGCTCCTTGTAAGCTTATAAATCGCAGCGCGGATTTTGGCGGAGTGGCCATTCAAGGTCCGCGCATCGCAGAGCTATTCCACGCTCTCTTTGGCGCAAATATCGATCTTCCGTCGCGAAACACGATCGCCGATTTGCCATTCGACGGGACGACTGTGTCCGTCGCGCGGACCGGTTATACTGGCGAGGATGGAATTGAAGTTTTCTTTCGTGCAACTGATGCAGCGAAGTTTTGGAACGCCGTCCTCGAAAAAGGGGCGCCGCTGGGAATTAAGCCGTGCGGGCTCGGCGCGCGCGATACACTGCGCCTGGAAATGTGCTATCCCCTCAATGGCTCCGATTTGTCAGCGGAAAAAAACCCGATCGAGGCAGGACTCGGATTCTTCGTCGATCTGACAAAACCACACTTCATCGGGCGCGACGTCTTGCTGAACACAAAGGAAACCGGTCCGCGAGAAAAACTGGTGCCGTTTCGAATGAAAGAGAAAGGTCCGCCGCCCCGCCCGCACTACAAATTGTTCCGGGACGGCGAGCGCATAGGTGAAGTGACCAGTGGCACGCTTTCTCCGAGCTTGAACTGGGGCATTGGCATGGCGTATGTGTCGTCGGCGCACGCGAAGATCGGCGCAGAGATTGACATCGAGATTCGCGGGCAAAAATTCCCAGCGACCGTGGAAAAGAAACCGCTCTACAGAAAACCAGCATCATGATCATCCCAGAGGACTTGCTCTACACCGAGAGCCACGAATGGATTAAACGCGAAGGCGACAACATCCGCGTCGGCATTACCGATCACGCTCAATCGGAATTGACCGACGTTGTTTATGTCGAGCTTCCGAAAGTCGACCGAGAAGTAAACGCAAAAGAAGCGGCCGCCGTTGTCGAATCGGTGAAAGCGGCAAGTGACATCTTTGCGCCGGTGAAAGGCACGGTTGTCGAGGCCAACAAAGCGCTCGAGGCCGATCCGGGCTTGATCAACCGCGAACCGTACGGGCAAGGCTGGATATTCGTCCTCAAAATCGAGAATCCGGAGGAACTCAGAAATCTGAAAGACGCCTCCGCTTACAAAAAGCAGATCGGTTGAAGTCCAAGTTTTTTCGAACGGCCGCCGATTTCCGAGTCTGGCTGGAGGACAATCACGCGACTGCGACTGAGCTTTGGATTGGGTTCTACAAAAAGAATTCCGGAAAGCCGAGCATCACCTGGCCAGAATCAGTGGATCAAGCGCTCTGCTTTGGTTGGATCGACGGAGTCCGGAAGCGCGTTGAGGAAATCAGTTACCAAATTCGCTTCACGCCACGGCGGCGCGGAAGCATTTGGAGCGCGATCAATATCAAACGGGCCAGGGAGCTCGTTAAGCAAAAACAGATGCGACCGGTGGGCTTAGAAGCGTTCGGCGCACGGATCGAGAATAAGTCAGGCATCTATTCGTACGAACAACAAAGCACCGAGTTGCAACAGCCATATGCAGGGTTGCTGAAGAAAAACAAAGCAGCGTGGGATTTTTTCAAAACACAGTCGCCTTCGTACCGAAAAATGATCGGCTGGTGGATTGTCAGTGCAAAAAAGGAAGAAACGCGAATGTCTCGCCTGGCAAAATTAATCAGCGAGTCTGCGAAACGAAAACGCCTCTTTCAATAGCAATTAGCTTTCCTGCAGAACAGCCCGGTTATAACAGGCCCGAAACGGTGTTAATCAGCAGCGCCAGAATGAGCGTGTTAAATCCGAAAGAGAGAACACTGTGAACAAGAGTAACGCGCCGCATGCGACGTGACGTGATTTGCACGTCCGACACCTGGCAGGTCATTCCGACTACAAACGAAAAATAGGCGAAATCGAAATAATTCGGTGGCCGATCACCTGGAAAGATCAAACCGCCGGCATGCTTTTGCGCGCCTGGGTCGTTGCTATCGCCATAATAAGCGTGCGCATAACGTAAACTGTATACCGTATGAAGCAGCGCCCACGATGAGATCACGGTCGATAATGTGAGCAGAAGATGAACGGCCAAGTGCCCGCCAGGCTGGTCCTTGTGTGCGCGGATCAGAAATCCAACTGCAAACAGCGCAACGCACGCGGCGACCACGACAAAAACGAAAATCAGTAAACGGCTCAGATCTTCTTGCTGCGCGCGCTCGCGTATCTTGCGCTGCGGCGTGGTCCAAATTGTCAGCCAATCAAGCGCGAGGATCACAAAAGCGAACGCATTCCAACCTGAAATGACCGCACTCCAGAGCCGAAGATGTCCGCGCGTGAAAAAGAAAATCAGCAAGCCGGCTACAAATCCGATCCCGAGGCGATGACGCGCATCCTGCCTCGAAATAAGATCGACAAGGCGCACGTTAGCCAATGTGTTTCTTTATCGCGAACCCGATGTAGCCCCAGCGTCCCCATTCGTGATGTGAGGTGCGGTCCGGATCGCGGCGGCCGGTTTTTTTGTCGTGCGCGTAGGTGTTGGTGATGAATTCGGGAAACGCGGCGTTCATCTGAACGTCGTGCGAGACCAGCAGTCCACCGTCGCGCAGGCGCGGCCAGAACTGCCGAAATTCCCACAGCATATGGCGATAACTGTGTGAGCTGTCGTGCAGGAACATGTCAATGGACCGAGGAAGTTGCTCCCGCTTCAGCAAATCTTCGATTCTGCCGCGGAGCGGAACGAATCCGGCTGAGGCGGATCGCAATTCGTCAGGAATTAAGGCACCCTGTTCGCAGTCTTCGCTCAATTCGATGCTGTAGAGTTTGGCCATCCCGAGCTTTTCGTCGACCAACGCTTTCAAAATAAAGGCGGAGGACATGCCAATAAACCCACCCGACTCCACAACCACCTCCGGCCGGAGCCAGCGCGTGAGAGCGTAAAGCGTTGCGCAATCGAGCGCACCCATCGCTCCCTCGGCGCCGCAAGCGTCACGGCGACGGATCATTTCCGCCATGAAATTGCTGGTCCGAACTTCCTGGGCAAACCGCGCCACGGCATCCCACATGGCGTAAAAGGAGGTGGAGGGCGCCAGCGTCATTTGATTCGCCTCATTAGTTCGACGCCGCCATGATCGCGAGAGTCCAGGCAATTTTCTCATGATTAGAGAGCGAAAACATTCGCCGGGCTTTCAATCGACGCGAAATAAATTTGCGAGTTTTCACGGTACCACGAAGCTTTGGCGAGTGACGATTACTGTAGGGTGCGCTGTCCACAGCGCATGCATTCATGCACGGGAAATCGGCTGAGGACCGCGGACGCTGCAGGCCCTGCCAAGCACGATCGCTCGCAACTTGCCCTTTTTTCATGGCTAAGCTGTGCTTAATTCTTCCGCTTTCCCCATGAGCAGTAAACCGAAGCCGCGCGAGGCGGAGCTTAACTTCGAAGGTGCGATGAATCGGCTCGAGAAAATTGTCGAGCAGATGGAGTCGGGTAAATTGCCGCTCGAGGATCTGATCGTGCGTTACGAGGAGGGAATGAATCTGGTAAAGATTTGCCAGGAACGGCTCGCCACCGCAGAGCAAAAGATCGAAATCATTACTCGCAACAGCGCCGGGAAAGCCGTAGTACAAGAATTCGAGCCGGCGCAAGAAGCGGGTCCTCCCGAAAAAACGGCAGTCGAATCTGAAAGCACCGATGACGAAATCAAACTCTTCTAAAAATTCCGAAACGGCCGAGAAGGCAACGCCAAAGCGTTTGCTTGAGGACATCCGTTCACCGGCCGACATCAAGGCGCTGCGCGAACAGGATCTACCACAGCTTGCGCAGGAAGTGCGCGATGAGCTGATCAAAGTTCTCTCGCAAACCGGCGGGCACCTCGGGCCCAACCTTGGCGTTGTGGAGCTGACCATTGCTTTGCATCGCGTCTTCGATACGCCGCTGGACCGCTTCGTCATGGACGTCAGTCACCAGGGCTACGTCCACAAAATGTTTACCGGGCGCCTGGATCGTTTCAACACCATGCGTCAATTCGGCGGGCTCAATGGCTTCCTGTTGCGCACCGAGAGCGAGCACGATTGCTATGGCGCGGGTCATGCCGGGACTGCCCTCTCCGCAGGACTCGGCATGGCGGTCGGGCGCGACTTGAGGGGCGGTAACGAGAACATCGTGGTCGTTGCAGGCGACGCCGCCTTTACCTGCGGAATCAGTTACGAAGCGCTTAATAACGTCAAAGCGCACACGAAGCGGTTTATCGTCGTCCTCAATGACAATGAGTGGTCGATCGCCAAAAACGTCGGCGCGATCGCAAATTACCTGAACAGCATTGTTACGAATCCCACTTACGCGCATCTGCACGATAAAGCTCGCGATTTCATTCAGGCGATTCTTGGAAAAACCGGCGTGCACCTCGCGCACAAAGTAGAAGAGAGCGTCAAAGGTTTACTCGTGCCGAGTGTTATCTTCGAGGAGCTCGGCTTGCGTTATTACGGTCCGATCGACGGACACGACATTCCTCTGCTCATCCGGACATTTGAGTTTTTAAAAACGCAGGAGGAGCCGGTTCTGCTTCATATCCTGACCAAAAAGGGCAAGGGCTACGCTCCGGCACTCAAGCAGCCGGATAAATTTCACGGTCTCGGCAAATACAAGATCGAGAGCGGTGAGACCGCGCCGACTGCAACGCCTACTTATTCGGAAATTATCGGCAAAACGCTTGCTAAATTCGCGGAGACGAATCAGAAGATCGTCGCGATCACAGCCGCGATGCCAAGCGGCACTGGCCTTTCACATTTCGCCAAGGCACATCCCGGGCGCTATTTTGACGTTGGCATCGCAGAAGAACACGCGACGCTTTTCGCGTGCGGCCTGGCGACACAAGGACTGCAGCCGTTCCTGGCGATTTACTCCACGTTTTTCCAGCGCGCGTACGACATGGCGATCCACGACATCGCTATCCAGAACTTGAACGTGAAGCTGTGCATGGACCGGGCCGGACTAAGCGGCGACGACGGCCCGACACATCACGGATTGTTCGACATCGGTTACCTGCGACACGTCCCGAACTGGGTGCACATGCAACCGAAAGATGAAGACGAATTTGTCGATATGCTGTGGACAATGGCGCACTACAACTCCGGTCCAATCGCCGTTCGTTACCCACGAGGTTCGGGAACAGGCGCGCGAATCAAGCCCGAACCAAAGCTTCTCGAGATCGGTAAGGCGGAAGTCGTTCAACACGGTCGCGACGTAGCGATCTTTGGATTAGGCAACATGTTCGAAGTTGCCGAAGAAGCCGCACGCAAACTTGAAGAAAAAGGAATTTCCGTTGCTCTTATCAACCCGCGCTGGATCAAGCCGATGGACACCGGCACTCTCGAATTCTTCGCCCGCAGCGTCGAAGTCGTGTGCACGATCGAAGATCACGTGTTGTTCAACGGTTTCGGCTGCGCGGTAATGGAACATCTGCACTCACAAATGATCAATACGCCGGTGGTGCGCGTCGGCTGGCCCGATCAATTTATCGAGCACGGCAACATTCCGGCGCTGCGCAAAAAACACGGCATCACCGCCGACGCACTGGTGGAAAAAGTTCTGCCGCTGCTGCGGAAAAAGTCGAATCTTGAGCCGTCTGTCGCCTGAGGATCGGCCGGCGGTGTTAGAGGGCTCATTCTCCTTGAACCTAGTGTAGTCAGAATAGACTCTCGTGGTAGCAGTCAGAATGACTCCCGGAACATGGGCCGCCTTTCTCGTCCGTTTAACTGAACTCAGTTTTTAAACACCCTGGCTGGGTCAACGACAGCGGGACCTCATGAGCGGATGCCGTCATTGCGAAGCCTTTTAACTTACTATTCCTGTTATGGGAGCAGGAAATAGACATCGCGGTCACGGACGCGAATTTTCTACCGCGGTAAGGACGGCACTGGTCGGGTAATAAGTGAGCGCCCAACGTTTTCTACCGTGATCGAAGACCTGGTGTTGAATACAGGAAAAAAAGCCGGCGAAAGATGCGTAATTCATAATGGTGAACGATTGACCGATGCTGGGAACAAAACCGTTCAAAAGCACAGGCTGGAGCGATCCGTCTAGATTGGCATTTCCCTGAACATCCAGGACACTAACTTGACCGGCACCCGCGCCTCCAATTTGGATCACGAGGCTTGCCCTCGCCATCTGCATGTAGTTGTTGCCGACGATTAGCACGCCCGGCTCGCCCAGCGCACCTCCCGGGCTGACCTTCCCAATGGTGTTCGTAACAGTGCCATTGATTGTTCCCGTCCCGGCAAGTGTGCTGCGATGGTTAATAAACGTGTTACTCGTAATCGAGCCATCAATCTGCAACACGCCGCCGTTAATATTGGTATTGCCAGTGTAGGTGTTGGCTCCCGAGAGGATGAGCGTTCCGGTACCGATCTTCCTGAACGATCCGCCGCCGGCCCCCCCATCCTGAATCGCGGATGTGTCGCTTAAAACGGGACCATCGACCTGCAACACGCCACGGTTAATATTGGTGACCCCACTATACGGATTCACTGCTTTTAGAATCAGCGTTCTGGTACGGATCTTGGTAAAGGAGCCGCCGAAGCCGCCATCCTGAATTGCGCCAGAAAAGGTGGTACTCAAGTTGTTGCTGCCTACGGTCAGATTGTTGGCTCCTAGAAAAGCATCTCCGTCACCCTCAATTGAGCCGATGGTAAGGCCGGGAGCGTGATGGAAGCCGATGTCAAGGCGTCCGTTGCCGAAAACCTCAACCCGCGACGTGCCACCGGTAGAGTCGTAAATAAACAAAATCGACCCGCCCTCGCCGCTGCCAGTGCCGCCGTTGCCAATTAGCGTTGCAGAATCGGCGGTCGAGGATGAGTCGAAGAACGTCGTTCCGCCGCCTGCGCCATTGACCAACCCGCCATTATTAATAAAGGTGCCACTGCCAGCACTCGCGGTTTCGTCCAAGAACGTCATTCCGCCGCCTGCGCCATTGACCAACCCGCCATTGTTGATAAAGGTGCCATTACCTGCGGTTGCGCTGACGAGACCCGTGAGGCCGCCTTCCGCGCCATTGACCGATGCACCCATGTTGGTACAGCTGGCATTGGCAGCGGTCGACCCGAAATTGATATTCGTGTAGCCGCCTTCTGCGCCACTGACCAAGCCGGCACTGTTGATAAAGGTGCCGTCGCTAGCACTCGAGGAAAAGAACTCTGTGACACCGCCGATCGCGCCATTGACGAAGCCCCCATCGTTGACAAAGTTGCCATTACCGGCATTTGAGTCGCTGAAGAATTCCGTGAAGCCGCCGGCTCCTTCAAAAGCCAAACTGCCGCCGTTAGTAAATCTGGTAGAGGTCCCGGCGGTTGCACCATTGGTGAAAACTATTTGTCCGACGGCGAAGGGGCTCCCTCGCACGGCAGTCAGGAAGTTTTGTGTGATCCCCGAGTTATTCGTGATGCCCGCGCCGCTCAGGGTGAGCGTCAATCCGGGATTGGCGATGATGCTGTAGGGGTTCGTGGCGGCCGAGGTGAACGCAATCTCATTGACTTCGGTATCCGCCGAGATGGAGACATTGGTGATGTTCGAAAGAGCGAACGTCGCAATAGCCCCTGGGCCATTGGGAACAGTCGTTGGCGTCCAGTTGTCAGCCGTATTCCAGTCGGCCGACGTCGGATTCAGGTTCCACTGGGCACTGTCCGCGTAGGCGGCGGCTGAAACGAGGAATATTAGAGAACAGCGAAGAGCTGCCGCAAGAGGGGTATTCATAATAATCTTTGGTTTGCTTTCGGGGGTAGACATTATTGGCCGGAGCCCTGACTCACCGTTCGGAAGGCTAGTAGTCCGCAGACATAATGTTTCACCAGACTTATACGGAAACTAACTGCCCAAGGTCCTAAGTATTTTGCCTAAGTATTTTGTTCTGGAAGACTGGACCGTAGCGGGTCATGCCCACGTTTTCCAACGCGAAGCAGTGTCTCTCTCGGAGGGAAGCATCTCTCCTCCCTCGCGAAAAAGCGAAGGGCGCCTTCGTTTCCGAAAGCGCCCTTCATAGTTTCGATGGCGATAAGCCGAATTCTGTCTCAGCACTTTTGCTCGCAAAGTGCTGGGGATGATCATTCATCTCGCTTGCGATTGCTCGCAGTGCCCAGCAACCATTCGGCGGTCATAGACCGCCGCTACAGTCGCCATGATGCGACGATACCCGAGGATTTAGCGGGCCGGCTGCCCTTCCTCTGTTTTGTCTTGCACCGCATGGGGTTTTTCGTGCCTCGCGAATTACTCCGCGAGCGGTGAGCTCTTACCTCGCCTTTTCACCCTTACCTGCGCTCTTCTCAAAGAACCGGCGGTGTGTTTTCTGTGACACTTTCCGTCGCCACGATCTTTCGATCGCGTCGCCCGCGTATTTTACGCGGCATGCTGCCGTATGGTGTTCGGACTTTCCTCCAGCAAATCCCGCCAAAGCGGGACCCACCAGCGATCATCTGCCATCGACGGATAACTTACCACAAAGCAGAAATCTGGAAACCAGGAGAACGGCGCGCCCGACGGTCGCGCCCTACCATTCTGCTTCCTGGTTTTCCTGGTCTTAAGAACCCAGTATTCTTGCTTCTTTTCGTATTCAGAACGGCGACGGCACGCTCATCAGAAACATTGCGATCATCGCAAGGGCGATAATCAGTTTCGCGGCCGTGGCGCCGAGATTTCCCAGCAAGCTTCCCCAACCCGCGCGGCCGGCATCGATCATTCGTTTACCGGAGATGAATTCGCCTGCCACAGCGCCGAGCACTGGACCGACAAATAAGCCAACGATGCCAAAGAAGAGGCCGACGATTGCGCCAAGGATCGCTCCGAACGCGCCCCATTTTGTCGCACCGAAATACTTTGCACCGAAATAGCTGCCCAAAAAATCGAAGACGTATGAAAGGAGTGTCAGCAGTGCCAGAGCAACAATCGCTTTCCAACTGATGCTCTTTTCCGCGCCGAGCATCACGCGATGCATGATTGCCCCAGCGAGAATGATCGTGGTGCCTGGAAGAACGGGAACGATCGTGCCGATCAGGCCGATTGCGAAGAGCGCGATTACGAAGAACCACCAGAAGAGTTCCACTTGATCGAATCGTGAGCCACAGATGAACACAGATCAAACACGGATGTAAATCTGCGCTAAGTGTGGTCGAAATTGCTGCAAATTCTTTGACCGCCAACTTGTCGATCTTATAGTGAATTTCCTCCACTTAAACTCAAACGGAAGAACCCACTTATGCCACTTGCTGTCGGAACTAAGGCGCCAGATTTCACGTTATCGACCAAAACCGCTGACGGTCCGAAGCAAATCAAGCTGAGCGACAATTTCGGAAAGAAAAATACGTTGCTGCTTTTCTTTCCCATGGCGTTCACCGGCACATGCACAACTGAAATGTGCGAAGTCAGCGGCGGCCTGAACGCCTACACGGATTTGAACGCCGCCGTTTACGCGATCAGCGGCGACAATCCGTTTGCGCAGGAAGCGTGGGCGGAGAAGGAGAAAATCACTGTGCCGCTGCTGAGCGACTATGACCATAAGGTCGCGAAGGATTACGGCGTGATGTACGACTCCTTTCTGCCACAGATGAATCTTGGGATGGGCGGCGTGCCAAAACGCTCTGCATTCGTTATCGATAAAAATGGCGTGATTCAATACTCTGAGAGCAACGATGACGCCCGGCAATTGCCAAACTTCGAGAAGATCAAAGCCAAATTGCAAGAACTGAAGTAACCATTGTCATGTCGAGCGAAGTCGAGACACCCCGTTGCAGAACCGATGATAGTGCTGCGGGATTCTTCGATTCCGCTGTGCGCTCAGAATGATTGACGAATTTAACACACTGAAAAAATTCGACGCCGGCAATGGCCGCGAGGGTTGGCTGTTTTCGCTTCCCGTCCTGGAGGAACGAGGGATCGGAAACATTTCGCGATTGCCGATCAGTATCCGAATCGTTCTCGAATCCGTCCTGCGCAACTGCGACGGGAAAAAGGTCCGGCGCAAAGATGTCGAAGCCCTTGCGAAATGGAACGCGAAATCACCCGCGAACGAGGAGATCCCATTCGTCGTTGCGCGCATTGTTCTGCAGGACTTCACCGGAGTTCCGCTGATTGTCGATCTCGCGGCGATGCGCAGCGCTGTGCAACGGCTCGGTCGCGATCCAAAAATCATCGAGCCGCTCGTACCGGTCGATCTGGTTGTCGATCACTCGGTGCAGGTCGATTTCTTCGGTTCACCGCGCGCGTTGCAACTCAATCTGGACATGGAGTTCAAGCGCAACCGCGAGCGTTACCAGTTTCTCAAGTGGGGTCAGCAGGCCTTCAAAACGTTCCAGCTCATTCCACCGGGCATCGGAATCGTGCATCAGGTGAATCTGGAATACCTCGCGAAAGGTGTTCTCTCGGCTCAATCAACCATCAAAAATCAACAATCAATCATCTACTTTCCTGACACTTTGGTCGGCACGGATTCGCACACGACCATGATCAATGGATTGGGCGTGGTTGGCTGGGGCGTTGGCGGGATTGAGGCGGAGGCCGGCATGCTTGGGCAGCCGGTTTACTTTTTAACGCCGCAAGTAGTCGGCGTGCACATGACCGGGCAATTGCGGGAAGGCGTCACCGCGACCGATCTGGTGCTACACATCACGCACCTGCTGCGTGCGCAAAAGGTAGTCGGGAAATTTGTCGAGTTTTACGGCGAGGGCGCAGCATCGCTGCCGGTTCCGGACCGCGCCACGATTGGAAACATGTCGCCCGAGTACGGCGCGACGATGGGTTATTTTCCAGTCGATCAGGAATCGGTGAACTACCTAAGAGCGACCGGACGTAGCGAAGAACAATGCATGGCGTTCGAAAATTACTTTCGCGCCCAAAAGATGTTCGGGATGCCGCGGAAAGGCGAAATCGATTACAGCGTAGACATCGATCTTGATCTTTCCGACGTCCAGCCAAGCGTCGCCGGGCCGAAAAGGCCACAGGATCGGATCAATCTGCCCGACTTGGGTAAAACGTTTCGCGAGCTGCTTGAAAAACCGACGCGCGACGGCGGATATGGCAAAACACACGTCGATCTCCGCGAGAAACACGTCGTGGAACTAAATGGCAGCGCGCCTCGAACCGAGGACATGGTTTCGACCGATATCCAGGATCAGGGAATTAAGCCCGGTGAAGAACGCAACAAGCTGGAGATGGTCACAAATCGACCAACGCCGGATGCGGCGAAGGAGATTGAGGCAGAATCGACTGAAGTATTTAAGCATGGGCGCGCGCACATTGGAGACGGTAGTGTGCTGATCGCCGCGATCACGAGCTGCACGAATACTAGTAATCCGAGCGTGATGATTGCCGCCGGTTTACTCGCAAAAAAAGCCGTAGAGCGCGGGTTGCACGTCGGTCCTGCAGTGAAAACGTCGCTCGCTCCCGGCTCGCGCGTCGTTTCCGATTATTTGCAGAAAACCGGACTGCAAACGTATCTCGATCAACTCGGGTTCAATCTGGTGGGCTACGGCTGCACAACATGCATCGGCAACTCCGGACCACTGCACCCGAATATCGAAAAAGCCATCAACGAGTACGATCTCGTCGCGGCTTCGGTTTTATCAGGAAACAGAAACTTCGAGGCGCGCGTGCATCAGCATATCAAAGCGAATTTCCTGATGTCGCCGCCGCTGGTAGTCGCATTCGCACTCGCTGGCCGCGTGCACATCGACCTCTCGCGGGAACCGATCGGTACGGATAAAGACGGTAATGAGATCTTCCTGCGGGATCTCTGGCCAAGTCTCAATGAGATCCGAGATCTCATGCAGTCTGCTCTGCGGCCCGAAACGTTCCGCAAACTTTATAAAGATTTCGCTGAGCAAAATCCGAAGTGGAACGAAATTTCTTCAACCGCCGGCGACATTTATCAGTGGGACGAGAGAAGCGATTACATTCACGAGCCGCCGTTCTTCGACAATTTTTCGATGCAGCCAGGGAGTATTGAGGAAATTCGGGATGCCCGGGCCCTTGGCATTTTCGGTGACACGGTAACGACCGATCACATTTCCCCGGCGGGAGCAATCAAACACAGTTCGCCCGCAGGAAGGTATTTGATGTCGCGTGGAATCCAGCCGCAAGATTTTAACAGCTACGGTAGTCGCCGTGGCAATGATCTGGTAATGACGCGCGGCACGTTCGCCAATGTGCGGATCAAAAATTTGATGGTGCCCGGAAGCGAAGGAGGCGTAACGAAGTACTTCGGTCCGAGCCGGACCGGCGGTTCAAAGAACGGAGAGGGCGAGGAGATGTGCATTTTCGATGCGGCGATGAAATATGCGGAAACAAGGACTCCGTTGGTCATTCTCGCCGGTCACGAATACGGGACAGGTTCATCGCGTGATTGGGCTGCGAAAGGGACGCGTTTGTTAGGCGTGAAAGCGGTGATTGCAGCCAGTTTCGAGCGGATCCACCGCTCGAACCTACTGGGCATGGGTGTGTTGCCGCTGCAATTTACCGACGGAACAACCGCGCAATCCCTCAGGCTCGACGGCTCGGAGAAATTTTCGATAACCGGATTGTCCGACTCAATCAAACCCGGACAACAGGTAACGCTCGAAATCGAAAGCGAGAAGGGAGAGAAACGGTCAGTGCCAGTGAAGCTTCGCATCGATACGCCGATCGAGATCGATTATTATCGGCACGGCGGGATTCTGCCGTTCGTGCTCCGGCAATTGCTGTCGAAGTAATTCGCCGCCGAATAGCTTTCTTAGAATCTCTTTTTTAGCTGGACGTACCAGAAGCGGCCTTTGATGGTGGCAAGCGACTCGTCGTAGCCGTTCTCGAAGCTGCCGGCAACGAAAGGCGGATCTTGATCGAACACGTTCTGCATCCCAAGTGAAATCGTTGTGTTATTCAACCAGGCGTGCAATCCACACGGATCATATTCGGCGCTGGAGATAGGAATCACGTTTTTCTCCTTGCCGTCCTTCATCCTAACATTCTTACCGCCGTCCTTGGCGAAACCGGGCACCTCCGTAGCAGCGAGCGGTGGCAGGTTAAATGTGTAGTTGAAAATGAGATCCAGCGTGGTCCACTCCCGCACTTTCCGCGCGCGCCAAGGCGAAGGCCCACTTCTGGGCATTTGTGGTTTGGGCAAGCCGGTCAGACTGAAATTGTCATCTTCGTATTGGCCGGTGTAGTGGACTACCGCGCCAACATCCAAACCCTGCATCCACGTATCGGCCGGGCCGTCGTAGAACAGACTGAAATTGGCCCGATTCCACGGCAGCGAGCTGGTCAGGGTGAACCCCGGTGGAATGAACTCGCCCGCGATACCGAACCGTTTTGTATCAGGCAAAATCTGAAGCTCAGCCCGGGATAGCCAGGTGCCGTTGACTGTTGCGGTTAGTCTGCCGAAATCCCCGTGGCCAAAGATCGAAGAGTCCAGAATATAGATTGCTTCATAGTCGAGACCTTCAAAAATCGCCCCTGTAAGATTTTCGTTGGGATCAATGATCAAAATGATTGGTCCCGGTTCACCAGGAATGGTAGGAGGACCACGGATAACCAGATCGGGGTTATTAAGGTCAACAGTGAATTGCGAGCCGAGAAGGGACGCGATCGATCGCATATCAATATGCCACCAATCCGCGGTAAGCGTCAGGCCCTTGATCCATTTCGGGCTGTAAACGGCCCCGTAAGACCATTCATACGCCACCTCCGGTTGTAGATTGGGATTTCCTATAAAGCGTGTCCCGATGAAATTGGTCTGGTTTGTTAATGGGTCGAAAACGAGGTCAGCGACGCCCTGCGTGGAAGCAGGTGAAATTTCCGATAGGGCCGGAGCATGAAACGCTTCGGTGTAGCTGCCACGCAATGTAAGTGCGCCAATATATTTTGGATCAAGCGGCTGCCAGCGAACCGAGACCTTTGGCTTCTGCGCGTTATACTGGCTATGGGCCGCCGGCTGAGATGGGAACGGTCCAGAAGGTAGAACTGCAGAGGTGTTCTGGCTGTACCATTCCTCGCGCTCGGCAAAGTCAACTTCGAAGCTGTAGAATCCTGGGAAGTTCCAGGTGGGACTGGTGAAAGGTACTCGCACTTCCTAGTAGATTGACCAAACATCGCGGTTCACTCGTGCGCTTTCCCCATCTGTGGAGCCGAAGCTTTCAAACGTTGTGTTAAGCGCGTCACGATCGCGCGTCCACCTCGGCGAGTCATACTCACCGCCAAGAGCAAAGGAGATAGGTCCGGCGGGAAGGTTGAACAAGTCACCGTTAATGGTGACGTAACTGATAGGTAACTCATATTCGCCTGAGTTATGCAAGTTGACGTAAACCCTCGCTCTGGCCGCCTTGGTGTTGTGGGCATTGAAATTCAGGAACGGATCAAACGCCGTAGCAGGGTTCGTGTCCAACAGCGCATCCCGCAACGCGGGCTGGCTGGCTTCGCCGACGGACAAATTCTGCCCCTCATTCCGAGAATAACGAAAACCGACTTCCCAGTTCCAAGTCTTGAAATAATCGCCAAATTCCCCCATCTCTCCGCGCACACCAACATCGAAGAGATAATCCTGGTAGGTGAACTTTTCATGTCTGGGACCGGTGTCGCTAATGCCGCGAAAATTAACCCCTGTCGTCACAGGGATACCGACTCCGTTAACAACGACAGTATTATCCGCGACCGTGAACGGGTTAAACGGATTCTGGATTGGCACACTGATGCCCCTAAAGATTGCAGTAAGGCCGAATGGATCGGGCAAAAACGGCACAGCTGACAGCGACGCATCGAAAAATGAGCGGACATATTTAAAGTCGGCAAACACCGTCAGGTATCTGTCGCACACATCGCGCATGAACGAACCGTAGAAGGCTTGACGATCAGCCGGTGGAAGCGCTGGCGTTACAGCCGCGAAGTTATAGAAGAAGTAATCGCCGCCGCCCTTATAATCGGTTCCAACCTGTGAAAATGGGGCTTGAATTGCGTGGGGACCGATGATGCCAGGGGCGCCAGGGTAAGCATTCGGATTTACCACAAACGGGTCCTTATAAAATGGCGAAGTCGCCGCATTTGGTGCCGAGTGTGGAAGCGGCGTGTTCACACCGGGTAGCGGCGTACCGCCGGGGCCGAAAAACATGCTCGGGATTAACCGCAAGCTTGGAATGCCTCCAATCTTGCCGGGAATAGGCCCGCTGCGATTGTCGAATCCCCCAAACGGTATGTAAAACGCGTTGGCTGACAGGTCCCGGTCACGAGTGAAGATGCCACCGGTACGCTCCCAGAAATCGGCAATGACAACGATATTGGTCTTGTCATCTCCTGTTCCGGCCTTGATCCATGCCTCCCATTCGCCCATGTCGTTGGATGCTCCCATGTTTGTGTTCCCGTAACTCCCCCCGATCTCCAGACCACGGAACTTGTGAATCAAAAAGAAGTTGACCACACCGGCGACTGCGTCGGAGCCATACACTGCTGACGCGCCGTCCTTCAAGATGTCGATGTGATCGATCATGGAAAATGGAATAAGATTAATGTCCACACCGCTGCCGAACCCGACGCCGTTCAATGAACCAAAGGCGACACGTTTTCCGTCGACCAGCACGAGGGTTTCTTTGGCCAACAAGCCGCGCAGGTTGAATTGGACAGTACCGTCACCACGAGTGCCGTTGAGGTTGACGGTTCCGCCAGCTTCCTGTGGCAGAAACGTTGTCAGGTCGGTAGCGTTGCGGATGCCCAGTTTTTGGATGTCTGCCGGACGATAGGTGTCCACCGGATTGGGACCGACTTCTTCCGCGGTCGGGATGTTGGAGCCCGTCACAATAACCTGCTCGATGGTAACGCCAGGCTGACTAACTGGCTGTGGTGTAGGTGCGATATCTGAAGCGAATGCTACAAGAAGTGGGCAAAAG
>DASYDV010000039.1:0-65555 GCA_036499375.1 Candidatus Udaeobacter sp.
TTGTGAATGCCGGGCGCACCGGGATATGCATTGGGATTAACCGCAAACGGGTCCACATAAAATCGAGACGTTTGCGCGTTTGGAGCTGAATGTGGAATCGGCGTGTTCACGCCGGGTAGCGGTGTACCGCCCGGGCCGAAAAACATGCTTGGCAGCAAACGGAACCCTTGCACGGTGCCGGGTTCGTCGAAGCTGCGGGTGTCACCCCCCCCAAAAGGTAGATAAAACGCGTTAGCTGACAGATCCCGGTCCCGGCTGAACAGGCCGCCGGTCCGCTCCCAGAAATCGGCAACGACCACAATGTCGGTCTTGTCATCTCCGGTGCCGGCTTTCAACCATGCCTCCCATTCGCCCATGTCGTTGGATGCTCCGAGGTTTGTGTTCCCGTAACTCCCGCCGATCTCCAGCCCGCGGAACTTGTGGATCAAAAAGAAGTTGACCACGCCGGTGATTGCGTCCGAGCCGTACACAGCCGACGCGCCATCCTTCAAGATGTCGATGTGATCAATCATTGGAAACGGAAGCAGATTAATGTCGACACCTCCGCTGAATCCCACGGCGTTCAACGAACCAAAGGCAACACGTTTTCCATCGACGAGCACCAGGGTTTCTTTGGCTAACAAACCGCGCAGGTTGAATTGGACGGTGCCGTCCCCGCCATTGCTAATGTTCAGGTTCGTGGTTCCGCCCGCCTCCTGTGGCAGAAAAGTTGTCAGGTCCGTTGCATTGCGAATGCCCAGCTTTTCGATGTCCGCCGGACGATAGGTATCCACCGGATTCGGGCCGACTTCTTCCGCGGTCGGAATGTTCGAGCCCGTCACGATGACTTCCTCGATGGTAACGCCGGGCTCGCCAGCTGTCCGTGGCTGCCGTGATGGATTCTGAGCGAACGTCATAAGGACCGGACAAAACAACACCGCAGTGACCGCGAGCCACAGATCGGTATCGGGAGCGTTCATCCATTGTGGGGCAATCGTGTAACATCCCTCCGAATTCCCCGTCGACAGGAATAACAAACTTTTCGATCCCCTAACAATCTTCGTTTTGAAACTTCGTCGGTTTACCTAGGACGATGGACTTGAAGCGGCATTCTGATCCTGGGCCGGAAAGAGCTTTAGTAATTCGGGTGGAGTCGCCCGCGAATCCTGCAACTTCCCGTCGAAATACACTCGCACGATATATCCGCCATATCGCCGCCCGGCAGATGAAGGAGTTTGGATTTTCGGACGCACGTAAGTAGCTGCCAGGAACTTCGGGGACGCATTCGTCCAGTCGCGCGGAAAGGTAAGCCAATCATAACCAACCCGCGCATCAGTTGGCTTCAGCCTGTTATCTTTCGTTAGATCATAGAAGGAGACGCTAATCCTGACCACGTGGCCATTTTGGGTCCCGGGTCGCGGTTTTACTCCAACTTTGAGCGTGTAGTTGTTCCACGCGTTGGGACCGGCAGTCTCGGATAGAGTCGTCTCGGTAATTTTTAGAATTGTATCCTGCGAAGCATTGATTCGCCGCAGAAGATCAGGAAAACGTACGTCGGAATGGAGCGCACGAAACTCGGGAAGAAACGCAATCCACTGTAATACGCCCGAGTGCTCCTCGTAGGCGCGTTCGAGCCAGCGGAAAGCTTCTTCTTTGTCACCTAAGGCGGTCGAAACTGCTGCGATCAAAGGTGCCGAGACGTACCGCTTCTCTCTCGCTTGAACAAGCTGAGCAAGAATGTTTCGCGCCTCTGTTTGCCGACCCATGCGAGCGTAGGTGATGGCAAGGCCGCTACTCGGGAGGTGCGTTGCCTCCTGGGACTTGGTGTAAAGTGCGATCGCTTCGTCGAAATTGCCCTTCTCGCGATACGCGGCGGCCAGCACTGAATCCAGGTAACAGTAATTTGGATCGAGCTGTAGCGTCCGCTGACCTTCGATAACTGCATCATCGATGCGGTCGTTAGCAAGGTAGGCGGCGGTGGCTACGTAGCTAGTGATAGGCGATACCGGATCTAACTTCTCCGCCTCAAGGATTAGTTGAAGACCGTCTTTTAGCTCACCGCGAAAGAGCGGATGCAACCCGGAGAAAAGGTGAGCGGGCGGCGAGTTGGGATCGAGATCTCGCGCACGCTTCAACTCGTTATCCGCGCCGGCCAGGTCCCAATCGAGTACACGTTTCGCTTCGCTGAGGTAGCAATGCGCCTCAGCATCTTTCTCGTCGAGCGCGATTGCCTTTAAAGCTGCTTCCTTTGACGCCGGGTAAGCTTCGAGTGGTTTTACATAAACATCTGCCAAAAAATACCAAACTTTGGCGATCCCGGTCCAGGCACGCGAAAACGTCGGATCTTTTTCGACGGCACGCTGAAAGAAAGTGAGCGCCCTCCGCAAGTCCTCCTCGCTGCTTTTGTTCGAGAAATAAAGGCCTTGCAGATAAAGATCGTATACCTCTGTGTCACGTTGTTCACGAACCGGTAGCGAGACAGCGAGCTTGATCTTGAGCGCGTCAACAATGGAGCGCGTGATTTCATCCTCTAGCGCCAAGACTCCTGTCAGCTCGCGGTCATAGGTTTCGGTCCAAAGATGAAAGCCGCTACGCGTTTTAATCAATTCAGCAGTAACACGAACGTGGTTACCCTCGCGTCGCAAACTTCCCTCTAGCACGTTTCCGACGTTGAGTTTTTTTCCAATCTCGTTCACGTCCGCGCTTTTCCCTTTGAATGAAAACGACGAGGTACGGGCAACGACACGCAGCCCCTCGACTTTAGCCAGGGCTGCGAGGATCTCCTCACTGATGCCGTCGCAGAAATACTCCTGGTCCTTTGTCTCGCTAAGATCGAGGAATGGCAGCACAGCGATGCTTTTCTCGGGTGGCGAGGTCGTTGGCACGTTCCGATGCCAAAAGAATGGAAGCGCCAGAGTCAAAGCAGCTACTAATAATAAGGGCACGACAGCGGCAGGCGATCGTATCCAGCGCAGCCATAGAGGAGGCGCGGGGGAACGTTCCACCTCGGCCTCGACTTCCAATTTGTGACGAAGACCTTTGAGCGCCTGCAGTAACTCGTCCGCGCTGCGATATCGTTGGCCGCGATCTTTGCGCAGCGTTTTGGTGATGATTTCTTGAAGCTCTAGCGGAGCGCGTGCGATGTAAGTCGTGAGCGGCGGTGGCTCTTTTTCAAGAATTGCAAACATTAAGTCTTGTGGTGTGCCTGCCGCGCCGTAGGTCGCCGCGGCGACCGAAGGCGGGTCGCCGGTGAATGGCACATGCCCGGTTACCATTTCGTAGAGCACCACGCCGAGACTCCAGATATCAGTGGTTTTATCAACCGGCGCGCCGAGCGTCTGCTCCGGCGACATGTAATGAACAGTCCCGAGTATGGCCCCGAGATTGGTCTCAGCGTGTTTTATTGATCCTGCCCCGTCCGCCGTAGCCCCTGGCACGCCGAAGGTCGCCGCGGCGACCGAAGGTGGCTCGGCGAAGGCGGATTCGGCGAGCTTTGCAATTCCGAAGTCGAGCACTTTCGCGTATCCGTCCGGCCGAAGCATGATGTTCTCTGGTTTGATGTCGCGATGAACTATTCCCGCGTCGTGGGCGACAGCGAGCGCACTCGTAACTTGGATAGCGATTTCAACAGCTTCACGGACCTCCATTCGCCCGCGCGTTAGGCGTTCGCGCAGAGTCTCGCCTTCGATCAATTCGCTGGCGATGTAATGAATTGAGTGATCCTCGCCGATCTCGTAAATCGTCAGAATGTTTGGATGATTGAGTCCAACTACGGCGTGGGCTTCTTGTTGAAACCGCTTCAGCCGCTCGGCGTCGCCGGTAAAGCGCGTGGGCAGGAGCTTGAGCGCGGCCTTGCGGCCCGCTGTCACGTCGGTGGCCAGATAGACCTCACCCATCCCGCCTCTGCCTATCGATTCAGAAATTTTGTAGTGACCGATCGACTGACCGACGAGCGAACGAGCTTGCCTGTTTTCAATAATCTTGGTCGCGAGACCAACGGTTGACCTTTCTATAAACGGGCCAGCTCGTTGATCTGAAGTCAGAAGCGCTTCAACTTCGCGCCGCAAAACGGCGTCGCCTTCGCAGGCCGTGTCGAGGAACGCGCTGATCTGGTCCGGCTCTTGATCCAGTGCTCCGAGGAAGATTTCCTCAATCGTTTGGAACCGCGCCGGGGTCATAGACACCAATTACACGAAGGCTGAACACGAATTACACGAATTTTCACGAATTGTGGCAGGATTTCAGCAGGACCGGTGCAACCTTGGACTTCAATTGGTGCAAATTAGTGAAATTCGTGTCAAGCCGTGTTCTGCAATTCCGTGTACAGCCACGCCTTGGCAAATCTCCAGTCGCGCCTCACCGTGATAGGTGAAATTTTGAGCACTTCTGCCATCTCGTCGTAGTTGAGCCCGCCAAAATATTTTAGCTCGACTACTTGAGCTTTTCTGGAGTCGAGTGTGGCCAGTCGTTCCAATGCCTCGTGCAGATCGACAATTTCCTTTGATTCCTCGGGTGAGACGAGTGCTACTTCGTCCAATTCTATCTTGAGCGCGCCGCCACCGCGTTTTTGGGATCGCTGACTTCTGGCATAGCTAACCAGGATTCGGCGCATCGCCCGGGCGGCCACAGCGAAAAAGTGGGCGCGGTTCTGCCAGCGTAGATTGGTTTGGTCGGCCAGGCGCAGATAAGCTTCGTTGACGAGCGCCGTTGTTTGCAGTGTGTGGTCGGCGCGTTCTCCGCCCATCTGACGATGAGCGAGGCGCCGGAGCTCCTCATAGACGAGCGGCGTTAATTCCGCGAGGGCAGCATCGTCCCCGTCACTCCATCGTGTGAGGAGATCGGTCACTCTCTGCTGAGAGACCGAAGGCGTATCCATAACCTGCTCTTCATACGCTACCAAGCCCAAACAGTTCCTGCACGCCGAAAGCGTCTCCGAAAAAAATTTAAATTCAGATGATCACTTTGTCCGCTCTTTTGCGCCTTATCGCAATGGAAGAGAAACCACAAACCAAAAGAAAGGAACAATAATGAATCAACGCACTCAGTTCAAAAAAATACCAATTCTTCGACTTCTCATGGCACTGTCGTTCATCATCGGGCGCGCGCCGATAGTGCACGCCAGCGACCTGTCGGCAACACCAGTGATCGACTGGAGTACCGAGGCGCGGCGTGCAATCGTCCCGCCCGGCCCTGACGGCATCTTCGGTACAGAGAACTACGGGAACAAGTTTCCGGGTGAGGCGGCCGTGTACATGGGAATCGTGCACGTCGCAATCTACGACGCGGCAGTCGCGATTGAAGGTGGCTACGAACCCTACGCGATCACGATTCACGCCCCGCCCGACACGTCGTCCGCAGCCGCCATTGCAACCGCGACCCACGACACGCTGATTGGCTTGCAGCCCCAGCTCGGCCTGACGGAGGATCAGCTGGCGATTCTCAACGGGGACTACGCGAACTACCTCGCCGCTATCCCTGACGGCACGGCGAAGACGAATGGCATCATGGTTGGCCAGCAGGTGGCCGCTGCGATTGTCGCGCTGCGCACGAACGACGGCCGAGAGAGAAACCCGACGCTTGCCGACCTGAATCCGCCGCCGCCTGGCCCTGGCATCTGGGAGCAAGATCCTGGCGACCCCCTGCCACCGGTCTTGGGCCTTCGCCTCCCGGGCATCACGCCGCTCGCGCTCCACAGCGCATCGCAGTTCCGGCCCGACGGCCCTAATCCGCTGACGAGCGAGGAGTACACGGAGGACTTCGATCAGGTGAAGGACCTCGGCCGCATCGACAGCACTACGAGAACCCCGGCGCAAACGATCCAGGCCCTGTTCTGGACCGATCACGACCTCCGGGTGTGGAACGACGGCATGCTCCGCCTAGCCGTCGCGCGTGGGCTCGACTTAGTGCAGACGGCACGGATGCTGGCGATGGCGCATGTATCCGGGGGCGACGCCATGATCGCGGGCTTCGAGGCCAAGTACTTCTACTGGTTCTGGCGTCCGTTTACGGCGATCCCCGAGGCCGACACCGACGGGAATCCGGACACTGAGCCTGATCCCACCTGGCAACCGCTGCGCACGACGCCGAACTTTCCCGAGTACCCGGCGGCACACTGCTTCCATAGCTCAGCGTTGGCGACGGCGCTGGCAACGTTCTTCGAGACCGGTCGGGTCCCTTTTTCGCTCGATAGCCGGGTGACCCAGACGACGGTTGAGTACCGCAGCTTTCGCGACGCGGTCAGGGACGTGGAACAGGCGCGCACCTTGGCTGGCTTCCACTTCCACAACTCCTGTTTGGAGGGCGCGAATCTCGGGCGCAGGGTCGCCCGCTACGTCGCCGAGAACTACTTCCGGCCCGTTCGATGAGGCGGGTTGATCAGCCGAATGCAGGGAATTGCGATCCATTGAGAAACCGGAGCAGTTCGATGGCCCGCCAGCCGCAGCCGCGGCGGCGGGCCTCACGAGCAAGCCAAGACAAAGCGTAGTACCTGAAGCATTGATAGCGGCGGTCACAGACCGCCGCTATAGCAGGACCTCGCGGCTGCGAACTGTAATCGGCGAACCGTCGGCAATGAAGGCGGAGCGGGGTGGCTGATTTAAAGTCTCCGCGAATTGTTCGCCATAAAGAGTTGCAACGTCTGCTTTCAATTCAAACTCGCTCGCATTCCAAATTTTCCAGCGCGGATGTTCGACGCGATATTCGCTGCAGCCGCTGCGCAGGGCGGTGTAACCCCAATAATGTTCGGTAATGAATTCGGCATGGGAACCTGCTGGAATCGCTTCCGGGTCGCCGGCCGCGTTTATCTTGAGCGACTCCCATCTTCGGCCGCGGCGCCACGCGTATTCCACTTTAACATTCCCGTTGAGATCTTCGATTTCATGTTTCATTGGGAGGGCAACGTAATTTTCGCCGTAAAATGTGCGAACGACGAGCGCAATTGCGCGACGTGGGACCAGTTCACGAATAAAAACAACGCCGCGCCGCCACGTGTCCGCCGATTTTCTCTTCACATAGAAACGCAAATTCACCTCTTCGAAATCGCGGTGGAGTGGAATTGGAAGGCCCAGGAGACGGGTGTTGAGGAACAGAAATCCGACCACGCTGAGGAAAGTTTCACGGTTGTCGAAATCGATTTCAGTCCCGGTTGGAACGAGCGGAGCGATCAGACGAGGATCGACGACGTAATTGAGCATCGCCAGATAACGCCAGTTGGCCGTGAGAAATGGTTGCATGCTTTTTAAGCATCAGCGGGGCGCATACGACACCGCGGGACTAACCGTTCTGCCTTCGGATGTCCCCGTCACTGCAACAGTCTTTCCAGCGATGGACTGGGCTGCGTGCCGAGCGCGGTCGCCCGGGCATAATGTTCTTTGGCAAGTTCCCTCGATGAAGGCTGCGTTGTAATGAGAATGACCGCCAGATTAAAATGGGCGTCGGCGTAGTTGGGATCCTTCGTGATCGCCTGAAGCATTTCCTTTTCCGCCTCTTGCTGTCGGCCTCTTTGGCTGGCCGTGATACCGAGGTAATTGTGGGCCGTAGCGCTGTTTGGATTGATCTCGATCGCTTTTCTTAGTTCCTTTAGTGCATCGTCGAACCTGGACTGCCGATAATGAACGATGCCGAGCGTGGTGAGCACAAAGTCGTCACTGGGCGCAATGGCCAGGGCTTTCATCAACGTTGATTCCGCAGATCGCATCTTGCCGGTACGAAAGTAAACGACGCCAAGATTGGATAGCGCGTCGAGGTTCCTGGGGTTTTCCGCCAGGATCGTCTGATACTGCTTTTCTGCTGTTCGAAATTTGCCATGCTCAACGTTCTTCCGGGCGGCATGCGCAACCTCCTGAAGTTCGTTCGGCAAAGCCTTGGGAGGGGCGGTGGCCGTCGCTTTCGATTTGTCGGGGCCTTCCGTCGACTTCTTTTCAAAAACGAAACTGGCTTTGAAGACGCCGGGCTTCTCGTTCGAGATTGAGACCACGGGTTGTCGGAACAGAGCGAGCTCTTCGGTAGTTAACTTCGTTATGGGTTGGGCCAGGAATTCGATCTCTTTGTTCAGTAAGTCGGATCGCACTTTGAGTCTGTCCAACTCGGCCAACACCAGCTTCCTCGCCTCATCACGCCGCGTTTCTTCCTGGCGTTCACGAATAACAATGTTTCGCAGCAATTCGTTTTCTCTCCCAAGCTGAGATGACTCCTCGCTGTTTGCCCCTGCCAGCTTTGCGGCTTGCAGATCTGTGCCTGCGTGTTCTAGCTCAACGTCAAGCTCCGCGGCTCGGGCCGCCAGATAATGATTTCTATTCTGAGTTTCAGTAAGCTGCTGTTGAAGCTGCGCTATTTGTCGTTCCATGTCGGCCAATTTCTCGGCGGTTTTTGGATCGGCCTCGCTGAGTTTCCTTACCTTTTCCTCCGCGCTTGCAAGTTTCTGTTGCAGATCGTTTTTCTCGGCTACGACTGATTGAAAATGCTGTTCTGATTCCTTTGCCGATTTCAATTGGAAGAGCGCGTCGTCGCGTTCACGCTCGAGCGCGATGATATGATTGTTGGCCTCGGCGAACTTTGACTGAGTATCGTCTCTTTGCTTTTCCGCAGTAACACGAGCCTGATCGGCTGCGGCAACAGCTCCCTTTAATTGTGCAACTTCGGCGCGCAACTGCTGCTGTTCCTCGCCACGGTTACTTTCCAACCCTTGCGGAGCTTTCACTGATTCCTGAAGCTGTGCGATTTGATCGCGCGTATTGCGTTCTGATTCCTTCGCCTCATCGAGATCGTTCTGCGCTCGCTCCAACTTTGACGTTGTTTCCTTTAAACGCGTATCGACTACGTCCTTTTCTTTTCGCGCGGTCTTCAGATCCCCGCGCGTCTTGTCGAGCGCCGCTTGCAGCTCAGCAACCTTGTCACGCAAGTTCTTTGTGGCGACTTTGGCTGGCGTATCCCGCGACCCCTCACTCACGGTCTCGATGGGTTGGGGCGCCAAGGCTTCGGGGCCAGGTTCAGACCAGGCGTCACTCTCAGGCGCTGCGGGCGCAATGTCCGGCAACGGCTTGGCGCTTGCGTTGAGCTGGGTTTGCCTTGTGATTCGCTCCTGAAGTCTCAGAATCGCTTCGCTGATTTTGCGGCCGCGATATTCCACAACCGCTGGCTGCCACTGAGCATGGGATTTGCGCAGTTCCTCGATCAGGCTGCCGGCGAACCGATATTTGGCCAGAGCAGTTTTGAATCGGTCCTGGCGCTCGAGTTTTTCACCCTGTTGCGCCGAGAGATAGGCTTTGAGGAAAATTTCGCTTGGATCGACCTGTTGCGCGACGGCGAGCATCGTTGCCGCGAAGAAAAACACCGCGGCGAGCCAACGGGCACTGCGTGGCATTACGCGACGCTGCGGCACCATATCCAGCCGGCTGGGGAGAGCTTTCCGGTCCACTGGCGCTGACAATTAGTGGAGCGCGCGGAAGAAGTCGAGTCCTTTGTTTGCAAAGGACGCTTGGAATCTTAGAATCTGTTTCGCTTAAACTGTGGTGGCCGTAGCTCAATGGTAGAGCCCCAGATTGTGGTTCTGGTTGTTGCGGGTTCGAGTCCCGTCGGCCACCCGGTCTTGTAGAGCTCCAATGTTCCAAGCGCGAGACGTCACTGGAAGCATCCTTCCAAGTTGAATTTGGGCGCTTCAAAAAGCGGTTTTCTGAATCATTACAGAGCTGTAATTTTTTTCTTGCGTTGTGCGATTACGAATTTGTAATCTCCGCGGCGTATGTTCACGAATCACAGATGCGCACGGCGCTCTTCAGCGCATTCACACTTACTTCTTAACCATCGCTGGCTGGTTGCCGTCGCAACGCTGGTTCTTCTTCTGTCTATCCGGCGACCGATCACAGCCCAAACGGCAGAAGCAGGCGCGGTCGTCGTTACAGGTGAGGCCGTTGCAACTCCGACGCCTCACGATAATTGGCACGCAATGCGCCAGCACATCATGCCGGAGGTATCAGGCACGGAAATCACGGTCACGAAAAAAGCGACAGTCATTAAGTTGGACCAACAGCCGCCAGTGGAAAATAACAACCAACAGGAACTCTTTGCCAAGGCGCCAGGGTTTCAGATTACGGAGCAATTCACGCCGGGACAATTCAACTTCAACTATCGTGGACTTGGCAATCCACAGGAATCCGAATTTACCCTCGTGCTTCGGGACGGCCTGCCACTCATGAGTGATTGGATTGGTTTCCCTACTCTTTACTATCTGCCGCTGCCTCAAAGTATCAGTGAGATTCAATTCATCCGCGGCGGCAGCAGCTTGCTTTACGGCCCCGAACCAGCGCCGGTGGTGAATTTTGTGACCAAATATCCTGCACCGGGTTCGCCATGGAATTTCTATACCGAACAGATCGGTGGCGGTTACGGATATTATTCCACTTACAACGTGATTCAGGAGGCAATGGGACCCCTGGAATTTCGCCTTGATGGAGGGTATGTGCGTTCGGGCGGGCAACGTGATAACAGCCAATACAATCTGTGGCAAACTGATCTTTACTTGGGCTATAGGCCTGACGAGCATCAATTGTTAGCACTCGATTTTTACTCCAGCCGGTTTTCCGGAGGTGATCCGGGAAGGATCACCTACAAGCAGTTTGTAGATGACCCGAACTTTTCGTTCACTCCTTACAATCATGACTGGGTTGATCGGTACACGACCATTCTCCGATACGAACGTGACTTTGGAGACGGCTGGCTTTTGCAGGCCAAAGGGTGGTTCACCCATCAGGAGATCGACGCGCGCACTGCGGCAAACCTCAGGCCAGGAATGCCGAATCCATTTCCATCAAGCACGATTTTCGGTTACGAGGAATTCAATAATGGCGGGGCCGACATACGCTTCCGCAAGTTATGGGGGGACGGCACGATTTTTAAAGGCAGCGCTCTAACGTTTGGCGGCGTCGTTTACCATGGCGATGCGCCGTTCCAGCGATACACGCTAACCGAAGCTAATACTGGCCCGAATTTTCTATACGCGTCACGCGGTACAACTTCCGACATCATTCCTCTCGACCAATCGCGGACCGCAGACTACCAGGCGTTTTTTATTGAGGACCTTATTCGTCTCGGAAAATTTCACATGGTTGGCTCCTTCCGCCTTGACCATGAAAACGTCGAAGTCGATTCAGCGGCCGCCCCGTGGCTGGCGACCGTTCCTCCTACTGGGCCCGCAAGCATTAGTGCTGATCACTGGATTCCGCTCTGGGGATTTGGGATGGGTAACGATTTCGGCGACCGCAACGAAACCTACTTTAGCGCATCCTCGGGCTGGCGGCCGACGCGCTTCTTCGATATCGCCGGAACCACACGCACGATCGCATTTGGTGAAGATATACCGGACCCGTTCCATTCTCTGGACTTCGAATTAGGCGTGCACGGCACGCCCTTGAAAGGATTTTGGTATGACATTGGGCTGTTTTGGATGCTATTCGACAACAGAACTGAGACGCAAAATATCAGTAACACTGATTTCATCATCCTGAATACCGGCAGCAGTCGCCATCGCGGCTTGGAGGGTGAGCTTTCCTACGACTTTCTGGCCCGCTTCCAACACCCGCCGCTGGCTGAGCTGCAACCTGAGCCCGGCAAAGCCATCGTCGATAAGGACAAAGTTACACTCGTGCCGGGCGTATCGCCGAAGGATTATCACCCGTTCAAATTAATCGCTTTCAGCAATGTTCAGTTCCTCGATGCAGAATTTACGGAAAGCGCTCTCCTCCAACCTGGTACGGATAGAACAATCGTCGGCAATACGCCGGCATTCGCCCCGGACTTTTTGTTGAAAGGCGGGATTTCGTTTCAAAAGGAACGCTGTTTCGATATAGCCTTAACAGCCATTTACGTAGCACAGCAATTCTGGCAGGATACGAACGTTGGGAACGCGCAGATTCCGAAAGCGCATATTCCTGCCTACAGTGTCTTCAACCTGGCGGCGGATTGGTACATCACCAGGAATTTGCGTTTGATTGGTGGGATCTCGAATCTGACCGACGCGAAATATTACAACCGCGTCTTTGCGAACGGAATCGAACCCGCGCCGCGCCTGTCCGGTTACGGCGGATTATCTCTGTCATTTTGACCGGAACGAGCCCTGGTGAGAATAGTGAAATCGTGATTGGCGGCTTATAGCTGTTCAGTAATCACGTAATCACATCATATTCTCAACAGTGCCTGTAGCTCAACTGGATAGAGCTTCTGACTTCGGATCAGAAGGTTGGGGGTTCGAATCCCTCCAGGCACGCGTTTTTTTTGAATGAACCATTTGCTAGTCTACCAGAAACCCATGACGACAAACCGGGACGCAAAGTTCATGTGGGCTGCGTTGAAAGAAGCCAAAAAGGCAGTCGGCCGGACGAGTCCCAATCCCGCTGTAGGAGCAGTCCTGGTCATTGACGACCAAATAGTGGCGAAAGGCCACCATCGCGAGGCAGGACACTCGCATGCTGAGATTGAATGTCTGCGTGATTTCGGTATCCCAATCCCGCCGCGGGCGATACTTTACGTAACTCTCGAACCGTGTTCGACGGCCGGACGGACTGCGCCGTGCACAGGCGCAATAATCGGCGCTCGAGTCAAAAACGTAGTGACCGGCGCAACAGATCTGAATCCGCGCCATTCTGGCAGAGGCATTATAGAATTGCGAAATGCAGGGGTCACAGTGCGAGAAGGCGTCCTGGCGGATGAATGCACCCGGCTCAACGAGGCTTTCAATAAATGGATTGTGACTGGACGGCCTTTTTTGATTGCAAAATGCGGGATGTCTCTCGACGGCCGATTAACGCGTCCCGCGGATGAGCCTCGATGGATCACTGGACGCGATGCTCGGCGTGACGCACGTCAGCTGCGCGCGCACGTGGACGCGGTGCTCGTCGGCGCAGAAACCGTCCGGGTTGATAATCCGCGTTTGACCGTCCGCGGCGTGCGCGGGGCGCGACAGCCATGGCGCGTTGTGCTGACCCGCTCAGGCCGATTGCCGCGTCAGGCTCGGTTGTTCTCAGACAGATTTGCCACGCGAACTTTGATCTATAAACGAAAATCCCTGACAGCCGTTCTGAAAGATCTCGGCAAGCGCGGCATCACCAGCGTGTTGATCGAGGGTGGCGGCGAAATCCTCGGTGAAGCGCTCGACAAGCGGCTCATTGACAAGGTGCAGATTTACCTCGGTCCGATGCTAACTGGAGGCCCCGTAATCGCTTTCCCAGGGAAAGGAACAGCGAAAACTGCGGATTCGTTGCGGCTCCGGGATGTTGACTATCAAAAATTCAGGCAAAGTATTTCCGTTACAGGTTATCCAGAGCCTTTGCCAACCCAATAAACGGGGCAACTTTCCGCCGGTCATCCTGTTCAATGATCGGGGAGGAAAAACAATGAAGAAGCTTCTGTTGATGGCATTCGTGGCTGGGGGTTTTATGTTCGCGGGAGCGCCGCGTTCTGATGCTCAAGTTTACTTCAGCATCGGGTTCGGATTTCCGGGCTACTATGGCGGATATTACCCGTATGGTTACTATTATCCGTACCGGCATTATTACAGACCGTACTACCGTGGCTATTACAATCGCCCCTATTACCGGTCAGGCGGGCGGCGTTATTACCGCCATCATCCCAACTACTACCGGCACTAATTCATGGGGCTAAGGCCGAACAAGCTGGCTCGACATGCCTTCGAGTCGGCTTGATCCTTTCCTCAACGCGCTGAAGCAGGCACGGGATTTGAAGCGGCGCGGGGCTATTTCTCCGACTTTGGCGACGTTGCCGGTTTCGCGGCAGGGCTTTTGACAGGCTGATCAATCTGGAACTCTTTCTTCAACTGCTGGATAAGCGCCGGAAGTTCCTTCTGTCGCTCAGCTTCGATTTGCTGCCGGAGTGTTTGTTCGACTTTTCGGCGTTCCTGAATGTAGCGCGACTCAAATCGGGCGCGTTCCTGCGGATTCAGTTGAAGACCAGAGTTGCGAACAGCCGCATCAGCCTCACGAGTAATCATCTGCCTACGCATCGTCTCGCGCTGACGCATGAGATTGCGCTGTTCGGGGCTCATCTGCATCCAACGCTCGGCGTTGCGGCGGAAATTTTGTCGGGCATCGGGTGGCATCGCCAGCCACCGTTCCCTTACACTCTGGCCTGCCGGTGGCCCATGCGCCTGGCTGGGAGGCGGACCATGCATTTGGCTGGGCGGCGGCCCATGCGGGACTGACATGGGCGGTGGGCGGCCAACTGGTGCACGATGTTGTTGCGGCTGCGCTTCTGAGGCAGCGCAAGACAAAGCGAAAACCAACGCGCCGACGAATAATTTACAACGTTGGCTGTTCTTCCCACGCGCTATTTTCATCCCAGGCGATCAATGCATCCAGATCAGCCACGACGTCATAATCCTGTGGATCGATTTTAGCCACTACATCTGAGTCACTCGAAAATGCTGTCTGCGAACCTGGATGATGGGTGACAAGAGCAAGACCAATTATGAGCGCTGCTATAGCTGACGCTCCAACGAGCCTCCAGGCGCCGAACCAGTTCCACACCCGCTCGATATGAGTCGGTTCCTGCCCGATTCTCCTCAGGACATTCCGGGCGAAGAATGGCGAAAGCTTAGGCGCAGGAAATCGGCCGAGAACATCCCACAGCTCTTTGTCATCTTGAGGTTCCATGTTGTCCATCCGATTCAACCATTTGCAGGCCTCGAAGTTGCGCTCGAACGCAAGCAATTATCCTCATATCCCCGGCGCCTCGAGGAAACCTTCAAGCTGTCGAATGCGCGTCGGATGCCGCATTTTGCGTAGCGCCTTCGCCTCAATCTGCCGAATGCGCTCGCGAGTAACCTGGAACTGACGTCCGACCTCCTCCAAGGTTCGGCTGTAACCGTCCACGAGGCCAAATCGTTGTTCGAGGACTTGCCGTTCCCGGTCGGTTAGTGTTTCCAAGACATCTTTGATTTTTTCTTTCAGCAAAACGATGGCGGTCATATCGCTGGGATTTTCGGCCCCTCTGTCTTCGATAAAATCGCCGAAGTTGGTTTCTTCGCTTTCGCCGACCGGCGACTGAAGCGAGATCGGCTGTTGTGCCATCTTCAGCACCGCCCGCACACGGTCGACTGGCAAGAGGACTTCTTCAGCCACTTCCTCAGGCGTCGGTTCCCGGCCGTACTCCTGCACCAGTTGTTTTTGCACACGCAGGAGTTTGTTAATCGTCTCGATCATGTGGACTGGGATTCGGATCGTGCGCGCCTGGTCCGCAATCGAGCGCGTAATGGCCTGTCGAATCCACCAAGTCGCGTAAGTCGAAAACTTGTACCCGCGCCGATACTCAAACTTCTCCACCGCCTTCATCAGTCCCATATTTCCTTCCTGGATGAGGTCTAGAAACGACAAACCGCGATTGGTGTATTTCTTCGCGATGGAGATAACGAGGCGCAGATTAGCCTCGACCATTTCGGTTTTGGCTTTAAACGCGTGACGCAGCCAATTTTTGAGCGTCCGGTATTCCTCCGCGTAATCGGAAAGCGAAAACCACAGGCTCGTTTCCAGCTCGTGGACTTTATTCTGAAGCTGTAACCGGCGTTTTTTACTACGAAAATTCTTGGCGAGCTCGGTCTGAAGATAAAGTGACGTGTGGTGCGCCTCGTCGGCGAGATGCACGAACTCCTCGGTGACCCGCTGCTTGAGATAAAAGCGAGGGTAAACCCTTTGCAGGGCAGCCATCATTTTTTGTAATGCCCTGTGCTTCTTGGATGCCTTCCTCGAAAAGTCGCGCCCTAGCTCGGAAAATTGCCGCGTGACGGAGACGCTTAATTGTTCCACCTGTTTGGTCAAGCGCGGCAGATGTTTCATGTATCTTTCGCGGCTCTCGATTTTTTTATCGAGGATTACGCGATCAAACCGTTCCCTACCCTCGACAAGTTTTGTGGCGAGGTCGAGATGACCGCGCGCCACAAAACCGAAGCGAGTGAGATGCTTCTGCACCATCGCTTCAGCTTCCTCGATGCGTTTTGAGATTTCGACCTCCTGGTCGCGGGTCAGCAGTGGCACCTGCCCCATCTGCTTGAGATACATCCGCACCGGGTCATCCAAAACATCAACTTTGGTTGTCGGTCTGCCCTCTTCCTCCTCTTCCTCCTCGTCGACATCTTTCTTGCCGTCTCTATAGCGGTCCACCTCGGAAGCCTCAATGATGTCGATCTCCAAGCGGCGGAGACGCGTGAGAATCAGATCCAGTTCGTCGGCGTCGGTAATTCCTTCAGGCAATGCCTCGTTTAAATCGTCGAACGTGAGATAGCCTTGTTCTTTTGCCAGCTTGATCAGTTCGCGAATTCGCGCTTGAACTTCAATCGTCGAGTACACACCGGATACACCCAGTGCCGACACAGAGAGCGCCCCGTTGTTGTTAGGTCGAACTGAGGAAGACCTAACGCGCTTGCGCTTGAGCGCGCTGAGTCGCGGTTTCTTGCTGTGATTTCCGCGCCCATTCAATTGCGCTTTCGCTGGGCTGCGCCGATCGCTACGTTTAAGCCGTCGGGCCGACGACCGTCGGCTGCTCCCCCTTCGTTTCGAATGCCTGGCCAAGTTTGTTCGGTTAAGGATTTGGACTAAGGCTTTCGGCCTCCCACGCGGCAGTTGACGACTAAAAGTCGACTCCGCCGGCGGGTCGTGGAAATTCGTGGAGTTGTCCCTGAAGGTCAAGAATTTGTTTTTGCAAATTTACGACCTCACCCGCGCTGAGGCCCGGCGCATTGATTCGGTTTTTTGCTATCTCAAGGCGGCAACGCACGACGCCCTGACAAATCCCCCCCCACCATTTCTCGACGACCTTTTCTGTGGTCGCGGGCGTCTTTTGCAGCAGCAATGACGAAACGAGCCGTTCCTCCCCTTGGGAAAGCGTGGCCATGAAGGCATTGAGCGAAGCGGCGTCATCCGGTTGCAGTTCGCTCTCCAGAATACGGATTAGAATGTCGGTATCCGGCACTTCCGCAAGAATCTCGCGCCACCTTTGCGCGCGAAGAAAATTGCGCGCGGGTTCGTCACGCAGCGCCAGCAGGCAGAGCATCGCAATATCATGCGCCGGGGCCGGCACAGCATATGTATCTGGTGAACTCGAGCTCACGGGGCGACTGGACGCGCGAGCGTGCTTTTCCAGAAGTGATTCGAAATTCGCAGGGGCGACGCCAAGCCTCGCCGACGCTCTATTGACGACTTCTCCACGCAACAAGGGGTCTTGCACGCGCGAAATCGTCCCAGCCAAATTCCGCGCTACTTGAATCTTTGCGCTCATAGAATTCAAGTCAGTGCTCGCGATCTCGCGGTCGATCCAGTAATCAAAGAAATCGCGCGCGTTCGCCACGCGCTTTTCGAATTGCTCTTTCCCCTCATGCCGAATAAGCGAATCCGGATCTTCGCCCGGCGGCAATTCGATGACGCGGATGATGAAGTCGTTCTGCAGCAACGCATCGAGCGAACGCTCGGCCGCTTTTGCTCCCGCTGCGTCCGAGTCGAAACACAGCACCACTTCATGAACAAAACGCTTAAGAATCCGCGCCTGATTTTCCGTGAACGCGGTTCCCTGTGGCGCGACGACATTTGTGATCCCCGCCTCGAACAAGCTGATCAAATCAAGTTGGCCTTCGCAAACGATCGCACAGTTCGCTTCGATCAATGCTCGCTTCGATTTATGCAACCCGAAAAGAATATTGCCTTTTCGAAAAAGCGGCGTTTCAGGCGAGTTTAGATATTTCGCCGCACCTTCCTCGTCTTTAAGGAGGCGACCGCTGAAGGCGATCACTTCGCCGACATCGTTGCAAATTGGAAACATGACCCGCCCGCGGAAGCGATCATACGCGCTCTGGCGTCCCTGAGCGTCGTTTTCTTCCCTTGTTTTGAGTAACCCGCTGGCGATTAGATCGCGCTGCTCGTACCCTTGTGTGCGCGCCCAGTTGCCAAACGAGTCCCATTCATCCGGTGCATAACCAAGTTGCCACCGCTTCGCGATTTCTCCGGTTATCCCCCGACGTTTTAAATATCTCCGCGCGGATTCCCCGACTTCACTCTTTATCAGATTCCGATGGAACCATTCCGCAGCTTCGGCATGTAATTTTAGCTGCTTTCGACGTGTCTCGTATTGTCGGTCTTCCTCTGCCGCGCCACGTGTTTCGACGATGGTGATGCCCGCGCGCGTAGCGAGCTTGCGAACAGCTGAAGGAAAATCGACATGCTCGTATTCCATGACGAACCGGAAAACGCTGCCGCCGGCGCCGCAGCCGAAACAATGAAAAGTTTGCCGGCTCGGGCTCACCATGAACGAAGGCGTCTTTTCCTGATGAAACGGGCAGAGCGCCTTGAAATTCGCTCCCGCGCGTTTCACGGGGAAATACGAACCGATCACTTCAACGATGTCATTCGCAGCAGCGATTTGCTCAATTATTTCCGAAGGGATCGTTCCCATGCGCGCCAGCTTATTTTTGCCTCGTTTGGGCTTTGAAGCGATGGCAAACTTACGCAGTGCAGAGGCGTTTCAAAATGACGAAAACCAATCCGCCCGTCGTCTCGAGCGAAGTCGAGAACGGAGCGGCTAGGGAAGCCGCGAGATGGACGGGAAGGCCGCAGGCTGAGCGAGCGGGAAGTGAGCGAATCAAATCCCGCTGCATTAATTTAAGCTATCGCCACGGGGTCCCTCTCCTTCGCTTCGCTCCGCCCGGAATGAGGATAGTGTATGGGTTTGCGTTGTCACTGCTTGCAGTCACAACGGTGCATGCACGCGAGGCAATTCATAAAGGCGATGTCGTTGTGGTGCCGTTGCATGGTGAAGTTGCTCCCTCGATGCTGGCATTCCTGCGGCGCGCGGTGAAAACGGCCGAGAACAACAAAGCTTCCGCGCTCGTGTTTGACTTGGATACCTACGGCGGTCGCCTCGACACAGCGACCGACATGGTGAATGCGCTGAATCAAATCAAGATGCCGACCTACACGTTTATCAATACAAACGCAGGATCGGCCGGCGCTCTGATCGCTATTGGCACACAACACATCTACATGGCGCCGGTGAGCGCAATTGGCGCAGCTGCACCGATCCTTTCCACGGGCGAAGATCTTCCTGCCACGGCGAAGGAAAAAACTATCTCATATTGGTCCGCACTCGTCCGCAGCTCGGCCCTTAAGAACGGCCACAACGCCGATCTCGCCGAGGCCTTCATGAATAAAGACAAGGAGGTGAAAATCGGCGACCGCGTCGTCCATCCAAAAGGCGCAGTTCTCACTGTCAATTCGAAGGAAGCCACTGAACGGATCAATGGCAAACCGCTACTCGCAGAAGCGATTGTTGATTCGATTCCTGATCTGACAAAAAAAGCTGGATTGAAAGGGGAGATTGTCAGAATCGAGCCAACGGGGTTCGAGCAGATCGCCTTTTGGATCACTGCGCTTGCGCCGTTGCTGCTACTCGGCGGAACTCTCGGTGCGTATTTGGAATTCAAGATTCCGGGAGCGATCCTGCCGGGAGTTATCTCTGGACTCTGCTTCGCTCTTTTTTTCTTCGGTCATTATCTCGCGGGGCTCGCCGGCTGGGAGGTCGTCGCGCTTTTCGTTCTTGGAGTGGTTCTAGTTCTGATCGAGATACTGTTCTTTGCGCATAGCACAATAGTGTTTGGCGTGGTCGGCGTGTTTCTCATGATTGGGTCGCTGCTCTGGACAATGATCGATCGTTACCCGCAGCAACCGTTTTTGTCGACCGGCAAAATGCTAGCGATTCCATTACTCAACATGTTGGTCGCGATTGTGGGAGCATCCATCGTGATCGTCCTGCTGGCACGCTATCTTCCGCGCACGAGCTTCTACCGGCGATTCGCTTTGATCGATTCAAATCCTCCCGGCCCATCGCTGGCAGGCGCGCCGCGGCACTTTGCAACTGCACTCGCGCTCGCGCCCGGAATGCATGGCACGGCAGTCACTGTATTACGACCGAGCGGGAAAGCGCGTTTCGCCGATCACCTGGTCGATGTCGTGACCGAAGGCGAATTTATCGCCGCGCGAACGCCAGTCACGGTCATCCAAACTGACGGGATGCGCGTGGTGGTGAAAAGCAGTAGGTCGGTCTGATCTAATCTGTTTATCCGCCAGCGACGACGCGGATGAATTCGATGCGGTCGCCATCTGCTAGCGAGCGCTCTGCCCATTCGTAGCGGTGAAGGGCGAGCCCGTTGTGTTCCACCAGAATCGATTGCGGCGGCAAGTGATAACGATCGATCAGCTCCGCGATCGTTTTTGCTTCGCGTGTATCGACTGATTCGCCATTGAGTGAAATCGTCATCATATGACAAGGAATGACGGCTTCCGAGCCGTCATATTCCAGCGACGGCTAGGAAGCCGTCGCTCCTTGAAGAGCTTGGTCCCAATCTTTCCAAACCGGTTCAAGTCCACGACGGCGAAGGACGGCGGCGATTTCGGCGGGGGAGCGTTCGTCACTGATCTCGAACTGGCCGGTCGCGAGTCGATCCTCGCCGCGCTGATATTCCGGTGCGACGATGCGACCGCGGACAGTACGGTGAAGATGTTCGCGTCCCTGGCGGGTGTAACCGCCTGGCTCGGTATGGCTGCCGGCGCTCATCATTGTTACTCCGATCGAAGCCAGTGCGTCGCGCAGCGGCGCACTCTCGCGCGTGCTGAGCACAATGCCAACCTGCGGAAACGTGATGCGCAACGCGCACACCAATTGGACAACTTCGCGGTCACTCATCGCAAAGAGCGGACGGAACCCGCCAGCTGCGGGCCGCAACCGCGGAACGCTTACGGTAATTTGCGCCTGCCAGCAGTATTTGAACAGATGTTTCAAGTGCGCGGCGAGCGCAATCACCTCGTCATGCCAGCGCGATAACCCGATCAGCGCGCCGATGCCGAGTCGCCGAAAACCGGCGGCATACGCTCGCTCGGCGCAATCAAGCCGATAATCAAAATCGCGTTTCGGCCCAGCCGTATGCATTTCCGCATAGACGCCGCGATTATATGTTTCCTGGTAGACAACAAGCCCTTCCGCACCAGCTTCAACGACGGGTGCGTAATCTTCGGTATCCATCGGCCCAACCTCGATTGAAATCGACGAAAACTCCGATACAAGAGAGCGCACACAGTCGGCAAGATAATCGCCGCTCACAAATTTTGGATGCTCGCCTGCAACCAGAAGGATTTGGCGAAAACCCTGACGCGCAAGATGCTGTGCTTCGGCAATCACTTCGTCGATACCAAGCGTAACGCGCAGTATCGGATTGTCCCGCGAGAAACCGCAATATTGACAATTGTTGATGCATTCGTTGGAGAGATATAACGGTGCGAATAGGCGCATCGTGCGGCCAAAATTTTGCAGTGTCAGCGCACGGGACTTTTGCGCCATCGCTTCCAGCGCCTGGTCGGACTTTGGAGCGATCAGTTGTTCGAAGCGCTGAACCAGTTCCGATTTTTTCAGAGCCGAATTGTTCAATGTCTGGACGAATGACATCACAACAATTTCATAGCGCATTCAGCGTACGCAAACGCAATCGCCATCGACAAAAAAAGCGGCGTCTGGTATGCGCCCGACGCCGCAGTCTGAAATATGTCGGTTAAAGATTTAAAAGGCGAAATTCACGCCGGTGCGAACCATGCCGAAGTTGTTATTCGGCCCATCCACAAAATTCCAGCTGAAATCGCTCACCCAACCGATATGAGGTGTAAACCGAATTTCAAGGCCACCGCCGACCTGTCCAATCCCTCGCGCTTCGGCATCTGTATGACCGGTCGTCTGGACAATATCGAAGCCTTCTCCCGGCTCAACAAATCGCTGGTCAACGCGTTTCTGCCCGCCGCCAAATATCCCACCGCCGCCACCAAAAATATACGGAGCGAAACGCGTGCACGGAATTGGATAACGGAGCGTCAACGTGCCCAGGACAGCTCCGACTGCGTTGCTTTCGTGCTGAAAACTACGATCAAAGATGCCATCGCTGAAATCGACGAAAATATTTTCGCGGGCCTGCCGCGCATCCACGGCCCAGCCTTCAATGCCAACTCCAACGTAACGCATGAAGAAGTACTTCAAGTCGATACCACCGCCCCAGCCATGGTCGGTCTCGAGATAACGATCGTTTGCCCAGCTATTCCCGGTGAAGATGTAAGTACCCCAGAGGCCGACGTTAAATTCTCTGTCTGCGTACCATTCAGGACACGGTGGTGGGGCAACCTGTTTTCCTTCCTTCCTTGAATAGTCAACCCCACTAAAAGCCGTCGAAGCTAACAAACCGACCCCTGCTACCCACGACAGCAGCTTTTTCATGTGTCTCTCCTTTGATTAAGTCTCCCTTAAACTTTACACGCCCCAGCCGGTAAACGACTTCCGCGCGTGTTTGGATGCATAAACTGTGAGCCGAGGCACCAAAATTGCAAGCTTTTTGACCACCGCCGATTTGCTCAGGGCTTCAGTTCTACCCCGCTATTTGCATCGGTAATGACAAACTTTTCGTGATGAAACGCCGGATCGCCGCGAAACATCAGACGTCCGGCGTAACGGCGCTCCAGTTCCACGAGCAGCTCTTCGTCTTCCTCTTTCAGTCGCTTTAAAACGTCAGGGTTCAGGATTACCCGAATGTCGTGAATAGAGTCCTGGTATTTGCGCATCACAGTATTGAGTGTTCTGTGTAATTCCACGCTCGTGGTCATAGTGGTCTTTACGACGCCACGTCCGCCGCAGTACGGACAATTTTCATAGATAGTATCGCTGAGGCTTTCCTGCGCCCTCTGTCGCGTCATTTCCATCAGGCCTAGCTGCGAAATCGGAAGCACATGTGTTCTCGCTTTATCGCGCTTGAGCCGTTCCTTCATCAACGTATAAACCGCCTGCTGATCTCTACGGCTTTTCATGTCGATGAAATCAGCAATGATCAATCCTCCAATATTGCGTAACCGAAGCTGCCGTGCGATCTCGTCCGCCGCTTCCAAATTAGTTTGCAGGATCGTCTTCTCGACATCGCGCCCCCCTTTGTTGCGTCCGGTGTTCACATCGATCGCCACCAGCGCTTCAGTCTCGTCGATGACAATGTAGCCGCCGCACTTCAGCCACACCTGCCGATGAAATGCGTCGTCGATCTGCTTTTGCACGCCGTGGGTCTCAAAAATAGGCGTCGCGCCGTCGTAGTAGCGAACATGGCTTCGCGCACGCCTTGAGATTTGACCCACCATGTCGATCATCCGATCCATTGCCGCGCGGTCGTCGCAAAGGATCTCGTTAATTTCTTCGGTGAGAAAATCGCGCACTGTCCGTTCGACCAAATCGGGTTCCTCGAACAAGCGGCACGGCGCGGGATTGTCCCGAATGGCTTGATCGACTTTTGCCCATTGGTCGAGAAGAACGCGCAGATCGCGCACAAAATACCTGGCACGCTGACCTTCTCCCACTGTCCGAATGATAACGCCGACGCCGTCAGGAATATCCAATTCGCGCAGAATCTTGCGCAATCGCTCGCGTTCTTTTGGCGCTTCAATTTTACGCGAGATACCGCTGCGATCGCTGAATGGCATCAGAACCAGGTATCGCCCCGCAAAACTGAGATTGGTTGTCACGCGAGGGCCCTTGGTGCCAATTGGCCCTTTGGTAACCTGCACGATCACATCCGAGCCAACCGGGTAAATGCTCGGTATATCTTTTACCGTGATCCGCTTTTTCGGGCGCTTGTTTGAGCGCCTGTCGATTTCTTCGATACCGCTGTCGAGCGCTGCGGGAATTGCATCCCAAAAATGAAGGAACGCGTTTTTCTCGAAGCCGATGTCAACAAACATCGCCTTCAATCCCATCTCGATGTTTTTGACTTTGCCCTTGTAAACGCTGCCTACAATGTTGCGCGAGCTTTTACGTTCGACGCTGTATTCCTCGAGCTGGCCGCCCTCGAGCAAAGCCACACGGGTCTCGAGTTTCTCCACGCTCAATATGAGCTTGTTGCCGGTCTTCCGTGAAGGAAGACCCAAAATCTTTCTTACCTTGTCTATCATAAAAATGAAATGGTTGGCCGGTCATCGACCGAACTGCCGACACGAACTGCAATACCGATTCTGACCGCGGGTTCATCGTGTTGTTCCGCGTTTGCGGCTGGGCGGCGGTGGTGGGGGCGGTGCGGGCTGGCGCTTAGCTCCGAAGAGCCGCTCAAAAAAGTTACGTGGACGTTGAGGCGCGGCGACTGGGATCGCGCGAGCCGCGGGAACCGCAGCTCGCCGCGATACTCTCCCCTGTGAATCGGCTTCGGGTTCAACGTCAGGTGATGCGTCTGAGCTTGCCATTTGGGCAGTTGTTGTCTGTGATTGGTCCGCAGTTTCTTCGTCCTCGCCTCCGAGATTGCCTCCCGCGTTGTGAAAAGTCACTGCTTTGATCAATTGGAGCGGGTTGGGGTGATGTGCGGGTGCGAGCCAGGCAACCTGCATATCGAACTTGCCTTCATCTTGCGCGAGCGTGCGTTCGAGAATGCGTGTAGCGATCGGGCCCGCGACCTCGCCGCCGTGCCCAGAGGCGCCCTGCACCATCACTACGACGACGTACTTCGGATGGTCAAATGGCGCGAAACAAGCAAACCACGCAACGTTTTCCTCGTGTCCACGCTCGGAGGCCTGCGCGGTGCCAGTTTTCCCCGCTACCGCCCAATCTTTCAAACGCGCTCTGCCACCGGTCCCTCCATCTTCGTTAACAACTTCCCAAAGGCCTTTGCGCACAAGGTCAATTTTGTCAGATGGAATTTCCTGACGTAAGTCCGATCGCACTCGTGGTGTCTGAGGCACTGCGACCTTGCCATCCTCATCTAGCATAGGAGAGCCGTCTTGATTCAAAACTCGATCCACCAACCTCGGGTAATAGCACACGCCACCGTTTGCGATCGTAGCGTAAGCCATCGCCAATTGCAGAGGCGAAACAAGTGTGTATCCCTGGCCGATCGAAACATTGGCCGTTTGCGCCTGCGACCACCTCTCCTGCGGATGGTTAATTTGCATCCACTCCGGCCCCGGCATGTTGCCCATCTGTTCGCCGGAGAGTTGCAGACCCGATTGTTCGCCAATACCCAACATCTTGCCAATGTGGTCAATCGACTGAATCCCAGCCGCATTGCCGTATTGATAGAAAAAGGAGTCACACGATACTTTGATCGCATCAACCAGCCCAAGTGTGCCGTGCCCGGAATGTTTCCAGCATTGGAAATAGTGGTCGCCATAACTCACGCCACCGCTGCAGTTGTAACGCGTGTTTGCGAGAATTTTCGTGCCGCGCAATCCGGCGAGTGCCGTGATCAGCTTGAATGTCGAGCCCGGCGGCAGGCAGCTAATTGCGCGGTTGACTAATGGATCGGCCTCGTCTTTCTGCAGCGCTTTCCAATCCTTTGCCTTGATGCTGGGGATGAATGTATTTGGATCAAATGATGGCACCGAAGCCATCGCCAGGACGTTGCCATTGTTTGGATCGACAACCACCGCGCCCGCCCGGCTCACTGCCCGCAACCCCTCTTCTGCAATTGCTTGAATTCGCGCGTCCATAGTAAGGAAAACGTTGGCGCCTTGCTGTGGGGGATCTTCGCGCAGGACTCCATCGATTGTGCCTTTTGCGTTGCGTCGCAAGTAGCGCGTGCCGGGTTTCCCTCGCAAATATTCGTCCATCGTTTTCTCGATGTTCGATTTCCCTTCCACGTCCGCCTGGTAGAAGGTGAATTTTGTCGCTTCCTCTTTATCCACGTCATCTGGCACCCCGACATAGCCAAGAATATGGGCCGCCAGCGCGCCATAAACGTAAGAGCGCACCGGTTTGATCGCCAGTTCGACTCCCGGCAACCCTACATTATGCTCGGAGAATTTCGCCAAAGTGGGGAAGTCGACGTCCTTCACGTACGAAAACGGGACCTCCGTGTCGTTGCGAAAGTGTCGCTGCAGCTTGCTTGCATTGTAATCCCGCGCCAAATCAAGCTGGTTCAGACGGGGGACAATGCCGTTGTTTACAATCTTGATGATGTCAGGCTCCTTGAGATCCTTCGGCATCCCGTTGATGGTTGTCCGATATTCAGCCGTCGGCGGTGAACCGAAACGTTCGCGGTAGCCTTTGACCATTTCTGGCAAATAGAAATCTACCTCATAACTGGCGCGGTTTTGGACCAGCGTAACGCCATTACGGTCCTTGATCTCGCCGCGCACCGATGGAATCCGCACGGTGGCTTGCGAGCTGCCCCGAATCTGAGCCGTCCATTCCTGGCCGTGCGCCACTTGGATCCACCAAAGCCGAAGACCAAGTGAGCCAACGCCCAATAGCATGAACAGCCCGAGAAATTGGATCCGCAGACGTGAACTCAAACGGCGTTTGCTCATTCCACCTGTCCCCTTTCCGGACCGTAGGAATAAGCGGTGATCTGGCCGAGCCATTGCAATCCCCAGAAGAAGATCGGCGCGATGGCCATGGCGATGAGACCGGGTCCGCCAATCTGCCACCAAATTTCAGGAGTAAAAACAAGCGAGCCGCGGCGAAAAGTGATCATGAGATATTGTGCGAGAACTATCAGCGAGGTAAAAACGCCGCTCAGGATACAATGCACTTCCCATCGGCCGCGGGCAAAGAGCGGTCGCAGGCCATGCATTATTCCTGCCAGCACACCGTAGAGGAGTATCGATGATCCGGCTGAGATTTCAACCTTGCCCCCAATCACCTGAACGGTAAGTGCATCCAGCAAAATCCCGGCGAAAAACGCCAAAGCTAGCATCAGTGGAAAGGGCAACGCCATTGCACCGTAAAAGACAATGACAGGCACAATGTAAACATGGGCATTGTAGAGCCACGGCAGCGCCGGGATGAAGAGCTCGGCGATCTGCGCCACCAGAACCAATACCAATAGACAACCAAAGAAAATCATCTTCTGCCAGTCACAACAAATACGTCCTCAAGATGAGAAAGATCGACAGCGGGGGTGAGCTGTGCCTGTCCATCCAATTCGCGGACGCGGAAAGTCTTTACAGCTCCAATGAGCAACCCCGAGGGGAAAACACCGCCTACGCCTGAAGTATAAACTTTCTGCCCCGGCTTCAGGTCAGCCTGTTTTGACAAGAAATTCAGGTCCAAAAACGGGGTGAGTCCACCAGTCACGCGCTCGCCGGAAACGATGCCCTGTTCGCGGCTGCCTTCCACTGACGCTGCTACGCGACAGTTTTCATCGGAAATCAACAAGACAACCGAGATTGTGTCGCTCACGGTAGTCGTTTTTCCCACCAGCCCTACATCCGTCACCACCGGCATGTCTGTTTCGACGGCATCTCTTTTGCCGCGGTTGATGGTAACTGTTCGCCACCAAGTGGAAGAGTCGCGCGCGATCACTTCAGCTGCGACTAATTTGAAGACCGAGCGCTCGCGATAGTTCAGGGCGTGGCGCAGACGATTCACCTCGCGCTCAACATCGCGCAAGCCTTGATTGGTCGCACGCAGCTCTCGGTTTTCGACTTGGAGCGCCGCGTTCTCGTGCTCCAACTGGTCGAGCGACTTTAACCCTGATCGCACGGAGGTGATCTGCTTCTCAATTCCGGACCCACCAGTCAGAAACGGCGCCAGCAGCCGATACACACCAGACTTGAACTTCTGCGTAGTTTCCGGACCAAAGCTGAGAAAATATCCCAGGATAGCGCCGAAAATCAGCAACACGATGAGGTTCGTGCGGCTCATCGCAATTGCGGATTGCCCGCCACGGCGGATGGCCTTCCTACGGACCGTGGATTAAGAAAGATCGATTTCAGCCGGAGAAGGCCAATCGATCCGCAGTCGGAAATCGCCAATCCGCGATTGCTCCTAGCGCCACTGGCGATCCGCCGAGGCGACCTGACGCAAAAACTTAAGTTCATTGAGGCATTTGCCCGTCCCCTCCGCCACTGCGCTGAGTGGATCTTCAGCTACGTGGACAGGCAACCCTGTTTCCTCGCTCAAAAGTTTGTCGAAGCCACGCAGCAACGCGCCACCGCCCGCCAGCACCAGCCCGCGATCGACCAGATCTGCCGAAAGCTCGGGAGGGCACCGTTCCAGCGTGATGCGCACCGAATCGACAATCGTCGAGATCGGTTCGAGCAAGGCTTCGCGCACTTCTTGAGAAGTAATCATGAGCGTCTTTGGCAAACCCGCTACCAGATCGCGCCCTTTGACTTCGACACTCGTTTCCTTTTCACTCGGATACGCCGAGCCGATTTTGATTTTAATTTCCTCGGCGGTACGCTCACCGACCATCAAATTGTAGGCACGTTTCATGTATTGCACGATCGCCTCGTCCAATTCATCGCCCGCTACACGCACACTCCGGCTAAACACAATGCCGGAAAGCGAAATGATCGCGACCTCTGTCGTTCCGCCGCCAATATCGATGATCATGTTGCCGGCGGGATCCTGAACCGGAAGTCCTACGCCGATGGCCGCTGCCATGGGCTCTTCGATCAAATAAACTTCGCGGGCCCCGGCGTGCGTGGCTGATTCACGCACCGCCCGCTTTTCCACTTCCGTGATTCCAGAGGGGACGGCAATAACCACGCGCGGTCGCACCCGCACCCGGCGGTTGTGCACCTTGGTGATGAAATGCCGCAACATCGCCTCGGTGACTTCAAAATCGGCAATCACGCCGTCCTTGAGCGGACGCACTGCGACAATATTCGCAGGCGTGCGTCCGAGCATGCGCTTGGCTTCGTCACCCACGGCCAACACCCGGTTGGTCCCGGCCTGCACTGCGACGACCGATGGCTCACGTAAAACGATCCCCTGATCCTTTACGTAAACAAGCGTGTTCGCTGTGCCGAGATCAATCCCGATGTCGCTGGATAGCCAGCCGAAAAATCCGTTGAACATGAATTATTTATTAGCAGCACTGTCCAGCTCGAAAGAAACGCATTCACGCGGCGCGATTCGGCCGGCTGAAACGCCGTAACATGAAACAGAGCGGCACGGCGTCAAGCTCTTAATACGCTAGGAGGACAGAAAACGCCGAACGCTCAACGTCGAACTCCCAAATACCGGTGAGCGAAGATTCCCGAATTCGATGTTGGACGTTGAGCGTTGGACGTTGGACGTTTGCTTTCAATGCAAGAAGTGATTGTCGCTCCATCCATTCTAGCTGCAGATTTCTCGCGGCTTGCTGAGGAAATCCACCGCGTCGAGGCGGCAGGCGCCGATTGGATTCATTGCGACATTATGGACGGTCATTTCGTCGATAACATTTCGTTCGGGCCAGACGTAGTGCGGCTCGTGCGCAAAGAAACGACTTTGCCGCTCGACGTTCATCTCATGATCGAACATGCCGAACATTATGTACCGCGATTCGTCAAAGCCGGCGCAAACTCGATCACCGTTCACGTGGAGCCGGAAGCCAAACACGATGTCATCAAAACATTGCAGCTTATTCGAAACAGCGGCTGCCGTGCCGGTCTCACGCTGAATCCCGAAACGCCACTCGAGTTGGTCGAACCGTTCCTTGGAAGTTTCGATATACTGCTCGTTATGACTGTGCATCCTGGGTTTGGCGGACAACCGTTTCGCGCCGATCAGATGGAAAAAGTCAGGCGTGCGGCAGCATGGAATCACTCGCGCGAGCAGAAGATCTACATCGAAGTGGATGGTGGAATTACTCCTAACACCGCCCGACTCTCGGTGAAAAACGGCGCGAATGTCCTCGTCGCCGGCACGTCAATTTTTCACTCAAAAGATTACGCCAAAGCAATTCGTGAATTACGCGGCGAATGACACACAAAACGATGACCGCGATTAGCGTACTTCAGCCGAGTCGGCCGCCGCCACAACCGGCTCGGCCGCTTCGGTGGTTTCAGCCATGACTTCGTCGGTCTGTGTGACGCGGACAACTTCTTCAATGGTTGTTTTGCCCTGTGCTACACGTCGCCAACCATCTTGCCGCAAGGTCTCCATGCCTTCGGCAACAGCACATTGCTTCAACTCGCTGCCGTCACGCCTCCGCATGATCAGCTTTCGCAGCGGCTCAGTGATGACGCAGACTTCATAAATCGCTGCGCGACCTTGGTAACCGGTATGGCGACATTGATCGCAACCGGCGCCCCGCCGGAAGCGAGTGCCGAGTTCCTTCACAGGGAAACTAATCTCCGCGAGATAATCGCGGGGATAATCGACCATCTCGATGCAATCCGGACAAATCGTGCGCACGAGCCGTTGGGCGATGAAGGACTTCACCACCGACGCGAGCAGAAACGGTTCCACGTCCATGTCGAGCAAACGCGTGATGCCGCCTACGGCGTCATTTGTGTGGAGTGTGCTGAAGACAAGGTGACCCGTCATCGCGGCGCGAATTGCAATGTCCGCAGTCTCGACGTCTCGAATTTCGCCGACCATCACCACATTCGGGTCTTGTCGCAAAATATGTCGCAGTCCTTTGGCGAAAGTCAGATCAATCTCTGGTTTCACGTCGATTTGCGATACACCAGGGATTCGATATTCCACCGGTTCTTCAATTGTAATGATCCGGCGCTGCACCGAATTGATGCTGCTGAGAAAGCAATACAACGAGGTTGATTTGCCGCAGCCGGTAGGCCCAGTGAGCAGGATAATTCCGTTCGGTTGGGTGAGGAGGTGTCGAATAATTTTCTCCTGCTTATCGCCCAAATCGAGTCGGTCGAAATTGAATTGCTGTTCGCCACGGCTCAGCAAACGCAAACTGATTGACTCGCCGTTGACGGTTGGAATCGTCGAAACGCGTACGTCTATCTCCACATTGCTCGCGAGCAGATTCATACGCCCATCCTGAGGAAGCCGGCGCTCGGCAATGTCCATATGCGACATCACTTTTAATCGCGAGATAATGGCCGATTGCAGGACCCGCAGTTGCGGCGGTACGGCGACTTCGTGCAAGATTCCGTCGATTCGGTACCGGATGCGCAAATCATTTTCCAACGGTTCGACGTGAATATCAGTGGCGCGCTCCATGATCGCCTCGCGAATGATCTGGTTAACAAACTTCACCACGGACGCTTCTGGATCATCGGCATTCAACTCAATGGCAGCCTCGGAGTCCTCCAGCAGGTCCATGGAACCCCTGGTCTTTAAAATCTCGTCGAAGGTTTCGGCGCCAACGCCATAGAGAGTTTTCATCGCGCGCAGAAGCTGCGCGCGCGGCACGAGCACCCATTCGGCCGGTTTTTTCAAAAGCTGCCCCGCAAGTTGGCGCCCGATAGAATTGAAAAGATCGTAGGTCGCCAGCACCACCGAATTTTCCTTCGCCTCGATCGGCAAAATGTGGTGTTGAAACACGAAACGGCTTGGAAGCATCGCCAAGGTCGTTCGATCAATGTTTTTCGCGTCAATCGGGACGACCGGTACCCGGAAGAAATTGCCGATTGCGCCAAGGAAGCGTTGTTCGTCGACCTTGCCGGAATCGAGCACCTGACTCACCCATGAACCGCCATTGAGGTTCGTCGTTAACTGCGCCGCCTCTTCGGTCGAAGACACACCGCTTTCCAGAAGCAGATTAATCAGTGATTGACTCGGACCAGCGTTCATTCGGCAAGACTCACGGCATGTGTAGCACCCGCCGCACAGGAGTGGTCAGAGTACCGGTCACGCGCATCGAATAATTCTTTTGCAACCGTGCAATGGCGTAGCTTACTTCTTGGGTGAAGACGCCGTCGACTGGTCCGCAATAGTAGCCCAACCTGCGCAACGCCGTTTGCATTGATCCAACATAAGCCGGATCCAAAACGAGTTGGTCGCGGCCCTTAAAGTAGTAAATCCATCGCCAGGAATATCGCGGCGCAAAATCAGTCGCGTTCACGTGAGGCGTCTGATGAGTGGTTCCCCACTCGTCCCTTTGAGCCAGAGGATCGACTGATCGAAAGATACCATAATCGACAATGTCAAACTCGTCGCCGCGCACGACCGTTGCGCTCAACCCGACAATCAAAACGAGTGCTATTCGTTTCATAATTTCAAAGGTTCAATGCATCTCTTTATCCGCGGGAAGATCCGGGGGGGGTAAGTTTATCTGTTTGCCCGTCTCCACTTTGGGGCAGTCTGGACACTCGGCCTGGTCGAGTTCCGGACCAAAATGTGTATGGGTGTTCTCCCATTTCTGCCGCAGTCGATAAAGATCCAGCTTCGTCAAGGTCACCTCCGGACACATGAGAATGATTAATTCGCGACGCTGTTTTCCACTCGCTGTGGAACGGAACGCCGCGCCAATGAGGGGAATGCGCGAGAGATAAGGAAACCCTTCATAGTTCTTCTGCTTTTGGTCTTCAATTAGTCCACCGAGGACAATCGTCGACCCGTTCCCTGCGGAAACATTCGTGCGTATATAACGCGTGTCGATGGTCGGGACCGAATTGCCGCTGATGTTTACGTTGCCGCCTGGGACAATGCTGTCGATCTTTTGCAAAATATCGAGCGACACTTCCTTCTCGGAGTTAATGAGCGGGACAACCTCAAGCTGCAACACCACCTTCTTGTACTCGATGCTTGATTGTACGGAGGCCACATTGTTCACCAGAGCACCACTATTAACGTTGCTTAGAGTACTTACCGGAACTGGAACCTCCTGCCCGGAAGCGATGATAGCTTTTTTGTTGTTGCTGGTGAAAACGGTTGGCCGAGAAATAACTCTGAATCGGTTCGTGGACTCCAGCAGATGCACAATGGCCGCGAAGGCGTTACCGGCTGCCACGTAGATGTTGGTTCCGTTGCCTACGTTTTGGATGATTTGGCTGAAGTTGATCAGATTGGCCGGATCGAGAACATTGCCGACAACCGGTGCCACGCTGCTGCCAGGGGCTACGGACGAACCAGGGATGGGAACGTTCGGGTCATTGGTACTAAATACGCTATTGTTACGCGAGGTGCCCACGAACCTCTTGTTGTACTTTGCGAACCAATCGACACCGAATTCCTCGTTGTTGCTAAGCGTCAGCTGACCAATCACCGTGCTTAACGACACCTGCGGGGCTTTGACGTCCATTTCGTCGAGGATCTTTTCCACCTTCATGACCACTTCGCGATTCCCAAGGACAATGATTGAGTTGGCGCGTTGATCCGCGATGAGTTTCGAGTTACCGATGGTGACGGCTTTGGGCGTGGTGTCCACAGGCTGAGTCTGAAGTTCTTCCGAAATATTAAGCGAGCTGCCTGTGCCGCTTTCGCTGCCGCCGTAGCCGCTTGTCAGCGGCGAAGTACCCCCCGCCCCCTGCCGCTGTTGAGCTTGACCCTGCCCAGGCGACGGCCCAGCGCCCGGAAGTCCCCCCTGTCCCCCAGCACCAGCGCCTTGTTCTGTTCCCGGTTCGGTCAATGCCTGGACAAGAACCGGCAAAATGTCGCCGGCGGAAACGTATTGCAAATAGCGTGTGACCGGCTTCGCAAACTCGACGTTGGCATCAAATTCGTGGATCAATTGCCGGATAAAAGGCATGTTGATCGGCCGCGTTACCACGTGAATGCGGTTCGTGCGGATGTCGGGCGTAATCTTAATTTTCCCGACGATGATTGATTCTTCGGAAAGGAGACCTCCACCCTCCACCGAGATTGGCTGCGGCACACCTCCGGGGACCTTTACGCCGCGAACACCCGGCTGGCCCGTCGTTTCAGAGCCCTTTTCGAAAATTTCCTTCATCATATCGACCACTTTCGCCGCATCGGCGCGCTCGAGCTTGATGAACTCGCTCACTACTTCGGCCGGCGCCACGTCGACCTGCTCAATCACACCGGCAAGTTGACGGATTATGTCGGCGTTCTGTGTGACAAGGAGACTGGATGATTTGGGCAGCGCCAAAATGTTGATCGTGCCCGAGCTGCCTTGGAAATACGCCATCAAAACCTGCTGAAGTTCCTGCGGATCGGCGTATTGCAGTCGGAACAAAAAGCTGACGACAGGGTTGCCCGACGGAATGTCCGCGAGATCGGAGATGATGGGAACAGGCGCTTTGCGCGGATTTTGGCCGGCCCCGACGACATCGACGATGTCGCGCCCGGCGGGAACGAGTGAAATCCCGTTGAGCGCCATGCTCATCTCTATGATCTTGATGGCTTCCTCTCGCGATACGTCTTTGGCGATAAAAATGTTCACCTTGCCCTGCACGAAGTTATCCATCACCAGTTTCTTCCCGGTGAGCTGCTCATAGAGATGCAACACGTCGACTACGTCGCTGTTGGGAAATTGCAGCCGAACAGTAGTTGGCGCGTTCGGCGGAGCTGCAGGTGAATCTGCCGGCGCCGGCGGTTCAACTGGCTTAACTGCTGGAACGCTTGGGCGGCGCTGCGATTCGCTCTGGGCAGAAGCCACCATCGCGCTGACAATCACGAGTGTGGCGATACAGAAAAGCCGGTCCACAGTCTTACTTTGCTGAATGGGCGACCGTAGTAGATTTATGAGACCCGTCAATGTATTTCCCTCACCTGGAACCGTCCTTCAGTGCATGGACCCGAGGCGGCAGAGAGGGCTAGTTTATAAGAGATCGCTACCGTTGCAAACGATACTCGCGCTTGCCAGAAACAAAAGATTCGCCCACGCGATGGCCATTAGTTGCTGCATTCTGACTGCGACAGTTGTTGGCGCAGCCCCGCAAAACCCTCCGAACGCAATCGCGGAAGTTCAGTCTATGCTTCGCGCACAGCAGGACGCGTGGAACCGCGGCGACATCGACGAATTTATGAACGGCTACGCGCGATCTGCATCGACTGTTTTTGTTTCGGATGACCAAGTCACGCGCGGTTGGAACACAGTCCGTGAGCGGTACCGTCAAAAATATTCTGACCGGACAAAGATGGGGACACTCGCCTTCTCCGATCTCGAAATCACGATGCTCTCGTCTGACGCAGCAGTTGTGCTGGGTCGTTGGGCGTTGAAGCGAGAAACCGACGAGCCACATGGCCGCTTCACGCTCATTTTTAAGCGCCTGCCTGAAGGATGGCGCATTGTTCACGATCACACATCGGCGGCGGCGCAATAACTCAGGCACAGTGCCTGAGTTATGCGCGCAGCCGTGCGAGCAGCTTTTCGTGGATATTATCGAACCCACCGTTGCTGAAAACTACGATCACGTCTTTTGGCCGAAGCATCGGAATGATTCGATCTACGATCGCATTTGAATCGTCCTCGTAGAATGCAGGCCTGCCCGCTTTGGTGATAGCGGCAACGACCCGCTCCGGTTTCAACCGCTGATCTTCAGGGATCTGTTCAAGGCGGGCCACTTGCGAGATGAAAACGCCGTCGGCTAGTTTCAACGCTTCAGGAAGTTGTTGTTGAAACACCGCGCGCCGGGTCGTATTCGAGCGTGGCTCGAACACGGCCCAGAGCCGCTGTCCGCGATAACGATGACGTAACGCATTCAGCGTGGACGCGATCGCGGTGGGATGATGACCAAAATCGTCAATCACCTTCACACCACGCTCTTCGCCCCGAAGCTCCTGCCGGCGTGCGATACCGGAAAAGCTTTTGAATGCGCTGTCGATTTTCTCTGTGGGCACATCGTAAAAACGCGCCGCGGTCGCCGCCATCGCAGCGTTATGAACATTGAATTCTCCAACGAGCGGAATTTCGAAAACGTCATCGCCCAGCTTGAATCGTGATCCGCCGGACGAATAGGTGACGTCCCTGATTCGTTGAGCGCAGTTTTTCGAAAAACCGACCTCAACCATCTGCGCCAGGCAATCTTTAGCGACCTCGACGGAATTAGAATCGTCGCCGTTGACCACGACCATGCCGTTCTGAGGAACGATATTAAGCAAGCGGCGAAAGCTGAGCTTGATCTCGTCGAGATTGTTGAAGATGTCCGCGTGATCGAATTCGATGTTGTTTACGATCACCAACTCCGGGAGGTAGTGAACGAACTTGGAGCGTTTATCGAAAAACGCCGTGTCGTACTCGTCGCCCTCAATCACGAAATATTTCGAGTCGTTCAGTCGCGCGCCTTCGCCAAAGTTTTTCGGAATGCCGCCAATCATGTAAGCCGGTTTACGTCCGGCTTTCTCCATGATCCAGGAAAGCAATGCTGTCGTAGTCGTTTTACCGTGCGTCCCCGTGACCACCAGATTGTGGCGGCCGCGCAAGAAAAAATTCCTTAGGACTTCTGGCAACGACAGGTAAAGCAGTTTTCGATTCAGCACCGCTTCCACTTCCGGGTTCCCTCGCCTCATGGCATTCCCTATCACGACGACCTCTGCATCCGATGGGATGTTCGCCGCACGATAGCGTTCCATGGGCGTGATCCCCTTTTCTTGGAGGAAGCTCGACATCGGCGGGTAAACATTTTCGTCTGACCCGGTCACCTTGAAGCCGCGCTCCTGCAGCGCGACCGCCACCGCGCCCATCGCCGTCCCGCAAATTCCGAGGAAATGAAAACTCTTGGGCGCTTCTTTCACGCGCATTCTCTACACAACCCGGACAAAAAAGAAAACCACAGATTATACCGATCTCACGGATGGTTGACCTAACAGATCAGAAATCAATCCATGTTATTCGTGCAATCCGTGGTCGATCATTTCTTCTGGAACACCTCCACAGCTTCCCACGCTGCGTCTGGCGGAGCTTGTTCATATTCGAGCGCGCGCTGGAGGTACATTTTCGCCAGCACATCGTCGGGATAAAATTCCAGGAAACGTGAGAACAGGATCTTCGCGTCGGTAAAATCGCGGGCACGAAATTTATCCAGCGCCTCTTCGTATGTTTCCAGCCATTTTAAAAACTCCGAATTTATGTCTTCGCCTCTGGCACCGACGAAAGTAAAAACGTCCACTGGTTTCGTTTTGCCTTTCACCTGCACGCGGGCCACTGAACGTAGATAAACTTCATCGCGCACAAGTGCGGCAACCGATTCGCCAACCAGTATGTCCACGCCATAGGTTCGGGTAAGAGCTTCCAGGCGTGATGCCAGATTTACCGCGTCGCCTATGACTGTCGGATCCATTCGCTCTTGTGAACCAATATTGCCGACGATTACTTCGCCGTGATTCACGCCGATGCCCATGCCCAATCCCATCCGGCCTTGATCGCGCCAGTTTTGATTGAGCTGGCTGAGCTCCCGGCGCATTCCCAACGCCGCGAGCGCGCAATTTTTCGCGTCCTGCGCCGTGCCGAGACTGCGCACATTGCCCCACACGGCCATGATCGCGTCGCCAATAAATTTGTCGAGTGTTCCGCCGTTGCTGAAAATGACGGAAGTCATCTTTGAGAGATACTCATTAAGCTGTGTAACCAACGCTTCGGGGTGGGCCTTCTCGGCCAGCGTGGTGAAACCAATCAAATCCGAAAACAGAATTGTAACAGGCACGCGGACACCACGAAGCGAGCTGTAGTAGCTGTCCGGGTTGTCCAGAATTTCCTTGACCAGATTTTTCGAAACGTAGCGTTCCAGCGTGCGCCGGGTGCGCACTTTCTCCAAGCGCTCCAGGAAGTATTCGAACCCGAGCGAAAACGATCCGCTAAGGATCAGCGCCGACAGCACAGGGACGGTGAGCAGCAGGAGTCCCGCATTGTCATAAAGCAATCGCGCCGTAACAAGATAACCGACCGTAACCGCCACAAGTCCGAGTAGACAAATCAGCGGTTTGCGCACAAACGCCACGAGCAACCACGCAACCAGCCCTGCCGCGCAGACAAGCGCGAGGCCAATTTTTTCCGTCGTCGGCCGCAAGAACTCGTGGCCGAGCGCAGCAGCCATCGCTTGAAAATGCATCGTCGGGCCCGGTGTATTGGGGCTCATTGGAGTATCGACAAAATCGTGCAACACCTGCGCGGACGGCCCGACCATTACTATCTTGTCCTTGAAAAATGCGCCGTCGCCGTAATTCGCTTTCCAGAGATTAGGATCAAATACCTCGTAAAGCGGATGCGGCTCAAATGCATCCGCCGCAGTAAACCGAATCATGTGACCACGAAAATCGCGCGGCACGTCGTTCGCGTGACCGGTCTTTTGTAGAGCGCGCGCCGAAAGAGATTCGTAAACTTCGTCGCCCGGTTCCGGTGGTAACCCGGCAAGTTGCCGGTTAGTCACGCTATAGTTCACAGCGCGAGTTTCTCCATCAATGGGATCCGGCCAAAAATTCACATACCCGACACGATCGTCCTGCAATTGAGGCGGCGGAATCAATGTGTCGTTTGGAGTAACAGCCTGCGCCCCGTGCTCGAAATCGAAGTTGGCGCTGACGACGACTTTGTCACGGTAGCGATCCAGCGCAGCGTGAAATGCCGGGTCCCCTTCGTTAGGCGGATTGAACAGCAAGTCGAACATGACCATACGTGCGCCGGCTGCAAAGAGTTTATCCAGCAAAAGCGCCCAGAGTTCGCGTGACCAGGGCCACGGCCGCTCGCTCAGCAATTGCAGCCCACGACTGCCCGCAAGTTCTTCCGGAGTCAGCGGCGGCAACTGCAACGTGCTTTGATCAATTCCGAGGAAAACAAAGTCGCGCGGCGGCGTGGTTTTCCGGCCCTCGCGGCGAAGCAAATCTTCAAAGCTCTGTTCGCCGCGCCACGGCACCGATACAAATGAGGCAGTTGGCAGGAAATGCCCAACAACAATCACGCCCGTCCAAAAAAGGCAGATCAACGTCAGCACTAACAACCGCGCTCGGCCGAACCGATGCATGCGCGATTATACCAAAACGGCGGGAATTAACATGAGATTAGTGACCCGTGACAAATGAAACGTCGGCACCCTGATTTTTTTCTTTTCAGCTCTCACTAATCACTTCTCACTGCTTCTATTAACGTGCCTGACGGCTCCGAACTCCTCTGCCCGCGCTGCAATCTGCCGCTGAAAGAAGTGCGCACTTCCGGCGGCGTTTTGTACGCCTGCGATCGCTGTGACGGTCGCGCAGTAACTATCGAGCTGCTGCGCAAACGCTTCACACCGGAATCAATCAATCCGCTGTGGCTGCATGCAGTTCGAGGGCAGGGACGAATCGGCCCGCGGTGTCCGTTGTGCCGGCAGCCGATGATCGGTGTCGCCTTATCCGACCAGGCGGAAGTCAACGTGGACGTCTGCCAGCACTGCCATTTCACCTGGTTCGATGCTCACGAAGTTGACACGCTCGTTCCGCGCCAACCGGAGCCGGTCGCGCCCGAACTGCCGCCAAAAGCGCGCGAGATGCTCGCGATCGCTGAGGTCGAGCGTTTGTCCAAACAGGCGGAGGGTCCAGATCTTGACAGTGCCGCGCCTGATGAATCGTGGAAACAGATCGCCGCGTTCCTTGGAATGCCGGTCGAGTTCGATTCACCAGAAGAGCAGAGAAGACCATGGGCGACATGGCTGCTTTCACTTGCCATCATTTGCGCCAGTCTCGTTGCGTTTCCAAATCTGCGCGAGGTTGTTCAACGTTTCGGATTGATTCCAGCGGAGGCGACGCGGCTCGATGGGCTCACGTTCGTAACATCGTTTTTCCTTCACGCAGGCATCATTCATCTTGCCGGGAACATGTATTTTCTGCTGGCGTTTGGGCATGCCGTGGAAAATTTTCTGCGACCACTGCGTTATCTGGCGCTCATTGCGTTGGCAGCATTCATCGGTGACCTGGCGCATATCGCTCTTGATCCTCGTTCGCAGACGCCTTGCATCGGCGCCAGCGGCGGCATTGCCGGCGTCATTACGTTTTACGCACTGAATTTTCCTCGGATGCGACTCGCTTTTCTGATGCGTTGGGGATTCGTCTGGTTTCGTTGGATTCGATTACCCGCCTGGTTCGTTTTCGTTCTCTGGTTTTTGTTCCAGATCATCGGCACTATTGAGCAGAAAGCAGGAATGAGTTCCGTCTCATCCGCAGCGCATTTAGGCGGCGCGGCGGTCGGCGTCCTCGCCTGGCTCTTTTGGCGAAAACCTAACGACAAACCTCGAATGCTCGAATAGCCAGGGAATGCCGAAATCCGAATGAAAAGCGGTTGTCATTTTCTGTTCAGCATTTAGTTTCCGACCCGCGATCTCTCCGCCTGTCCTGCGTCTGTGGGACTATTCAGTGAGCGAGGCCGGAAAGATCGATAACGGAACAACAGCTCACTGAACGAGGAGCCCCGAAAACATTCCCGGGGCGAAACAACAATGCCAAGAGCTACAAATGCGCCGGCAAGCCGTGCGCGCCGGAAACGAATGCTGAAAAAGGCGAAAGGCTACCGCGGCCGCCGCTCAAAACTTTTTCGTTATGCCAAAGACGCGGTCATGAAGGCCCAGTATTGGGCCTATCGCGATCGCAAAACTCGCAAGCGCACATTTCGTTATCTTTGGATCCAACGCCTCAACGCCGCCGCACGCGCGAACGGCATGACTTACAGTCGGTTAGCCGAAGGACTGAAAGCTGCCGGTATCGGACTGGACCGCAAAATTCTCGCCGATCTCGCGGTCACCGACGAGGCCGCATTCAAATCGATTATTGATCAAGCGAAGAGCGCGCTGGAAAAGAAGGCGAAGAAGGCAGCATAGCTTCTTCTGTAGCGGCGGTCTGTGACCGCCGAGACCGCGTAATGCGCATGCAAGCTTCGGCGCTCACAGAGCGCCGCTACAGCCAGCAACTTTGAATTGAACGTTCAAGGTTCAACGTTCAACGTTCAACGTTGAAATGACTCATCCATTGGAACAACTGCGCGATGACGCGCTTCGCGAGATTGAAGCTGCGCGCGACGAGAAATCGCTCGAAGGCGTCCGGGTAAAATATCTCGGAAAAAGCGGCAGCATCTCCGAATGGGGCGAGCGAATGAAAACGCTCGGCAAAGAGGAACGCCCGGTCGTCGGGAAGTTGCTCAACCAGGCGCGCAACGCTGTTACCGCGGCGCTCGACCAACGCACGGAAAAAGTCCGTGCTGAAAAAGAATTCGACGCTCTCGCGAACATCGATATCTCGCTTCCGGGAACGCCACACGAGATTGGTTCTCTGCATCCGCTTCATCAAATGCACGAGCGCGGAATTCAGATTTTTCGACGAATGGGCTTTGCGCTTGCCGAAGGCCCTGACATCGAAACGGAGTGGTATTGCTTCGATGCTCTGAATACGCCGCCAGACCATCCCGCGCGCAACGAACAGGACACCTTTTATTTGCCTGATGGGCGACTTCTGCGAACCCACACTTCCACCGTGCAAATCCGCGCGATGGAATCGGCGCCGCCTCCGATCCGCGTAATTGCCTCAGGTGCGGCGTATCGACGTGACGAACTCGACGCAACGCACAGCCCACAGTTTCATCAGATCGAAGGATTGTACGTCGATGAAAATGTCAGCGTCGCCGATTTAAAGGGCGAGCTCGAATTTTTCATGCGCGAACTTTTTGGTCCCGAAACCGAAGTGCAATTTCGGCCGCATTTCTTCCCGTTTACCGAGCCAAGTCTGGAAGTTTACGTCCGATCAAAAGCGCTGAAAGGCGGCGAGCAATGGATCGAAGTCGCCGGGTGCGGGATGGTGCATCCGGCCGTTTTTGAAGCGGTCAACAAAGCGCGTGGCGATAACGCTTACGATCCCGAAAAGTGGAGCGGCTATGCGTTCGGGCTCGGTATGGATCGGCTAGCGATGATCCTATTCGAAATTCCTGATATCCGGTTCTTCTCGCAGAATGACCTGCGGTTTCTCCGCCAATTCAGATGAAGGCCGTGCGAAAACAGGAAGATAGCCTGCCAGGCTGTCTCGGCGGGCAGGCTGCCAGCCTGCTGGGTCTGCGCACCGTTGCATCGACAGGCTGGCAGCCTGTCGGCCTGGACAGGCTAGCTGCCTGTCATCCGTTATGAAATTTTCCGTTAATTGGCTGCGCGAATTCGTCGATCTTCCAAAAAATCCCGAAGAGATCGCGGAATTGCTGACTCGCGCTGGCATTGAAACCAAAAAAATCGAAACTCGCGGCGCGAACGTCGACAAAGTGATCGTTTCGCAAATCACCGCGTCCTCGCGTCATCCGAACGCCGATCGGCTCACGGTTTGCGAAGTGGATGACGGGAGCGGCGCGAGGCGCCAGATCGTTTGCGGCGCAACAAATTACAAAGTAGGCGACAAAGTTCTTCTCGCGCTTCCAGGCGCGAAGCTGCCGAATGGCACCGAGATTCGGAAGAGCAAACTGCGCGGCGTCGAGTCGGAAGGAATGCTTTGCAGCCCAATCGAACTCGGTCTCGGCGAAGATGCGTCCGGCCTGTTGATTTTATCGCCCGATGCAAAACTTGGCGCGCCGATCGGTGATCTTTTTCAACCGGATACGATTCTGGACGTCGAGATCACGCCGAACCGCGGCGATTTGCTGAGCCATTTCGGATTGGCCCGTGAAATCGCAGCGTTGACTGGAGCCACGGCGCCCTCGCCGCGTACCGGAGAACCGGCGCGGGGGCGCGCCGGCTCCATTACGATCGTGGCCACCCGCGCATGTCCATTCTTCTCCCTGCGCAAGATCGACAACGTAAAAGTAGGTCCCAGCCCGCAATGGTTGCGCGCGAAAATTGAGAGCGTCGGTGTTCGCTCGATCAACAACATCGTCGACATTTCGAATTTCGTGATGCTGGAGCTCGGCCAACCGACGCATGCTTTCGACGCCGATAAATTGAAGAACGGCATCCATGTGCGGCTTGCGCGCGACGGCGAGAAATTTCTCGCGCTCGATGGAAAGACTTACTCGCTCAAGCCGGACAATTGCGTTATCGCCGATCAGGAACGCGCGGTTGGAACCGGCGGCGTGATGGGCGGCGAAGAAACCGGGGTGACCGATTCGACGAAAAATATTTTGCTCGAGGCTGCTTATTTTCTGCCGGCAAGTATTCGCCGGACGGCGCGCGATTTGAATTTGCAAAGCGACGCAAGCTATCGATTCGAGCGCGGCGTTGATCCCGACATGATTTTGCGAGCGTCGCAGCGCGCAACCGAATTGATGAACGAGATCGCTGGTGGAACTCCCGCGAAAGAAATTCAGGTTGCGGGCGAACTCCCAGCCGATCCAGCTGACGTTTCGTTGAGCTACGAAAAATGTTCTCGCGTAATCGGCGTCGCAATTGACCCAAAAACTGTTGACGAAAGTCTCACGCGTTTCGGGCTGCAGAAAACCAAAAGCGCAAATCAGTCCGCAACCTGGAAGATTCCGAGTTACCGACGCGATTTGCAGCGCGACGTCGATCTGATCGAAGAAGTCCTCCGCGCGTACGGAATCGACAAGATTCCAGGAAGAACGCGCGGACGCTTCATGCCAACGAGCGCGGCTGATCGTTCACATGATGTCGAAACCCTTTTTCTCCGAGACCGATTGACTGGATCCGGGTTGTCAGAAGTTCGGACATCAAAATTGATTCCGCGAAGTGCCATGGCTTCTGACAAAGCAGTCGAGTTACGCAATCCGTTAAGCGAAGATCACGTCGCGCTGCGGCCAAACTTGATCAGTGGTTTGCTAGACGTGCTCGAACGAAACATTCGCGCCGGAGCCGAGAGTGTTTCCATTTTTGAAATCGGCCGTGTCTTCATTCCACCATCAGGGAAGGAAGAACGGCATCTCGCAATATTGTTATCGGGAAATATCGCTGGCGCGCTGAATTGGCGATCACAGATCAGGCGGAGCCTCGACTTGTTTGATTTGCAAGGCGCGCTCGAAAGCATTGTTCCAAATGTGTCGTTTCGGCCAGGAAAATTCCCTGATTTCGCGCTGGCGGTTGAAGTTTGGTCTGGCGATCAGCGCGCAGGATTTGGAGGACAACTCATGGCTGGTAAATCGGGCGCGTTGAGTTCAGTCCTTGTTGCCGAGCTGAATGCCGATCTCCTTTTGGATAAACGCGGATCAGCAAAAAAATTCCGAGAGCTCGATCGTTATCCAGCGATCACCCGCGACATCGCGATGATTGTTCCGGAGAAATTGACGCACGCTGAAATTTTGCGCGGGATCAAAGAGCCTGCGGAACCGCTGCTGGAAAGTGTGCAGTTGTTCGACCTGTTTACTACAAAGGAAGAGGCAGATCCGACTGGTTCCAGAAAATCGCTCGCATATAGATTGACATACCGCGCGAAAAATCGCACACTGACAAACGAGGAAGTAAACGCGGCGCACGCGAAGATTCGCGAGCGACTAAAGCGCGAGTTGGGAGTGGCGCTGCGGGAATAGTTCTTTGAAAGTGGAAGTTAGCCATCCTGGCTGACTCGGCCGACAGGCTGCCAGCCTGTCGAACAGTTTCGACAAGCAAGATGCTCGCCGTCCGAGACAAGCTGGAAGCTTATCTTCCGAACAGAGAGCCGTTCGTTGAGGGTTGGGAAGAAAACCAGTGCTTTTCTCTCAACTCTCGACCAACGGCTCTTGATTTACCCTGCGATGTTCGAGATTACGAGGTGTGATTCCCGAACCGCTATTTGATGAAACTAGGAGGCTGGGTTGTCGCAGAGGATGGCAGGCCTTGATTGGAAGTCAGACGCTGCGGCGACGGTCATCCACCCGTTACTGAAGGGAACGGGTGATCCGCCTGAACGGCATTGGCGGGGTAACATTTCAAAAACCCGGATCGAATTTTCGATCCGGGTTTTTTTGCTAAGCACTTTTGTCATTCTGATCCCGCGGTTGCGGGAGAAGAATCTCAGATATTTTTCCGCTGGGCTGGAATGAATAGCCGAGATGTTTCGTATCGCTCAACATGACAAACGCACTGTGATCGCTTTAGGGTCACCAACGAATTTGAAAATTCATGCGCACCATAGATAGTCGGCGGTGACGTGCGCGCACTAATAGCTCTCGAAGACGGCCGATGTTTCGAGGGTGAGTCTTTTGGCGCAACCGGAACATGCGTCGGTGAGATTTGCTTCAACACCTCGATGACCGGCTACCAAGAAGTGCTGACCGATCCATCGTATCGCGGGCAGATCGTGGCGATGACGTATCCGTTGATCGGAAACTACGGGGTCAACTCTCTCGACGAGGAAAGTCGGTCACCACACGTGCGCGGATTCGTCATCGAGGAACTGACGGAAGTTCCGAGCAACTGGCGCTCGGAAATGCCGCTCGACGAATATCTGAAAAAATGGAATATCCGCGGCGCGAAAGGAATCGACACGCGCGCGCTCACGCGACATCTACGCACTCGCGGCGCGATGAAAGCATGCCTGACGACCGAAGAAATTTCGCCTCAAGACGCAACGCAAAGAGCAATCAACGGCGAGGGTGTAATCGGGATGGATTATGTCCGCGAAGTCTCAACGAAAAAAATTTATCGTTGGGATCCCGAGGACAAACTCAGCGCGCCGTGGTCGATCCAAAAATCTCCGGATGGGCAAGACAGACGGGCCCTGCCACCGGTACGCTTTCGAATTGTCGCATACGACTACGGCATAAAGGAAAATATTCTGCGCCTGCTTCGACAGAAGGGATTCGAGGTAACGGTTGTGCCGGCTGGCACGTCGGCTGAAGAAGTGCTGGCCCTCGATCCCGACGGAATTTTTCTTTCCAACGGCCCTGGCGATCCCGCGGCGCTCGATTACGCACACAAAACCGTGCACGATCTAATGGGCAGAAAACCAATCTTCGGGATTTGTCTTGGTCATCAAGTTCTCGGGTTCGCTTTTGGCGGATCGACATTCAAACTAAAATTTGGCCATCGCGGCGCGAATCAGCCGGTCAAAGATTTGCGCACGGGCAAAGTGGCCATTACCGCACAAAATCACGGTTTCGCCGTTGATTCAGAGTCGCTTCCCTCCGACATTGAAGTGACTCACATCAACTTGAACGACGGCACAGTCGAAGGAATGCGTCACAAGGAATTGCCAATCTTCAGTGTGCAATATCATCCCGAAGCTGCACCCGGCCCGCATGACGCCACCTACTTTTTCGACCAGTTCGCTGAACTGATAGAGAAGGGCTCGTGATGCAGGCAATCCCTGCCTACGAGCGAATGACGCAGACAGGATTGTCTGGGCCACGTAATTGACCGACGCGCTGAGCGGCTCAGATTCATCTCATGTTCAATTCAAGCAACAACAAACCTTCACTGATGAGAATCGCCGTCACGGCGACATTCATCGCAGCAATGGCGATCTCGCCTTTGGCGATCGCGCAGGAACACGAACACGGCGGCGACGCAGGCGCTTCGAAAGAAGTGACCGGCGAAGTCGTGGATATGATGTGCTACGTCGATCACAACGCTGTCGGCGAAAAGCACGGGCAATCTTGCGGGGCCAAGTGCATCAAGGGCGGCGGTCCGGTCGGGATCGTAAGCAACGACAAAGCGTATCTGGTCGTCGGCGAACACAAACCGATTAACGACCAATTGGCTGAGTACTGCGGAAAGACGGTCACTTTGAAGGGCAAAATGGCCGAGCGCGGCGGCATCGCCATGATCGAGAACGCCGAGATCGTAAAGAAATAATTGTCATTCCGAGCGAAGTCGAGGAATCGCCGTAGCGTCACTTTACGGTAACTCCGCGGGATCCTTCGACTCCGCTTCGCTCCGCTCAGGATGACGTCCTGTCATTTGTAATACGGCCGAAGTGACGGCCGCAGCTTGCCGATTCGAAGAGCGTTTTCGATTTGCAAATCAGGAATATTCTCGTCAGACGTTTTCCGAATCTCGCCTGATTCGAGCGCAGCAAACGGAAGTCCTCCGCGAAACAGGACGCGATTCGCAGTGAACGCAGGGATTCGTGCTCCCGGTGTGAGAATACCCTGCAAATTCAAGGGATCCGCAGCACTCAGGGTGATTAGCTCGCCGTTTGACGAGTTCTTGCGGATCGCCCGCAACAGCCCAATCGCCTCGGGCAACGCGAATTGTTCGCCGCTTACTCCGCCAACGAAATAACCGCCGCGAATTTCTCCGCGCGCTTCCAATCGCCGATAGATTCGCCCCAACTCGTACCAGCTGACGGGAAAACTCTCGCGCTCGAGCAATCTGCGAAACACAACGCCGTAACGGCGCAGCAATACCCGTGCGAATTTTTCAATCGCGGCTCCGCGCGGACCTGAGCCATTTGATCCGCTGGCGTCGATTGGAAGCTCCGCGCTCCTTGGCAATATCGACCAGCGACCTGCGAACTCGATGCTGGCGAGGTTTGTTCTGCGCCGGCGTTTTGCAGCAGTTCGGCCAAAAGTCGGACGTTTATTTGAAGGAACAAGAAGAGCGCGTAACCCGTCGAAACTGTCTGAAGTTACGAGACCGAGCGCGGCGAGCTGCGACAAAGCCTCTTCGACTTGGGACGGCAATAGAGCGCTGCGGTTGACCAATTCACTGAAAAAAAGCGCACCGCCACTTTCCAATGCCTCAAACACAGTTTGGCTGGTGACAGAAAGTTCGATTGCCGGGTTTAGCTGGGTCAACGCGAGCCAGTCGGTGAGATTTTCGCGGACGTAAAGCGCAATTGGACTCGTCCGCAACGGCGCGGACGCTCGTGAGTTCGAATTTTGCGGCGTGCTCAAACGTCCCCAGCCAACCCGACCGGAAAAACAGAGCCGGTCCAGCCACTCAGGATCGTAATCGGCTACGCGCGCCGGAAGCACCGCCGATTCCCACGCAGCCAGTGGTAACTCGCAACCATCGAGCTGTTCCAGAACGGATTGCAAGCCTTCCAGACCTTCGACGCGATGTTCCGAGTCGGCTCGCTGCCAGGCGAAAAGAAAACGATAGAAATCGTGAATTGAGACCGGCTGAATCTCCGCACGCAATCGATCGATCGTGAGCCGATGAATTCGCGCAAGCAGTCTGCGGTCACACCATTCTTGCTCTGTAGACGCGGCGCCCCCGCCGCGTTGAATAGCACCTGCCTGCGACGGGGGCGTCGCCTTTACGATTGCGCACGGGTTAAATTTCCCACGCAAAACAAAACCTTCGGCTTCGAGCGCCAGTAGCGCCGAATCGATTTCAGGATGCTGGAGCATCAATACCTCCGCCAATTCCGAAACGGTGACGGGTCCGCAAACCTCAATGCGACCGCGAACTAATTCGCGAATCGCATCAGCGCGCTCCCAAGTTTTGTCGCGAACCGAATCCGGCAAATTCATTTCGGGACCCCAGACGGACTTCGGATAGATCGTCCGGAGCATCGGCAGGCGTTCGGAAGCGACGTAAAACGTGCGAGTTGCGTCAGCGTTTTGGAGTGCGCCGGTGCTCCGGCACTTTCCAAGAGGTGCATCGCCGTTGGAAAGCGGCGCAGCAGCGCCGCACTCCAAAACCTCGCGGTCAGCTCGATACTGCGTCTGAATGAGAAGACGCGTAGCCCGATTTTCAGCTGCGAGCGTTGAAACAAATTGTTCTGCGCTTTCGCAATCCGACGTTCGGTGCACTTCCTCTTCAGTCATAACGCCGATCAACATCAGCGCGTCGTGCAGCTCATCAGCGTTGGTCGCGCTAGGCCATGCTTCGGTCTTGACCTTGTCGATCGCGGCGGCGTCGAGAACACCGAGACCGTCGCTTCCATTCTTTTCCGAAGCGCGCCGCGTGTATACCGCTTGTGTGCGGCGCTCTTCCAGAGGCGCGTTGTCGAGAAATGCATACGGCCGCGCATTCAGGATCTCGGCTGCGAGCGGCGACGGCTCCGGCAAATCGCGCGCGATGCAGCGGATTTCGTTGCGCTCGATCTTGCGCAGGACTTCTTCCAATCCGTCGATGTCCATCGCTTCCGTGAGACAATCATCAATCGTCTGCTTCACCAGCGGGTGGTTTGGAATCTCGCGGTCACCAACGATATGCTCCAGACACGCGAGTTGATCGGGAAATACTGCTGCCAAAAGGTTTTCCGATTCCATGCGTTGCAGTGGGGCGGCGATTTTCGCGCCGCCTCGAAAACGCGGCACAGCGAGCGAACGCGTCGCATTCCAACGCCAGCGAATGGTGAACATCGGCGCGTCGAGCAACGCTTGAACAAGCAGGTCGCGAACTGTTTTGGAATTGAGATAACGAAACACTTCATCGAGCGGAAATGAATGTTGCGTTCCAAGTGAAATCACAATCGCGTCATCGGTCGCCGCCGCTTGCAGTTCGAAATTGAATGAACGACAAAAACGTTTTCGCAACGCCAAACCCCAGGCGCGATTGATTCGGCTGCCAAAAGGCGAGTGCAAAACAAGTTGCATCCCGCCCGATTCATCGAAGAAGCGCTCCATCACCAGAGTTTTCTGTGACGGAATTGCGCCTAACGAACGATGTGCGTCCGCAAAATACGCGGCAACTTGTTCCGCGGCGTTTTGTGGCAAGTGGAATTCTTTAGCGAGCCTCTCTTGAACATCGCCCGATGGAGCCGGCGCGCCCTCGCGCCGCTGACCGTGACTGTCTCTCGGCTCCTCCGGCCCGGGGGCGGGCCGGCTCCATCGGGCGATTAAACCTTCGATTTCCATTCGCAAATTAGAAACCGCAGCCGAAAGCTCGTTGGTTCGCGCGGGAGCTTCGCCCAGCCAAAATGGGATTCCCGGCGGCTGACCTTTTGCGTCCTCCACCCGAACGACCCCGGAATTCACGCGCAGGATTCGCCAGGACGCGTTGCCCAGTTGAAAGATATCTCCAGCAAGACTTTCAACGGCGAAATCCTCGTTGACTGTGCCGACGAAAGTTTCCGCCGGCTCTAAAATCACACGATAGTCCGCATTATCAGGAATCGCTCCCCCGGATGTGAGTGCAGTAAGTCGCGCTCCACGCCGTCCGCGCAAGCGATGATTGATCGCGTCATGATGAATCAACGCCGAGCGCCGCCCACGCTTCGTGCTGAAACCTTCAGCAAGCATTGTCACAACCTGGTCGAACTCACCGCGCGCGAGGTTGCGGTACGGCCAGGCTGAACACAAGAGCTCAAAGAATTCATTCTCATCCCAATCCTCCGTCGAAGCTGCGGCAACGACTTGCTGCGCCAGCACATCCAGCGGTTTTTCGGGAATCGTCAGTTGGTCGAGCTCGCCACGATTAACACAGCGCAGCAGCGCCGCGCACTCAATCAATTCATCCCGGCTCAACGGGAAAATCCGGCCTTTCGGCAAACCACCGCGCCTATGCTCAGCCCGACCGACACGTTGGAGCAATGTGACTATCGAGCGCGTTGTGCCTAATTGGCAAACGAGATCAACAGAACCAATATCAATTCCCAATTCCAGCGAAGCCGTGGCGACGAGCGCTTTCAATTGGCCGCGTTTCAATCGATCTTCCGCATCGAGCCGCAGTTTCGCAGAAAGACTGCCGTGATGTGATGTGACCGCGTCGGCGCCGAGCAATTCGCTTAAATGATGCGTTACGCGCTCCGCCATCCGGCGCGTGTTGACGAAAACCAGAGTCGTCCGGTGGGCTTGAATCAACTCTGCCAGCCGATGATAGACTTCCTCCCAAACTTCATTCGACATCACCGCTTCCAGCGGCGATTTCGGTATTTCGATCGCCAGATCGAGTTCGCGATGATGACCGATGTCGATGATGTCGCAATCCGGCTTGCCAGCCTCATCCACCGCGCGCGTACCGACGAGAAAACGAGCTACTTCTTCGATCGGCGTCTGCGTCGCGGATAAACCAATTCGCTGCAGCGGCTGCTGCGTGAGCGCGGCCAGACGTTCAACGCTCAAGGCAAGATGCGCGCCACGCCGGTCGTCCACTACGGCGTGAATTTCGTCAAGGATAAGCGTGCGCGCCGTGCGTAACATGCCCCGGCCAGAGTCGGAAGTGAGCAGCAGATAGAGTGATTCTGGCGTGGTAACCAGAATGTGCGGCGGTTTTTTGATCAGCGCTTGTCGTTGCGCCGCGGTAGTGTCGCCGGTGCGCACTTCCGCTCGGACATCGATCTCACGGCCGTTCGTGTCGCCTAGCAACGCGCGAATCCCCAAGAGCGGCTCTTGAAGATTCTTGCGGATATCGTTGCTCAACGCCTTGAGCGGCGAGATGTAAACGACTTGCGTTTCGCCGGGCAAATGATCTTTCGACGCCTGGCGAAATAATGCATCGAGTGAAGCTAGAAACGCTGCCAGCGTTTTGCCCGATCCAGTTGGCGCGGACATCAGCACGTGCCGGCCGGATTGAATGGACGGCCACCCGCGCAATTGTGGTTCGGTCGGTGAACCGAACGTTTGCTCGAACCAACGTGCAACGGCGGGATGAAATCGGAAGGACTGCATGGAAACAAAATCGCGAAAAGCGGAATACGTAATTTAGGCAGTGCCGCGCGAAAGAAAAGCGGTGGTCAAGGAGTGACCGCTTCCCAGCCGTTCACATTTAACTCGACGGCTTGGAAGCCGTCGTTCCTTGTCTCAGCGAGATCACTTCGCGCAACATTCGCAAGCTGTCGCGGAAGAAACTCACCTTGCTGCCTTCAGCGTGATTCCAGCGCACCGGAACCTCTCGGATACGCAGACCGGCGCGGTGCGCCAGGTAAAGCAGCTCCACGTCAAACGCAAAGCCCTCGATCTGCGCTGCTTCAAGAATCGGGCGACACACGTCGAGGCGAAACGCTTTGAACCCGCATTGCGTATCCCAAAAAGGCAACCCGGTAGCGGTTCGCACAAGCAAATTGAAAATGCGGCCAGCCTGCTCGCGCCGCCATGGTTGATGCACTCCGATCAAGCTGCGGTCCAGCGCCCGGGAACCGAACGCGATGTCGACTTCATCATTCGCCATGGGTTCGACCAATTTCGATATCTCCCCGAGCGGCGTGGAGAGATCGGCGTCGGAAAAAAGACCGATCGGCATTCGTCCAGCCAGCAATCCCGATCGCACCGCCGCACCCTTCCCGCGATTCGGAAAATTCTCCAGTAACTGCGTCGCGATCTGGGCGGACTTTAATCTTTCACGCGCGACTGCTCCCGTTGCATCCGTTGATCCATCGTTCACGACGATCAACTCGCTTTCGGGTGCGTTAGCTGCGAGATAATCGAGCGCAACGCGCAGCGTTTGGCCAATTCGCGTTTCTTCATTGAAACACGGTATGACGATCGAGAGTGGTGGCAGCATTACCTTGTCATTCCGAGCGAAGTCGAGGAATCCCGCGGAGCAACCCAAGATGTTTCCACGGGATCCTTCGACTCCGCTGCGCTTCGCTCAGGATGACGCCCTCGCCTTCTTCGAGTGGCGGCTTTTTTCATTTGTAAATCTCCACCACAAACTTACCACTTGGATCGACGTAGCCGCGGTACATGCCATTTGTATTAAACGGCAATGCGATCTCCCCGTTCTTATCGATCGCGATCAAACCGCCGGTGCCGCCGAGCTTTTTCACAACGTCGAGAGCCGACTGCGCCGCTTCCTGCAATGTCATGCCGCGGTATTCCATCAGCGCTGAGACTTCATGCGCCGCTGCGGAGCGAATAAAATATTCGCCGTCGCCGGTACAAGACACCGCGCAAGTTTGATTGTTCGCGTAAGTACCGGCGCCAATTACCGGCGTGTCGCCGATTCGCCCGGGCAACTTGTTTGTCATCCCGCCAGTCGACGTCGCCGCGGCCAGATTGCCGTCCTTGTCCAGGGCGACAGCGCCGACCGTCCCGTGGCGGTCTTGATCCGTGATTGCAAAGTTTTTGCCCGCGCTGCTCGTGTGATTTTTTTCGGCCGCCTTAATCTTCTGGAGCGCGTCCCAGCGTTCCTGTGTAAAGAAATATTTTTGATCCACCAGTTCGATGCCGTTTGCCTTTGCGAACGCTTCCGCACCCGCGCAATCGAGCATGACGTGCGGGGATTTTTCCATCACCAGCCGGGCGAGGCCGATTGGATTCTTAATGTGTTTTACGCTGCCAACCGCACCGGCGTCGACGGTTTTCCCGTCCATTATGGACGCGTCCATCTCGTTTGTACCGGCGCTGGTGAAAACAGAACCGCGCCCGGCATTGAAGTGCGGATCATCCTCGAGAACGCGCACAGCCGCTTCCGTAGCGTCGAGACTTGAGCCGCCCCGCTTCAGAATTTCGTAGCCAGCGGCCAGTGCACGATCAAGTCCGGCGCGATATTCGTGTTCTTTTTCCGGCGTTATCTTGCTGCGGTCAATCGTTCCGGCGCCGCCGTGAACCGCGAGTCCGATTTTCTTTATTTCCATCTTCCTGTTATTCTCGGGGCTTTTCGCTGCTGACGTTTCCTGGGCAAGCCCGGACGCCGCAGCATTAAAGAGCATCAAAGCAAAGAAGCAATTGGCTACCCAAGCGCGCCAATTTTCACGGACCCAATCTAATGCGGCGCCGTGCGAAATGTCGAAAGCTTTGATGCCAGATCGGATTTCAGCCAGCTTGGCTGATTCGGCTGTCAGGCTGCCAGCCTGCCGAAACCACCGGGCTAGCAGCCCGCCCGCCAAGTCAGGCTGGCAGCATGACTTCCAGCTTCTCCCGTGCGCTCGGCAAGTTTGAGCTTTTCCCCATGGCGAAGTGAGGCAATGTCTCGTCCATGGCTAACGCTGAAGCACGTCGCACAATGCCCGGCCCGCTGGAGGTCGTTGAGATCGAACGCAGTTTTCTGCGCGAGGTCGGCAGCGTGTTCTGGTTCATCGTAAGCACGTTCCAAGAAACCATGGAGCGCGTGCAGCAGGGGCGCGCCCCATTCCGCGCAGCCAGTTTTTTCCGCGAGAGCGTCCGCGCCGGTGTGGATTCGGTTCCGCTGGTGGGACTGGTCTGTTTCTTTCTCGGACTGACAATGGCGTTATTGACCGGCTATCAGCTGCAACGCTTCGGAACGGAACGGCTGATTCCGGGTCTGGTAGCCATTGCCTTTACCCGTGAACTTGGTCCACTGATCACCGGGATTATGGTTGCTGCACGCATCGGCGCCGCGTTTACGGCCGAACTCGGCACAATGCAGGTCAACGAGGAAGTCGAAGCGATTGAAGCGATGGGCATCGGCCCGCTACGGTTTCTCGCCGCGCCTCGAATGCTCGCGCTGTTTCTCCTGACGCCGTGTCTCTCCACGGTTTCGAACCTTGCAGCCGTTTTTGCGAGCAGCCTCGTTTGTAAAGCGTATTTCAGCATCGCGTTTCCGTATTTTCTCGATCTGGTAAAAGATTCACTGCTCATTCGCGATATCATCACTGGCATATTGAAGAGCTTCATGTTCGGCCTGCTAATCGCCTCGATCGCCTGTTACCGGGGACTCACTGTGAAGGGCGGCGCGGCTGGAGTCGGCACCAACACGACCTCCAGCGTGGTCACCGCTATCACGACCGTGATCGGCTTCGACACGGTTTACAATGTCATTTACACCAACTTCTACCCGACGTGAGCACGCCGCCGCGAATGGTTGAGCTGCGCGACGTGCACATGCACTTCGAAGACAAAAACGTGCTCGAAGGTGTCTCACTTGCCGTGCAGCCGCAGGAGCGCCTCGTAATCATGGGACAGAGCGGCAGCGGCAAGAGCACGATTTTGCGTCTGATCCTTGGCATCCTTCGACCGGATTCCGGCTCGATTTTTTTCAAGCAGTTTGAGATCAATCGCCTTAGCCGAAGAAAACTTCAACAGGTGCGACAGCGCATCGGAATGGTTTACCAATACTCCGCGTTATTAAGCTCGCTCACCGTTCGCGAGAATGTGGCGCTGCCGCTGGAGGAGCTTACCGACAAAGCGCCGAGCAAGATCGACAAGATTGTTGATGAAAAACTGGAGCTTGTAGGGATGAAAGACGCAACGGACCTGCTGCCGGACGAACTCAGCGGCGGCATGCGCAAACGGGTGGCCCTTGCGCGCGCTCTCGTGCTCGAGCCCGAGTTGATTCTGCTGGACGAGCCTTCGGCGGGACTTGACCCGGTCATTGCCTCAGTCGTGGACGAATTGATTATCAGCCTCACTGAAAAATCGAAGGTCACGTCCATCACCGTGACGCACGAGATGGAGAGCGCCTTTCGCATCGCCACGCGCATGGCTATGCTATACGAAGGAAAGATTATTGAAGAAGGCGAACCCGAAAAATTTAAACAATCCAAGAACCCGGTGGTAGCACAGTTTTTGAGCGGCAGCACGGAAGGCCCGATTCTGGAAGGCACACTCGATGCAATTAGAAAGAAATGAAATCCTGACCGGTTTGCTGGTGGTCGGCACGATCGGCGTGATCGCTTTCCTTCTGGTTTTGCTCGGCGCGCCGGGATTGTTTCGGCCGCTCGTGACCTACAAGGTCTATTTTGATAACGCGGCCGGAATTAAACCCGGCGCGGTGGTGATGCTAGCCGGTCGCAAGATTGGTCAGGTCCAGAAATTGTATTCGCCGCTCACACCAGCCGAAGAAAAGCAGGCGCAGCAAGCCGCGGCGGCGATTCACCCGCCCGAATCGAGTGCGAGCCGCTCGCCATCTCCGCGATTCGAAGCGCGCGTTAATGTGCAGGTGGATAAGAACGCCAGGGTTTACCGCGACGCCAAAGTGCAGATGGTACAACTCGGTTTGTTAGGCGATATGACAATCGATTTTACCCAGGGCACACAAGAATCCGGCCGCGCAAAGGACGGCGAGACGTTCGCAGGCGAACGCACCCCCGATCTCGGCGAAGCCGCGGCGAAAATGCTGGAGGTAATCAAACCGGTTGCCAACGAGGCGACCAACACCATGAAAGACCTCCAGAACACGGCCCAAAATCTCAATCGTCTCACCGACCAAAACTCGGAACTGAATCTCGCTCTCACCCAGTTCAAAACGTTCGGCGAACACCTCACCGATCTGACCGCGCCCGATAGCGCGCTCTCACATGCCCTGGCGAACATCGAAAAAATCAGCACCAGCCTTACGGAGAATAACAACATCGAGCTGACGTTGCGGAACCTCAGAACGTCATCAGAGAAGTTCAAACTCGCCGTTACCGACATCGAGCCAGCCGTCGAAAACATCAAGGAATTCACCGAAACGATAAAAACCCAGCCGTGGCGTTTGATCTGGCCCACGACCAAGAAATATCCCGAGGCGTCGCCGGCACCCGCCGTTGCCGAGCGGGGCACCATCACCGTCCGGAAAACCGCGCGAGCAAAGCCCCGCAGGAGCGCCACTCCCGCATCGCGCACGAGCCAACGGTAGCACACCCCATCCTGGCTGGCGGACATCTTGTTCGCCACGGGACGAATCCGCCGTGGCGGACCTGCCGGAAAAATCTTAACCCTGTGCTAGCGGCCGAGCGAGACGGGCGTGCATCCGACTCACAGCGAATGGCAGGCCCAAAGCAACGAGTGGATCGACGTAATTATTGGTCTGGTCCACCTTCGGCCATCTTTTCCAGGTCCCGATTATGTTTCTCCTTGGCGTTTATGATGTGATCTACGCTCTTCCTGAGTCTCGTTCCATCATATCCAACCAGATCTGCGGCCTGCAGAGGCTTTGTGCTTTCACGTAGTTCGCTTTTGCTTTCAGCACTGGGATATGTGACGGCAGTGTTCTTCTGACATCCCGATAAAAGTAAAATCGTCGAGCAAATAATTGCGACGAACGTTAGGCCAACCATGATTTTCATCCACTTAACCATAGAGAGATGCTTGCACCCAGCTATTTTGAAAAAGTAGCTGCGGTAAACCACCGGCCGGGTCAATAGCAAGCGCTGGTTAGGCAGAAGGTTCACGGAAATAAATGTATTTCACCCTTCTCATCAATGTCTGCCCGACACGACGGCGCTTTCTGGCGAACAACCTCGTGCGCGACGCGCTCCAATATCATCCGTCGGTGATCAATCGGCCAGAAAAGATGTTTTTGCGAGAGCAGAAAAGCAATTTCGCGGACCAGCGACCCGCGCAGGTTGCTCAATCTGCGCGTAAAGGCTTCGCCCATACGCTGAACACGCACTCAATAAACCGGACATTGGCCGAGACGGCTGCCTAAGAGCAGGATCGATTCAGCGGTCACAGATCGCAGCTGCAACACGAGCCGGTAGATAGCGACTATGGCCCGTAGCTTTTGGTGAATTTTTTTCGCGATTCGGGCTCGGGCTCGCTCGAGGCGACCGGTGGCGATTGCTCGGGAGCGCTTGAGCTCGGTTGTTCCGCTGGTTGCTCGTGCCCAGCTTCTGGCGCGCCCTCGCCAGGGCGCGCCCCGAAATCTTTCGGGGGTTGCGCCGCACCAGGTTCCTGCGCCCCAAGCGGTGGCACGCTACCTGAAGCTTCCACAAATGCCATTTGCAAATTGGAGAGGGTGTTGCGCAGAACCATCGTTTCTTCATTCGTCAGGTTGCCGCGCGTTTTTTCCTGAATCATTTCCAGTTGATCGATGAACATCCTGGCCAGATCCAGGTTCACTTCCGGTTCGCCGGTTTTCGGATTTGGAATTTGGCCAAGGAAGAGCGCAGCGTTTTGCGCGGTCATCATCACGAACTCGATGAAGCGCTGCGTTAGTTCGCCGCTCTGGACGGTTTTTTGGACTTCAGCCATATGAAGAAGTGATTGGTGATGGGTGACGGGTGATCAGTTCAAGCAGCGTATCATGAATGCGTTCTCCCGTCACTCGTTACTGATCACTCATCACTTCTTCTCCGGCTTGCCCGCTGTAGCCTTGGCAGAGGCGGGCGGCTGCACGGTAGCCAAAACGTACGGCTGATCGCGAAAGTATTTCGCGGCAACTTTCTTGATGTCTTCGAGCGTAACGGCGTTCACGTTGCGCTCGAGTTGCTTGTAATAATCGAAGCCCAGCCCGTAAAGCTCGTCCAGGGCGCAATGATAACCGAAAGCGTCGTTGCTTTGATTGGCGATCTCCTGTTGCCCAATGAGTTTCTTTTTTGCGCGTTCTAATTCCACAGGCGTAAGACCTTCGTTGGCGAGCTTGTGAATTTCATCGAGAAACGCCGTCTTCACCGGTTCGATTTTCTCCGGATCGGTGCCTAGATAGAATGCAAACAATCCCGGCACCAGGCCTTGCATCTCGCTGGCCCCAACGTAATAGGCCAGCCCCATTTGCTCGCGAATCCGAATGAAGAAACGCGATCCGAGATCGCTGCTTGCTTCATCGATTAGCTCGAGCGCGTAGCGATCAGGGCTGGACAGGCTCGCGCCGCGGAAGCCAACCATGATGACGCCTTGCGCTTTGTCTTTACGGCTCTCGACAGTTTCCGGTTTGCTCAACGGCGTGGATGGCTTCGCATCGGTCAAAGCCAGCGCGCCGGGTTTCATCTGGCCGAGCGTTTGCTCGACGAGCTGTTTTACCTCAGCGGCTTTAACATCGCCAAAGACATAGATCACACCGTTCTTTGCCACAACATAACGGTCGCGAAAGTCGACCAAGTCCTTTTGTGTCAGGTGTTGCACAGGCGCGACCGAACCGTTCGCGCGCAGCGCATACGGGTGCTGCGGAAAAAGCGCTTGTCGCATGATATTGCGCGCGACTGCGGTCAATTGTTCTTCCTCCTGCTGGATCGCGGCGATCTGGATTTCTTTTTCGCGCGCGATCGCTTTTTCCGGGAAGGTGGCGTTAAGCAACACGTCGGAAAGGAGGTCCAGGCCGAGTTTCACATCGGGCTTCATGACATCGACCGACACGCTGAAGCTGTTGTTCCCGGCGTCGGTGGAAATTGAGCCTCCAACTGCTTCGATCTCATCAGCAATTTGCTCGGCGGTACGCGACTTGGTTCCCTTCAACAGCACCTTCGCCATCAAACGTGTGATGCCGTTGTCCTGCGGCGTCTCAGCGAGAAGGCCGCCACGAAAGACCGCGCCTATTCCTACAAGCGGTAACCGATGATCTTCCCGCACGAGCAACCGCAACCCGTTTGCCAGCTCAAATTTTTGAATCTCGCCTGCGGCAATCGGTTTCGCGGGCTCAGCTTTTCCGGCAAGGGAACCTTTTGGATTTAGCGAGATGACAGTCAGATTATTTTCGGTCAGATAAGTGCCGGCGACGCGTTTGATGTCCTCGAGCGTCACTTTCTGGACCGCATCCAGATATTCCCGACTAAAATTCAGATCGCGCGTGAGCAACCAGTTCGAGCCAACATCTGAAGCCTGGCCACGCATTGTGGTCAGAGCGCCCAGATGCTGACTTAGCATGATTTTTTTGGCCTTTTCCAATTCGTCTGCAGTCACACCGGTCCGCTTCACCTCGTCAACGATTTGTAATGCCAGGTTTTCGGCAGCTTCCCGTTTCTTTGGATCGAGCGTGGCGTCGATGCCAAACAACCCCGGATCGCCCGGCGTGTAGGAGAACGCCGAGATGCCAAACGCGAGACCGGCTTCTTCGCGCACGCGCCGGTAAAGCCGCGAGCTGCGCCCATCGCCGAGAATAGTCGAGAGCAGATCCAGCGCCGGAACGTCCGGACTGGTCACCTCCGGGATGTGCCACGCCATCGAGAGATGCGACAACTCGGTCGAAAATTCCTTGTGCACTTCGCGCCGGCCAAGTTGCGGGGGCTCTGACGGAATGAATACGGGCTTGAGAGATTTCTCCGGGTACGGCTTGAACAAGTCAGCAAGTTGTTGCCGCACTTTTTCCGCGTTCACGTCGCCGACCACAATAAACGTTAGATTATTCGGCACGTATCGAGTCTTGTAATACTGCATCACCTGGTCCTGGCTGAGCTGATTGTAGATCTCCAGCTCGCCGATGACCGGAAACCGGTACGGGTGCCGCTGATACGCCGTTGCGAAAAGAAGCAGCCCGGCCACGCGATCGGGATCGTCCAAACCCATGGCGAATTCGCGCCGGATGACTTCTTGTTCTTTTTTGTATTCGTCCGGCGGCAGGGTGGAATTCATCATCGCATCACTCAAAACCTCGAGCGCGGTGCTGACGCCATCCTTCGGCACGTCAATCCAAAAGACCGTGCGGTCGAAGGAAGTGTATGCGTTAATGTAGCCGCCAACGTTCTGGATGCTCTGTGCAATCTGATTGGCAGACCGGGTTTTGGTCCCCTTAAAGAGCATGTGCTCGAGAATGTGAGACAACCCGGCGCCGAGGTGCTGGTCTTCATCGACGCTCCCGGTCCCGCACCACGCCTGTATGCTCGCAACCGGCGCGCTGTGGTCTTCCTGCACGATGACAGTGAGTCCGTTTGGCAAAATCCATTTTTGAGCCGTGCTCGGCGGAAACCCGATAACGGCAGATGGTTCAGGTGGCCCAGCCTTCAAATTAACCATGGGAAATAATAGAGCCATTGCGAGAAAATTCGCTACTCGGCTGCGGTACATGAAGAAAAGAATTGAATTGGTAAGCATCAGTTTCAGTCATCGGTGATGAGATAACGGATGACCGACAGCCAAGGTGAAATATTCGTTCAATTCACCCTGGCAGACTTCACGTGCTCGACGTGGCCGGATTTGGCGCCGGCGATTTGTCGCTTTCCGGTTTCGCAGGCACGAACGGTTTCACAAACGCCTCTCTAAAATCGTAAACGTCCTTGAAGTCCTGGATTGAATCCTCTTCGGTTTTTCCAAACACGCCGGCGCCGATGAGATTAAAAACCATGTTCCCTATATCTTCGCAGGATTGAATCCCCCAGCTATCGAACACGGTCATGACCATCGGACCGAATTCCTTAAGCGCGTACTGCCGAACGCCATCGAGCAATTCCGGCCCGCTTACATGACGTACGGTAACGCCCTTGGTCTTCTTCTGTTTCTTGGTGGTGAAATCGAGCGCGTCACGCAGAAAGATGTAGCCGTCCCGCTGGTAACGGGGATCGTTTGCTACAACCGAATCGAGCGCCTCGGCGAATCCAATCTTTTGCATCAAAAAAAACGCGTGTTCTAAACGCGACGCAAGGTAATTGCCAAAGGACGATGGGGCAACTGCGGACTCAAGGAGTAACGGCTTCGCAGCCGTCACTCCTTGAAAGATATTGTCGCTACTTTCTAATTTTCGAACTGGTCTTCCAAGGCATCGACATAAATTGAGAGCGGATCGCCACGCCTCGGCACTGGCAACTCCGATTGATTCACCGCTTTTAGATAACCGCTGAAGTTGCCGCTACCGCTCTTCATTTGGGTCGCTTCGAACCAGTTCATGTAATCATCAATCTCGCTCATCCTGGAGGCGAGTTCTTGGCGAATAATTTCCAGTCGCGCCAGACGCTTTGCTACTCCCCGCCGTTTCCCGCGGGCAAGCAGCGTCACAACCTCCTGGTATTCACGGGCGATCGGCCGCAAAACCGGATTGGCTTGGGGAACAAAGAGCAGCAAATCGCGTTTCAACTGATCGAGTGCCATCTTCTCACTGGTCGAAGGTTTGTGCTGCGCGAGTTGGTCGAGCCGGACCGTTTTCACCGGTTTATTCGGTTCGGAGATTTTTATCCGCAACAAGTCGTCGAAGCGTCCGTCGCTTTCAGCAAATGTGAGTAACCGAAATGTTTGAAGGTTCTTCAGTTGGGTCAGCGCCAGTTGCCAAACTCCATCGGCGCCACCAGCAAGCGACGGAAATCGCCCCTTCAAATCTGCCAGCGAATCATTTGAAGAGTCGGATAGATGATCGATGTATTGCGCCAAGCGGGACGCGCCGTTTTTTCCATCGAGCAGCATTTGAACGAACACAAACGAGTATGCGCGATAAAGAGTGCGTCCCGTGGAACCAAGAACCTCACGAGGCTGGCGAAGAAAATTCTCCAACGACAACGGCCTCTCCGTGTTGACGATCGCTTCGATCAACGGGCCGCGATCCCGTCCAGGTGAAAGCGCGAGAACGCCGTCAATTAACCAATCGGGTGCCTCAACGAGTAATGCGCCGGCAGTAATGTTTGCCTGGTTTCGATAAATCATCTCGAGCAAAATCGCGCGAAGCAGTTCCCGCTCGACAAGTGAAACATCGAGATTTTTGGAGATGGTCAGGTCGACCTGCAACTTGATGCCGAACCCGGTTTGGCTGAATCGCAAATCGGCCGGTGGAATTTCCGGAACATTCGCCTGTTGTGGTTGCAACTTCACGATGACAGGCGTCTTCCAATCATCGCGCTGCCGTAACAGCGCCAAAAGATTGGATTTCGTCTGCTCTGCCAGACCGGATACCGCCCCGCGCACAACATCATCAGCGCCAAAAATCACGAATTGGCGCGATGGACTTGTGCTGCGGTCCGGGTGCGCGGCGGAAACAAATAGCCAGCCAGCTATGGGGAACAGAACCACCGCGACGCGCTTCATCATTTTGATTTGGTCATGATATCAGCAACCGCTATGCGCTGACGAGCGTAATTCTGCCTCTCTCAGGAAGCATCCGCCACAGCGTGCAGCCACGAAACAGGGGTACCTCGCGCCAGTCCCAAAGGCGAATTTGGGTGTGGCCATATGGCGACCGCCGACACTTTGGGCAGCGCTTGATACAATGGAAATACAACAGGAGGAAAGAGGATGAAAACCAAGGGTTTACTATTTATAACTTGTCTGGCTGCAGGCGCGTTAATCGCCTCGCCCGCACAAAGTAAGCCGGCAAAAAAATCGACGGGCAGGTCGTCGCAGTCGCACCGAATGGCTGCACGACCGACACAGATAACGCCGCACTATCGCCATAATCAGAGTGCTAGATCACAGGTAGGCAGTACCCGATATTACGGTGGAACGCGTTACAGCGGCACCCGCTCTTACGCCGGTCCCCAATCCAGCGGCACCCGTTATTACAGTGGCACAGCGCGCGGCAGCGCTAACACTTATTACGGCGGGACCGGTTATTACAACCGCACACCAGGCTACCGCGCTAACACCTATTACAGGGGCACAGGATACTACTATGGCGGTGGATCTTACCCATACTACAGCTACTCGGGTTGGCCGTCTTCGAACTGGGGCTACGGCACATCCTGGGGATCCTACCCATACTCATACTATGGCGGTTATCCGTACAGTGGTTACAACAACTACTATTCCTACTATACGCCAACGTACGGTTATGACGCATCAATGGTTGCATCTGTGCAGCGTCGCCTTGGGCAACTCGGGTATTACGATGGCGCAGTCGATGGAATCATAGGACCCCAGACACGCGGCGCCATCGCGGCTTTCGAAAGCCGGAATGGGCTCGTCGTAGACGCAAGCATTACCAGGCCGCTGCTCTTCAGATTGGGATTAGCGTAGTCCGAAGTAATGCTCCGTTGGAACATTGACCGGCGGCGGCACAGCCACAAATTTCCCGAGCCGCCGGTCATTTTTTTCTCAATGAGCAAAAAAAATCGAGACTTTCGACAGTGTGCGGTGTCTAATCGAACGGAATCCTTCTTTGCTATGAATAATTCAAAACTCTTCCTGTCTGCAATTTGTGTTCTCGGTTTAACACTTGCCGCGCCATTAAGCACCGCGGCTGGCCGTGGCCATGGCGGTGGCGGCGGTGGCCACTCCGCTCCAATGGCACGCGGCGGAGGCTTTGCTCGAGGTGGATATGCACCGGGCGGATATGCCCGGGGTGGATATCCGGGCTATGCTCGCGGTGGGTACGCTGGCTATGCCCGCAGCGGGTATGCTGGCTATCGGGGTGGCATGGGGCCGTATGGTGCTCGAATGAGCGGAAGGAACTTCGCCCGCACGGGCGCCGCCTCGAATCGCACGTCGAACGGAGGCAGTCGGAGTGGCCGAAATTGGAACGGCAGCAATTGGAGCGGTCGAAACAACTGGAACGGGGGTAATTGGCACGGCGGCCACCATCATCATAACGGCAATAATGTGGTCTTCATAGGTGACTTCGGGTTCCCTTGGTGGTGGGGTTGGGGCTGGGGTGCTGGTTGGGGTTACCCATATGGATATGGATATTACGGCTACGGCGATCCCTACTACGGCGGCGGTGGTTATCCCTACTATGGCTACGGCAACGGGTACGGCAATGGATACGGAGCCGAGTACCAATCTCAGTACAGCGGCGGCAGCCAATCCAGAGTTGCGGAGCTGCAGCGGCGGCTGGCACGGGCTGGTTATTACCATGGATCCGTTGACGGAGTCCTCGGCCCACAAACGCGGCGCGCAATCCGGGCGTACGAGCAAGAGCACGGGGATGTAGGTTAACCGGATTCTTCCAGTCAACCACGACTGGTTAAAGTTCTATTGTCTTTCGGTTGATTGACCGGCGGCATTCGCAGGGCGCAAAGGGAGCGAACCGCCGGTCGCCTTTTTTTACAATGTGCGCCCGGCCAGCATCGGGTCTATAATCATGTGGGATGTTGCGGCCGGGTTTATTTGCCTCCGTCATTTCTCTGTTGCTGATTTTGACAGCTTCCGGTCAGACCATTCCACGCAAGCCGCTTCCGACTGAGCCTCTCGAAAAATATGATAATCCGCCCGGGCCTGCGGCACCGGCATTGCGGATTTCGCCGGCGTTGGTGTCGCAATTCGGTCCGTACACGAGCTATCAGGTCAACGTGGATGCGAACGGCAACAACCGGGTTGGCGACGCTGCGAATGAGCCGTCCATTTGCGTTGATCCTACGAACGGAAACAAGGTGAGCATCGGCTGGAGACAGTTCGACACCGTCTCATCGAACTTTCGCGAGGCCGGGTTTGCTTATTCGACTAACGGTGGCACAAACTGGATTTCGCCCGGCGTTCTGCAATTCAACATTTTCCGCAGCGATCCGGTGTTGAACTCGGATAATGCCGGCGGTTTTTTCTATCTCAGTCTTCTCCAGACTTTTTTTGACGACTTGTGGCGATCGCTCACGGGCGGGCAATCGTGGACGAACATCGCGCCGGCAGACGGCGGTGATAAACAATGGTTCACCATCGATAACACCAACAGTTCCGGGCATGGGTTCCAGTATCAATTTTGGAGCACCGATGGAAATAATTACGACGGCAGACAATTCACACGCTCCACGGACGGCGGTTTGACATGGATCAATCCGATCAACATTCCGAATTTCCCTGCCTGGGGCACATTGGATGTTGATTCCAACGGCAACCTTTTCATCGGGGGCGTGAACCTGAACACCGGTGGGATTTGGTGTGTCCGGTCGACAAATGCAAAAAACGGCGCCGTGGTTCCGACGTTCGACCAAATCAGAGCGGTAAACCTTGGTGGCAACATCGTTTTCAGCGAGCCGATTAATCCGGAAGGATTAGTCGGTCAGGTTTATCTGGCCGTTGATCGTTCCGGCACGAACACGAACAACAATGTTTACATGCTCGCCAGCGTTCAACCTGCCGGGACTATTAATGGAAGCGACGTGATGTTCGCGCGCAGCACCGATGGCGGCAATACATTCAGCATCCCGCGCCGCATCAATGACGATCCAGTCAACCATGCTAAATGGCACTGGTTCGGCACGCTGTCGGTTGCGCCGAACGGACGAATCGACGTTGTCTGGTACGACACACGTAACGGCGCGAATAATACGGACTCACAGCTTTTTTATTCGGACAGCGTCGACGGCGGAACTAATTGGTCGGCGAATGTCGCCGTGAGTAATTCATTTAATCCGTTTCTCGGTTATCCGAATCAGGACAAGATCGGTGATTACATCACTGTTGTTTCGGACAATGGCAGCGCTCACGTTGCGTATGCCGCCACATTCAACGGCGAAGAAGACATCTATTACGTCCGCATCCCACCCACATCCCCAAGCCTTCTACCTGAGGCGTGCTACACGAATTTCACGACAGCGGAAGGATGCGATGCGCTTAGTTCTCTCACGACTGGCGCTGGAAATACGGCTCTCGGTTGGCGTTCGCTCTTCTTCGATAGCGCCGGCAGTTTCAACACTGGTGTTGGCGGTGGAGCTCTGGCCCTCAACAACGCAGATTCCAATGCTGCGGTGGGCGCTGCGGCACTTTTGCTTAACACCAGCGGTACACAGAACACCGCCATTGGAACTGACACGCTGGTTTTCAACGACAGCGGCGGCTCCAACACTGCCACTGGTTACTT